>DATJQO010000035.1:0-82309 GCA_035505695.1 Mycobacterium sp.
CGCCGGCGCCGGACGGTAACGACCCGTGCGAAGGTCATCGCGCAACTCACGCAGCATGCGGTCCACGCCGTAGTCCTCCACCGCAGCCAAGGTGATCCGATCCACCCCGGCCGCACCCTTGTTCTTACGCACCCGTTCCCACGCCTCCCACAGGACGTCACCCCTGTAGACACGGTCATACAGAGCCTGGAAACGCCGACCCTTCGACTGCTTGGCCGCAGCCCATAGCGCCCGTTGCAGTTTTCGCACTTTCACCGGCGAGACTTCTAACGGCTCCTCGTCGGCTACGGCAAGCCATGGCTCGCCGGAGTAGTTGGACCGAGCAAACCCGGTCATGCCCTCACACTTACCCGCTTCGCGCGCATGATCAAAGCAGGGGCCCTTCCCTCCCGGCGCGTTTCTCGCGCCGATCAGCGGTACTACGATCCCCTCGGACTCCCGCTGCCCTCCAAGAGTTTTCACCATCGGCTTATACCCCTGGTCTTTGCCCGACGCAGGCGGGGCAGACGGGCCTCTCCTGATCCCGACTGGACTGTGTGCACGTGCCGCTACCCGTACCCCGGGAGGACCCGACGAGCTGACCCCGGACCAGGGCTCGACGGACATAGACCTTCGCCGTGACATGAGCGGCTCGGCTCCTCCGTTGTACATTTGACGAGGCTGCAAGACTCGTGTCGGGTGACACTACGGCCCGCGCACTTGCTCCCTCCGAAGAGGCTCTTGACACCCCGCTTAGCCCGCCGCGTCTCCACGACGAACCGGGGCCTGCTACCCGGCGCTCCGGTACCTACCGGGACGGGACTTCCACCCGCTAGTCCAGTCCAACTTTCAGGACGCAACACGCGGGAACGCTCAGCCTTAAAGGGCTATTCGCCGAGCCGGTTTGGCGTATGGCGCGCCGAGCGACGGTACCTCAAGGGGCCCTTGATCAAGGGCGGCTTCGGTGGCGTTGCGCAGCGGGCGCGCAAGGCTGGCAAAGGAACCCATGTCGAAAAGCAATGGCGTCAAAAGGCGGTTGTGCACGAAACCAAAGGAGCTACCGGATTCGGGGTCGGCCCAACCGAGCGTCCCGCCCAGACCGACGTGCCCGAACCCGCGAAGTAAGCCGGGAACCGGCGATTCGTGGTAGCCGAGGTGAAAAGGCATGGGAACCACCATGTTCGCGTCCGGCCATTTGCGCCGGGCCTGCCCTGTCAGACCACGCACCAAGTCCTTGGACAAGTACTTCTTGCCGTCGATGCGGCCGTCATTGGCCAGTGCGGCATACATCTTCGCCAACCCGCGGCCGGTCGCCACGCCGTTGGCGGCGGGGACCTCGCCGTCGAGGAACGGCGTCTCCCCCTTGATCAGCGATATGACACCGGGGAAGTACATCGCACCGAGGGCTCCGGAGAACGGCAGACCGGCCACCTTCGGTGCGATGAAGTTGAACACCGGGGCCCGCAGTTTGCCCTGCGGTATCAGGATTTGCGCCGGCTCGGTCGGCGATCCTTCCGGAGGACGGCCCAGATGCAATCCGTCGGTGCCCAGCGGTCGCGCGACCTCTTGGCGGATCAGCTCACGCATCCCTTTGCCGGTCACCGCGCGGGCCAGCCCGGACAACAGCCATCCGTAGGTCAACGCGTGGTAGGCCTGCACCCCGCGCAGGTGATCGACGGGCGCGGCTGCCAGGCGCTCCTCCATGACGAGGTGGTCCATCAATTGCGCCTTGCCACCGTGGCCCCTCCCACAAGATGACACGGTGCTGCTCATCCACGTGACGCCGCGCAGATGCGACAACCCGGACCGGTGGCGCAACACGTCTCGGACCGTGATTTCGGCCTTGCCGTTGGCGGCGAACTTCGGCCAGTATTCGGCGACGGGCTGGTCGTAGGACAGCAGGCCCCGGTCGGCCAGCCGATGGATCACCGTTGACGCGACACCCTTGGTCGCCGAGAACACCATCGCGCCGGTGTCGGCGGTCCAGCGCTGGGTTCCGCCCCGATCCGACCACCCCGTCCACACGTCGACGACGGGCACGCCGTGAATGTAAACGCTGAGGGCACCGCCGCCGAATCGGCGGCCTGGAAACAGCTGCGAGAACAATCTGATGACGTTCGCGAAATGCGGGTCGGCAGCACCGGACACACCGCGTGGCAAGCCATCATCGGTCACCAGCAGAGCCGACACTGTCACTGTGGCGGTTCTTCCCGTGGCGTCGAATCCGTCGACGAGTCCTTCAGATACCGCTTCAGGCGAAGCAGCTGATTGACGACGATGCCGATGCCCAGCAAAAGCAGCCCCACCACTATTGCCACCACAATCGCGGTGCTCACAGAGTCCATCATGACAGCAGATGGGGTTTTGAGAACTCGTTCCGGCGGGTAGCCACGACAGATGAGCAACGAAGACAAGTTGAAGAACAAGATCGAGGATCTGGGCGGCCGGGCGAAGGAGGCCGTCGGCAAAGCGACCGGTGATCACGACACCCGCGATGAAGGCCGAGCAGATCAGGCGAAGTCGAGCTTGAAAGATGCCGGCGAAAAGGTGAAGGATGCGTTCAAGAAGTAAGTGAGCGACAGGGTGATCAAGGTCCAAATGGCGCGCCGGTTGGCGGTGTCGCTCGGCGTGGCGGCAGTGGCTGCCGGTTCGCTGGTATCCAGCGCGCCGGCACCGTCGGCGGCTGCCGATCCATGTCCGGACGTCGAAATCGTGTTCGCCCGCGGATCCGGCGAGCCGCCCGGGATCGGAGGGGTCGGGCAGTCATTCACCGACGCGCTGCGCTCCCAAATCGGCGCTCGGTCGCTCGGCGTGTATCCGGTCAATTACTCTGCCAGCACTGACTTTTCGAATAGCAATTTCCCGCTGACCGTTATCGACGGCATTCGTGACGCCGGCAACCACATCGAATCAATGGCCGCGAACTGCCCCAAAACCCGAGAGGTGCTCGGCGGATACTCCCAGGGCGCGGCCGTGGCCGGCTTCGTCACCTCGGCGTCGGTACCGCCGGGCGTTCCCGCCTCGGCGGTGCCCCCGCCGATGCCGCCGGAGATAGCGAACCACGTCGCGGCGGTCACACTGTTCGGAACGCCATCGGACCAGTTCCTGCAGAAGTACGGCGCGCCCACCATCGCCATCGGGCCGCTGTATCAGCCCAAGACCCTCGAGTTGTGCGCAGCGGGTGACGCGGTGTGCGGTAGCGGCAACGACCCCGTCGCACATGTCTCCTACACGGTGAACGGGATGACGGGCCAAGCCGCCAACTTCGCCTCCAGTCACCTATAGGCCCGCCCGTCTTGCAGAATCGCACCATGCGCGTTCTGATCACCGGCGGTACGGGATTTGTCGGCGGGTGGACCGCCAAAGCCATTTCCGATGCGGGGCACTGCGTGCGGTTTCTGGTCCGCAACCCCGCCAAGCTGCACACCTCGGTCGCCAAGCTGGGCGTCGACGTGTCCGATTTCGCCGTCGCCGACATCACCGATCGCATGGCGGTGCGCGACGCCCTGCGCGGATGCGATGCGGTGGTGCACAGTGCCGCGCTGGTGGCCACCGATCCGCGTCAGACCAAGGAGATGCTGACCACCAACATGCAGGGCGCGCAAAACGTCCTCGGTCAGTCCGTCGAGCTGGGCTTGGATCCCATCGTGCACGTGTCGAGCTTCACCGCGCTGTTCCATCCGGGCTTGGACACGCTGACGGCGGACCTCCCGGTTGTCGGCGGCGCCGACGGGTATGGAACCTCCAAAGCGCAGGTGGAGATCTATGCACGCGGACTACAGGATGCCGGCGCGCCGGTGAACATCACCTATCCCGGCATGGTTCTGGGTCCGCCCGTCGGCGACCAATTCGGTGAGGCCGGTGAAGGGGTCAAGGCGGCCGTGCAAATGCACGCGATCCCGGGACGAAGCGCGGCGTGGTTGATCGTCGACGTCCGCGACTTGGCAGCGCTACACGCGGCCCTCTTGGAATCCGGGCGCGGGCCGCGGCGCTACACCGCGGGTGGCCATCGCGTTCCGGTTGCCGAGCTCGCGCGCATGCTCGGTGAAGTCGCCAACACCCCGATGCTCGCCGTGCCAATTCCCGACACCGCGCTACGGGTCGCGGGGGCGGTGATGGATCAGGCCAGCCGCTTGCTGCCGTTCGACACGCCCTTCACCTGGGCGGGGATGCAGTACTACACGCAGATGCCGGCGTCCGACGATTCGCCGAGCGAACAAGATCTCGCCATCACTTACCGGGATCCGCAGGAGACCGTCGCCGACACGTTCGCGGCCCTCAGGGCGCTGCACCGCTAAGCGGTTACCTATACCGGCTCCACCGAGGGACTTACGACTGGCATAACGGGGCACTAATGCCCTCGTGGGCTTGGTCCGCGGGAGGGAGCATCGCGGTAACGGTTCGGATTTTCGAGCACCACGGTGGCCCGAACTTCGGATAGGAGTCGTGCCATGACCAAGACCATTCCCCCGCTGGATCTTTCGTGGCTGTTGATCGAGTCTCCAGCCGGCACGACGCATGTCGGTGCCCTGCAGCTGTTCAAAAAGCCGGTGGGTCGCGCGCCCATCGTCCGAGAGGTGGTGGAGGCATTCCGGGCGTGCCCGCCAGCCCCGCCCTTCAACTATGTGCCCCAACTTGTGGGTCGGGGTGCGCCCTATTTTCGGCAAGTGGAGAGCTGGGACCCCTACTACCACATCGCGCACCTGGCGCTCCCATCCGGAGCCTCGTACGACGACCTGTTGCGGCTGGTCGCGGAGCTGCATGAGCCGCAACTCGATCGGGACCGGCCGCTGTTTCGCTGTTGGGTGATCGACGGCGTACCGAACCGAATGTTCGCGATCTATACGAAGACCCATCACTGCATCATCGACGGCGAATCCGGCCTGAAGCGCATATACAAGAGCTTGAGCAAAACCGAGGAGCGTGCCGTCCCCACCCCGGGCTTCGGCCTCACGATGCCGAAACCGCCATCGCAGCCACCGACTCCCCTCGCACATCGCGTCGCCAATTCGATCCACGGGGTCATCACGCAGGCCGGGGCGATCAACCAGGTAACGGTCGGCGCGCTGCGCAAGGTGTTCGCCGGCCTCTTGGGGTCCCATCTCGAGGGCAGCCTGCCCTTCGCCGCAGAGCACGCGCCCACTAACGCCCCGCTGCACATCGGTCGAAGCTTTGCGACGCTCACGCTGCCGCTCGGTGAGATGCGCCAGGTCGGTCGTCATTTCGGAGCGACCCTCAACGATGTGGCGGCCACCGTCATCGACGGAGGCCTGCACGCTTACCTGCAGGACAGCGGCATCGAGTTCCCGCACCCGCTCATCGCGATGTGCCCCGTATCGCTTCGCGGCGGCGAAGACACGACGATCGGCACCCGCGTGTCAGCGCTATTCGTAAGACTTGGGGACCCAGCTGCGAGCATGCCGGAACGCATCCGCCAGGTGACTACTTCGGTTGCGGCGGCCAAGAAGGAGCTGAGCCGCATGTCCAGCGACGCCGCGATGACCTATGCGGTCGCGCTCGTCGCACTGGCGGGCCTGGGTTCCTACACGCACCTCGATCGCATCGGGCACCCGGCGTGCAACCTCGTCATCTCGAATGTGGCGGGCGCCAAGGAGCCGCGATACCTCAACGGCGCACGCCTCGTCGGTATCTATCCCGTATCCGCGCTCGCCGCTTCCATCGGCCTCAATGCCACGCTCGCCTCCTACCACGACAGCATGGACTTTGGCTTCGTCGCCAACGCCATGGCGCTCCCCGACCTACCACGACTGGCCCGCTGCACGCTGCACGCCTACGAGGAGCTCAGGGATGCCGCAGGGATGCGGCCGGCGTACCGCAAGCATGCCTCCGCCAAAGTGGCGGCGTCCTAGCGTTTTTCGCGATCCGAGGGTGCAGCGGGTTCGATTTTCAGGCTGACGTGCACCTTGTCGATGCCGCCGCGAACGATAGAGTGCGCGTAAAACCACCAAGTGTGGTACCAGTAGCGCTTGAGCACGGCGTTATAGACGCGCCGGGTCTCCGACTTCGGCAGCACCCGCGCGACACCTTCCACCGGATCGCTCTTCGGTTTGCCCAACGACCCGCTCCTGGCGATGGTTACCCGTGGCGTGTTCTTGATCCGCTTGGTTTTCCACGATCCGTCGTCGGTGATGACCAATAGCTTGTCGCCATCGGGCACCCCCCAGATTGCGGTCGGCTTGGGGCGGCCGTCCTTGGTGAACGTCGTCAACAGCAGGTATTTGGACTGGATTACGTCCTGAAAATTGGGGGGCACGGCGTTCCTTCCTGTGAATCGTGAGCAATCAATTCCCCGATCGCCGCTCGGCTACACTTTGGGCGATCGCCCAAGGTTTTATGGAGAGACGCATACAGCATGAGTGCCCCGGAACGTCGCAAGGTCCGAGACTCCAAAACTCGCGACCGGCTGATCGACGCAACGATCCAGATCATGGTCGAGGAGGGTTACGCCGCGGCCACGTCGCGGCGGGTGGCAGCCAAAGCCGGCGTCAAACCGGCATTGGTGCACTATTACTTCCCCACCATGGACGAGCTGTATCTGGACGTCTTCCGCCGTGGGGCCGCCGCCTACCTCGAGCGTCAAAGTGAGGCGCTGGCCTCCGGCCGCCCATTGCGTGCCTTCTGGGACACGTTGATCGAGCCCAAGGACACTCGACTGCTGCTGGAGTTCATGAGCCTCGCCAATCACCGCAAGGAGATCAGGGTCGAGACCGCGGGCTGGTTTCAGCGCTGGCGCGAACTGCAGATAACCGCGCTGAACTTTATTGTGCGCGAACATCAGCTTGACACAACGGAATTCCCGCCCGCAGGGATCGCGGTTGTCATCGCGGCGGTCGGGCGCATGCTGATCTTGGAGCAGGCACTGGGCGCGACGAGTGGTCACGACGAGGCCATCGCACTGGTCAACCGATTCATCGACCGATTCGAGATGCCGACGTAATCCTTTTCACGCCATGATGATTCGCAGTTGCTCCCAACCCCGGACGGTCGACGTAGAGGCCAATCGTGCCGTGTCATAGTCGATGTCCCATTCCGGCCAGCGGTTGAGGATTTCGTCCAACGCGACGCGGCCCTCGAGTCGCGCCAGGTTGGCTCCCAGGCAGTAATGCACGCCTTTTCCGAAGGTGATATGCGAGATGTTGTCGCGATGGATGTTGAAGGTGCCCGGATCGGCGTAGCGACGATGGTCACGATTGGCGGCACCGAACAGCAGCAGCATCGCGCTGCCCGCCGGAACGGTCGTGCCGTAACACTCGAACTCCGTTGCCATCCAACGGGCGACGTGCGGCCCGGTGGGCTCGAAGCGCAGCGTCTCGTCGACGGCGCGGTTCAGCAGTGACCGATCCCGGCAGACTTCGCGGCGCTGGTCGGGATGCTCGGCGAGGACCTTGGCCAGCCAGCCGATCAACCGACCGGTGGTCTCGTTGCCCGCGCCCGCGACGACCTGCGTGTAATGCAGTACCTCCTTGCGCGTCAGCTTTCGGTGCACGCCGTGTTCGTCATCGAACTCGACGTTGAGCAGTGTCGTCATCAAATCGTCCGACGGGTTCTTGGATCGCCATTCCACGTAGTCGGCGTATATCCGGCCGTCGGCGATGGCGTCGGCTTCGGCGACCCGCAGCGGCGCGCCCGGCTTGGTGCGCAAATTGGCATCGTTGGCGTCGCGCACCGGGATCTGCTCGGACTCCGGGATTCCCAACAGCATCCCAATGACCCGCATCGGCATCATCGACGCCAGCTCGGCAATGATGTCGAAGCCGGACGAGCCGACGAGCGGATCCAAACACCGGACGCAGTACTGCCGTATCTGGTCCTCGAGCTCGGCCATTCGCCGCGGGGTGAACACCCGCGACATCAGGCCGCGCAACCTCGTGTGCTCGGGCGGATCCTGAAACATCATGACGCCGCCGGGCATCTCGAATTTCGACTGGATCAATTCCAGGATGTCGCTTCGGCGATTGGAGAAGGTCTGCCAGTTCGCCGACGCCTGCTCGACGTCGGAATGCCTTGACAGGGCCCAAAAGTCGTAGCGTTCGTTGTAGTAGATCGGCGCCTCTTCGCGCAGCCGCGCGTAAACGGGATAGGGGTCGGCGATGATGCCGACGTCGTAGGGGTCGTAGTACACGTCCGTGCCGTTTGCGACGGTCATTTGTGCCAGCCTCCACCCACCACTTTTGGGCGATCGCCCAAACTCATCGCGCAGCCCATGTCTAACAGCACCGTGGCGAGCTCGTCAAGAGTCGTTAGCCAGGCCCACGGTGTGCCGAATCTGTGAAGATTTGCGGCGCGGGTGTGAAGGCTTCGTTAAGACGGTGGCCCGCTCGTCATCCGACCCGCACCGTGGAGGTATGACGCTCTCCGGGCTGCTTCCGTCGCGCAGGCACGGGTCGAACCCGTGCCCGGATCGCGCGGTCTGGCCGCTGAGTGCCCACGTCGACGATCGGGGCCGGCTGTGTGTCGGCGGGGTGGCCGCCACCGACGTCGCCGCTGAGTTCGGCACACCCACCTACCTGGTGGATGAGGAGGACTTCCGGGCCCGCATCCGTAGCTATCGCGTCACACTGCCCGACGCGGAGCTGGTTTATGCCGGTAAGGCGCTACTGAGCGTCGACGTGGCACGCTGGGCCGCGGAGGAGGGCGCCGGTGTGAAAGTTTGCTCGGCGGGCGAACTGGCCACCGCGCTGGCCGCGGGCGTCTCGCCGTCGCGGATCATCGTGCACGGCGCGAAAGGCGCCGGCGAGCTGCATGACGCGGTCGCCGCCGGCGTCGGGCGGGTGGTGATCGACTCGCCGAGTGAGGTCGCGCTGCTTGCCTGCCGGGTGCGGCAACGTCAGCGGGCACTGATCCGGGTCATCCCGGATATCGGCGCGTCGGACACCGAGGTTATCGACCAGAAGTTTGGCTTCGCCATCGCCGGGGGTCAGGCGGCCGGCGCCGTCAAGCGCGTCCTGGACCAGCCGTGGCTGGACCTGGTGGGACTGCACTGCCAACTTGGGTCGCAGGTCACCGAGGCCGCGCTCTACGGTGAAGCGATCCGGCAGATGATCGCGGTGATGACCGAAGTCCGTCATCGCCATCAGATTGTGCTCAGCGAGCTGAATCTCGGCGGCGGACACGCGGTCCCCCATCGGTCCGGCGACCCCGAACTCGATCTGCGGTCGTTCGCGGCCGGCATCGACGCCGCGGTTGAATCCGCTTGTACCTCACATCAGTTCCCGCGCCCGCAGCTTGTTATCGAGCCGGGGCGAGCTATTGCCGCACGCGCCGGGATCACCCTGTGCCGGGTGATCGCCGTTAAGCGCCAGCCCAGCGGGCGCACCTTCATCGCGGTGGACGGCAGCTTGGCAGACGACCCGCAAGCGCGGGCCGCCGCCACCAATTACCCCGTGGCACTGGCCAATCGGCATTTGCCGGCGACCATTGCGCCCGTCACTGTGGTGGGCCGGCATTACCAGGCGGGAGAAGAAATCGCCCGCGATGTCGCCCTGCCCGCCGACATCCACCCCGGCGACCTGCTGGCGGTGGCTTGCACCGGCGCCTATCAGCACTCGACGGGCTCGGGCCGCAACCTGGTCGGCCGCCCGCCGCTGGTGGCGGTCAGCAACGGCCGGTCTCGCGAGTTGGTGCGGCGGGAAACGGTCACCGATCTGCTGGCTCGCGACCGCGGCTGGTCCGGCGAACAACCGGGTAGTGAATGATGTGGTCTCAGACGGCCGCACGCGCGTGGTGCGGTGTGGCGTCGGTGCGGGTCACGGCGGCCTATGCCGTCATTCTGGTCGCGGTGTCCCTGATGCTGACGGGCATCAGCCCGCACGCACGCGACGTTGTCGTGAGTCAGATGAGCACCAACTTGCACAACCTGGCGCGTGGTCATTGGGGCACTTTGGTCGGTAGCGCCTTCGTCAGCGAGGGCGACGACGTCTGCTTCTGGCTGCCGGGACTGGTGTGCTTGCTGGCGCTGGGTGAACTCATCTGGTGTAGCAAAGGTTTGCTCGTCACATTCGCGGTCGGTCATGTCGGCGCCACGCTGATCGTCGCGGCCGGGCTGGTCGTCGCCGTTGAGTCGGGGTGGGTGCCGTTCTCGGTTGCCCACGCCACCGACGTCGGGATCAGCTACGGCGCGGTATGTGTGCTCGGCGCGCTGACTGCTTCGATACCGCCCAGCTGGCGCCCGGCCTGGGTCGGTTGGTGGCTAGGCGTAGCGCTGGTGACAACCCTGGGCGGGGACTTCACCGCCTTTGGTCATGTGCTGGCGCTGGTGCTCGGCATCGGTTTGTCCTTCCGGTTACGCTCGATCGCGAACTGGACGCCCATGCACGTGGCTTTGCTCGTCGTCGGAGCCGCTTTCGGCTATTGCGTGTTGTCGGGGTCATCGGCTACGGCGGTGGCCGGGGGTCTGTCAGGGGCGCTGAGCGCGCTGGTTGTCGATCGGTACCGCGATCGGTCGGCAGTGATGTCCCGGTAATCGCGTCGCAGCGTCTCGCGCGTAGCAGAATCGGCGTCGGATCGTCGAGAGGACTTGCGCGATGAAAGCAGTGACGTGCACCAATGCGAAGCTCGAGGTCGTCGACCAGCCGGATCCGACGCCGGCTAAAGGGCAATTGCTGATCGAGGTCATCCGCTGTGGCATCTGCGGATCGGACCTCCACGCGCGTCATCACTGCGATGAACTGGCCGATGTGATGGCCGAATCCGGCTATCACGCCTTCATGCGGTCGGATCAGCACGTCGTCTTCGGACACGAGTTCTGCGGCGAGGTGGTCGATTACGGCCCCGGTACCCGTAAAGCCCCCCGGCCAGGCACGCCGATCGTTGCCCTGCCGCTGCTGCGCCGCGGCAAGGAAGTGCACGGGATCGGGCTGTCGACAATGGCGCCGGGCGCCTACGCCGAGCGGCTCGTGGTCGAGCAGTCGCTGGCGTTTCCCGTCCCGAATGGGCTGGCGTCCGAGGTCGCTGCGCTGACCGAGCCGATGGCCGTCGGCCGGCACGCGGTCCGGCGCGGCGAGGTCGGCAAGGGCGACGTGGCCATCGTGATCGGCTGCGGCCCGATCGGCCTTGCGGTGATCTGCATGCTCAAGGCCCACGGCGTGCGCACCGTGATCGCAAGCGACTTTTCGGCAGGCCGGCGCGCCCTGGCGACCGCATGCGGAGCTGACGTCGTCGTCGACCCCGCCGTGGATTCGCCTTACACGACCGAGGCGAGCCCCAAGCACCTGCAAAGCATCCTCGACGCGTTTGATTTGGCAGTGGGCACGATCGAGAAGCTGCAACGGCTACGGCTGCCCTGGTGGCATTTTTGGCGCGCCGCCGAAGCAGCCGGCGCCGCGACACCCAAGCACCCGATCATCTTCGAATGTGTTGGCATCCCAGGCATCATCGACGACATCATCACCACCGCACCGTTGTTCTCGCGAGTCGTCGTGGTCGGCGTGTGCATGGGCGCGGACCACCTCCGGCCGTCGATGGCGATCAACAAAGAGATCGACTTGCGGTTCGTGCTCGGCTACACCCCGCTGGAGTTCCGAGACACGCTGCACATGCTTGCCGACGGCAAAGTCAACGGCACACCGCTAATCACCGGAACGGTCGGGTTGCCGGGCGTCGAAGCCGCATTCGACGCGCTCGGCGATCCCGAAGCGCACGCAAAGATTTTGATCGACCCCAAGAGCGACGCCGTTAGTGCCTGACTAATCCGTCAGTGATGCGACGTGGTAGCGGCTGGCGGTCCACGGCGGGGAGTCGGGGGTGACTGTGAGGGTGATCGCGATCTGGGCTTTGCCTGCGGTGAGAGCCGCCGGCACCAGGTAGGTGTCATCAAGCCAACGGTGAATGTTGTTGGAGCGCGGCTGTAGCCAGTTCCCGGCGGGTATTCCGTCGACCGCAACGTCCGCTGATTGATAGCCGGTTGCTTGATCCGATGTGCGGCGCAGCAAGACGCCGTGGTTGTCGGGGCCGATTTGGACGTGGAAGGTGATCGGATCGTGGGTGCTGCGCACTACCCCGACGATGGGCCGGAGGTCGTCGCTGCCCTCGTACTGGCTGATCAGCATTTGATCGCCTGCGTCGGTGTCGGTATAGCCGTGCGGGGCACGGCTGTCCGGGTCCCCTGCGTTGACATCGTCGGTGGGGGCAATGGTGTCGTTCGGCTGTGTGTAGAGGAATGCCGTTGAGCCGTAATCGGGTTGGACCATGTTGCGCTTGCCGTGCTCAATGCCGAATCGGATCGTGGAGTGGTAGTCGATAGCTTCGGCGAGCATGAGCCGGTAGACGGCGACGCAGTAGTCCGCGCAGCCGCCCGAGGCGGCGCGCTGGTCGGGTTGGCCGGTGAGCGGGTCGCTGAAGCGGGTGCCGTTCTTGAAGTACCAGCCGCCCTCGTACAAGTCTTCAGTGCCGGTGCCGTACCACTGTGGTGACGCGGAACCGTCGGTGTACACGCGTTCGGCCCCTTCGAGAAAGTAGGGGGCATCGTCACTGAACGACGTTCGAATCCGTTGGCCACGTATGGCGTGGCTGACACCAACGAATTTCCCGTGGCCATGTTCATCGGCGAACAGCCAGTCCTGACCGAAAGTGGTTGGGCCCGAGTGCGAGCGGGCGGTGAAGTAGCCGGCTCGGCCGCTGGCCAGCGCGGCTGCCCACTGGGGGTCGGGTACCGTTACGACATCGCAGTCGATCGCCGCAACGGGAACGTCGGTCGTATTGACGAGGGTGATGCGGGCAGTGCGGGCGAAAGGCATCGGCCACCATTCCGACAGCGACAACGACCCGCCGGGTTGTCTGATTGTGGCGAACATCAGCGATCGCACGGTGGCGGTTCCCAATCCGGCGCCGAAGAACTCGCCGAGTGGGGAGTCGACCATGGTTCGGCCGTCGAACTCGATCTGGAGCCGCAACCCGCTCAGGAGTTCATCGCCCGGTTCTCGAAGTTGAAGTCGCAGCGCTGAGATGCTGCCCCCGCCGGTCGCGTCCGCGATTGTCAGCGCCGAGCCGGCAGGAATGTCGAAGACCCGATTCTTTTGCACGGCAGTAGGTTCCGGCGGTTTGGGGTCGGCGGTGCCCGCCACGCGAAGGGTGGCGAGCACGTCGAGCGCGGGGTCGGAGGGCGTGAAGGTGGTCACGCCGTCGGCGGTCGCAAACTTGCGATAGTCGACGTGGTAATACTCGAGATTCGATGCGACGCTGATCCGCATCGACTGGCGATACGGCATCGGTACCTTGATGTAAACGCCCCCCGGCGACTGCGCAGCATTGGCCACCAGCGGCCAGACGAATGGCGCGCCCAGCGCGCCGTTGACCAACGACTGCAGCGGTGCGTCGATTACCGTCCGCCCATCAAGCTCGACGCGGATCTTTCCGATCGCGCGCACATTGCCGCCGTCGCGGGTGAGCCAGATCGAATCAACTTCGCCCGCACCGCGATCCTCCGCGATCACACAGCCGGCACCACCGGACGCCAAACATCCACCGCTACCGTTGCGGTTGCCGGTGGAGATGTCGAAATCGCCGCCGCTGCGATCGAAGCTCGACACCTGCAAGGTCTGCGCGTCGGCCTCCAGAAACGGCAACCGATCCAATCGCCGGTAGACGTCCCAGCCGACCGCCCTTTCGCCGAGTCCTGCGTTCAGCGGCTCGGCATGCGCTGTACCCCCGGCAGCCACACCGAAATTCCCCAACCACAGCGACGCAGCGAACATCGCACACAGCGCACGAACGGCCACCGGCATAGCAACACAGGTTAGTTTCCCGGTGCGGCCGACGGGGTTGGTCGCACTGACCAGTTTGACTCTTCTGGCCCGGATGAGGCACTCGGAACCCGAATGGGGCTTGAGCACCCGCGTCCTCCACCGGTACGTCGAGACAGCCCGATGTGCAGGGCATTATTTTGCCTGTGCGTATGGTCAACGGTTGCTCCGTCAACTAGCATTTCGAGCAACAGAGCGGTGCTCGACGCATTTTTCCCGCGCTATTCGGGGTTCGGGAAATCTTTCCTGTGCGGGGAGCCTTCCGTGAAATGAGCCCGTGCCCTCGTCCGCATTAATGTGGCCTGAGTGGGCCGAATGCGTTTCCGTTCACCCGGCATTTCGTCAATGCAAACCCGCCCTTCACCGGTTCGTGAAGCCATTTGCGGCGCATCAAGAGTTGGCACCCCAACCGGACACGGCCATATCCAGGCGCTTCCCCGACGACCCGCCCCATGGCCACTGCTGCACGGACGCCTCACGGATATTGCCGACCAGTAGTTATGCGGGAGACGATTTTCCATCCCAACGGCCCTTGGCTCTGCCGACTCAATAGGCCCCGGAAATTTGCGCGGCTTTTATAGTTTTCCGCAATGTCACGGCGTAACATACCCGCTGTCTCGGGCATTACACGTCTGGCACCTCAATGAACGGAGTGACATGTCTCGTCTTAAATACAAAGTAGTTGTCGCTTTGGTCCTCGCCTTCACCGCATCCACGGCTTCCGGCTGCACGATTCCTGGAATAACCATCACTTGCAGCGGTGGCATTACCTGCTAACCGTAGGCCGGCCGGGGGGCGATGCGGTCGCATTGTCGGGAGCGTCGTCTGCCGCCGTTACGGTTTGAGCGTGTCGAGTGTGCGTCACGAGGAGTGGCCGGGTGTGCCAGTGCTCGTGACGCCTCAACGCGCCGGGGCGGGCCTGGTTAGGTGCGATGCGAGTCTGGCTGTCTGCCAAGCAATTCGACATCCACTGCCCTAAAGCGTCGAGTAATGCGCGCGGGCGCACGACGTCACTGAGGGCCTCTTCGGTTGGAATCCGTGTCCCGGCTCGGCTGCACCCGTTTCGGTTCGCCCGGCATCTTCGGATAGTTCGGGGGATACGGCATGTCGCCGAGCCCGCGCTCCTCGTCGGCCTCGGACATCGCCAACAACGGGGCAATGGACTGGGCCGCGTCATTCATTGCGGCCCAGGGGTCCTCGCGGTGCTTCACCAGATCGGGCACGGTCGCGATCGTAAAGTCGTCCGGCTCGGCCTCGGCCAGCTCGTCCCACGTCAGCGGCGTCGACACGGTCGCAATTGGGTTGCGCCGCACCGAATATGCCGACGCCATGGTGCGGTCCCGGGCATTCTGGTTGAAGTCGATGAAGATACGCTCGCCTCGCTCCTCTTTCCACCACGAGGTGGTGACCGCGTCGGGTACTCGGCGCTCGACTTCGCGCGCCAGCGCGATGCCCGCGCGGCGCACCTCGATGAAATCCCAGTCGGTGGCGATCCGCAGGAAGACATGGATTCCGCGTCCGCCGGAAGTTTTCGGGTAGCCCACCAGGCCGAGCTCGTCGAGCAATGGCCGTAACACGTCAACCGCGACCGCACGCGCCTGTTGGAAGCCGACGCCCGGCTGGGGATCCAGATCGATGCGCAGCTCGTCAGGATGGTCGGTGTCCGGACAGCGCACCTGCCACGGGTGCAGTGTGATGGTGCCCATCTGTGCCGCCCATACGATCGCAGAGGGGTGAGTGACCTTCAGCGCGTCGGCGGTCCGCCCCGACGGAAACGTGACCCGGCACGTCTGTAAGTAGTCGGGGTGGTGCTGCGGAACCCGTTTCTGATAGATCTCCTCGCCGTCGATCCCGTCGGGAAAGCGCTGCAGATGGGTGGGCCGGTCGCGGAGCGAATCGAGCATCGGACCACTTGCCACCGCGAGGTAGTACTCGACCAGCCGCCGCTTGGTGCCGTTGGCACCCAGCTTGGGGAAGTACACCTTTTCCGGATTGGTGAGGCGCACCGCAATGCCGTCGACGTCGAGCTCTTCTGCAGCAGCCATACGACAGATTCCAGCACAATCGGGCTATGGACCTGCCTGTCATGCCCCCGGTGTCGCCTATGCTGGCGAAGTCGGTGCGATCGATCCCGCCACACGCGTCGTATGAACCGAAATGGGACGGATTCAGGTCCATCTGTTTTCGCGACCACGACGAGGTCGAGCTGGGCAGTCGCAATGAGCGACCGATGACGCGCTACTTCCCCGAGTTGGTGGCCGCGGTCAAGGCGGAGTTCCCGGAGCGCTGTGTAATCGACGGAGAGATTGTCATCGCCACCGACCACGGCCTGGATTTCGAGGCGCTGCAACAGCGCATTCACCCGGCCGATTCGCGGGTGCGGATGCTCGCCGAGACGACGCCGGCCTCCTTCATCGCATACGACTTGCTCGCCTGGGGCGACGACGACTACACCCGGCAACCGTTCAGCGAGCGGCGTGCCGCCCTGGTGGACGCCTTGGCGGGCTGCGGTCCCCCGATCCACATCACGCCGGCAACGACCGATCTCGGCACCGCGCAGCGATGGTTCGACGAATTCGAAGGCGCCGGTCTCGACGGTGTCATCGCCAAGCCGCTGACCATCACCTACCAGCCCGACAAGCGCGTCATGTTCAAGATCAAGCACGAGCGGACCGCCGACTGCGTGGTCGCCGGCTATCGAGTACACAAGTCGGGCGGTGACGCGATCGGTTCGCTGCTGCTTGGGCTCTATCAGGACGATGGCCAGCTCGCCTCGGTCGGCGTGATCGGCGCCTTTCCGATGGCCGAACGGCGGCGGCTGTTCGTCGAGTTGCAGCCCCTGGTCACCGGTTTCGAAGGCCACCCGTGGAACTGGGCCGCCCATGAAGCCGGTGAACGAACGCCACGGAAGAACGAGTTCTCCCGCTGGAACGCCGGCAAGGATTTGTCGTTCGTGCCGCTGCGACCCGAGCGGGTGGTCGAGGTCCGCTACGACCACATGGAAGGTCAGCGGTTCCGCCACACCGCGCAGTTCAACCGGTGGCGCCCCGACCGCGACCCCCGCTCGTGCACCTATGAGCAACTCGAACAGCCGCTGACCTTCGACCTCGGCGACATCGTGCCGGGACTGGGCGCTAGCTGATCACGGTGTGCCCGAGCACATGAAAGGAAAACCGCACTATGGCTTCTGCGTCGCCTCCGGCGGCGATGCCTTCTGCGTCGCCTCCGGCGGCGGATCAGGTCCATCCCAAACACCCGGGGCAACGTTTCCACGCCCCCAGTACACGCCCCACCAGGTGTGGCAGCGAGTCATATCCCAATGAACATCCAGCCCCGGCCCTCCGTGGTGGTTGCTTGAGTTCACGCCACTCATTGGATCCCCTGGGCACCAAGTCCATGGGCCGCCGTCTGCCAACGGGCCATACGTCGGCGGCATAAAACCGGGGTGAGCTTGGGCGGTACCGGCTGCAAGCCTAAACCGGCCACTGCGACGCCACCCGACAGCAGCGCCCCAGCAAAAACGCCTTGACCTTGTATCGATGTGACATTGCCTCGCGCCTTCCCTCGACGCTGTAATGCTCACGTCTGTATTCAACTGCACCGACTCCGTCGCACAGTTAATCGGCTAATCGAATCGGTCCCACGTAGTACTGCGACAGCATTTACGGCGCTAGGCCGGTAGCCACCGCGATAGGTGAGGCGTCCTGTGTTGAAGGGACTAAACGTGTGCGACGATCGCCGCAACCGCCGTCCAGATAACCAAAATCCAAATCGCAACCGCGATGGTCGCGGAGATCCACGACATCGCGTCCATCTTCGCTTTCATGATTCTCCTCGTCAGTCCGGCTCATCGATGTGTTCCGGACAGTACAACCCGACGCCTCGCCGCGATAGCCACAGCGTAGACCACAGCAGGTGCACTTCTGGTTTCCACCCGAGAGCTCCCTGCGGCTCATTACGGTGTGTCTGACACATGAAAGGAAAACCCACCATGGCTTTTGCGTCGCCACCGGCGGCGCTGGATCAAGAAGTGTACCTGAGCTTGCTCAAAAGGGTGGCGGCTGGTTGCGTTCGGCGACGTGCGCGGCGTTAAGCGCGCGTTCGGCGTCGATGCGCCGGGCGCGGGCTTGTTGTCTGGTTCGCCGGCGTTTGGGCATCATCACGCCGTAATTGCCGACAGGTCGAAATTTCGTTGCGTCAGTGGATAGTTCGCCCGTGGGTAGGCAGAGCGCGGGAAATAGCAGGCGACTGCCTGGGCGGGTGGTCTAGGTCTGTCCGATCGGAAACCGGCACGCACTAGAGGAAAGGCAGAAGCCGATCAGGAGCACCCGGCTTCGTTACATCGGCCAGCCCGGACTTGAATCCACTCAGGCCGCCGCCCTTTGTCCTCGCATCGGCGATCCGCTGTTGGGCATCCTCGGGAAGGCGGTCCATTCGGTCAGGCTTATCCCAGAGCTCGACGGTTTGCACCACCCAATATATGGCGAACTCGAAAATCAGCAGGGCCTCGACCGCCAAGACCCACAGCTCCCATCCACGGCGCATGAGATGACCTACGACGACCGCGATTAACGTCGCCAGCATAAGGACGGCAATGCCCCGGTAGAACAGCTGATAACGATGCAAATGCGACGACTTCGACTCATCCTGTCGCTTGACGAGGTATCCGGTGCAGAACACTGTGGCGATGAACGTCGACAGCAGAAGGAACCCGGCTACGCCGTGCGCCTGCTCTATGAATAGCGTGTGATCGAAGATGAAGGTGAGCAGGCCGAGCGCCATGATTAACCAAAACAAGCCCAGCGACAGGGTCCCGCCCGGGCTTCTCGTTTGCTCGGTGCGGTTGTGCGGGGATTGCCACAGAATTATTGCCAGACCCAGGAGCAGTGCGATGACCACCGCCCACACATTGGGCCGAATGACGGCTTCGACGTTGTATTCCTTCGGCAGATCAGCCCGGCCGCACAGCGGCGAAGGTCGACCCTGCGGCACCATCGCGGCGATCAACGCGGAGACCCCGGCCAGAGTCAACAGAGCATCTTCGGTGTCACTGCTGCCCTTGTAAATGATGAATAGGGCGCCGAGCGCCAGCAGTGCGGCGATGACGATGCTGTGCGCGGAGGTGTAATAGTAAGCACTGATGGCCAATTGCCAACATGTCGCCGATAGCCTTTCAATGAGCACAGCCGCGCTGAGCATCACCATGATCACCACCATGCCGACGCGCAAGTCGCGGTACACGGTAAGCGTGACGGGAATCGAACGCGGGCCGGGGCTCGCTGGTTCGTCTGACTTCTTCGCGCTCCTGTTTCCTGGATCAGGAGTGCTCTGGACCTTTTTATTGTCTTCAGTCATGTCCGGTACCTGCTTGTCGAGGATGTCGTGATATGGCTGACCTCAAGGGATTTTAGGCCTACCAGTGCAACGGCGTGCGGCAACGCGCTTTTAATTTAAGGTTTCGCGGGCGCGGTGTTTTGACGAAACGGCGCCGTGGCAGCGCGGCTGACTACACCGCCACCGGCAGCGCCGACAACCCGCGCAGTGTGACGTTGGCCTTGTACTGCGGCTCGCCGTCAAGTCGCGCAGCCGGGAACCGCGCCGTTATCGCCGACAGCGCCACACCGGCTTCCAGCCGCGCCAGCGGCGCCCCCAGGCAGTAATGTGCGCCGCGTCCAAAGCCTAAGTGCCGCAACGTCCCTCGGTCGGGATCGAAGGTATCGGGTCGGTCGAACTCTGCAGGGTCACGGTGTGCAGCGGCCAGCAGCAGCATCATGACGTCGCTCGCGGGCACCTCGACGCCGCCTATCACCATGTCGGCGAGAGCGATCCGGCCGACGAGTTGCACGGGCGGGTCGTAACGCAGCGTCTCCTCCACGATCGCGGGCGCCCGATCGGGGCTGGCGCCCAGAGCGGTCCATTGATCGGGGTTGCGCAGCATGGCCAACACGGCATTGCCGATCAAGTTCACCGTGGTCTCGTGTCCTGCGATCAGTAGCAAATTGCAAGTGGAGACAATCTCCTCTTCGGTCAGTTGGTCTCCGGACTCCTCGACGGCGATCAGGCCCGATAGCAGGTCGTCACCCGGCCGTGAACGGCGCTGCTCGATCAGACCGTGGAAGTAGTTGCGCAGCCACGCAACAGCCTGTTGTCGTGCTTTCGCGACGTCCGGCGGAACCCCGGTGATCGTCGAAAATGGGTCGAGCGCCTGGGCCAGCAACGCCGACGCATGGCTGAACTGCGGCTCGTCATCGAGCGGCACGCCGAGCAGCCGACAAATCACCGCCACCGGCAGCGGATAAGCGAAATCCTCGACGACTTCGAACTGACCCTTTTCGGCGACCCGATCGAGCAATCCGTTCACCAGCGAGCGAATGTCGGGGTGCAGCGCGCTCACCACCTTCGGCGCAAAAGCCTTGCTGACCAGCTTGCGTAGTCGAGTGTGATCCGGCGGGTCGAGAAACAGAAAACCTGGCGGGCCCTGCCTGCGCAGCGCGGTGCCGTCCTCGGCCTGCCGCTTGGCGACCGTCGAGTTGGCGTTGTCACTGCTGCACGACGGGTGTCGCAACACCTCGTCGCAGTCCCGGTAACTCGAGAAGACGGCCAGGTTCGCTTCCGGCAGCTGCACCGGTCCGCCGTCGCGAACCTCGGCGCAAAGCCAATACGGGTCAGCCCGGTTGGCGGGGTCCAGCAGCTGCAGCAGTAGACCCTGGGAATCGGTGGGCGCGGTGGTCATCCTGACATTCTGCCCGCCGCGGTGAAAACCGCCGGGCTCAGCGGCGTAGAAAGTCAACGATGTGGCCGGCAAGTTCTTCGCCGGCATCCTCTTGCAGAAAGTGCCCGGCGCCGTGGATCACCGGGTGATCGATGCCCTGCGCGCCGCGCATCTCGCGCTGGAAGATCGCGGCCATCGGCCCGGTGATGGGGTCGCTGTCGCTGAAGGCAACCAGCATGGGTGCCGGACTCACCGACAGCTTGACCCACGCTGCCTTGTTGGCGGCTGCGGCGGGATCGTCCGGCGAGGTCGGCACCAGGCCGGGCATGGCGCGGGGGCCGGCACAGTACTCGTCGGCGGGGAACGGTGCGTCATAGCCGGCGCGCACCTCGTCGCTCATCTGTTGGCGGCAACCGCCTTGCACGAACGCGCCGATATTGAGCGTCGGCGCCGTGGTGATGGCCTTGCGGAAGCGCCACCAGATATCGGCCATCGGTTGCTCTCCATTCGGCAGCCCGGTATTGGCGACGACCAGCCGGGCGAATCGCTCGGGATGCTCTGCCGCGAGCCGCAATCCGATCAGTCCGCCCCAATCTTGGCAGACCAGGGTCACGTTATGCAGGTCCAGGACATCGAAAGCCAAGGCCCGCAGCCACTCCACATGGCGCGCGTAGCTGTGGTCTTCGCGGCGGGTCGGCTTGTCCGAGCGGCCGAACCCGACCAGGTCGGGACACATGACTCGGTGTCCGGCGGCGACCAGGATGGGAATCATCTTGCGGTACAAATACGACCACGACGGCTCGCCGTGCAACATCAGAATTGGGTCCGCGCTTTGCGGCCCATCTTGAACCCAGGCGACCCGCAGCACACCGCCCTCGTCGTCTGAGACCTCGCAATAGCTTGGGGCATAAGGGAAGTCCGGTACGTCGTCGAACCGGTCGTCAGGCGTTCGCAATGTCTGCATGTCAAGTCCCTTCGGGTAATGCTGCCAAGTCCGGGTGCGTCATCAATCGATCGAGGAATCCCCGTTGGCCCTTCAGCAGCTTGTTGCGCGCCTGCGCCACTGGAAACCAGCCGACGCGATCCACCTCCGGAAACTCCCGCATGGTGCCCGAGCCTTTCGGCCACTCCAATGCGAAGGTGTTGCTGCGCGCGTCGGTGACGTCGAGGTCGCTTTCGACGGCGAAGGCGGTGACCACCTTGCCGCTGGGTTGTTTCAGCGAACCTAGGTCGAGCCGTGCGCCAGCCGGCACCGAAAGCCCGAGTTCCTCGGAGAATTCGCGCTGCGCGACGGCCCAGGGATCCTCACCGTCGATGTATTCGCCTTTGGGGATCGACCACGCTCCCGCGTCCTTGCGCGCCCAGAAGGGGCCGCCCGGATGGGCGATGAGGACTTCGACGGCCCCGCCGCAGGTCCGGTACAACAGCACACCCGCACTGAGCTTGGCCATCGAATTTCATACCCCGACGGCGCGTTCCAGGTCTTTCAGCGACGACTCCAGGTGCGCGAGCAGACGCTGCAGGTGCGGCACACTGCGCCGACAGCCCACCAGACCGAAGTCCATCTTGTCGGCGTTGTTGCACAGGGTTATGTTCAACGCTTGTCCGTCCAGCGCGATGGACAGCGGGTAGTTCCCGTCGAGGCGGGCGCCCCCGCAATACATCGGCTCCGACGGTCCAGGCACGTTCGATATGACGAGATTGAACGGCGGCGGCGTCGAGGCTACCCAGCCCGGAAAGGCGGCCAGGGTCAGCGAAGCCATGTTCATGGCGGACAGCGCCAACGCCTGCGGGCGGGGCAAGTGGGAGAACACCGTCTTGTTGTTGCGCATCGAGTCGCTGATCGTCTGCAGACGTTTGGCCGGATCGTCGGCGTCCGTGGCGAGGTTGCACAGGATGGCTCCGACGAGGTTACCGCCGGCGTCGGCCTCCTTTTCGGTGCGGAGGCTGACCGGGACCATCGCAACCAGCGGCGTGTTGGGCAGCGCATGCTGTTCGAGCAGGTAGTAGCGCAGGGCGCCCGAACACATCGCCAAGACGACGTCGTTGACGGTGATTCCGGCGGCCTTCTTCACGCTTTTGATGCGGTCCAGCGACCAAGACTGCGCGGCGCATCGGCGGGCACCGCCGATCTTGACGTTGAACATCGTTCGCGGGGCCCTAAAGGGCAATGTCAGCTGCTGCTCGACCAGCGCCGCGCGCGCCAGCGAAATCGTCGACGGAGCAAGTGCGGCAAGGGATCCCGCCGCATGCATCAGTGAACTCAAGGGAGAACGCGGGCTGGCCTCGCGCTTGCGTTTCGGCAGGCTCCAGAGTGCGCGGAACTCGGTGTCGTCGGGGTCATTGGACAGGGCCCGCTGCATCAACTTCAGTGCGGAGACACCGTCGATCAGGGCATGGTGCATCTTGGTGTAGACCGCGAACCGGCCGTCTTTCAGGCCCTCGATGATGTGGGTCTCCCACAGCGGGCGGTGTCGGTCCAGCAGGCTGCTGTGCCATCGCGACGTCAGCTCGAGCAGCTCGCGGACCCGCCCGGGCGACGGCAGCGCCGAACGCCGGACGTGGTAGTCGATGTCGATGTCGATGTCGTCGTCGTAGGTCCAGGCCAGATTCGCGATGCCACCCACGAACGTCGCGGGACGCTTGCGGAAGGTGGGCTGGAAATTGCGCTGGGCGATCAAGCTGTCGTACAACTGCCTGACGAACGCGCGACCGGCGCCGTGCGGCAACTCGTACAACTGCAAGCTGCCGACATGCATGGGATGCTCCCGAGACTCTCCCAGCAGAAATATCGCGTCGGTGGGCGTCATAAGTTCCATGCACCCATTAGACCGCGAACGGCGCACGACGCAAGGCGATCTCAAAACATCGCTGCCGAGCTGATTTCTGAATGGCCGCGCATGTATTCGACCAGCCGATCGACGTAGCTGCGGAACGCAGGTACCTCGATACCGCTGCCGGCGAGGTCGGCACGGCAATGGTCGGTCAAATAGGTGGTGGGATGCGTGAAGTAGTCAACCGCTTCGGGAGGGATCCGCATCAAGCGGTAGAGCCCCGGAACCCGCGCCAGTGACCTCTTCGCCACCTTCGGCGGCAGCGGAACCTTGAGCAGTTTGCGCCCGGTTGCCTCGGCCAGCGATTCCGTCATCTCGTCGACTGTGAGTGGTCGTGGATCCGCCAACTGGTAAGTCCGGCCCTCGGACGCGGACAGCCCGCTCAAATACCCGACCGCATCAACGATGAAGTCGCGAGGGACCACGTTCACCCGCGTCGCCGTGGGGTCCCCCGCCATCGGCAGGATCGCGTAACGCGGCTGTCGCAGCAACCACTGCATGACGAAGTATGGCCCGTCGAACTTTTGCGTCTCACCGGTGCGACTGTCGCCCACGACAATCGAGGGGCGATAAATCGTGGCCGACATGCCGGCAGACATGTGCCTGCGCACATCTGCCTCGGCGAGGTTTTTCGTCTCTTCGTAAAAGTTGTTGAATGGCGCACCGACTTCCAGGTCGTCCTCGCCGAATTGACCCGCATAGCGGCCGCTGACGTAGCACGTGCTGAAGTAGTGCAGCCGGCTCAACGAGGGGCAGCGCTCAAGTGCCTCCAAGACGTTCCGGGTGCCGTCGACGTTGACCCGAAGTGCGATATCCCGGGGGACCGTCAGGTCATACGCGGCGGCGAGGTGCCACGCTTCGGTGACATCGGTGAGAGCATCTGCCGCAACGCCGAGCCCGGGTTGGGTGATGTCACCCTCGACCAGCTGGATCCGCCCCTGCAGGGATGCATCGGCAGAGCTGAGCTCGGCCTCGCGTCGCTTCGCCAGCGCCGCGAACCTGGGCTGCACCACGCAGACCGCAGAACTGTCGGTGCGTTTGAGAATGCCCGGCAGTAACGCGCTGCCGAGAAATCCGGGAAAGCCGGTCATCAGAACAGTCATGGCTGCGCTCCCTGGCCAGTCGATTTGTTGCCGAACGTGTTCCAGTGGGTGAACTCGGCGACCTCACCACGAACCCGCAAGTAAGGCACCGACATCGCGGGATGGCCGAGACGCACTGTAAACGCGACCTTCATATGGCCGGGTGCGGCTAGCAGGTTCTTCACCGCTTGTTCGACGGGCAACACACTCAAGACCGGAAGGGCTTGAAAGCCAAGCCCTAGCGAGTCCGCCATCAACCACATGTTCTGCAGCACGCACCCCAGGCTCATCATGCCCAGCACGCCCCCGTCGGAGCCGGGAGCGCGCTTCCTGGCGTCGTAGAACACGATCAACAGGACTGGGCAGTCCGGCATCACGTGATCCAGGCGGATCGGCCCGCTTGATTGGTCCATTTGAGCCAGGTCTCGCATCCACGGCGGGAGCATATCGGCCAGCAGACCTATCTGCTTGTGGCGCAACTTTTCTTCGGAAAACGAGAGAAGTTGGCAGTGCTCGCGCAGAAACCCTTGGGACAGCCGAACCTGTATCGCGCCGATCTCGTCCAGCAACTTCTCGTCATCCACGACGATGAACTCGAAGTTCTGCATGTTATCAGCGGTAGGACTCCACCTCGCGGCCTGCCGTATTTGCAAGAGGTCTTCCTTGGCGATCACGCGGCTGCGATCAAACGGGACCCGCTCCGAGTGTCGTTCCTCGATGAGACTGAGCAAGCCGGTCATCGCTATCTCCTGGATCGCGAGGTGGAATCTCATCGCCCGATTGACGTTATCGATGAAGCGGGTCTTTTGAGACGGGTCTTTTGGCCCGCCGTGGCCGCCATAAGTCCTCATCGGACCGATGCCGCGGCCTCGCTCAACTTTCGGAGTCACCGAGGTCTTTAGTCCCCACATACGGGGAATTGCTGCTCTGCCGGGACGTCCGTTGCTGCGGGAGCATGAGAGCACTCGACTACGACGCAGGGGAAGAGTTGACTGGCAACGAAATCGCCCACCCGGAGTCGGCCAAGTGGGATCCCACATTCACCGAGCTGTTGATCAAAGCGGTCACACCGGTGATCAGCCGATGGTTTCGGCCAGAGGTGCGGGGCTTGGAAACCTTCCCGTCAACCGGCGGGGCCTTGCTGGTGTCCAATCATTCCGGTGGCGTGCTGACGCCCGATTGGAACGTCCTGGCCCCGGCCCTGTACGGCAAGTTCGGCTACGACCGCCCGCTCTACACCCTCGCCCACTATGGCGTGTTCTTCACACCATTTCGCGCAGCGCTGGGCCGCCTAGGCGTTATCCACGCCAGCCAGGAAAACGCCGAGGAAGCGTTGCGCTCGGGAGCCCTGGTGCTCGCTTTTCCGGGTGGAGACTACGACGCATTTCGGTCGACGTTCGGTCAGAACGTCATCGACTTCGGTGGCCGCACCGGTTACGTCAGGGCCGCCATGCGGGCCGGCGTGCCGATCGTGCCCGCGGTGTCGATCGGTGGTCAGGAAACCCAGCTTTTCGTCACCCGCGGTAATTGGCTGGCAAAGCGATTAGGGCTCAAGCGATTCCGGATAGAGATCCTGCCTGTGACGGTCGGCTTCCCCTTCGGCGTGACGGTGTTCTTCCCGGCCAACGTGCCGTTGCCGGCCAAAATCGTCTATCAGGTCCTCGAGCCGATCGACGTCGCCGCCCGGTTCGGCGAGGACGCCGACGTCGATGAGGTTGACGCCTACGTGCGCTCGGTCATGCAGAGCGCCCTTGACCGACTGGGGCGCCAGCGCCGCTTCCCCGTCCTGGGCTGATCACATGACGCGGCCGTCCTGGGATGTGGTGTCCGTTGACAAGCCGGAAGATGTCAACGTAGTCATCGGCCAGGCACACTTCATCAAGACGGTCGAAGACCTGCACGAGGCCCTGGTCGGGGTGAACTCGTCACTACGGTTCGGGCTGGCTTTTTGTGAGGCTTCCGGGCCACGACTGGTTCGCCGCACGGGCAACGACAGCGAGTTGGTGGAACTTGCCACCCGCGCCGCGCTGGCCATCGCAGCCGGGCATAGTTTCGTGATTTTCCTGCGTGAGGGCTTTCCGGTCAACGTTCTCAACCCGGTGAAGGCGGTCCCCGAGGTCTGCGGAATCTATTGCGCCACAGCCAATCCGGTCGATGTAGTCGTAGCGGTGACTCCGCGTGGTCGTGGCATCGTGGGCGTCATCGACGGACAGACGCCGGTCGGAGTGGAGACCGATCGCGACGTGGCCGAACGGCACGATTTGTTGCGCACCATCGGCTACAAACTCTGATCACACCGTGAGCGACCACGTCGAGGTCGCGATGAGATCGCCCCGCTCCAGCGCGGCAGCGCGATGCTCGTGGGCCTCGGCGTACGCGGGGTCGGTCACCATGTCGATGAACGCCTGAGGCGAAGGGTACTCGACGATGAGAATGACGTCCCACCAAGGCCTTTCGCTGTCGCCGATCACAAACGTCGGCGCCTCCCTGCGTACCGGACGTTGGCACCGGCGCGCTCCAGGTGCGGCGCTACCTCAACCCCGTAGCGCCGGTAGGACTCCACACCGCCGGGGGAGTCTTGAACTTCATGAGGTTGACCATCAGCACTGGCGCGTCGGCCGGCCGGTCAGCCAGGGCCGCGAACTGTTCGGCGGTGGGTTCCAAAGAAATGCTCATCTGAATCTCCTTGCTCTAATTGGTGTTTTGGACGGTCTTTGTTACCCGCTCACGCAAGAACGGGACCACGAGGCCGGCTATCTGGTCGAGTCGCTCGAGCCAAGCCCGGTGGCCGACGCCGGGCAGAACTTCGACGCGGGCGCGCGGGAACACGTGGTGCTGACCGCTGGCCTGATCGACAGGGATGTAAACGTCAGCGGCGCCGAATACCACCAGCGTGTCAGCGTCCCGGTTGCGTAGCGTTTGACAAGGGCGTCCATGTCTTCGGGTCTGGTGGAGCGGTAGAGCCGCAGTACGGCACGCTTGGTCTAGATGGGTGGCAGGTGCTCGACGATCCGGTGTGCCCACTGCATCGGCAAGCCCGGGTTGCCGTGCACGAAAACCACAGCCTCACCGATGGCGTCGCCGCCGGCGTTCGCCCCGCCGATCAGCACCGGCGAGCGCACACCGTCGACCACCACCTGTCGGGTCTGGAACTGGGTCATGCTTGCATCTCCTTTACCTAGGCGTCCATTCCTATCGCTCGCCAAGTCCACAATGCCCCGCCGCCCCGGCGCGCGTCTTGATAATCGAAGACAGCCTTTTGACAACTGGGGACATTGTTGGGACGTCCGGCCCTTGACACGGCGTGGTCGTCCGCTAATGGTCAACGACATGTCCGTGGTGCGCGGGACGGCGCTGTCGAACTATCCGGCACTGGTCGCCGATTTGGGCGGAGACCCGTCCGGTCTGCTGCGCGCGGCGGGCATCCGGGACCGGGACGCCGGCAATTACGACGCGTTCATCCCTTACCGCGCGGTGATGCAGGCCATCGAATCCGCCGCCCGCACGACGAACACACCGGACTTCGGCCGACGGCTGGCGCAGCGGCAGGGCATCGAGATCCTCGGGCCGGTCGGCGTGGCGGCCCGCACCGCCGCAACCGTCGCCGACGCCCTGCGTATCTTCAGCACCTACATGGCGGCCTACAGCCCAGTGCTCGCGATCGACCTCACGCCGCTTGCTGACCCGCAGCGGTCGTTTCTGACGATCGACTTCCTCATCGACAACGCACCGCCACATCCGCAAATCACGGAACTGTCACTCGGTGTCTCACTGCGGGTGCTCCGCTTCTTCATGGGCTCCGATTACGCCCCCATCGCCGTCCACATACCCCACGATCCGCTCACACCCCCAGCCGACTACGTGCGGTACTTCGGCTGCACCCCGCACTTCGCCGAACGCGCAGCTGGTTTCGTCGTGCGCACCGCCGAACTGGACCGGCCCTTGAACCGTGATGACGTCGCGCACCGCGCCGTCGTCGACTACTTGAAAGGCATCACCCCTAGAGATGCCGGGATAGTCGAATCGGTACGCACCATCGTTCGGCAACTGTTGCCGGCCGGGGCGGCGACGCTGGAAGCGGTCGCCGATCAGTTCAATCTGCACCCAAAGACGTTGCAGCGCAGGCTCGCGGACGAGCACACCACGTTCGCCACCCTGGTCGATCAGGTCCGCCGCGACGCCGCCGATCGGTACCTGCGGTCCACCGGAATCAGTCTGTCACACCTGGCCCGTGAGCTCGGCTACGCCGAGCAGAGCGTGCTAACCCGGTCGTGCAAGCGCTGGTTCGGCACGGGCCCGGCCTCTTACCGCAGCCAGAGCCGCACACCGGCAATGGCGCGGAGCTGACGGCGGTTACCCGGTTAATGCCGCCTCGCGTGCGTCGGCCGGCGACGAGGTCGCGAAGACCAGCTGGTCGTCATCGACCGGGCCCTCACGCAGCGTCTTATAGTCGGCGCGGTATTCCATGCAGGTCCGCCAAGGCCCTTCGGTGCCCTGCTGGGGGAACTGGTCGACCGATCGCATGACGTAGCCGGCGGTGACTTCCAGCAGTGGCCGGGTCCGCATCGGTCCGGGCAGCTGCGGGTAGCAGACGCTGTACCCGTGCGCGTCCATGTGCGCCAACAGCCGGCAGAAGTGTTCACACACCAGCCCCACCTTCAGGGTCCACGACGAGTTCGTGTAGCCGAACATGTAGACGAAGTTGGGGACGTCGCTGAGCAGGAAACCCTTGAACGCCACCTTCTTCGACACGTCGACGGGGACGCCGTCCACCGATAGGCTGATGCCGCCGAAGGCAAGCAAACTCAGGCCGGTGGCGGTGACGATGATGTCGGCCTCCAATTCGCGCCCGGATTGCAACCGGATTCCCCGCTCGGTGAAGGTATCGATCCGGTCGGTGACCACCGAGGCCCGGCCGTCGCGGATGGCCTTGAACATGTCCGAGTCCGGCACCGCGCACAGCCGCTGGTCCCAGGGGTTGTATGCCGGCTTGAAGTGCTCGTCGACCGGATATCCCTTGGGTAACTGCTTGGCGTTGAGGTGACGGATCAGTCGCCGGGCGGCGCGGGGATATTGCTGGCAGAAACGCCAGACAAGCCGCTGCTTGGCGATGTTCTTGCGCCGGGTGACGGCGAAGGCCCGATCGCGGCCGATCAGCTTGGGCAGGGTGTTGGCCAGCCGGTCCTCGGAGGGCACCGGCACGATGTAGGTCGGCGAGCGCTGCAGCATGGTCACATGCCCGGCGGTCTCGGCCATGGCCGGCACCAGGGTGACCGCGGTCGCGCCGCTGCCGATGATCACCACTCGCTTTCCGCGGTAGTCCAAGTCTTCCGGCCAGTGCTGTGGGTGCACGATTTGACCGGTAAACCGTTCCCGCCCGGGGAATTCGGGAGTGAAACCTTCGTCATAGCGGTAGTAGCCGCTGGCACAGAAGAACCACCCGCAGGTCATGGTGACGTGCTCGCCGGTGTCGAGGCGCTCGATGCCGACCAACCACCGCGCGTCTTCGGTGGACCAGGCCGCGCTGATCACCTTGTGACGGAAGCGGACCTTCTTTTCGATGGCGTTCTCGGCCACGGTCTCGCGAAGGTAGGCCATGATGGCGTCCGCGCTGGCGATCGCCTTCTGGTCTTCCCATGCTTTGAATTCGTAGCTGAACGTATGCAGATCCGAGTCGGAGCGAATGCCCGGGTAACGGAAAAGATCCCATGTCCCGCCGATCTCGTCGCGGGCCTCCAGAATCGCGAATGACTTGCCGGGCTGCGTTGTCTGCAAGTAGTAGGCCGCGCCGATGCCCGAGATACCGGCACCGATGATCAACACGTCGACGTGCTCGATGCTGCTGGAGTTCATGGCTGTTCCTTGACTCTGTGGTGCGGAGGCGGTGGCTTACCGCTGAACTCACTGTGCGCCGGATCAGGTGCTCAGGTCTTGACCGCAGAGGACACTTTTTTGACTATTCGGGACAAGTCAGCGAAACGCCGCAGCGGTGACCGTGGCCCGGAAGAACTCGCCGCGTTCCTGCTGGTCGGTTCGCCACCACCAGCCGGCCCGGACTCTGGTCGGGATGGTGATGCCCGCGAACCGTCCTTCCGACTCGAATGTGACCCCGAAAGGGTAACGGGCATAGGGGAGGCCGTCGGGGTTGCCCCAGCGCGCCATGACGGCGCCGCGCAGCCGGCCGTCCTCACCGATATCGAGTTCGACGGTTTCGCGGTGCTCGTCGATGGACCATGTGGCATGAATCGCACCGTCGTCGCTGCTCCACTGAGCCCGCCGGAACGCGGTAGGGACAAACACTGATTCGATGGCCAGGCGGCCGGCTGCGCTGGCGCTGACATCGGCGCCCCGCGCGGACATCACCGGAATCAAACCTCCTATCCGCCAACGCATTTCACCGGTGCCGTCGACGTACCTGTCGTAACCGACCACCGGCAGGCCCGCCATCTTCGCGGTGGCCGCCCAGATAAACCCGACGCCGGGTGCCAACAGTTGTGTGGCCGTGAACGGCCGCCAGGTGCCGATCCGAATGTGGCCGTACATGCGAAGACATGCGGTCGTTGCCAGTGGCGTTCCTTCTGCAATGGCATGCCGCAGCCATGCGCGTACCGGCGCAATCAGATTCTCGGTCTGGGCGGGCGCGAACACTTCAGCCGCGGGCGCCGGCGCGCTCAACGCCGCCCACTGCTCGCGCACATGGCCGGCGGCGCGCGGGGTGACGTCAAACAGGTTCGCCATGTTGTGGCCTCCGGGCGCAACAACGAGAGACGGTCCCCTGGATTACAGCAGATCGGTGATGGTCTTCAGGCCCGCTTCGTAGAGGACGCCGGGCAGCATGCCACCGTCGTGCTCGATGGTGGTGCCGTTGACGAAGTCGGCGTCGCCGCCGGCGAGGAACACGCAGACCCTGCCCACCTCGGCGGGCTCGCCGGCACGGCGCAACGGCACGGCGGCGAAGTACTTCTCCCCGGTGGGATCGTCCTTGGGCAGCACGAAAGAGCGGAAGTTTTCCGTCATCGTCGGCCCCAGTGCGATGCAGTTGACCCGCACCTTGGGTCCCCACTCCTCGGCCAGCGAGCGGGTCAAATGGTTCAGACCGCTCTTCGCGGCACCATAGGAGACCAACGTGGGTGATCCCGCCGGGTGTCCGGCTCCGCTGGAGATGTTGATGATGCAGCCGATGCTGTCTTGGGTGCGCATCTGTCGGTAGACGCGGATGGCGAACCAGAGCGGACTGATTAGGTTCATCTGCACCGCGTACGCGTGAAACAGTGCAGTGCGCTCATACTCATCGTCGCCGGGTGGTGCGCCCTGGATGCGTTGGACCAGTTCGGGAATGCTCTCCGCGTGGGGCGCCGGAACGGTACCGCCGGCGTTGTTGACCAGGATGTCGATGCGGCCGTGGTCGGCTACCACGTCGCCGACGAAGGAGTCGATCGCACGGTAATCGCCTTGATCACAGACTTTTGGAATGCACGCCCCACCCAGCCGGCCTCTGCGCCGACGCCCGGGATGGCATCCAGGGGTGACCGTGAGCAGCCGACGACCGTGGCGCCCGCACGTAGCAGCTCATGAGCGATCCCGACGCCAACCCCGCGGCTGGTACCGGTGACGATCGCGACCTTGCCATCGAGGACGTTCATCCAACCGGCCTTTCAGCGCCAAGTTCTATTGACAGTCACTGCCAGAGGGTCATACTGTGCCATTCCGGTCGTTGACGTGTATAGACATGCAGTTCGGAGGTCACCGATGAGTCCGACCAAGCTCCGTGTTATCCAGTGGGCAACGGGCGGCGTCGGGCGCGCTGCGATCGAATGCGTGCTGAATCATCCGCAGCTCGAGTTGGCCGGATGCTGGGTGCACAGCGCTGACAAGGACGGCCGCGACGTCGGTGAGATCCTTGACATCGATCCGCTGGGCGTCACCGCCACCACGAACGTCGACGAGGTGCTCGCCTTGGATGCCGACTGCGTGGTGTACAGCCCCCTGGTGCCCAACGACGACGAGGTCATTGCAATCCTGCGGTCCGGCAAGAACGTGGTCACCCCGGTGGGCTGGGTATATCCCGATCCGGACAACCCGCGGCACCAGGCGGTCGCCGATGCCGCGGTGGAAAGCGGCGTCACCCTGCACGGTTCGGGAATCCACCCCGGGGGCATCACGGAGCGATTCCCGCTGATGCTGTCCTCGCTTTCCTCCGCGGTCACCCATGTCCGCGCCGAAGAGTTCTCCGACATCCGCACGTACAACGCCCCGGACGTGGTGCGTTACATCATGGGCTTCGGCGGCACCCCCGAGGAAGCGATGCAAGGGCCGATGGCCAGTCTGCTCGACGCGGGATTCAAGCAATCGGTGCGAATGGTCGCACAGCACATGGGGTTTCGCATTGACCCCAACATCAGGACCATTCAAGACGTCGCCGTGGCAACCTCCGACATCGACTACGCCCCGTTCCCGATAACGACGGGAACGGTGGCCGCGCGCCGCTTCCGCTGGCAGGCCCTGGTCGACGGCGAGCCGGTCATCACGGCGGCGGTCAACTGGCTGATGGGCGAGGAAAACCTGGACCCGGCCTGGAATTTCGGCGGACGCGGCGAACGCTTCGAGGTCGACATCACCGGCGACCCCACCGTGAGCCTCACCTTCAAGGGCCTGCAGCCCGAGACGATCGCCGAAGGGCTGGTGAAGAATCCCGGCGTCGTGGCTACCGCCAGCCACTGCGTCAATGCCATCCCCGATGTGTGCGCCGCCGCGCCCGGTATCAAGACGTACCTGGACATGCCCTTGTTCGCGGGCCGGCCGGCGCCCAAGCTGGCGTCCCGAACACCGTGACGACGGTGTTGCTGGTCGATATCCAGGACGTCCTGCTGGCCACCACGACCGCCGAGCTCACGGCTGAATTCGACGCCGGGGCGCGAGTCTGCAGGCTGGTCGCCGATCTACGCGACCCAGACCCGGCGGATCGTGGCGCTCGCGGCCGACTCGTTCGGCACGGTCCACGGACTGGTCAACAATGCCATCGCCACCAACGAACCCAAGGCATTAGTCGAGATCACCACCGCCGACCTGGCGCTCGGTTATGAGGTGGGCCCAAGGGCCAGCTTCCTGCTCATGCAGGCCGTGCATCCCCTGATGGCCGCGGCCGGCGGCGGGTCAATCGTGAATCTCGGCTCCGGGACGGGAACCGGTGGTGAACCCAAGTGGGGCGGTTACGCCGCGGCAAAGGAAGCCATCCGTGGACTGTCGAAGGTCGCCGCTTTGGAATGGGGACGCGACAACATCCGCGTCAATGTCATCTGCCCGTTCGCCGAGTCCGACGGTGTCAAACTGTGGAAACAGTTCACGCCGGACGATTACGCCAAGGCAGTGCGACGCGTTCCGATGAAGCGCATCGGCGATGTCCGCGCCGACGTGGGAGCGCTGGTGACCTTCCTGCTCGGCAGTGACGCGACGTTCATCACCGGGCAGACCATTCACATCGACGGTGGAATCGGCTGTTTCCGGTGACGGGAGAAACACTGCGGGATCGACAGCGCGCACAGGTAAGGGCCGACATCAGGCGGGCCGCATTCCGATTGTTCATCGAACGTGGATACGACACCGTGACGACGGAGCAAATAGCCACCGCCGCAGGCGTCTCGCCACGAACCTTCTTCCGGCACGTGCCGGCGAAGGAGGAGCTGCTGCTTGCGCCCGTTCGCCATGGCGGCGCTGCAATCGTCAACCTGCTCGAACAACAGCCAGCCAGCGAATCACCCGACGTCGCACTGATCAACGCCATCATCACCCGAACCCGCTCGTTCGCGCAGGCCGACACCGAAGAGTGGCGGGCAGCCCTACTGGTGGTCCCCGACCTGCTCGACAAGGTGACGGTTCACACCCCCGCCGACAAGGAGCGCGCGACAAAGCTGATCGCCGAGCGCATGGGCGTCGATCCCGACGTAGATATCCGTGCCGGGCTGCTGGTCCAGCTTGCCTTTGCCGCAGCCGATTTCGGCTTTCAGCAGTGGGTGCGACGGTCCGGCAATCGATGGCCGCTGGATCGCTACGTCACCGAGGCCCTCACGGCGGTCAAGAGCACGCACTGGAACTCCAACCGCGCTTGATCAAGCCCGCGGCTGCAAAGCCTCTGGGTTCGCGATCCGGATCGGCGCCCCGTCCAGCCAAGCCACCACCGCTTCGACGGTGTCGGAGTAGAAAGCGCCCAGCATCTCTCGGGTGACATACCCCAGATGGGGAGACAACGTGACATTCCGCAGCAGTCTCAGTGGATGATCGGGTGGCAGCGGCTCGACGTCAAAAACGTCGAGCCCCGCTCCGGCGATCCGCCGGGCTTTGAGCGAGGCGATCAAAGCGGCCTCGTCGACGATCGGGCCCCGTGACGTGTTGATCAAGAATGCACGTGGCTTCATCAGGGCCAGCTCGGGTTCGCCGACCAGCCCGCGCGTGCGCTCGGACAGCACCACGTGGATCGAAATCACGTCAGACTCTGCAAAGAGCGCTGCCTTGTCCACCCGACGAGCGCCGACCGCCGCAGCGGCGTCGGCGGCGAGGTTTTGGCTCCACGCAATGACATCCATCCCAAAGACTTTCGCGTATTCGGCCATGCGCTTACCGACCCTGCCCAGACCCAGCAGCCCGAGCGTCTTGCCGGAAAGTGTCACACCGGTGGTGCTCTGCCAGGCGCCGTTCCGCATCCTGCGGTGCTCCTCGGCCAGATTGCGTACCGTGGCGATCATTAGCCCCCACGCGAGTTCTGGGGTCGCGTCGTGGACCGAACGGAATTGGGGATGGGAAAAGTTGGTGTGTGCCACCAAGATCCCGTGCTCGCTGGTCGCGGCCATGTCCAAGTTTGGCAGGCTTCTGCCGACGATGGTGATCAGCTTCAGGTTCGGCAGCCGCTCGATCAGCGTCCGCGGCAGTGCCATCCGCTCGCGCAGGGTGCACACCACATCGAATGGCCGCAGGGCCGCAACGGCCTCCCCCTCGGAGAGGTGCCGGGTGAAAACGGTTACCTGGGAACGCGTCTGCACTGGTGACCAGTCGGCGAGCTGCAGCGCTGCACCGGCGTAGTCGTCGAGGATCGCCACCCTTGGCATGCATTGCACCTTAGTGCCTCTTAGCTTGAGATCTCATTAGTCCCCCAATGTATGTAGGTCTGAGTGGGTCAAAGTCCCGACCGAAAGCCGCATACCCGTTATCCGGGGGCGCAATCAGAGGTTCGACGCAAGTTATGCGAGCGCGGGCAGCACTTTGTCGGTGAGCAATTGCACCGACTTCCATGCTTCGTCGACCGGCACGCCGCCGACCAGCGGGTGCATCATTAGCGGCCCGTAGTCGTCGGAGCCGCGCACCTCTGCGATCAACTGGTCGGGGGTTAGGAAGCGGTATCGCCCCGATGTCCTGACCTCATCCAAAGTTTGAACTCCCGGTAAATGCATGAAGGAACGTTGATCGGCTGACCATCCACCGTAAGTGACCGCCTCCCAAAGGATGTAGTCACCGAGTTCCGCCCATGCCTGCTCTGGATCCTCGTGCAAGAAGATCATTCCGCGGTTGATCGGGCCCGGCATGACAATGACCGGCGTCATGCCCGCCTCAGCACACAGCTGCCGATAGTAAGCGGCGAGATCGGGCAGGTGGTCGGCCAGGCTGAGCGGCAGCCTGAACCGCACCGCCCGTCGCGCTGTGGCCCGTGCGCCGCCGCCCACATACAGTGGTGGATGCGGCCGAGTCCAGGTTCCGGCGCAGATTGCCTCGTCCGGACCTGCACCGGACCAGACCGACAGCATCCGCTCCAGCAGGTTGTCCATCAGCGCGCCGCGCTGGCTGAAATCGGCTCCGATAATGTCGTATTCGACGGTTCGGTAGCCCAGACCGACCGTGGTGTGTAGCCGGCTGCGGCTCATGTTGTCGACAAGTGCGATGTCTTCGGCGAGTCGGACCGGGTTCCACAACGGGCCCAGGGCGCAATCCACGCTCGCAATCAGCCTTGAGGTTCGGGCTAGGAACATCGCCGCGGCCATGATCGGATTGCAACTCCATCCGTGCCCGGTCGCGTGATGCTCATCGACACTGATGGACGTGATGCCGTGCGATTCGCCCCACTGCGCCAGCTCGAGTGCGGCAGACAAAAGTCGGCTTTGCGTGCGTGGATCACCCTGCGGGCAATCAAAGTTGAAACGCAGCACCGTAATTAACACGTCAAGCCTTCCGTGGTCCCGACATCGACTGCAGGAATGCGGGGAAGTCGGGGAACAGCGCGCGGTCGACGATCTCGACACGAGTGCCGAAAGCGTCTGTGAAGTAAGCGAACAGCCCAAGTTCTGAACCGGGGACGTCCGCGGTCATTTCGAGCGTGAAGCCGTTGCCGTCCAGCTCGCGGGCACTGTCGGCCATGCTGTCGCTGAAGTAGCCGAGATGGTGGACGGCGTTACCGGGCGCGGCCGTCCACGGGCTGCCGGGAACCTCCTGCACAAGTTCGAGATGCGGACTCTGCATGGAGTAAACGATCGTCGAGGTCAGTTCGCGGACGCCGGTCGCGGTACGAAACGGCAGGGTATAACTCATCGGGTTGATCCAACGGTAGCCGGCCACCGCACTCAGGCGAGCCATCGCCGCGTCGAGGTCGGGCACCACGATCCCGGTGTGGTAGAAATCTTCGGGTCGTAGCGCGAATGCCATTTTCTTTCCTCGCGATTTTAGATGCAGTCCGATGCGCCGTCGACGACGAAGACTGCCCCACTGGTGTAACTGCTTTGCTCGGTGCAGAGGAACGCAATGGTCGGTGCAATCTCCCCGACGGATCCGAAACGCCGCAACGGAATATGGGCCAATTCGGATTCCACCAGTTCGGTCGCGCCGTGCATGGGCGCGGTCATCGGTGTGTCGATCGTGCCGGGTGCGACCGCATTCACCCGGATTCCCCTGCCAGCCCATTTGACGGCGAGATTCCTTGTGATGTCGACGATGCCGGCCTTCGCGGCGCCGGAACCGGGAACCAGCGGCACGGCTCGCAGCGCGGACATCGATGCCAGGTTCACCACGCTGGCGCCTCCCGCCGCCGTTGATGCCTTCAACGCGCGGTAGAGCCCGACCGTCAAGCGATACGGTCCGCTGAGATTGAGCGCGACCGACGCTTCAAAGCCCTCGGGCTTCGACTCGTCAAGGCCGCCAGGAAAATTCGCGCCGGCGTTGTTGACCAAGACGTCGAGACGGTCGAAGCGCTCCGCCAATGCGGCGACCGAATCGGGTTCGGTGATCTGTAGCTGGTGGTAGGCCATGTCGGAGAGGTCGGTCTCGTAGTCAGTTACCGCGGGTTTGGTTCCGGTGATAGCGACTTGCGCTCCGGCATCTCGGAAGAGCACCGCCGTGGCGTGCCCGATCCCGCTGGTACCCCCGGTGATCAGCGCCGAAGTTCCGGTGAAGTCGAAGCTGACCCGCGCCGTCATGAATACCTCGCTACCTGGTGCTTGAGCCAGGCGTTTTCCCAGAAGTTCGTACTTGCGGCGAGAAGTTTTTCATGCGCGTCTCGTAGCACATCGCGAACCCCGCCATGTTCGGCGGGAACAAGCTCGGCCAGATGAATCGCCTGCAGCGGCCGGTCGGCCGCGAGGTGACTCCGCGCCCGATCCACCAATGCATCGGCGCCGGCCAAGTCGACCACGTCGGCGGCGACGGCATCGAATCCGACCGGATAGAGCTCGGTGGTCGACCGGTGGTGAAACCAGCCCGAGTAGTTTTCCCAGATGGCCCGCACATCCCAGGCTACTTTCCCATAGCCCTGGCCCACTTCGTATTCCGCCGGCAGCGCGATCTCCCGCATCAAGGTTTCGACATCTTTGCCGGCATTCATCCCGGCGATGGTCTGATCGTGGACGTACTGGATAGCATCGCGCAGGCGTGTCAGCTCGGCATCGATGCTCTGTTGGCCCGCGATCGGCTCGAAGTGACCGGTTACCAGCAGTTCGGGTTGCAGATCGCGCACCCGCTCCACCGACGCGATAGCCGCCAGGGCGTCCCGGTAGCGGTCGCCGCGGATCGTCACGAGGTTGGGAATGTGTCCGAATAGCGGGCTGAAGGTGTTCCCGCACAGGCAGATTCGTTCATCGGGTAACCACACGACCAGGGAATCGGTGGTCTCTCCGCCGGGCACGGAGATCAGCTCCATCCGTCGACCACCGAGCTGCAAGGTGAGGGTGTCCGCAAAGTCGAGATCCACCACCGGGACGCTCTGGCCGGGCAGGCGCGTGGTGCCGAGCCGCCGCTGGATGGCGTGGATGCCGTCGGCCAGGGTGTCTTTGAAGGCGAAGGCGCTGCGGCTGGCGCGGTATGGGATGAGGCGTTCGTTGTCATTGCGCCATATGGTCCAGTTTGCCGGCGCCACAACGGTTGTCTCGGGATCACGGACGCTGTCCAGTCCTCCGACATGGTCCACATGGCCCTGCGTGAAGATGATGTAGCGCACCGGCGAGGAGTCGACGGCGTCGAAGTTCGCGCGATGTACCGGGCCCTCGAAACCCATACCGGTGTTGATGATCACCCGACCCTCGGACGTGGTGAGCAGGTAGGAATTCGACAGGCCCGGTGAACACCACAAGCCGGGGGCGATCTGCTCGGCCTTTTCCGCAGCCGCGGGACGCATCCCGTCGGCGCCCGGCCTGCTTCGATAGGCCGGCTCGAAACTCACTGCTGTGTTCCTTCCGGCTAGGTCTCGGGACGGACGTCGAATTTGTCGAAGTAGAAGTCAAAACGCCCGCGGAGTTCGTCGGCCGAGATGCCGAAGTGCCGCTGCAGATGGTAGCGGATGCGGCCGTGTTTGCCGCGCGGGTTGCTATCCAGGTAATGCTGGAAGCGTTGGCGTACCTTGGGTGTCACCTCCACCCCGCCACGTCGGTAAAGCTTTTCCAGCACCGGTATTTCGTTGCCGTTCAGTTCGTGGAAGCCGACGTCGATGCTACGATCGGCCGGAACGAGGTCGCGGTCACGCACGCATGCATGCATGCAGCAGGCGGTGCACGCGGTCGCTCCAGTAGTCCAGCAGCCAGCCCGGGTCGATGCTCGTCCGCCGTAGTCGATCGGAGTAGGCCATCATTGTGATGGCCGATTGGATCACCGCGACGGGATCGCGATGGGTGAAAGCCACCGTCGCGTCCGGGAAGGTGGCGATCAGCGGGCCGAGCTGCTCACAGTGCTGGGGGCTCTTGAGGACCCAGGTCCGCGGACCACGCAGAAAGGTCAACGCCTGCAGCACTTTCCTCATGTAGGCGTAGTGCCGGGTTTGGTCGAGGCCAAGGTAATAATCGCGCCAATCCGGCACGCGCGCATGCCATTCTAAAACGTAGGCGGCCAGGTCGAGGTCGAGCAGTTCGACTTCCTCCTCGATCGCCTCGGAAGACCGGTCGTGCATGGCCGCCACGACAGGGGCGCTCACCATTAGCGCGTCATGTTCGGATTTGGCTCGGGTGTAACGAGGATCGACGCCGAAGATGTCCGGGCCTTGGCCGCATGCCGAGATGGGATCCTGGCTCTCCCAGTACGGCAGCGCGCGCCGACGGGGGTCCGCAGCAATGAGATTGACCAGATGCGTGGTACCGGATCGGGGCATACCGACGACGATGAACGGTTTCTCGATCGGGATGGATTCGATTTCGGGATAGCGCTTGATGAGGTCGGTCAGCGATAACCGGTTGCGCAGCAGCCGAACGATTCGCCGCGTAACGACGCGCGAGTGAGCTGACGCAGACCTTCGTCGGCCTCGATCGCGGCCACATGAGCAGCGAGGCGGTCAGCAAAGCCATCGGTGTCGTCGAGGTCAACACCCACGCCCGCCTTCGCGATAGCCTCCGCGCGCATCCGATCGATGTCGAACTCGACGTGTTTGGCCTCGGTGAACTCCAGGATCTGACGCTGGACTTCGGTCAGGTTGGGCGCGGTCAGGTCGTCGAAGTCGATATCGCCGACCGCAGAACCCACCGGATGAATATGACACATCCGCGAACGTCGACGGATGGATTCAGGGCCTGAGCCTACAAGTTGGCGAGGTCGTCGGGTACGTCGATTTTGTGTTCTTGAAGCGCCTCGAGTGGGACCACCTCTAGCGTGCGCTCGTGCGTCGACGCCAGCACCACCGGCGCGGCACAGCCGTCGTGGTGGGCGCGAAGCCAGTTCAGTGCGGTCACACACCAGCGGTCACCGGGCAGCAGTCCGGGGAATCGGTACTCGGGAACCGGCGTCAGCAAGTCGTTGCCGATGGACCGCTGGTGCTCCAGGAATTCGGCGGTCATCACCGCGCAGATCGTATGCCGCCCGAGGTCCTCACGCCCGGCCGAACAACAGCCGTCGCGGTAGTAACCGGTCAGCGGTTCGGTGCCGCACGGTTCCAGCGGACCGCCTAGCACGTTGCGATCATGCACTCATTCAGTATTGCGCTCTTAGGGGTGAAGTTTGAAGTAACTTTGCCGACCATGTTTTCCGGCTTTGCGGTGCGGATCGCCGGTGTGGACGCCGCAACCACGGCGGTGTTAACTCAAGAAAATGTCGACCCCGAACCAACCCGGAGACCCCTCTTGGGAACCACTCGGTGGATGGCAGCCGCAAGGCTACGGGTCACCCCAGAGTCCCCAGAACCCGCCGTCGTACCCGGGATACCCAACCCCGCCGCCTTACCCGGGTTATCCGTCGTACGCCGGCCACCCCGGCTCTGTCGATCCTCAGGCGCCCTTCGGGCGCGATCCCGCCACGGGCGTGCCGCTATCGGACAAGTCCGCCTCGACGGCGGGTCTACTGCAGCTCTTCCTCGGTGTGTTCGGCATCGGCCGCTTCTATATCGACTCGACTCAAATCGCAATTGCGCAACTGTGTCTGGGCATGTTCGGGGTTGTCTTCAGCGTGTTCTGCTTTCTTGGCATCCCGGTTCTGCTTGGCAGCATCGTCTGGGCTGTTGTCGACGCGATCATGATGTTCACCGGTAACGTCAAAGACAACTACGGTCGCAAGCTGCGCTAGTCACGGGTGATGTTTCCTCGCCCCGCGATCGTCGGCTCGGATGACGACCCGGTAACAATTCCCACGTCAAGCTGTCGCGACGCGCTGAGCAAATCCCAGGGAAATCGCCTGGAAATTTTATGGTCACTTCGTGCATCGACGAACGGCCCTCAAGCTGCCACTGCTGCTGGCAGCCGGCACCGCGCTGGCGCGAGCACCCCGTGCCTTCGCCGAGGAACCGGGTCGGTGGTCTCCTGACCGTGCCAACCGGTGGTATCAGGCTCAGGGCTGGCTGGTGGGGTCCAACTACATCACGTCGAATGCCATCAATCAGCTGGAGATGTTCCAGCCCGAGACCTTCGACCCCCGGCGCATCGACACCGAGCTCGGCTGGGCCCGGTTCTACGGGCACAACACGGCGCGGGTGTTCCTCCATGACCAGCTCTGGGCGCAAGACCAGCGCGGCTTCCAAACACGCCTTGCGCAGTTTGTCGGCATCGCGGCCGGCCATCGCATCAAGCCGCTGTTCGTCCTATTTGACTCGTGCTGGGATCCGGCACCCAAATTGGGCCCGCAGCGCGCACCCAGGCCTGGCGTGCACAACTCCGGCTGGGTGCAGAGCCCCGGCGCCGAACGCCTTGGCGACCCGCGCTACGCCGGCGTAATGCACGACTATGTCACCGCCGTCTTGACCCAATTCCGGAACGACGACCGCGTTTTGGGATGGGACCTGTGGAACGAACCGGACAATCCGGCGCGCCAGTATCGCAACACCGAGCGGAGCGACAAGGAGCAACTCGTCGCAAACCTGCTTCCCCAAGTGTTCCGGTGGGCACGTGCGGTTGATCCCAGCCAACCGCTGACGAGTGGCGTGTGGCGCGGTGACTGGGGACAGCCACAGGGCCGCAGCGCAATCAGCGACATTCAGCTGGCCAACGCCGACGTGATCACATTCCATTCCTACGCTGAGCCCGCGGGCTTCGAGTCGCGGATCACCGAGCTTGCCCCGCTGGGCCGGCCGATCCTGTGCACGGAGTACATGGCCCGGACCCGCGGCAGCACCGTCGAGGGGATCCTGCCCGTCGCCAAACGCCACAACGTGGGTGCCATCAATTGGGGTTTGGTCGCCGGAAAGACCCAGACCTACTTCCCGTGGGACTCATGGGACCACCCGTACACGACGATCCCGAAAGTCTGGTTTCACGACCTGCTTCGCCCCGGTGGACGGGCCTTTCAGGACAGCGAGGCTCAAACGATGCGGAAGGTCGCCGGCACCCTGGCATGAACCGTTGCCAGCGGCCCGATCTCGTTGAACTACCGACGAAGGCGGCGAGCCACATGGGAGGATGCCGGGTATTCGCGGCACCTTGGGGATTCAGATTTTGGGAACCACATGCAGACAGCCACACCACGGGGCACAAAATGAGCATTCACCCGCTCGAAATCCCGGCCAGTCAGTGGCTCCAGCAAGACATCACCGGCGTCCGTGATGTTCTGACCCGAATTGGCGCCGATCCGGCACTGGCCCGCGGCTGGCGCGGATCGGTCGTCCTTCAGTTCGCAGAGGTGCCGGAAAGTTATCCGTACCTGAATCCGGCGATCGCTGCCTTCTTGAAAATCATGTATGCGGAGTTCCCGTATCTTTTGTACTTTCTGAATCCGGAATGGGCGAGTGGTGCGACTGACAGCTTCTTCGCATCGATCGGCGCCCTGTGCGAAAGCCAGGCCGGAATATGGGTCCTTTGGTCCGAGGATGTCGCAATGGCGTTCTACGACGCCCTCGCCGCGGCCGCCGAGTTTGCGATCACTCGGGGCGATGACTGGGTCGCCGTCGTTAAGGGCTACGAGTACGACGAACGCCAATCGAGGTTTTCGGAAGTGCGCGAGATTCTCATCGGTCGTGGAGTCCTGGAGGACTGAATGGATCAGCTTTCACCTGCGACTTCTCGCCGGTAGCTTTGGCGGTGGCGGAGGGATTTGAACCCTATTCAGCTACGCGGTCAGGTCGCTCGAACCGTGCCTACCTGCCGAAACACATGCCGGAGATTCACGCCAGTTAACTGCAACTGTGGCCAGATTGTGGGCATGGAGTGGGCAGGCATCAGAGAACACTGGTGTCCCCGCGGCGGCGTCAAAGATGGCTTTCATTGACCACCGTGGCCCTTGCCCTACTGGTCAATTGTTGGGAATCGTCGGTTGGATGTAGTCGCCTAGGGATTCAGTGATATGTAGCAGCGACATTCGAAGCGCCTGTGCGGTGACTCGCAGCCGTTCATTCTCGATTTGCAGCTGCTCGACTGAGGGGTGCTGGCAGACCGTCGGCGGATCAAGGTACATGCCGAGTTGCTGGGCCAGTCGACGGCGGGCCTGCTGGACGGAGGCGGCTGTGAGCCGCGTAGGAGACTGATCTCCTGAACGCTCGAGGTCATCACCGATGCGGCGGCGGATGGTCTTCTCATTCACCCCTAGCAGCATCGCAGCTTCTGTCACCGAGTATGAAGTCGGTAATTTGTCAGGCGACTCCGGCATGTTGTCCGTCTCTTGTCGGGTGCAGAAGCGATAATGTCCCAGATGACCGATATATGTCAATATAGTGTATTGATGGGTCAACGCTGGGAGGGTATGTCAGTCTGTATCCCTACCATCACAGCAGCAGCCGAACATATGTGCGACAAGGATGGCTCTGCCTAGCCGCGTGGTGGCCCGCAGTAGCAACGCTGAGCGACCGAGACAAGGAGGCTTCCCATGCTGGATACGCAAGAATCGGCCGAGGATCAGCGGCTGGAAGAGACCGCTTTACTCGCAACCGTCGCCATGCTGACTGGAACGTCGGCCCGGGCAATACAGGCGGTTGAAAGCGGCCGAATTGACCGCCTTGGCCGGCGTACATCTCATGCCGTGAGCCGGCTGTTGGAGATTCTTGCTGGGCTGAAGGCTGACGATGTGGGCTCAGCACGCGGCGGTGGGGACGCTTTCATCTATAAAGACACGAACATCACTAGCGGCGTAGGCAGGCTAGTTAGCGGAGAAAACGATGCTGGAACGGCGGACACCGCCTGGCGCCGCGTCCTCGAGCTCGTCGATTCGATCAGTCTTGACCAAGACATCCTGGAAATCCGCGACAGGGCTCAAGCCAAGGAGTTAGCTAAAACGCTCGACGAAATCGCTGACGTGCTGACTAACGCGTCGCCACCTTCGGCGGACTGACCCCATCTCGCTCTAGTAAAAGATCTATGGCGCAGCTTGTCTCGCCCGAGTCGCACAGGCTCGGCCTAGCGATAGACCAACTGATCCAATCGATTGCTCATATTGCCCGCAACGCCAGCGGCAAGTACTTCCAATTGGCTACTGTTCTACCGCAGGGGTTGGCCACAGAAATCAGTGAATGGGCTCATGAACAGGGTGATATCAGCGACGACGGGACAACTAGCGAGCAGGGCAACCTCACCAAAATCATCGCCGGCCTAGAGAACGAACTCTTGCGCCTGCATGAAGCAATGAACTGGTCGGTGGGCTCATCGGGTTTCACATGGTGGTTGCAGCGCCGTCAGCATGAAATGGGATTGTCGCAGTTCCTTGTCATACCCAGAGCTAGTTACAGCTCGAACTTCGAGATCGACACCCGCAGCCGACTAACTCGCGAGTTCGACAACCTTGAAGAGAACGGCATTATTGATCCAACGACTTTCGATTACAAACCCCTGGCAGATATTCGACTGCTGTCTGTGCCACGCTTCGATGGCCTGCGTGCCATCTGGTATCCGATATTGACCCACGAACTTGCGCATTTGAAGTACGACTCCAGGTGGATTACTGACTGGTTGACCCAGCATTCTCCTGAAGGTGAGACCGCCAAACTAGCCGTCGAGCATGCCAAGAACACTAAAGACAATCCGCGGCACTCAAGGTGGTTTGATCAGTTGATCAAGTGGCTGATAGAAGTGGCCTGTGATGCCGCAATGTGGTTCTATTACCGCAATGAAGGCGCAAATGCACTGGAGAGCATCACCGCAGTAATTGGTAAACACGAGCATTCGGCGACTCATCCTGCACCGGCTATTCGCCTACTGATCCAGCGCAACAGCACGCCAGAATGCATTAGGGCCATCAGGGTGGAAGACCAATCCGACATGGACGCTAAGACATTTCGGAATGCGTTCTGCGAACTTGCTTTTGAGGTCAAAGCAGAAGTTATGGCCGATCTGGAGGCGGCTTTCCCCTCGTTATTGTGGCAAGCACATAACAATGTGCGGCGTGATGCCTTGCAGTCTATTCAGCCGGAAGCTAGTACGAATGCCGTGTCGCCGTCCACGCAGTCTTGGCCACGTGAACTTATAATACGTTATCCCGCAGCAATCGAGTCGGGTCTCGTCCGGGCATTGTGGTCCGACAAAGCGAAGACAACCGGCGCATATCCTGCATACGACAAACGTGCCGACCTGATTGCGCGTTCACTAGAATTAATCGAATTTGTCCACCGATTCGAGCAAGCACGCGACAGACTACCAACTGAAATGAAGTCGGAACATTTAGATGATGTAATCCCTAATAACCTTTGGGTGAGTGCCAGCGGAGTTTCAATGGTAAGCCCCGAAAGCGCATCAGAGGAGGTCACGAAATTTCCAGCTTACGATCTGCGACTGGGGCGCTACTTTGTCGCTTTTAATAGAAACCAGATCACGACACTGGATGCAACCAACCACGATCAGCGGATCGATCTATTGCAGCGTGAAGTAGAGGTCGCCTGGAACGGCACCTTCGTGTTGCATCCAGGGGAGATGGTGCTTGGAGTGACATTGGAATGCTTGATCATGGCTAATGACTGCACCGCACAGGTTTTGTCCCGCTCGTCTATTGGCCGACTAGGCTTGCTGTCGGCCACAGCAGTGCATATTCAGCCCGGCTATCAGGGCTGCCCGACCTTGGAACTCGTGAACCTTTCCTCCGTCCCGCTTTACCTAATTCCAGGTCAGCGGATCGCTCAAGTTGTTCCGTATCCAGTGTGCGGGCAAGCGGAGGGATATGTCGGACACTACCAAAATGTGCAGTGGAGGCCTCAGTTCTCCGTCGCGCACAAAGACTGGGATTCGCCGATCCTACAGGCTATGAAGGAAGGGGACGAATAGTAATGGCCGACGATTTCCATGGCGCGAGTACGATCAAGGTAGTAGCGCCGCACATGTCCGACCAGGACACCATAGCTTTCCAAGCTGCGCTAGCTGGCGAATTGGGTCAACAGGAGGCCGAAATTGTAGCCAGCGAGCCGGAGAGTGGGCCGCTTCTAGCGGAAATTCAAGATGTCGCCTACACGCTCATACTCGCCGGAGGTACCCTCGAGTATCTGGCAGGAGTCATTCCACGTTTGCGATCCAGGTTCGCTGATTGTGCGGTATTTGACTTTCGCGATAATACGCTGGCGATCAGCAAGCATCCAGAGGCCGAACAAATGCGTGGCAAGACAATAATTGTGGCTGAGAACGGCAAAATCACCGTAGAATCCGTCAGTGATCGCGGTATTTTCCGAAATGCTTTGCGCAAACTTTTCGGTGATAATGACAACGGAGCAGACGCCTAACACTTATTTCACTTAACCTCGGTTGCTACGAGTTGTCGCTAGAGATGCAGCGCCGCCAACATTCGCGGATACGTTCGGGTTCGCCGGTGAGATCGACGGACAGGAACCGTATCCGATGCCCTTGGATGTTGACGACCGTATCGACTGGTTCGCGACTGTCGACTTTCACAAACAACAGTACGCCCTCGGTTCGGTCGCTGATGTCCTGACCGATATTGCTCTGGGACATTACGTAAGCGTAGAGCTGGTAGAGGTAACCGGATTTGATGGTTACATTGCCAAACCTGCTGTCGCTCAACGCGTCTGCGAACTTCGTCTCAATCACTATGCGTCGATCGGTCAGGCGATCATGCAGTACGGTGTCCGTTTGCATTACCGGAAGCAGCTTGGCTCCGGGGTCGCCCGAGTGATGCTGGAAGCGTAGTTGAGTGCTCGCCACCGTCCATCTGTGCTGGTCAAGCGTATAGGTGAAGTAGTTCCGAATAGCTTTTTGGAATAAGTCTCGATACAGGCGCTCGTCGCTGGCAAGACGCGGCATAATGCGTTGGCCTGCTTGGTGGGTAGGAATACCCATGTCGTGCAGGAGATGCGCGGCATCGAGCATGCGGCGATCTGCAGCATCGTGGGTGCTGAGTCGATCAGTGGATAGTTCAGATCTGCTGGGCGGGCGTGGGTTGACTCCCAGCCGATGCATCTGGAACGCAGTGCTTGCGCATTGGTGCCTCAATTGGTCCGACCGCACGTGGTGGTGCGCCGCGAGCAGTGCCGCCGCGATGAAGCGATTGCGGGGTGAGTCGACGCTAAGTTCGTCGAAGATACACGCGACGCGGCCTTGCTCCATAAGCCGATTCCTTGCTGTGCGTAGATGATTGACGCGGCCACGCACGCGGGAGAGGTCAGCTGATCGTCTTCGGAAGTGAAAGCTGAGTTGTTGGCGAAGACGCTTTTCCACTTCGCCGACAAGAACTTCGGCAATGGGGTCGACTAGCTCGGTGTCGTGGGAACCGGCCAGGATCGCCTGCCGTTCAGCGGTGCGAAGCTGCCGCAGCATATCGGAGGCGTAGATGAGTAGCAGCCACAAGCTGCGAATAGGAATGTTTGTTTTTCCTTCACCAACAACGATCATTACGCCACGTCCGGCCTTCAATCCAGAAGTTTTTGCACGGACTGCGTCGCCTTGGTAGGGTCATCAAACCAATATTCGTTGAGCAATGGTTCGATTTCGGTTTGAATGACACCTTTGAACCATTCCCGTCCATCAGATTCGATGCTGGCAAGGGTAAAGAAACTATGCCCAATCGAAAATTGGGGTCCGAGCAGCGGATCCCGAGATATGATCTCGTTTAGCGCCTCAACTTTTTCGCGGATCTGAGAAATGAGCTCATCGTCATTAGAGAGTTGCCGCCGCAGTTGGTTCTCCCAGGATTTGGTAAATGCAGGTTCGAGCGTTTCAAAGCAGAATCTCCGACGCAACGCAAAGTCGACGAGCGCGAGGGAGCGGTCAGCGATGTTCATTGTGCCGAGAATGTAGAGGTTCGGGGGCAGGTAATACTGTTCGCCGTCTCCTCGTGGATAAGACAGCGAGAGCGCGTCGTCGGGTGACCGCTTGGTTGCCTCGATGAGAGTGAGCATTTCGCCGAAGGCTTGTGCAGGGTTGCCGCGATTGATCTCTTCGATGATCAGCACGTGGGGTGTGTCGGGATGAATCCTCGCCCTATTAGCGTGCTGGAGCAACGGCCCATCGGTCAGAACGAGTCGCCCAGCACCCTGGTCAGATGCCGTCGGTCTCCAACCACGGACGAAGTCTTCGTAGGACGTGTTCGGGTGGAATTGCACTGAGCGGATCGCATCAGGAATCCGGGACCCGATAAGGGCGTAGGCCAATCGCTTGGCGAGCCAGGTCTTTCCTGTTCCCGGGGAGCCCTGAAGCACGACGTTTAGTTTTCCCTCCCAATGTCGCAGAATTTGATCCAGACGCTCTCGCGAATGGAAGCATCCGTCGGCAATGATATCGTCGACGGTATAAAGAGACGGTGCGGGCTCAAGCATTGGTCGTAGAGCTTCCCACTGCTCAGAGGTAACTTTGAAGTTCGTGCCCTCCGGCGCCCGGATAACCGTTAGATTTTTAAGGACGGGGTGATCCTTCAGGTCGCTCTTTAGCACCGGGTGATCGAGCAAAATGTGGTTTAACTTGTACGGAATCGCCGGGTGGGCAACGTCGTCGCCCAGGTATTCCCGCCGTTCTTCTTGGAAGCTGGGGCCGAAAATCGTCCCTACGGCGTAGATGCCAGGGGCAACCCCCCGCCTCTCCGCTGACCAAAATAAAACCGTGTCCCCGTCGGCAATATCGTTGTCATGCTGGTTCAGCGACCATGAGCCGATCGAACCTGGGCGCGTCGATGGTTCCTTCAAATATCCAATTAGATCGAACTGGTGGGCTTGAAAAATCCAGACTCGTGGCGGCTCAACCTCACCTTCGTCGCCTGCCCTGTACAGCCGTGCGAGCCAACCCACGCCCTTTAGCAGATCTTGTTCGATCTCTTCGTCAGAGGGCACGGCGCCAGCGGGGTACTCGACGGCCACGACATTTCCCAGTTCATAGCCCCTGCCGAGATCCCTAGCCTCGCTCTCCAGATCGATCTGAGTTGTCCACTTCTCGGGCAAGGATTCATTGCTGCTCAGGAGGTTTCGCGCCCAGGCTGTGTTGGCGTTCAGTTCCGACGCGGGTCGTGCTCTGGACTGGCCACCTTCCCAATGGGTCGTTCCCTGGTTCAAGCTGAGGTAGGCACGATGGCCCTGCGATGAGAAAAGGAATACCAGGTACCAGCCGCGCGTGGCTCTGGGCGACCGCGATTTGGAGTAGGTACGGGTCCAGGGATACTTGGTCTTACTCCCGCTGCCATCCTTGCCTTCCGCTTGGAGATCGTCGATGTCAGACTGTGCAGCCATCGCGGGCAGCAACTCACGTAGTTCGCCAGCAAGCTTGTTGCGTATAAGGGTTCCACGTCGCTGCATGGGCTCCGTGTTCTCCCTGGAGTACTCCGTTTGCAGCCGCAAGATTTCCTCGATCGCGTCCCGCATACCGGTACGCTACTACCGATCACGTGCATGTTTGCCAGCTTCAGACGCGCTGGGCGACGTTAAAGATGCGGCTTCAGTTCTGATTGCGCGCTTCGACCCGACCGTTACGGCACACCTGACGAACGGCAACCAGCAACCGCAGCTCACTGTCGATGGTCTCTAGGTCGCGCATGGTGGTGAAGCCTCACGAGGCGGGCGCGGCGGTGCCGTCCACCTTTCTGATCGACGCGCTGGTGGACGAACGCCGCGCTAGCTGACCGAGCTTGATCGCAGCCTTCTAGGGGATTTTTCACAATTCCCGATGTGAGTAACCCTGGAGGCGCATATGCTACCCCTCGGCGACTCGGGCAACGCCACCAACAGCGACGTCATCAGCAGGGGGGTTTGAGAGCATGTTGTTCCGTTTCCGTGCAACTCTCATCGCAGCAGCCATAGCCACGGCCACCATTGGCCTGGCGATACCAGCGAACGCAGATGAGTGCCCACCGGGTACTTACCTTGCCGCTTCCGGCGACTGCGTTCCCCGCCCAGAACCCGGCAAATCACCATGCCCAAACCCGACCGCAATATGCAGAGATGGCGACTACTCCTGCAGCGAGCACCCCTACTCCGGTGGCACATGCCACGGTCACGGCGGCGTTCAAACGCACTTGACGTAAGGCGGCGAGGCCCGCTGGCACTCCCGAGCATTCGCTGGCAGCGTTGTGGGCATGACCAAACAACGGAAGACCACGGAGCAGCGACGGCAGGAACGGGAGCGTCAGCAGTAGGAACGGATCGACGCCTGGGTTCGGCGCGAGGTCAATCAAGCGACACTGCTCACTCAAGGGCACCCGGCGAAGCTCGCGGTGCTTCTTAATGCGTACCGGCTTCAAGCCCGCGGACGCATGCCAGTGCGACAGCCTTGCAACGGCCTGTCAGCGGTTCTAGCGTCACCCCCATGAGCACCGACAACACCGCAGCGTCAGAGCACGGCGCTGACGCCGAGACGACCCAGGTGCCGCCTCCGCCGCCAGGCGACGAACCAAAGTTGGCCTGGTCAGTTGACGACTACGCCGACGAGGCACCGGCCAACTGGCACGGTCGGCTGATATGGGCCGGTCTGGGTGTGCTTGTCGTCGCCATAACTGCTGCTCTAGTCCTATTGGTATCAACGCTTCTCGGCAGGCACACGACGAATACCGCTCGACCACAGCCGGTTCCGTCACCACCTGCGACTACAACCCTGGCTGCTGCGCCACCACCGGCATCCGTGGCTCCGCTGCCGCCTCCGGCACCGACTGCGGCTTCGGCTAGCCCCTACACCTCCCTGGTGGGCAAATGGACGGGACACGAGCGGGGGCTGACCGTGTCCCCAGACGGGGCTATCGAGTTGGTGATACCCGATGAGCCAGCCTGCCCTGCGTGCGCCGCTTTCCAGATGCCCTCCGCCACCATCCACATCGGCTTAACTGGCTACAACGGCAACTTAGACGGCACTCCTGACGGCAGCGGCAAGTTCTTCGGCTACGTCAAGGACAGCTCGGATACCCGTGTGGTCCCTGTAGCCGTGCCTGTGGAAGTCGATGTGATGAATGCAAGCGACTACAGCTACCTTGGCGGCCCTCCTGGTTTCATCCCAGCAGGTCGAGTGCTCACCGTCTCGATCAATGGCGACCACGTCGGTTCGAGGAGCGAGGGGCATGTATTGGGTGATCAGGTTCCGTTCTGTGACGCAGCCGCGGCGCGCAAGTCCGTGTGCGGAGCGTGAGATAGGCACTGGATGATGAGCGCACCGACACCGTTGCCGCCTGGTTGGTACCCGGACCCGAGCGGTAAGGCGGGAAAGCTGTACTGGGACGGCCAGGCGTGGCACACCGCGCCTCCACCCGCGCAGAACAAGAAGCCGGGGTGCCTTCCGGGCCTGGTGGTGTTCCTAGTACTGTTCGTCGCGTTGTGGATCATGCTTGCCACCTGTGGTCATTCGTCCAACACGTCCTCGACGACGACGCCCACCACCTACAGCGAGCAGGAGATCGAATCCGAAGTCATCAGAATTTGCCAAAAAGATGTCAAGAAAGACCTCAAAGACCCCGACAGTGCGAAGTTCGGCGACGACTGGAAGGCGTGGCTGGTCACCCACCCGCCGAGCGAGCCAAAGGTAACGTATCACCCCGAGAACGGGGACAAGCTGTACTCAGCAGGCGGCACCGTCAATGCAAAAAACGGCTTCGGCGGCTACGTCGGTTACCAGATGTACGGCTGCGACGCTTCCGTCACGACCGGCGGCCAAGTCAACTCCATAGCCTATTCCCTCAACGACATCTTAAACCCGACCGCGACGCCGTAGCGTCGGCTGGCGGTCCGACCGTGCCCCTGCCAATACTGCATTGAGGACGCACTTCGAAACACCTTGTTACGCAGATAATCATGTCGTGACTTGGTGGCCCTGTGGTGCAGGACCACGTTGGTTGAAACGCGCGTGTCATTGCACCATGATTTGCCCTGCGATCCTCGCTATTGCCGGGATCGATCCTCATTCAGTTACCGGACACGCGGCCCCGGTTTCCGGCCCAATGGCAGTCGGCTTGACATGTCTTGTTCGGCCCTCTCAAATCGATTCTGAGGGCCGTTTGGTAATAGGCAAGGTAATCATCGCGGCGCTGGTGCTCCGCTCCACAGCGGCGACTCAGCCGGTGCATCCCATTGCATACTTCTGCGCTGGTTCAACATCATTCGCTCTTCAAGCTCCATGGTTTCCTGGCGATGACTGTTGGCATCTCGGCGTCGGTATAGGTCAAGACGGGCATCTCTGTTGGCATCCATCGCCCGGTGAAAATTGCTTCTCATCCTGCGGTCTAGTTCTGGGTCGATACTGCGTTGCGCGACTTCCAGCGGCGTCGGCGCAGGACCACGATTGTCGGTCCGCTGAACCAGTTTTGGCAACTGCCCCTGGCGAGCCAACGCCAATATCTCTTCGGGGTCTCCGTCAACCTGAATTGCTAAGCTCCGCAACGATGCTGATGTAGCACTGTAAGCCGGTGATGCGGTTGGCGACACCGCGAGCAAGCGCCCCGACACTAAATGCCGTACCGTAACGCCGCTTTCGAGCTGCCAGTCATCCTGATAGGTATTGAAAGCGACCGACGAACCAATGATGTCACCACGATCCACCAGGGCGCGGGTGTCACGACCGGCAGAGGTATCAGGAAGGATGACGGTATAGAACAACCCCGTTGCATCGGAACGGAATTCAAGAGTCCTGGCGCGGGTTGTGCCGAGTAGCTGCTCCGGTCTGTGCTCAAGATTGCAAACGCAGTCGGGGTAACCGTCGCCTTGGCTCTTATTGAAGAACGAAGCGGACATGACCTCTTGGAAGCCGCCCAAATCCCTTGACCGGGAATTGTAAACGGCACCATAGCCTTCCAGCGTGTTGCCTCTCACTGCAACGGGTCGGGGCGTCGAGCGCATCTCGACTTCTGGCGTACTCATGCTATGTCCTCGTATCGCTCGCGCACCGTGTGATGCACAACCCCTTTCACCATTTCGTTTGCAGCAGCGGGTCGTTCGAGCAGATGAACCGTCAGCCAAAATTTCTGCTCATCGGTGAGTGCGTGCCACAGCTCGAATTGCAGACTCGGGTTTGCGACCACAGCGGTGAAGAGCAAATCGATGCCATCCAGCAACTTCCACTTTTTCTTGACCAGCCCGGGATCGAGCATCAAACGCACCAGCGCATCCTCGGCTTCTGCTGCGGTCAGCCGACGTTCCAAGCCATGATCCCACAGCGAAAAGGGTTCCTTTTCCTCGGACATCACTATTCACCCAACCATCCTTGGAACGCCATGTTGTGCGCACGCCGGTACGGACTCCCGATCACCTGCTGCGGCAGCGGTTTCGGCGGCTGGTTGCGCTGCATCGCCGCAACAACCGCGGGATGTTTCGCCGCCTTCACGGCCTCCCGCGTGGTCGGAGCAATTTCGGTCGTCATCGGGCCATCTAGCGTCAGGGTGGCTTGGCCGCTGGCGACGAGACCTAAGCCCTGCACCTCGTTAATGCGGATGATGTCACCACGCTTGAGGTCGTGGCGCGACCCGTCAGCGGTCCACATGGAGCCGCCGTGATTGCAAAGCATGCGGATCTTTATAATCTTCTCGGGCTTAGGCTTAGGCGCTGGTTGGTCTTCCTCGGGATGTAGGTTAGATGTCCAAAACCCGCCGCTACCATCATTTTTCGGGATCTTCATGTCGTCTTCCTTTTCGTTCAACCTATGAGGCGCACTGCCTATTTGCGGACCGGACGGCTCTGCGTCCTCGTTGTTTTCGCCGTCATCGTCCTCAGGCACCCGAGTCCGGCGTCGTCTGCGTAATTCTTCAGTCGGGCAAGGGTTTTGTTCAGCACTTCAAGGCATTCGAGGCGGCAGTCCATCGAGAAGCCCTGCGTGTCGCAGGCCTCCGCTGCGCGCCGAGCCAGCAACGCGTCAGCGGGGCACGCGGCCTTGACCTCTTCTGGCAGATCCAGCATGAATTCGTCGGTCATCTCCTGGTAGGCGTACCCCCACGGATCGCGCATAAGCACCGGGACCATCCTGACCAGCGGACGCGGGCCAGCGCCGCCACCCCAGGTCAACCAGAAGCCCATCGCGTTGGCAACCTCTTTTGCCATGGCCTGCAGCCAATCCGGCACATCAGCGCACTCTTGCACGACAATCGCCAGCCACGCGGCCTTGTGCAGATCGTCGCGTTCGACGGCTAGCTCAAACGGGTCCGGGTGTTTTGGGGTTTCGAGATTCATTGGGCTACTACCTTTCGGCTCATCGCCGTAACCGTCGCCAGCGGTGAGCCCTTCATCTTGCGACGCGGACCTTGAAGTTCCTTTAGCAGCGCTTGGAGCTGACGGCAGGCCGGCGGATGGTCGGCATAAAAAGACAGCACCCTCCCGGAGCCGCGCAGTGATGCGGTCTACGCGGGTCTAGTGCGCCTTAAGCGATTACAGTTGCTTGGCGACAGTCTTCTCGGTGGCCTTGCGTGGGGACGTGGAAGCCGCATCGGGGGCATCGGTCGGGACCAGCCGGCAGCTCGAACTCAGGTACTGGATGGGCGTTCCTGGCCTTCGCCAGTGCTTGCTCGACCCGTAGGGTCTTGCCGGGGGTGCTGTCGGTTGGGGCGCCGAGTGGGTTAGCCGAAGGTAGCAGATCGTCCCCCGAAGGTGGCGAAGGTGGCATGTGCTGATTACCGCCACCTTCACCACCTTGGTTGCCACCTTCGGGGGGGTTGCCGCCTTGGTCGGGGTCGATAGCCCATACCCAACCGTTGCCGAAGCTGGCCTTGCGGCTGCGGATCTTCGGTTTGCGGCACCGCCGCCGGGCGTCCTTCAATTCCTGGTCGTTGAACCCGGCGGTGCGGCCCTCCTTCAAGACATCTGCGGCACTGGCTTCACCTCCGTGGCTACCGAGATAATCCTTGATGAACTCCTTTGCCGGGTTCTCCCCCTCGACCTCTGACGTCGGCTCAGTGAGCAGGGTGTGTGCGGTGTGGTCGGTCTTGCCATCCCACTGCACGCGAGCGCAGCCATGCTCCGGCGAGTCAATCAGCCGGTACGCTAGCGATTCCGGGACTGGCCCCAGGTTCGACTTCACACTGGCAAGCACTCGGCGATCGTTGTCGTCAGGGTCGGATGCGACCAATAGGCCGGCCCGGGCAGCGCCCACGATCCCGATCGATCCGCCACCGCGATAGATCGGGTCACGACCGCTTGCCTTAGTTAGGTGGCGGATCATGAGCACGGCACAGTTGGTGCGGTCGGCCATAGCGGCCAAGCGTGACAGCGTGCTGCGGATGTCCTGGTCTTTGTGTGAATCGGTGCCGGTCGGCAGGTAAGCCATCAACACGTCGATCACCAGCAGCCGCGCATCCGTGTTGCGAATCGCGGCTTCCAAGGCTGTGATGTCCGCGATGGTCGGCGACCGTAGCGTGCCCTTGTCGTCGATCGGTACGCCTTGTACTGCATGCACTTTGCTCACGTCGGCGCCAGCGGCGTCGAGGCGTGGTCGGATCGTGTCAGCCAGTCCGTCTTCGGCCGACAGCAGTAGCACGCCGCCAGGGTGCTCACATAACGCGCCGTCGGGCCATTCGCCACCTGTGGTAACCGGGGCCGCGATCGATAGCGCCAGCGTCGACTTCCCGAGTCCCGGATCACCATCGAGAGTCACCAGCTTCCCGAGCGGAATGCGGCCCGGCCACAGCCACGAGACCCGTTCCGGCTCAACGTCGGCCAGTCGCGTCAGCACCACGGGCGGAACCTCCCACTCGACGGATACCAGCTCGTCAAGGGTCTTGCAGGCACCGATGTGGTCGGCCAGGTCTTTGCCGACTGCGGCCTCCACGATGCGTACCGACGCGGCGAGGCCATCCAGCAGTTCGGCGACCTCGGTGGCGTGCTTGCGGCCCGGCTCGTCCTTGTCGGCGACGACGATCGCGTGCTTGCCGCGCAGGGGCTCCCAGTCGGCTAGGTGAGCCTTGCCAGCACCCATCGCCGAGCATACTGCGACCGCACCTAACGCCTCGGCGACGAGCACGTCCTTTTCGCCCTCGGGAACGTAGACGGTGTCGGCGCTGCCGATTCGGTCGGCGTGAAACAGGGCGCGGCCCTGCGTGTTACCCGACTGGTGGAACTGTTTCGATGGGCTGCGGTGAACCTTGCGCCCGTCGGGGTACATATAGACCGCGCCGTTGCGGTCGTCGTACAGGTCCCGCATCTCCAGATTGACTGCTCTCAGCACGGCTTCGGTCTGGCAACCGGCGAAGCAGTGCACGAGCACCGAGTCGTTGATCGGCCTAAGGCTCAGCGATGGTCGGTTATCGTCGTGCGCAGGGCATTGCGCCATTGCGCCAATGCCGTTGGTGTTGACTGTCTTTCCGGCTGCTCCGAGTGTGTCGAGTATCCGATGATAGGCCAGTGCATTAACCTGGTGATCGGTCATGAGTGCCTCATAATCTGACCTAAAGAACGCCCCCGACGAATCCGTGGTGGGTTGTTCTGTCTAGGCCCCGGTCCTTTTGTGGGTGTGACGGTCGAGATAGTCGTTTATGTCGCTCCACCGGTACAGCACCCGGGAGCCGCGCTTGATGAACTTGGGGCCGGTTCCGCGGTAGCGCATCTGGGCCAACCCCATCAGCGACGTGTTCAACACGTCGCTGGGCCAACCCCATCAGCGACGTGTTCAACACGTCGGCGACTTGCCTAGGTGTGGCGATGTCCTCGGCGATGACGGGCCTGTTGGTCATAAGAAAGCCTCCATTCAAGTAACGTAAATCTGCGCTACTCGCAAAGACACTCTAGCCGCCCGTGTCAAGGAGCGCAAATCTACGTTATGCTGTGGATGTGACGACTTCACCGCTCGCTGCAGTGCTCGGCACCCATTGCCGGCGCATCCGTAAACATGCCGGGATCACACAGGACGATTTAGCCAAGGTCGCAAGGCAATTCGGATTGAAATGGACCGCATCTAAGGTCCGTGACTTCGAGAGCGGACGGAGTGCTCCGACGTTCGCGACGGTGCTGGCGCTGACAGCGGCGCTGAACTGTGTCAGGCCGGGCGTGCGACTGGCTGACCTCGTGAGCTTCGACGGTGAGGTGACCATCACCGGGGACTTTGAGCCGACCGGCGACCAACTGGCCGAATTCTGCGGTGGCGGAACGTGGGAGAACTGCTCCGCCGCCGAGGCATTCCTGCAGTTAAGTGCCGGCAGCGTCATCGACTGGTCCAAAGTGCCGGGGCTCCAGGTTCCCAAAGTGTGGGGACTGACCGAGGAACGGGTCGCGGCCGGGCTCGGGATCAGCACCGATCAGCTCTGCGAGGTGTCGCTGCGGCTGTGGGACAACACGTTTTCCGCCCAGCGTGACCGGATTGCAGGCCCCGACGCGAGCGCACAACGCAAAGGCCGCGTAACAAGGCAGCTCAAGGGCGAACTAGAGAGGGCGCTTGCCGATGGCAACGGTTAGCAAGTACCAAACCACCCACGGCGCAACGCTTTACCGCGTTCGTTACCGCACGCCGGACAATAGACAGACAGACAAGCGGGGATTTAAGAATAAGCGCGACGCCGAGCGTTGGGCCAATAAGGTCGAGGTCAACAAGATGACCGGCGAATACATCCCACCGTCGCTGGGCAGGATCACCGTCGACGAACTGTCGGCCGACTGGCTGGCGCGCAAGAAGCAGGCCACCGCGCCTAGCCACTATCGAATGCTGGAATCGGCATTGCGGGTGCACGTTAAACCGCGCTGGGGCTCGGCGCGTGTTGCCGACGTCGATGTACTCGGAGTCGAGGCATGGATCGCGGATATGGGGGCCAAGGGCGCTGGTGCGACGACGGTACTTCGCGCGCATGGTGTCTTGTCGGGCATCCTTGCAGCTGCGGTGAAGGGCAAGCGCCTGGCTGCCAACCCATGCAAGGGCGTCGAAAACCTGCCTCGCAAGTCAGGACGCCGCCACGTCTACCTATCTGCCGAAGACGTCCGCCACCTGGCCGATGAGGCTGGTCAGCATCGCGCATTGGTGTTGGTGTTGGCCTATTGCGGCCTTCGGTGGGGCGAAGCGATCGCACTGCGGGTACGTGATGTGGAGTTTCTACGTCGTCGCCTATCGGTGCATGAGAATGCCGTTCAGCTGAGCATTCGTCATGCCGTGGGACCAACCAAGGGCCGCAAGGCCCGCTCGGTGCCGGTTCCGGAATTTGTCCTGACCGAACTTTCGGTGCAGTGCGCCGGCAAGGCGCCGGGGGATTTGGTGTTCCCCGGTCGCGACGGTAGCTACCTTCCGCGCCCGAAGTCGTCTGGGGGATGGTTCGCCGCTGCTATTAAGCGGGCCAAAGTGCAGGCCATCACGCCCCACGACCTACGTCACACCTGTGCATCGTTGGCAGTGTCAGCCGGGGCCAACGTTTTGGCCCTGCAGCGCATGCTCGGGCACACCTCAGCGAAGGTCACACTGGACACCTACGCAGACCTGTTTGACGACGACCTAGACACCGTTGCGGTCACGCTGCATGCCCGGTATTCACCGGAGAATGTGGGCAAAGTGTGGGCACCAGAAGGCGACGCTAATGCACAACAAAGGACAAAATAGCTTCTGAGCTGCGATTTATCGCCGCTAGCTTTGGCGGTGGCGGAGGGATTTGAACCCTCGGACGGTGTTAGCCGTCACACGCTTTCGAGGCGTGCTCCTTAGGCCGCTCGGACACGCCACCGCCGAGCAGCTTACCGAACCGCCCGCCGGTCACCCCAATCGCTGGCTGGCGAAGAAGGCCTCCAGCGGTGCGGCGCACTCCTCGGCCAGCACACCCCCGCGCACTTCCGGCCGGTGGTTGAGCCGCCGGTCGCGGACCACGTCCCACAGCGATCCGACGGCTCCCGTCTTGGGTTCCCAGGCGCCGAACACCAGCCGCGCGACGCGCGCCAGTACCACCGCGCCGGCGCACATGGTGCATGGTTCGACGGTGACCGCCAGCGTGGCGCCCTCCAGCCGCCAGCCGTCGCCGAGCACGGCCGCCGCCGCCCGCATCGCCAGGATCTCGGCATGCGCGGTCGGGTCGCCCAAAGCCTCTCGGGCATTCACCGCCCGGGCCAGTTCGGTTCCATCGGGGCCGATGACCACGGCCCCCACCGGCACGTCCCGGGGACCCGCCGTGGTGGCGACCGACAACGCGGCACGGATCAGGTCTTCGTCGGCGATCAGCGGGGGCTGATGTCGGCGACCCGCTTCGCCCGGCTCCGCCGCGCTTGCGATCAGCGGGGGCTGATGTCGGCGACCCGCTTCGCCCGGCTCCGCCGCGCTTGCGATCAGCGGAGGCTGATGTCGGCGACCCGCAGCGCCCGGCTCCGCCGCGCTTGCGATCACCGACGGGGCCCGATGGCGGCGACCCGCAGCGCCCTGTCCCCCGCAAGCGGGTGGGGGTGCCTCCCACCTGTGAGGGCGTGGTGCCCCCGCCGCCGCGCGTCTCCGATCACCGACCGAGGCGGTCGATCACGGCCGACAGCTGATCGGCGAAGCCCATCTCCCGGGCGATGCGGCCCAGCTGCTCGTCGGCGTACAGGTCGGTCTCGTCGAGGATGACCCCCAGCACCGCATCGGGCAGCCCGATGTCGGACAGCAGACCGAGGTCACCCTCCTCAAAGGGCTCGGAATCCTCGAGGTCTTCGGGATCGATGTCGGCGTCCAGCTTGTCCAGCACTTCGGCGGCGATGTCGTAGTCCAGCGCGGCGGTGGCATCCGACAGCAGCAGCCGCGTCCCCGATGGCGCCGGACGCACAATGACAAAGAACTCGTCATCGACGTCCAGGAGTCCAAACACCGCGCCGGCGCTGCGCAGTTCACGCAACTCTGTTTCGGCGGCCGCCAGGCTCGTCAGCGACTTGCGGGCCATTGGAGAACAACGCCATTGACCCTCTTCGCGCACCACCGCGACGCCGAAACCGTCCGGCGTGTCTGCGGACAAGCCTTGAGCTGAGGCACGTTGTGCTCCCATGGGCGCCTACGGTAGTCGCTGACCAGGCTCCTTGACCAGACAAACGCGGCGCGGCGGAGGCATCCGAGCGCACCGCTGCCCGTCGAACTGTGCCAACCTTGGACCTGTGGCGAGCCCTGTTTTGAAGACACCGGTGTGCGTGCTCGGGCTGGGGCTGATCGGCGGCTCGATAATGCGGGCGGCCACAGCGGCCGGCCGTGAAGTGTTCGGCTACAACCGGTCGGTCGAGGGCGCACATGCAGCCGTCGCCGACGGCTTCGACGCCACCACCGACCTGACCGCTACGCTGACCCGCGCCGCCGACAAGGGCGCGTTGATTGTGCTGGCCGTGCCGATGCCGGCCTTGGCGAGCATGCTCGCCCATCTCAGCCACCTGGCGCCAAACTGTCCGTTGACCGACGTGATCAGCGTCAAACGGGCGGTGCTCGACGAGGTCGCCGCGGCCGGGCTGCAGAAACGCTTCGTCGGCGCTCACCCCATGGCGGGCACCGCGCGCTCCGGTTGGGCCGCCGGCAACGCCGACTTGTTCACCACGGCGCCGTGGGTGGTCAGCGTCGATGATCATGTCGATCCGGCGGTGTGGTCGATGGTGACGGCGCTGGCGCTGGACTGCGGCGCCGTGGTGGTGCCCGCCAAATCCGACGAGCACGACGCCGCGGCGGCCGCCATCTCGCATCTGCCGCATCTGCTCGCCGAGGTACTGGCCGTCATCGCCGGCGAAGTCCCGTTGGCCTTCCCATTGGCCGCGGGATCTTTCCGGGACGGGACCCGGGTTGCAGCCACCGCCCCGGACCTGGTGCGGGCGATGTGTGAAGGCAACTCCCGCCAGCTGCTGCCGGCCGCCGACCGCGCCATCGAGCTACTGAGCCGAACCCGCGAATCGCTGGCCCATCACCATTCGGTGGCCGATCTCGTCGAGGCGGGCCACGCCGCGCGGACGCGCTACGACAGCTTCCCGCGCTCGGAGATCTTCCACGTCGTCATCGGCACCGAGAACTGGCGTGAGGAACTGGCCGCCGCCGGGCGGGCGGGCGGAGTGATCAGATCCGCTCTGCCAAGCCTGGATAGTCCACGATGAACCCTTCTTTGTCGGCGCTGACGGTGGTGTCGGCGACCGGCGAGCGCAACTTGATCCCTTCGAGCCCGCCTGTGCTGGTGTAGCTCACGCTGGCCGGGGTGATGGACATGTCCGGCACGTTCACATAGACCATCGGCAACGTCACCGATTCCGCCCGCTCGTGTAAGCCGAGCCGCCTTATCGGCAGCGCATTGAAGAACGGACTGAACACCACGTCGACGTCGAGGGCGCCGTCGTATCCCGCGCGGCGTTCGCCCTGATGGTCGGTGACCAACCACATATTCTCTTCGTCGCGGGCAATGGAGAGCACACGTTCACGCTCGGCCAGCGTGACGGTCATCCCGAGCCGCTTGGTGGCACCCGTCTCGTCGGTCTGCAGGTCGTAGTACGCGCCGAACGCCGGGTTGGTCTCGGTGGCAGCGGCCACAATGCGGCCGTTGGCTCTAATTCTCTTGCCGGATGCCTGGATTCGTACCGATTCCATCCGGGAGACGTCCTGTGCACGCCAGGTGAGCATCGCCCGCCATACGCGCCGATTCGAATCAGAGGGGTCTGCGTTCACGCATCTACCGTAAAACGTGCCCGGGAACCATGACGGAAGAGTCGGTAAGTACGTCCGGTGCCGGGCACCGACGCCCGGACCGCCAGGGCCAGCAGGCCGTCGAGCACCAGCGCCAGTGCGGCCACCATCAGCGCGCCGACCAGAGCCAGATGAAACTCGCGTTCTTTGATGCCGTCGATCAGGTATCTGCCCAGCCCGCCGAGGCTGGCATAGGCGGCCACCGTGGCCGTGGCGACCACCTGCAGCGTCGCGCTGCGCAATCCGCCCAAGATCAACGGCATGGCATTCGGTACCTCGACGCGCAACAGCACCTGGGCCTCTGTCATGCCCATCGCGCGGGCGGCGTCGACCACCGTCGGCTCGACATTGGCGATGCCGGCGTAGGTGCCGGCCAGTACTGCCGGAACACCGAGCAGCATGAGTGCAACCAGGGGCGGTCCGAGGCCCAGCCCGAACAGCAGCGTCCCCAGCAGTAGCACGCCCAGCGTCGGCAATGCACGCAGTCCGTTGACCGCGCCCACCACCAGCAGGGTGCCCCGGCCGGTGTGCCCGATGATCAGCCCGACCGGGACGGCGATCAGCGCGGAGGCGCCCACCGCGAGTGCCGTGTACTCGAGATGCTCCAAGATGCGCGCCGCCAGCCCCACCGGACCGGTCCAATTGTCGGCGGTCAACAAAAACAAGATCGCCCGCTGCACGAAATTCATCGCGCACCGCCCACGATCGGGGCCGCGACCGGCCGGCGCCGGCCGGTGCGCGCGGCTCGCTCCCAAGGCGTGGCAAGGCGCCCGCCCAGCACGATCAACGCGTCGACAACGACGGCCAGCAGGAACAGCGCGATGATGCCGGCCAGGATCTGATCGCTTTTGTTGGTCTGATAACCCTCGGTGAACCAGGTGCCCAGACCGCCGATGCCGATCACCGAACCCACCGACACCATCGCGATATTGGTGACCACCACCACCCGTAATCCGGCGACCAGCACCGGAACCGAAAGCGGCAGTTCGACTTTCAGCATCCGGGTGATCCGCGGGTAGCCGACCGCGGTAGCCGCGTCACGCACCTGAACCGGCACCGCGTCCAGCGCCTCGAGCACCGCCCGCACCAGCAGTGCCGCAGTGTATGCCGTCAGCGCGACCACGACGTTGGCCTCGTCGAGGATGCGGGTTCCGATGATCATCGGCAGCGCCACAAACAATGCCAGCGACGGAATGGTGAACACGACACTGGCGGTTGCCGTCGTCAGCCGGCGGGCCATCGGGGCGTGCTGCACCAGCACCCCCAACGGAACCGCGATCGCCAGCCCGATCAGCACCGGAACCAACGAAAGCCGCAGATGCACGACGGTCAGCGCCCAGGCATCGTCGAGGTGAGTGAGCAGATAGTGCACTTAGCGCTCCCGCCGTCGCGCGTCCACCGCGGCCAGCACGTCGGCGGCCCGCACACCGCCGATGACCTTGCCGCCGTCGTCGACCGCCACACCCACGCCCGACGGCGACGACAGCGCGGCGTCCAGCGCCTGGCTCAGATTGCCGCGGGGACGAAACAGCGAGCCGATCCCGCTCATACTGTCGGGCAGTGACGCGCCGGCCCGATGTCGGCGTAGGCCCTCCGTGTCGATCCAGCCCATCGGTGCACCGGCTCCATCGACGACCACCGCCCAGCCGTCGGGCAGACCGGAATTGGGCAGGCTGTCGGCCGGGAGGAACTCGACGTCGTGCAGGGGCAAGCCAGTCGCGTCGATCAGCTGTAGCCAGCGATATCCTCGGCCCAGACCGATGAACTTCGCGACGAAATCATTGGCTGGGCGCGACAACAACCGCGCGGGTTCGTCGTACTGCTGCAACGACCCGCCCTTGAACACCGCCACGTGGTCGGCGAGCCGCAGCGCCTCGTCGATGTCATGGGTGACGAAGACAATCGTCTTGCGCAATTCGCTTTGCAGACGCAGGATCTCGTTCTGCAGGTCGTGACGGACCACCGGGTCGACGGCGGAGAACGGCTCGTCCATCAACAAGATCGGCGGGTCGGCGGCCAGTGCGCGCGCGACACCGACCCGTTGTTGTTCGCCACCGGAAAGCTGCGCGGGGTAGCGGGTGGCGAGCTTGGGGTCCAGCCCGACACGCTCGAGCACCTGGTAGGCCGCTTTGCGGGCGGCGCGGCGCGGCTGTCCTTTCAGCACCGGAACCGTCGCGACGTTGTCGATCACCCGCAGATGGGGCATCAGTCCGGCATGCTGGATGACATAGCCGATTCCCAGGCGCAGCTTCACCGGGTTGAGGGTGGACACGTCCACCCCGTCGATGGTGATGGCGCCGGCCGTCGGCTCGATCATGCGGTTGATCATCCGCAGCGCCGTCGTTTTGCCGCTACCCGAGGAACCGACGAAGACGGTCAGTTTGCCATTAGGGACGGCCAGGCTGAGCCGGTCCACGGCGGTAGTCCCGTCGGCGAAGACCTTGCTGACTTTGTCGAAAACGATCATTGCGCCAGTGGATGGTTGAAGCCGTTGTCCCGTAACCAGTTTCGCGCCGCCTGGTCTGGATCGAGGCCTGAGTTCCCGGACACCGCGGCGTTGAGCTGAGCGACACCGGCAGTGGTCAGCTTCGCCGACACGGCATCCAGTACGTCCTTGAGGCGGTCGGACTTCTTTTGCGAATTCACCAGCGGCACAATGTTGCCGGCTAGAAAGTTGTGCTCCGGGTCGGCGAGCGTCACCAGGTGGTTCTGCGGTATCGCCGGGGAAGTGCTGAAGATATTGGCGGCGGTCACCCGTCCTTCCAGCAGTGCGCGCACGGTCACCGCGCCGCCGCCGTCGTTGATCGCGACGAAATTGCCCGGCTTGATGTCCAGTCCGTACTTCTGCCGCAGCCCGGGCAGTCCGGCCGGCCGGTTCTCGAATGCCGACGGGGCACCGAACCTGACCTCCGCCGAATATGCTGCCAGGTCCGCGATTGTCTTGAGATTCCAGAAATCAGCGGTGCCGCCGGTAACCGTGACCGTATCGGTGTCAGAGGCCGGCGAGGGCGTCAGGATCGACAGGTCACCGGGCAGTCGCTGGTAGAGCTCCAACTCGACAGCGCCGAGCATGGTCGCGGTCGACTCGGGCGCAAAGTAAAGCAGCAGGTTGCCGATGTATTCGGGCACCAAGTCGATGGAATGGTCTTTCAGCGCAGGGATATAGGTCTCCCGGCTGCCGATTCCCATTCGGCGTCCGACGTCGAATCCGTTGGCTTGCAAGGATTGTGCGTATATTTCGGCGATGATTTGTGATTCCGGGAAGTCCCCTGACCCGACGACGATGGACTTGGGGCTGCGGAACTCGGCGCCCAGCGGATCGGAGTTGCTGCAAGCCGCAACCAGGCACATCGTCGTTAGCCACACTGCCGCTTGGATGATCGCGCTGTGCACGCGCGGCAGCCTCCTCATATCGCCGACCCTAACGGCAGAACCGGCCAGGCGCCGTCACCGAACGGTCCAGTTGCGTGGTTTGGTTTCATTCTGTGCCAGACAGGACCAAGATGGCGGTATGAGCAGCCACACCCCTGCCTCGTCCAGCCAGCCGCCCGCTAAGCCCGTTCCGTCCCACGCCGGCGCGGTGCCCAAGGACCCGGCTATCGGATTCACTCGCGCCGGTGCGCTGTGGACATCGCTGATAGCCGGATTCCTGATTTTGATTCTGTTGCTGATCTTCATCACTCAGAACACGGCGGAGACGCCGTTTACGTTCTTGGGCTGGCACTGGAGCCTGCCGTTGGGGGTGGCCATCTTGCTGGCGGCGGTGGTCGGCGGCCTGCTCACGGTGGCCGTGGGCACCGCGCGGATCGCGCAACTGCGCCGCGCGGCCAAAAAGCATCACGCTGCCGCCGCCCACCCGCCCAAAGCCGGCTAGCCCGGTAGCTTGGCGAGCTCGGACAATCCACGCGAGATCAGCGGCGCCACCACTTCGGGGGTGTGCTCGGAGCTGTCGCCCAGCCCACGCGCCTGGTCCGACATCCGCCTGCGGAAGTCGATGCCGGCGGCGATGATGGCCAGCTTGAAGTAGGCCAGCGCCATGTAGAACTCCCAATGCGCCAGCGGTAAACCTGCGACCAGCGAGTACCGGTCGGCCAATTCGTCGGCCGTCGGCAACAGCGGAGACGTCCAGGCCGCCTGCGCATTGACGATCAAGTCCAGTGCGGGGTCGCGGTATACGCACATCAGCGCAGCGTCCGAGAGCGGGTCGCCCAGCGTCGAGAGTTCCCAGTCAACGACAGCACGCACCTTCGTCGGATCTTCGCTATCCAGGATGGTGTTGTCGATCCGGTAGTCGCCGTGCACGATCGAGGTGCGGCTCTGCTGTGGAATGGCTTCCTGCAGACCGGCATGCAATCTCTCGACGTCGGCGTCACGGCGGTCATCGGGTAGCCGCACCAACGCCCATTGCGATCCCCACCGCCGCACCTGGCGCTCCAGGTAGCCGTCGGGCTTACCGAAATCGGCCAAGCCCAAGGCATTCGGATCCACACTGTGCAGGTCGACCAGCACCCGGATCAACGAGTCAACGCAGCCCCCGATGACCGTATGACTGAATGCTTCGAGTTGGGCACGCCGGCGCACCACCTGACCGGCGACGAACTCGACGATCTGAAACGGGGCACCCAGCACCGAGTCGTCTTGGCACAGCGCGATAGCGCGCGCCACCGGAACCGGTGTGTGTTGCAACGCGGCGACGACCCGGTACTCGCGGGCCATATCGTGCGCTGACGGGGTCAGCCCGTGCAGCGGCGGTCGCCGCACCAGCCAGCTTGTGGCGTCGTCGTAGACGCGAAACGTCAGATTGGAGCGACCACCGGAAATGAACTCCGCGCATAACTCGCCGTCACGTCCGATGCCCACCGAACGCAGATACCGGTCCAGCGCGGCCAGGTCCAGCCCGTCGAGTTGGTCAGCTGAAGTCACCGGACTTGTTTACCACCGCCGGACGCCGGCCCGGCTCACCACCGCTGATTTCGCGGCAATAGGTCCCAGACGTGTTCGGTGTTGTTGACCGCCGCCACCGTCGCCTGACCGGAGCGGGAGAACAACAGCCGGGTCACCGACGCGTAGTCGACAGGAAACGACAACAGCCGGGCGGTGCCCAGAATCTCGTGCAGCAGCACGTTGATCACCCCGCCATGGCTGAACACCGCGACAGTGTCCTCGGGATCGGCGGCGGCAACGAGGTCGTCGACTCCGGCGCGCACCCGGGCCCGAAAGGCGCCCTCATCGACCGCGCTGGGCAGATGCCCTTCGGCCAATCGCGCCCACTCCTCGGGTCGTTCCGACTTGATCTGCTCGACCGGGATGTACACCGGAAGGTCGCGGTCGTACTCCGCGAATCGATCATCGATCTCGACGGACAGCTCCCGCGCCGCGGCGACCGGTTCGGCGGTCTGGATGGCGCGGCGTTGCGGGCTGCTCAGCACCCGGGAAATGGGAAACCGGGCCAGCGCCTTCGGCAGTCGCTCTACCTGTGCCAACCCTTCATCCGACAAGTCCGGGTCGGAGCCCTCGCCGTGTTCGCTGCGCAGCGGCAGCGCATGCCGAACCAAAAGCACTTGCATACCTGTTCCCGTCCTCACCTACATCCCGCCTAGCACCGCCAAGCCTTGCATGCGGCCAGGAGGTCTTGCCCAATCGGCGGAGAATGCTATTCTCTGTGCGGAGAGCGGGGTGTGCGGGCATGGCGACTGTAGGCGAGACCCAACTGGACGCGGGCGTACTGGCTCGCTGGCTGGATGCGAAGGGCGCACCGGGCAACGGCGAACAACCGCGGCTGGAGCAGCTGAAGGGCGGTTCACAGAACACCCTCTACCTGATCCACCGCAGTGGGGAGCGCATGGTGCTGCGGATGCCCGGCGCGCGCGCCGACGCCGCGCGCATCGACGGCTTATTGCGGGAAATCCGGTTGGTTCGCGCGCTGTCCGGCACCGACGTCCCCCATGCCGCCCTGATCGCCGCCGACGACACCGGCACCGTGCTGGGCATGCCGTTCTATGTCATGCAGGCCATCGACGGGTGGAGCCCGATGGACGGTGGCTGGCAACCCCCCTTCGACGCCGACTTTTCGGCCCGTCGCGGGCTGGCCTTCCAGTTGGTTGAGGGCGCAGCCAAACTGGGCCGGGTGGACTGGCGCGCCCAAGGCCTCGAAGGCTTCGGCCGCCCCGAGGGATTCCACGAGCGGCAAGTGGACCGCTGGCTGAAGTTTTTAGACGCCTACAAAGTGCGCGAACTTCCCGGCCTCGACGAGGCCGCGGACTGCCTGCGCCGCAACCGGCCCGAGCATTACCGGCCGGGCATCATGCACGGCGACTATCAGTTCGCCAACGTCATGTTCGCGCACGGGGAACCGGCGAGATTGGCCGCGATGGTGGACTGGGAGATGACCACGGTGGGCGACCCGTTGCTGGACCTGGCCTGGGCGTTGCTGGGTTACGACGGCGAAAATCCGCGCGATGACGGGTTCTATCTGGACATGCGCGGCATGCCCTCCCGCAGCGAGTTGTTGCAGCACTACGAGACGGTCAGCGGGCTTTCCACCGAGAACATCGACTACTACCTGGTGCTGGCGAACTGGAAACTCGGCATCGTGCTGGAGAAGACCTATGCCGCCGGGCTGAAGACAGGAAAGGTCGATCCCAAGCTCACCGAAACCTTTGGGTCGATGATCCCGCAGCTCATTGCCACGGCGGCGGAACTGGCCCGGTCATCGTCTTCTCATAGGCCGACCGAGGGGCGCTGAAATGGGTTACGCGGAACGGCTTTTCGACCTCACCGATCAGGTGGTGCTGATCACCGGCGGCAGCCGTGGGTTGGGACGTGAAATAGCGTTTGCCGTCGCACACTGCGGCGCAGACGTGGTGATCGCCAGCCGCAACATGGACAACTGCGTGACCACCGCCAAGGAGATCGAGGCCGCAACTCACCGCTCCGCAATGCCGTATCAGATACACGTCGGACGCTGGGATCAGCTCGATGGGTTGGTGGAAGCGACCTACGGCAGGTTCGGCAAAATCGACACCTTGATCAACAATGCGGGAATGTCGCCGCTGTACGACAAGCTCACCGACGTCACCGAGAAACTCTTCGACGCGGTGCTCAACCTGAACCTCAAGGGCCCCTTCCGGTTGTCGGCGTTGGTCGGCGAGCGGATGGTCGCGGCCGGCCGTGGATCGATCATCAACGTGAGCACGGCCGGGTCGCTGCGCCCGACTCCCGACATCATCCCTTATGCCGCTGCGAAGGCCGGCCTCAATGCCATGACCGAAGCACTGGCCAAGGCGTTCGGGCCGTCCGTACGGGTCAACACGCTGATGGCCGGTCCGTATTTGACCGACGTGAGCAGGTCCTGGAATTTTGGTGCCGCGCAAGGCAACCCGTTTGGACACCTGGCGCTGCAGCGTGCCGGAGACCCTCGCGAAATAGTTGGAGCCGCGCTGTTTTTGGCATCGGACGCCTCCAGCTTCACCACCGGTTCGATCCTGCGCGCCGACGGCGGAATCCCATGATGGGGGCGCGGCCGGGGTCGCCACCAATCAAACGAGGCGATCGCAAGCGCGGCGCAGCCGGGCGCCGCGGGTCGCCACTAATCAAACGAGTAGGAGCATCCACATGTCCTGGGACTTTTCCACCGAACCGGAATTCGAGAAAAAGCTCGAATGGATCCGCGACTTCGTCCGCGACGAGGTGGAACCGCTCGAGGTGCTGTTCCCGGGCTGTGAGTTCCTGCCGCTGAATGACGAGCGGCGACGCATCGTCGATCCGCTGAAACAGCAGGTTCGCGATATGGGTTTGTGGGCACCGCACCTCGGCCCGGAACTGGGCGGGCAAGGATTCGGGGCGGTCAAGCTGACGTTGATCAACGAAATATTGGGCCGCAGCCCGTGGGCGCCGATCGTGTTCGGAACGCAAGCGCCCGACACCGGCAACGCCGAGATCATCGCCCGGTTCGGCACCCAGGCGCAGAAGGACCGCTACTTGGCCGGGTTGTTGTCCGGGGAGATCTTCTCGTGCTTCTCGATGACCGAGCCGCAGGGCGGCGCCGACCCACGGGTGTTCCGTACCCGCGCCTTCCGCGACGGGGACGACTGGGTGATCACCGGACGAAAGTACTTCTCCTCCAACGCATCCGTCGCGTCGTTCTTCATCGTCGTCGCGATCACCGACCCCGACGTGCCGGTCCACCGCGGCGCCTCGACGTTCCTGGTACCGGCCGGCACGGAAGGCCTGACCATCGAGGCCACCCATCACCTGGTCGGTGCGCTGCCGCACGAGCCCGGGCATTCGCTGGTGCACTACGACGGGGTCCGGGTGCCTGCCGACGCGTTGCTCGGCGAACCCGGCCACGGCTTCATGATTTTGCAGACCCGGCTGGCCGGTGGCCGGCTGCATCACGCGATGCGGTCGATCGGCGTCGCGCAACGAGCGGTCGAAATGATGTCTCGTCGCGCGAAAAGCCGGTTTACCCAAGGCAGTTCGTTGGCGGATAAGCAGTTGGTGCAGGCTTTCATCGCCGACTCTTACACCGAGCTGATGCCGTTCCGGTTGGCGGTACTGCACGCGGCCTGGCTGATCGACACCGCCGGCGAGCACGCTGCCCGTGCCGAGATCGGTGCCTGCAAGATCCTGGCATCACAGGTACTCAAATCGATTGGGCTGCGCGCTATCCAGGTGCACGGCGCGTTGGGTACCACCGACCAGCTGCCACTGGTCAACGTACTGCTCGGCGGCGTCGCGCTCGGGCTGGCCGACGGGCCTACCGAAGCCCACAAGGTCAATCTGGCCCGGCTGCTACTGAAGGGATACCAGCCCGAAGACGCCGAATGGCCCAGTGAACTGCTGGATATCCGCCGCGAAGCCGCACTCAGCAAGTACGGCGACCGGGTCGACCACATCCCGGCGCTTCCCGATTCGCAGTGAACAGCCGAATTACCGCAGCGGTCGAACGCGCACTTGACGACCGGCAGCGCGAGGCCACCGAGGAGGTGGAACGCATCCTGGCCGCCGCGGTGCGGGTGATGGAACGGGCTGCGCCCGAACCGCCCCGGGTGAGCGATATCGTCGCCGAGGCCGGATCGTCGAACAAGGCGTTTTACCGGTACTTTGCCGGCAAGGACGATCTCATCTTGGCCGTGATGGAACGCGGGGTCGCCATCGTGGTGTCTTACCTGGAGCACCAGATGGCCAAGGAGAAAAGGCCGCGGGACAAGATCGCACGCTGGATCGAGGGCACGCTGGCCCAAGTCGCCGACCCGCACCTGATCAGCATGAGCCGGGCGGCAGCCGGACAGATGTCGGCCGGCCACCCGTGGCGAGGCGCCGACCAGGAGATGATGCGGCCACTGCGGGATCTGCTCGTCGCACCGGTTGCGGCACTGGGCAGTAGCGATGTCGAGCGGGATGTCGAGGCCGTGTTCAGCTGCACCGCGGCCAGCATGCGGCGCTACGTGGGTTCGGCCGACCGGCCTAGCCGCGAGGACATCACACACCTGGTACGGTTCTGTCTCCTGGGACTGGGGGTCGATTGATGCGCGCCGTTGTCTGTCGTTCGTATGGAACGCCAGAGGATCTGGTCATCGAGGACGTCGACGAGCCGGTCCCCGCGCCCGGCCAGCTGCTGGTGCGGGTGCACGCCGCGGCGGTCAATTTCCCTGACGTGTTGTTCATCGCGGGCAAATACCAGGTCAAGATCCCGCCGCCGTTCATACCGGGCAACGAGATCGCCGGCGAGGTGATCGCGGCGGGAGACGGCACGCCATTCGTGGCGGGACAGCGGGTTTCCGGCACCACCTTCGGGGCGTTCGCCGAACAGGCGCTGCTCGACGCCAGCCAGGCGGCGCTCATGCCCGACGACGCTGATTTCGCGTCGGCCGCGGCCTTCGGCGTGACCTATCGCACCGCGTATCACGCGTTGCGCTCGACCGCCGCTGTGAAAGCAGGGGATTGGGTCGTGGTGCTGGGCGCCGCGGGCGGCGTAGGGCTGGCCGCCGTCGACCTGGCGGTCGCTATGAAGGCCAGGGTGCTGGCCGCGGCGTCGTGCCCCGAGAAACTCGAGCTATGCCGGCAACGCGGCGCCGAGGCCACCGTCGACTATGACCGCGAAGACCTCAAATCGCGGATCCGCGAACTAACCGGCGATGCCGCCCGAGTGGTGCTCGACCCGGTCGGCGGGCCGTATGCGGAGCCGGCGCTGCGCGGCTTGGCGCGCGGCGGCACCTTTGTCACGCTGGGCTATGCGGCGGGGACGATTCCCGCCATTCCGCTCAATCTCGTTCTGCTCAAAGACATCTGTGTGCGCGGTATGGAGATCCGCACCTTCATGAGCGATCATCCCGACGAGGCCATCCGCGACATGCGCGAGTTGTCGCAGATGTTCGCCTTGGGCGCGGTGCGGCCGTACATCGGGGCGCGCTTCCCCATGTGCGAAACCGCTGCGGCGCTGCGGCATGTGGCCGATCGCAAGGTCTTGGGCAAGGTGGTCATCGACGTGGCGTGAGGTGGCCACAGCCAGGGCTACGGCGTGACGATGTTGAAGTCGGGGTCTGGTTGATCGAGCACGTCCAGAAAAGCCTGCAGCGCATCCTGGTCGCCGGAGATCTCCAGCCCGGGTGAGGCGAAATCGCCCATCGCCGCCTTGAGCAACCGAATCTTGTCGTCCAGCTTGACCGTAACGGTTGCTGTGGCCGCGTCGGCGGCTGCCTTGCGGTAGACGAGCACCCCGTTGCGCAAGGCAAGCCGGTAGTTGACAGCCTGATCAGAGAAGGCGATATCCATGGCGATGTCCAGATGCCAGCTGCGCGGTCCGTCGACCCGAATGGCCAGGCTGTCGAAGATCTGCTCCGGCGTCAGCTGCGACACCATGGACATGGAGGTCGCGGTCGTGGCGGTGCCGAAGTTGCCATCGCGCAATTCGGTTGCGCCACTGAGGAAGAAGTTCCGCCACGTGGCATTCTCGGCACCGTAGGCCAGCTGCTCGAGCGTATCGGAGTACAGCGCGCGGGCCCCGGCGTGCCCGCCGTCGGTGAAAATCGCGTGATCCAATAAGGTTGCTGCCCAACGGAAATCACCCGCTTCGAACGCCGCCTTGGCAAGGTCGACAACGCGGTCGATTCCGCCCATGGCCTCGACGTAGCGAGGCGCGAGCGCCTCCGGCGGGTGCGGCCACAACCGGGCCGGGTTGCCGTCGAACCAGCCCATGTATCGCTGGTAGACCGCTTTCACATTGTGGCTGACCGACCCGTAATACCCGTGCGTATGCCAAGCCTGCTCGAGTGCCGGTGGCATTTGGAACATTTCGGCGAGCTCGACACCAGTGTAGCCCCGATTGAGCAGTCGCAGGGTCTGATCGTGCAGATAGGCGTACATGTCGCGCTGCAATGACAAGAACTCGACGATGCTGTCGCGGCCCCAGGTCGGCCAGTGGTGAGAAGCGAACACCACGTCGGCCCGGTCGGCGAAAGTGTCGATCGCCTCGGTGAGATAACCAGACCAGGCGTGCGGGTCGCGCACAAGTGCGCCGCGCAAGGTCAACAGGTTATGCAGGTTGTGTGTCGCATTTTCGGCCATGCACAACGCCCGGAAACGTGGAAAGTAGAAGTGCATTTCGGCGGGAGCCTCGGTGCCGGGCGCCATTTGGAACTCGATCTCCACGCCGTCGATGGTGTGCTTCTCACCGGTCTGCCGGATGGCGACGGTCGGGACGATGATGGCGACCTCGCCGGTGGACGGAGCTTGGCCCAGTCCGCAGCCCACTTGGCCCAGGGGTCCCCGCGGCAGCAGAGTGCCATACATGTAGGTGGCGCGGCGGGTCATCGCGGGACCGGCGTAGACGTTTTCCTGGACCGCATGCTCGACGAAACCTTCCGGCGCCAGCACGGCCACGGCGCGGGCGTCAACCTCGGCCTGCGAGGTGACACCCAGGACGCCGCCGAAGTGGTCGACATGGCTATGGGTGTAGATCACCGCGACGACGCGGCGGTCACCGCCACGGTGGGTGCGGTACAGCGCGAGCGCCGCGGCGGCCACCTCCGTCGAAATCAGCGGATCGATGACGATGATCCCGCTATCGCCCTCCACGAAAGTGACGTTGGAGATGTCGAAGCCACGGACCTGATAGATGCCTGGCACCACTTCGTAAAGACCTTGCTTGGCGGCCAGAGTCGACTGTCGCCACAGGCTGGGGTGCACCGACGTCGGCGCCGGGCCGCTGAGGAAGGAATATGCGTCGTTGTCCCACACGACCCGTCCGTCGGCCGACTTGATGACGCATGGAGACAGGGCGGCGATAAAACCACGGTCGGCATCGGAGAAATCCGTTACGTCATCGAATGGCAGCGCGTGTTCGCGATGTGCCGACTCGATAGGTGCGGTGGGGAGTTTGTGGTCCATGGCAACACATTGCCATTAATGCGGTCCTCGCCGGAAGGACGGGTCGAGAGCCGATGGGTTAACCGGAACTAAACAATTTCGCCGATCCCCTCATGTGCGGCACCGCAAAAACGCATACTGCCCATACGGTCCTCCAAACCGGTGGACCGCAAAGGTCGGGCAAAGGAGAACAGGTGAAGCGTGGATTGACGGTCGCGGTGGCCGGAGCGGCAATTCTGGCGGCGGGGATTTCCGGCTGCTCGAACAACAAGTCATCGTCGGGCGGCGGGACTTCTTCCACGTCAAGCTCGGCGTCGGCATCCAGCTCCGGTGGTTCCAGCGCGTCGAAGGTCATCATCGACGGCAAGGACCAAAACATTCAGGGCACCACGGTTTGCACCACATCAGGGGGCACCGTCAACATCGCAATCGGTGGGTCCGCTACCGGGATCGGTGCCGTGCTCAGTGACACCAACCCGCCAGACGTGAAGTCCGTCGCGCTCGGCAACGTCAATGGCGTAAGCCTGGGTTACGCAGCAGGCGGCCAGGGCAATGCCACCGCGAGCAAGGACGGCAACAAATACACGATCAAAGGCACCGCCACTGGCGTTGACATGGCTAACCCGACCCAATCGGTGAACAAGCCGTTCGAAATCGACGCTGTGTGCTCCAGCTAGCCACGCGACCTAGGAGCCGGGCGCGGGCGGTTGCCACCCGTTAAGTGGCAACCGCACCGTGAACTCGGTATGACCCGGCGAGCTGTCGACTGTGATGGCCCCGTTGTGGGCCTTGACGACCGCGGACACGATCGCCAACCCCAGCCCGGTGCTGCCCCCCTTGCGGGAGCGTGAGGAATCGCCGCGGGCGAACCGCTCGAACACCTCGGATTGAAGTGCCGCCGGGATACCGGGGCCGTTGTCGATGACCTGCAGCACGGTGTACGACGGCTCGGTGCTCAACCGAGTGGTCACGATCGTACCCGCGCCCGTGTGGACACGGGCGTTGGCGAGCAGGTTCGTCAACACCTGGTGCAGCCGCGCCGCGTCTCCGGTGACGATCACCGGTTCTTCGGGTAGCACGAGCTCCCACTGATGGTCCGGTCCAGCGACATGTGCGTCATTGACTGCGTCAACCGCCAACCGCGACAGATCCACCGGTTCACGTTCCAGCGGGCGGCCGGAATCCAGGCGGGCCAGCAACAGCAGGTCTTCGACGAGTCGCGTCATCCGCTGCGTCTCCGAGGCCACCCGGCTCATCGCATGCGCCACCGCCTCACGGTCGTCGCCCATGCGCTGGGTGAGTTCGGTGTAACCCCGAATCGCGGCAAGCGGGGTGCGCAATTCGTGACTGGCGTCGGCGACGAACTGACGAACCCGCGTCTCACTGGCCTGGCGCGCCGACAGCGCGGCCGCGATGTGGTCGAGCATCCGGTTCAGGGCTGACCCGAGTTGACCCACCTCGGTATGCGGGTTGGCGTCGGATTCGCTGACCCGCACCGGCAGCTCGACCTCGCCGCGGTCCAACGGCAAATCCACTACCTTGCTTGCGGTTTGCGCGACGCGGCGCAGCGGCGCCAGCGCACGCCTGATGATGACGACGCCGGCGGTGGTCGCGGCGACCAGCGCGATCACGGTGACGATGCCCAGAATGAGGAGCATCCGCATCATGGTGGTGTCGACGTCGGCCATCGACAGGCCGGTGACGATGACGTCCCCGCCGCTGCGGCTGGGAGCGGCAACGACGCGATAGCGACCGAGTTCGTCGAGGTCGAGCGTCAGCGGCGACCGGCTGTCCGCGATGCGTTCCAGTTGCTTTTGGGCGGCCGGGGTCACCGCGGCCCGAGCGCCGTCGCTGGTCAGATAGCCGGCGTCGACGGTCTTGCCGTTGCTGATCACCGCGGCGACCATGCCGGCTGGTTGACCCGGGGCGTCGAGGAACCGCGGACCGGGACCAGGCCTCGGGGAGTAGAAGCGCGGCTCGTGGCGCCAGCCCGGCCGCTTCGGTTCCGGGTACATCAGCGAAGAGCGGTAGGAGGTCCCGGCGAGTTGGCCATCGAGCTGTCTCACCAGGTGGTGCTGCAACGCGATCTCGGTGGCCGCGCTGATACCGACGCACACGATCGCGAGGACGACGATCTGTCCGACCAGCAAGCGCAGCCGAAGAGACCAGACCCGCCGGGTCTCAGCGGGCGGGCTTGAGGACATAACCCGCGCCGCGCAGCGTGTGGATCATGGGCTCGCGACCGTTGTCGATCTTCTTGCGCAGGTAGGAAATGTAGAGCTCGACGATGTTGGACCGGCCGCCGAAGTCGTAACTCCATACCCGGTCCAGGATCTGAGCTTTACTCAGGACTCGCTTGGAGTTACGCATCATGAATCGCAGCAGCTCGAACTCGGTGGACGTCAACGAGATTGGCTCGCCGGCGCGTGCGACCTCGTGACTGTCCTCGTCGAGCACCAAGTCGCCAACCACCAACTGCGCGCCACTATCGACTGTCGTCACTCCGGTGCGCCGCAATAATGCCCGCAACCGCAGCACCACCTCTTCGATGCTGAACGGTTTGGTGACATAGTCGTCGCCGCCCGCGGTCAGCCCGGCGATACGGTCTTCCACCGCATCCTTGGCGGTCAGCAAAAGGACCGGCAGCTGCGGATTGTCTTCGCGCAGTTTGTGCAACACTTCCAAACCGCTCATATCCGGCAGCATCACGTCAAGGACGACCACGTCGGGGCGCTGGGCGCGGGCCGCCGCGATCGCCGATGCCCCGTCACCGGCAGTGGCGATGTTCCAGCCTTCGTACCGCAGTGCCATCGACACCATCTCGGCCAGGACCGACTCGTCGTCCACCACGAGCACATTGATCGGGTTGCCGTCGGCACGACACATGACCACCCGTTCTACCGAGGCGCGGGGCTGTGTCACAGATTCCAGTATGCGCAGTCGACTGAGGAGGCGCTATGGCCTGGCTATGCGCCACCTGTGAACGGATCGCGTGACTGCAAAGCAGCACGCGATCCGGTGTGGCGACGCGGCCGTTAATACCAGTAGCGACGGCCGGCGACCGGACGGCCCACCGAGCCCATCACGTGGAACACCAGGCCGACAACCACCAGAATGATGCCGATCACCATCAGGATGTGGGAGAAGAAAAATCCCAGGATGGCCAGGACAACTCCAAGAGCAATCATGATCTCTTCCTTTTACTTGTGTCGAGAACTCACTGCTTCGGTGGCGGAACATTTACATTGACGTCGCAATTCGCCGCCGGATTTAACTTCCAATTCAAGGGTCCGGCCAGTACCGTTGTCGCGATCGTTACCGTTGACGCGCAGTTGGCTGGACCAGAATTGAAGTAGCCCCGCATCCACACCGCGAGCACGCCGATAAGCAACCACACCACGACAATGATGCCGACGATTCCGCTAACTCCGCGAGTTCGCATCGTGACCTCCGCTGTGCCCGAGAACTGTTTCTCGTGCGCCTAGCGTTACCCATTCAACTTGTGTCTAAACATGGGTCGCGGCCACCGGACCCCCTAGCGGCGGGGGCCGTCCCAGTGATCTGGGTCGTGGTCGCCGCCGTAGCCGTTGTTCCAATGACCTGGGTCGCGGTCGCGGTCGTTCCCGTAGCCGTGCCAGTGACCTCCGTCGCGGGGATCGCCATCGTACCAATGGTCGTCGTGGCAGCGGCCACCGTCCCAGTTAGCACCCCAACCCGGATCCCACCATTGACCGGGACACCAGTGCTAGTCCGGTAAAGGCGCTGGACCGGGCAGAGCCTCGGCCACGGCGGCCACCCCCAGACCGGTGAGTCCAAGACCGGCACTCATTGCAACCGTTGCTCTGATACGCGAGATATTTTTCATGCGGTAGCGGTTACCCGCGCCTTCGGGAGACCAAACCCGCGAATTACATTCCTGTGTAACGGATTAGAGCACTTATGTGGCAGCTTAGAATCGAATGCCGTTCTCGTTCACCGGTTTGAAACGCTTGCTGTTGCACGGATGTCTAAAATGCTCTGCACCGCAGAAAATACCGCTATTAACACCCTACACGGGACGCCCAAGGATTTTCGGCAGCATTTCGCCCGCGTGCGCGGCTAAACCGCCAGAGCAAACCGGCCCCTCAATCGGCCCGCCGCTGCGCGGACACATAGACAGTGGGCGGCATTGAGTCCTCCGCACCCTGCGGAATGACACGGCCATACCGGGACATCAACTCAGAGAACGTTGCCGTGGCAACATCCCACCCGCGTTCGCCCAGCCAGGTGTCGACGGCGGTGCGCTCCTCCGGGTACCACAGATCGTCGTAGTTGGTTATCTCGGCGCTGACGAGCTGGGCAGCCACGGCTCGCATCCGCCGCATGTCTTCCCGCTGACGCCGTATCCGATCGGAATCGGTGAAGCCCGCGGCGGGCACGTTGGACGCCAGCCAGCTGCCCGGTGCGCTGAGCGAATGTACCCGCTCGAACAGCAGGTCCTGGGCCTGCGCCGGCAGATAACGGACCAGTCCCTCCGCCGACCAGGCAGCCGGCCGTGACGCGTCAAACCCGGCCTCCCGCAACGCCTTCGGCCAATCCTGGCGCAGGTCTATCGGTACGTTCACCAGTCGAGCCGTCGGCTGTGCACCGTGCTCGCGCAGCGTGTTGGCTTTGAATTCCAGTACCTTGGGCTGGTCGAGTTCGTAGACGACTGTGCCGTCGGGCCACGGAAGTCGCCAGGTGCGGGCATCCAGCCCGGCCGCCAGGATGACCACCTGCCGAACCCCGAAGTCGGCCGCACCGAGAAAGAACTCGTCGAAGAAGGCGGTTCGGGTGGCCATGAAGTCGATCATCAGCTGTATCCGCGCCTGCACGTCCGGTTCGATTTCCACCGCCTTGGCCAGCAGCTTGGGGTCGGTGTAGACGCTCCACATACCCTCGCCGGCAGCATCGACGAACACGCGCGCGAACGGGTCGTTGATGAGTGGGTTTTCGCTTTCGGTCTCCGCGGCGCGGGCTGCGGCAACACCCAGTGCGGTGGCTCCCACGCTTTGCGTGACGTCCCAGGAATCGTTGTCGGTCCGCGGCATCGCCATTTCCCTTCCCAGCAAGTAAGTTACCCAACCTATTGTTCCAGCCGCGCCGCCCGGGGCGGCCCATCGCCGCTGGCCTACTCTTTGGTGAGCCGGTCCACCGGTTGCCAAAGGAGTGCGATGACGCCCGCGATCCCGACGCCGTCACTGAACCCGCAAGACTTGAAGGCCGTTGCGGAATGGATGTCCGAACAGGGACTGGGCGAAGGCCCGTTGGAGAATGTCTACGACGTCACCGGCGGAACGCAGAATGTCATGCTGCGATTCACCCGCGCCAGCCGGCCTTATGTGCTGCGGCGCGGCCCGCGGCACTTGCGTCCGCGAAGCAACACCGTGATGCTGCGGGAGACGAAAGTCCTTGCTGCCCTCGCGGGTTCAAATGTACCGCACCCACACTTGATCGCGGTCTGCGACGACGCCGCTGTGCTGGGCGATGCCGTCTTCTACTTGATGGACCCGGTCGACGGATTCAACGCCGGCGAAGGCCTGCCGCCATTGCACGCGAGCAACCCCGACATTCGGTTCCAGATGGGGCTCTCGATGGCCGACGCGCTGGCCAAGCTGGGCGCCGTCGATCATGTCGCGGTCGGCCTCACCGATTTCGGCAGGCCGGCCGGCTTCCTGGAACGTCAGGTGCCGCGCTGGCTTTCGGAGCTGGACTCCTATCGCGAGTACGAGAACTACCCCGGACCGCAGATCCCAGGTGTCGAGCAGGTGGCGTCCTGGCTGGAGCGCACCCGCCCAGCCAGCTGGACGCCCGGCATCATGCACGGCGACTACCACGCCGCCAACGTGATGTTTTCCCGGACGGGTCCGGAGGTGGCCGCCATCGTCGACTGGGAGATGTGCACCATCGGTGATCCGCTGCTGGACTTGGGCTGGCTGCTGGCCACCTGGCAGCAGCCCGACGGATCCAGCGTGTTCAGCCATGCCCTGGGCACCCAGAGCGGCCTGGCCACCACGAGCGACCTGTTTGAGCGGTACGCCGCGAACACCACCCGTGATTTGTCGCACATCACCTGGTACACCGTACTGGCGTGCTTCAAGCTCGGCATCGTGATCGAGGGCACGTTGGCGCGCGCCTGTGCGGGCAAGGCCGAAAAAGAGGTCGGCGACCAATTGCACACCGCCACAGTGCATTTGTTCGAGCGCGCGCTGCGCCTCATCGATGACGAAGCCTGATCCACTACCATCTGCTGTCGTGCCGCCGCATCCCGAGCAACCCGACTACTACTCCGAGCCCACCCAGGCCGCACGCTACGGCGGGTATTACGACGACCCGGCGCCCCCCGATGCCGTGGTATCGCCGTCCGGCAGCGCTGGTCGCGGCCGGCGCACTTGGCGTGATACTGCTCGGCGCGCTGGTGTTCTTGGTGGTCAAGCTCGCCACCGGTTCGCCGGCGCATGGCCCCGCAACGACGACGACACCCAGCACGTCCACCACGACGACGGCGGCCCCCACCACCACTACCACTACCGAACCGCCTCGTCACCACGGAGGGGCGGTGGCAGAGCGCCGACGCAGACCGTCACCGAGACGGCCCCGCCACCGGCACCGACGCCGGGACTCCGAGCACCGACACGGGCACTCCCAGCACGGACACACCCACCACGACCATCCCGCCGAGCACCGTCACGGTTTCGCCCAGCACCGAAACCAGCACGGTCACGCAGACGGTGACGGTCCGGCCGCGGCGGGGGCCATTCGGGGGGCCGTTCGCGCCGAACCCTCTAGTGGTCAGTCCTCGCCTGCGTATACCGGGGGGACCACATTCTTCACCTGGGCGACCGTCGGGAATTCCGTTGGGCCACAACGTCAGCATCAGCCGAGGTAATACGCTTGCTGTGCGCGCCCGAAGGGATTCGAACCCCTAACCTTCTGATCCGTAGTCAGAAACGGCGTACTTTCAGCTTGTTTCAGGGTGTCCCGCGGTGTGTAGACAATTACGTCTCACCTGGGCAAACCGTCTCGCGGTATCCCGTCTTGACGCAGAGTGTGTCACGCAAGTTGACAATCCCGTGACAAGGCAGGCATCGCTTCCAATTTCAAGTCCCTCGGAAGTCATCGGTGAGGTGTTGAAGCGCGGCATGAGATCCTGCAGCGGTAGGTTCTCGCCGTCTTGGTGCGGTCGGCATCTTGCTGTATGAGTCAGTCGAGGTGCCGGTCGACATCCATCCGTTGGTGGAGTATGCGCACCACGTCGATCACGTCGCCGACAATCCGGTAGTAGAGCGTGTGCGATCCAACAGCGTGCTTCCGGTAGCCGGGGCGAAGTTCGTCGCAGGCCCGTCCGATCATCGGATTGTCAACGACTCGTTCGATCGCGCGCTGGATTTCACGCACGTACTCCTCGGCCTGATCGTCGTCCCAGCGCTGACACGTGTAATCCCAGATCTGTTCCAGGTCAGCGCGGGCGGCCGGCGAAAGTACATAGCGGTTCACCGGCAGCGCGGCTGCTGAGCTCGCTTGCGCAAAACGAACTCATCGAAGTCGAATAGTGTTGACTCACCACTTCGTTCGCCAACGTCGAGTGCTTGGCGCAATGCACGAAGGCGGGTCTCACGATCCTCGAGCAACCGCAGAGCAGAACGCACGACGTCGCTGGCCGAGCGGTAACGACCCGACGCCACCTCATCGTCGATGAACGCGCTGTAATGTTCGTCGAGGCTGAATGACGTATTCTTACCCACAC
>DATJQO010000036.1:0-41573 GCA_035505695.1 Mycobacterium sp.
GGCGTGTTGTTTCGGGGTCGGATCGCGTTGAGCTGGGAAGATGGCCTCAATGCCCTTGTTGCGGAAGGGATTGAGGCCATCGTGTTTCGTACTGTAGGCGATCAGTGCTCGTTGTGGGAGTCGATTCTTCCTGAAGAGGTGCAGCGGCTGCCCGAGGAACTGGCTCGGGTGGATGCGCTGCTAGACGATGAGGCGTTCTTCGCACCGTTTGTGCCGTTTTTCGATCCACGGATAGGTCGGCCGTCCACACCCATGGAGACCTACCTGCGGTTGATGTTTTTGAAATTCCGCTACCGGCTGGGCTATGAGGCGCTGTGCCGGGAGGTGGCCGACTCGATCACCTGGCGGCGGTTTTGCCGCATCCCGCTGGATGGGTCGGTACCGCATCCGACGACGCTGATGAAGCTGACGACCCGCTGCGGGTCGGCGGCGGTGGACGGGCTCAATGGGGCACTGCTCGCCAAGGCGGCCGAGGCGAAACTGCTGCGCACCACCCGGATCCGGGTCGACACCACGGTGGTCCCCGCTAACGTGTCCTATCCCACTGATTCGGGGCTGCTGGCCAAGGCGATACGGCGGATCGGCGCGACTGGCAAGCGAATTCAGGCCGCCGGCGGCGCTGTGCGCACGCGGGTCCGCGACCGGTCACGGTCGGCGGGTCGGCGTGCGCACGCGATCGCGGCGAAACTGAAGTCACGTGCGGCCCTCGGTCGAGACCAAACGCGGACCGCGGTGCTCAAGTCCACTGGTGAGCTGGCAGAACTGGCCGAATCCGCGGCTCGCGATGCCCAGCGGTTGCTGGTCAACGCCAAGCAGGCGGTGCGCCGAGCCAGGGCCAAGGCCGCCGCATTAGCCGCCCGCGGTGAGCGCGATGCGGCCGCCGGTCGCCGCCGCGGCCGGTTGGTGCGTGCGGTCAACGACCTGGCCAACCTGCTGGCCGCGACCCGCCAAATCGCCACCCAGGCCCGCCAACGACTCGCCGGCATTGTCCCGGATGGCGCTACCCGTCGGGTCAGCCTGCATGACGGCGATGCCCGCCCGATCGCCAAGGGCCGTATGGGTAAACCGGTCGAGTTCGGTCACAAAGCCCAGGTCACCGACAACGACGACGGGATCGTGCTCGACCACACCGTGGAGCAGGGCAATCCTGCCGATGCGCCGCAACTGGCCCCGGCAGTCGAGCGCGTCAAGAAGCGAACCGGGCGCGCGCCAGGCACCGTCACCGCCGACCGCGGATACGGCGAGAAACGCGTCGAGGACGACCTGCACGACCTTGGCGTGCGCACGGTCGTCATTCCCCGGAAAGGCAAACCCGGCACGGCCCGGCAAGCCGAGGAACACCGGCCGGCCTTCCGACGAACCATCAAGTGGCGCACCGGCTGTGAGGGCCGCATCAGCACCCTCAAACGCGGCTACGGCTGGAACCGCTCCTACATCGACAGCACCGAAGGAACCCGAATCTGGACCGGGCACGGCGTCCTCACCCACAACCTGGTCAAGATCGGTGCCCTCGCCGCGTGACCGACACCACCAAGACCACATCACACACCAAACCAAGCACGCCCGACACAACCGCTCAGCACAGGCGCGGGTTTTTCAGGTCGAAGTAGCTAGGCCGGTTCGTCGGGGTGCGACGGCGCGAACACCTCGATCACACCATTGACCTCACGAACCATCAGCGTCGGCAACGGCTTTGGAGCTCTCGGCAATTGGTGGGTGAGCACCTGCCCGCTCGGCGAGAACGATGTCGAGTGGCAGGGGCAGCGCAGGGTGTCGTCCGGTGCGTCCAACCACAGCCGGCAGCCTTGATGCGTGCATACCCCGGACACGGCTTGGGGTTTGCCGTCGACGCGGCGGACGAATCCCGTGACCGAGCCAAGGTCGAAGGGACGCACCGTGCCGTCAGCCACTTCCGAGCTGGCCGCGACTCGCTGCCAACTGCCGTTGTTGGGCTTGAGCTCCGCCGCGACCGCGGGCACTCCGGGGGAGGTTCCGGCGATCAGGGCTCGATCGACCGAGACCGCGGCTACCGCCGCCGCGGCGGCGGCCGACGTGCCGACGATGACCTGGCGGCGGGTGCTGCTGTGTTTCGCCGCCGCTTCCGGCGTGGCGCCGGACATCTGCTCCGCCAGTCTGCGGTGTAGGTCGCTGAGGAATTCTGGGCGCGGAGCGTCGCCTGCGTCGGGTCCCTGTCGGGCCGCCCGCAGCTCGATCGCCGTGCGGATCTGCGCCGCCTCAAAGTCGTCGGGTTGGAATGGCTTGGGCCGACGGCCTTTCAGCAGATCGTCGATGTAGCGGCGCAACCCTCGAGCGTTCATGACTGGGCTCCATCGTTGACCTGCGCCGCCAGTCGCAGGGCGCGATGTTGGAGCACCTTGGCGTTGGCGACGCTAATGCCAAGCTCGGTCGCGGACTCCTTGATCGAATGACCTCGCAAGAAACGCAGCTCCAGGATGTGGCGATAGCGGTCGGGCAGATTGTCCAGAACCTGGGCGACACGTTGGGGGGCGGTGCTGATCGCTTCCTCGCTATCGGGTGGTTGTTCGATGTCCTCGATCGACGTTATCTCGCGACCCATGGTTTCGCGCCAGTGCGCGGCCAGCACCGTTCGGGCCGTTGCCCGCAGGTACGCTCGCACCTCGCCGACGCTGGCGGTCAGCCGCAGCGGGCGCAGTGCGGCAAGAAAGACCTCCGCGGTGAGGTCCTCGGCATCGGCGCGGTTGCCGACCCGAGCGAACAACGTGCGATATAACCATGACACGTTGTCGGAGTACACGGCTTCCCAGTCGGGATAGCCGTCATCGGACACCGCACGCAACGGTCGTTTGACGGGTTCGTTTTGTGCCGACACAGGACTCCTTCACCCGATCAATATGGGTTTGGGTTACACCCTCGCGGCAAGCGAAGCCTGATCACTCAGCAGCGCGTCGAGTTTCGTGGCGGTGGCCGAAAACACCGACTTGGCGATGCTCAGTATCCGCTCGCGCACGCGCGGCTTGGCCGACGCCGGCGGCAAAAGGTGCCCGATCAGATGGCCGAACAGGTCCAGGCGCGCCGCAGACATCCAGGCGGTCAGGTCCGGGTCATCGAGCCAGCGCAGCTGATTGCGGTAATCGGCCAGCGCCAGCCGTAACCAATCGAGGTCGGTATCCGGATGCGGCAACGGCACGCACAGCCGGTTTTTCACCGTGTCATCAGGATATTTGGCCTCGACGTGTGCGATCAGCGCGGCGCTGAAGATTTGTTGGCAGCCGCGCAGGCTTTGCAGCGTGATCCGGTCTGCATCGAAAATTGTTGCTGCGGGCCGCTTTTCGGCGCCGTCGGCGGTGCAGTCGGTATACAGCGCGGGGCCGGGGGCGGGCAGGGTGCCGCCGTCGAGGACCATATGGTCTGCATCGGCGCGCCGCAGATGGCCCATCCGCACCACGTCGCGGATGCGTCGTAGCTGCTCGAGTTCGAGCCGGGTGACGGTCGCGCAGCGGTACATCCTCGGGCGGATCGCCGGATTGATCCGCAGCAGCACGCCGGCGTCCTCCAGCCGGGCGAACAGATCCTCGACCGACGTGGCATCCCCGATGGCACGCAGCTGCGCGGTGAAGCTGGTTTTGATGCGGTCGGCAAACAACGATCCGGGCTGCATGGTCGCGCGATCCAGCAGCCAGGAGTCACGCGGCATGATCCAGGTCAGCCGATCCGGGTCGATGCCTCGGCCCAGCAACCACAGGCACGTGTCGATGCCGGTTTTGCCGGCCCCGACGATGACGTAGCGCTCTTGAGCGGCCAGTTTGGGCAGGTCATTCGGTGGCACGCAGGCGGTGCCGGGCGCGACGTCATAGGGCGGTGGGCGCATGGCGGGCACGGTGACGTGCATGTATGTGGCATCGACGATGCGGCGGGCCACCTTGACGGTGTAGTCGACACCGGCCAGCGTGCGAAAGCGGCCATCGCCGCGGTACTCACTGTCCGGGAAGTAGCTGACGCGACCGGTCGGCAGGAACTGCCGGCGCAGCACGTGCCGGTAGTACGCGCAGACTTCGTCCCCGGTGGCCAATTCGTAAAGGCCTTGGTTCCAGCCCACTTCGTCGATGGTGTCGCTGCCGAGGTTTAGCGAGTTGACGCCGTAGAACGCCGAGGGCTGATGCAGCCGCACGAACGGGTAGGCCGTGGTCCAGTGGCCACCCGGCTGACGGTTGCGGTCGACCAGCACCACGCGTGCGTCTGTCTCGCACACCAGCGTGTCGATGAACGCCATCCCCATCGCGCCGGCGCCAACCACCAGGTAGTCGGACTCGATGGTGTGCACAGCAGCACACGTTAGCCCCTGGCCTTCAGCCAGCGTCGGTTTGCCACGATGCCGCTGATCGAGCATCTGGTAGCCGCCGCCGACGCCGCCATGTATGAGGCGAAACGTGCCGGCGGCAACCAGGTCCGCTACCGGCGCGCGGCCGCCCCGAGGTAACCCCCGAGCCGATCTTGCCAACGGTCCGCTGCAGTTACTAGGATATGCAAGTATCCGCGCCGTCAACCACACCCGAGGCACCCATGACCACACAGATTCCGCACTTCGTCGATGGGCGGCGCACCGCCGGCCAGTCCACCCGCACCGCCGATGTCTACAACCCCAACACCGGGCAGGTGCAGCGATTAGTCCCGATGGCCGGCAAAGCCGACATCGACGCTGCGGTGGCATCCGCCATCGAAGCCCAAAAGGGTTGGGCCGCATGGAATCCGCAGCGCCGCGCCCGGGTGATGATGCGATTCATCGAACTGGTCAACGACGCGGGCGACGAGCTGGCCGAACTGCTGTCCCTGGAGCACGGCAAGACGCTGGCCGACGCGCGCGGTGACATCCAGCGCGGCATCGAGGTGATCGAGTTCTGCATCGGGATCCCGCACCTGCTCAAGGGCGAGTACAGCGAGGGCGCCGGCCCGGGCATCGACATCTACTCGCTGCGCCAGCCCCTCGGCGTGGTCGCCGGCATCACCCCGTTCAACTTCCCGGCGATGATCCCGCTATGGAAGGCCGGACCGGCGCTGGCCTGTGGAAACGCTTTCGTGCTCAAGCCCAGTGAGCGCGACCCGTCGGTTCCGGTGCGATTGGCCGAGCTGTTCATCGAGGCCGGTCTGCCGCCGGGCGTGTTCCAGGTGGTCCACGGCGACAAGGAGGCCGTCGACGCCATCCTGCACCACCCCGACATCCAGGCGGTGGGTTTCGTGGGCAGCTCGGATATCGCCCAGTACATCTACGCGACGGCCGCGGCGACCGGCAAGCGCTCGCAATGCTTCGGCGGGGCCAAGAACCACATGATCGTGATGCCCGACGCCGACCTCCACCAGGCCGTCGACGCGCTCATCGGCGCCGCTTACGGCAGCGCCGGCGAACGCTGCATGGCGATCAGCGTCGCGGTACCCGTCGGCGAGCAAACCGCGGAGCGGTTGCGCGCCAGGCTCGTTGAACGGATCAACAACTATCGCGTCGGGCACAGCTTGGATCCCAAGGCCGACTACGGGCCGTTGGTCACCGAGGCGGCCCTGGCCCGGGTGCGCGACTACATCGGCCAGGGGGTCGACGCGGGCGCCGAAATAGTCGTCGACGGCCGCGAGCGAACCAGCGACGACCTCGCGTACGGTGACGCCAACCTCGAAGGCGGCTTCTTCATCGGGCCGACCCTGTTCGACCACGTCACCCCCGAGATGTCGATCTACACCGACGAGATCTTCGGGCCGGTGCTGTGCATCGTCAGGGCTCACGACTATGAGGAGGCCTTGCGGCTGCCCTCGGAGCACGAGTACGGCAACGGTGTGGCGATATTCACGCGTGACGGCGACGCCGCGCGCGATTTCGTCTCCCGGGTGCAGGTGGGCATGGTCGGTGTCAACTTTCCGATCCCGGTCCCGCTCGCCTACCACACCTTCGGCGGCTGGAAGCGCTCCGGCTTCGGCGACCTCAACCAGCACGGCCCGGCGGCGATCCAGTTCTACACCAAGGTCAAGACCGTCACGTCGCGCTGGCCGTCGGGCATCAAGGACGGCGCCGAATTCGTCATCCCCACCATGAATTAGACGACACGTCATGTTCAGCCTCAACGACGACGAGCGGGTCATCACCGAGACGGCTGCCGCCTTCGCCGCCAAACGTCTGGCCCCGTACGCCCTGGAATGGGATGCCAGCAAGCACTTTCCGGTCGACGTGCTGCGCGAATCCGCAGAGCTCGGCATGGCCGCGATCTACTGCCGCGACGACGTCGGCGGTAGTGGGCTGCGTCGGCTCGACGGGGTCCGCATCTTCGAGCAGTTGGCCATCGCCGACCCGGTCACCTCCGCCTTCTTGTCCATCCACAACATGTGCGCGTGGATGATCGACTCGTTCGGCACGGCCGAACAACGCAAATACTGGGTTCCGCAGCTGGCCTCCATGGACGTCGTCGCCAGCTACTGCCTGACCGAGCCCGGTGCCGGGTCCGATGCCGGTGCACTGAGCACCCGGGCGGTCCGGCAAGGCGGCGACTACGTGCTGGACGGCGTCAAGCAGTTCATCTCCGGGGCGGGCGCCTCGGATGTCTATGTGGTGATGGCGCGGACCGGGAGCGAGGGCCCGCGCGGCATATCGACCTTCGTCGTCGAAAAAGGCACTGCGGGGCTGAGTTTCGGTGCGTTGGAGCAAAAGATGGGCTGGCACGCCCAACCCACCGCGCAGGTGATCTTCGAGGGGGTCCGGGTACCCGCCGACGCCATGCTGGGTGGCGCCGACGGCGAGGGTGCGGGTTTCGGCATCGCGATGAACGGCCTCAACGGTGGCCGGCTCAACATCGCAGCGTGCTCGCTCGGCGGCGCGCAGGCCGCCTTCGACAAAGCCGGGGCCTACGTGCGCGAGCGACGGGCCTTCGGCTCGGCGCTGCTCGACGAGCCGACCATCCGGTTCACCCTGGCCGACATGGCGACCGGACTGGAGACGTCGCGAATGATGTTGTGGCGCGCCGCGAGTGCACTAGACGCCGACGACCCCGATAAGGTAGAACTCTGCGCGATGGCCAAACGCTACGTCACCGACGCGTGCTACGAGGTCGCCGACAAGGCCCTGCAGTTACATGGCGGCTATGGCTACCTGCGTGAGTACGGTCTGGAGAAGATCGTCCGCGATTTGCGCGTGCATCGAATCCTGGAAGGGACCAACGAAATCATGCGAGTGGTCATCGGCCGGGCCGAGGCAGCTCGGTTACGGGCGAGTGCGTAGGAGGACCATTGACCACGATCGCGTTCTTGGGTTTGGGCAACATGGGCGGCCCCATGTCGGCGAATCTGGTTGCCGCCGGCCAAACCGTGCGCGGGTATGACCCGGTGCCCGCAGCGGCAACGACGGCGTCCTCCAATGGCGTCACGACCTTCGGCAGTGCCGCCGAGGCGGTCGCCGGCGCCGACGTGGTCATCACCATGCTGCCCAGCGGCGACATCGTCAAACGCTGCTACGCCGAGGTTCTGCGCGCCGCCGAAGCAGGCGCGCTGTTCATCGACAGCTCGACGATTTCGGTCAACGACGCCCGCGAGGTGCACGCGCTGGCGCAGTCGCACGGTGTCGCGCAGCTCGACGCACCGGTGTCCGGCGGGGTGAAGGGTGCCGTTGCCGGGACGCTGGCCTTCATGGTGGGCGGTGACGACGACGCCTTGCAGCGTGCCCGGCCCGTGCTAGAACCCATGGCGGGCAAGATCATTCACTGCGGCGGCGCCGGGGCGGGACAGGCCGCCAAGGTGTGCAACAACATGGTGCTGGCGGTGCAACAGATTGCCATCGGGGAGGCCTTCGTGCTGGCCGAGAAGCTGGGCCTCTCGGCGCAGTCGCTGTTCGACGTCATCACCGGCGCGACCGGCAACTGCTGGGCGGTGCACACCAACTGCCCGGTCCCGGGCCCGGTCCCGACGTCGCCGGCCAACAACGACTTCAAACCCGGTTTTGCGACCGCACTGATGAACAAAGACCTGGGTTTGGCGATGGACGCGGTGGCCTCGACCGGATCGGCGGCACCGCTGGGCACCCACGCGGCAGAGATCTACGCGAAATTCGCCGCCGACCACGCGGACAAGGATTTCAGCGCCGTCATCGAGATGCTGCGCTGACCGACTGCCACCGGCCGCAGACGGTTCAGAAGTCCCCCGCGTTGCGACGCAATGTTTCGATGGCCGACACCAGCGCCTGCGACTGGGCGCCACCCATCCCAATGTCGGCGAACACCTGCTCGTTGAGCGTGACGGTAGCGTCCTCTACCGTGGAGCGGCCGAGCTCGGTGATCTGCACCAGCGTCGTGCGCCCGTCGGTGGGATGCGGCACCCGCTGAACCAGCCCGTCGGCCTCCAACCGGCGGATGGCATGGGTCACGCTGGTGACGTGAACTTGCAGCCGGTCGGACGCTTTGGTGATCGGCAGCGCTCCGGTGCGGCTGAATGCCAGCAGGCGCAGCAACTCGAAGCGGGAGAAGCTCAAGTCGTAGGGGCGCAGCGCGTTTTCGACGCGGGCCAACAGGATTTGATGCGCACGCATCACCGAGGTCACCGCGACCATGCCCTGCGACACATCACCCCACCCGGCGCGCTCCCAGTTGGCTCGTGCCGCGGCGATCGGATCGCGCTTTTTGCGACGTGAGTCGGCCACGCCCCTTCTTACCGCACTTGCGTCCGCGGTGTGGCTTTTCCTACCGCCGAAAGCACGGCCAGCGTGGAGGACCGGTTGCCCACCGTGATGCGCGCGCCGCCGTCCGGGTAGCAGCGGACGTGCAGCCCGCTGCCGGCGAAGGCCTCCTGCCACGGCCGACCCCGCCGCCGGCTGCCAGGCAGGTACACGAAGTTGGCGTGTCCGTCGGTGGTATGGATCCCCAGTGCGCTCAGGCGCATCCTAAGATAGCGACGTTCCGCGGTGATCGACGCAATCCGTTGCCGCAGTTGGTCTTCGGCGTCATAGGAGGCCGCGACCGCAAGCAGGCTGGTGATCGCGATCCCGAACGGCGGCTGGTGTGACCACAACGTGGCGGCCACGTCCCCCGACGCCAGGCCGTAGCCGATTCGCAGTCCGGCCAGCCCGTACGCCTTGGAGAAGGTGCGCACCACGACCACGTTGGGAAAACGCCTCAGCACCGCCGCGACGTCGATGCGGTGTTCCGGCGCAGCGAATTCGATATACGCCTCGTCAAGCAGCACGATGGTGTCTCCGGGCACCCGGCGCAGGAACCGCAACAGCTCAGCGGTGGGCTCTAGTGTGCCGGTGGGATTGTGCGGCCGGCACAGCACCACCACCCGGGCCCCGGCGGCCGCAGCCGCCAGGCCGTCGAGATCGTGGTGGCCGTCGCTGTCCAGCGGCACGGTCAGCGTGTTCAGCCGCGCCATCCGGGCGATGATCGGATAACCGTCGAAGGTCGGCGACGCCATCGCGACCGTGTCGCCGGGGGCGGTCAGGGCATGCAGTGCTTGCAACGCCACGCCGGTCGCACCGGCACCCAGTACCACCTGCTCGGCCGGCAGGCCGACGTGGCCCGCGATCAAGCCGCGCAGCCGTTCGGGCAGGAACTCCGGGTACCGGTTGGCCGCAGCGACGGAGCGGATCAACGCCGAGTGCACCGCCGGCAGCGGGGGGAACGGATTCTCGTTGAGCGACAACGCAAGCGGATCGATCGCGGTGGGGAACGCGTCGTCGATCTCGGCGACGGAGCTGGGGACCGGCTGCATCAGCCTCGCCCGCCCCAGCGGACCGCCGCCGCACCGGCGAAGTCGCCGGCGTGGGCGAAGCCCGCCATCATCACCACGTCACCGGTCTTGAGCTGACCGTCGGCTATCGCCCGGTCGAGGTTGATCGGGATGCCGGCGCCGAACAGGTTGCCGCACTCCTCAAAGGTGTCGCGGTGGCGTTCGGGAGGCAACTCGAGCGCTGCGCGCCAGTTGCGCAGAAACGCCCGGTTGGGCTGGTTGGTTACCAGCAGATCGATCTCCTTGGCCGGCAACCCGATTCGATCACAGACCGCCAGCGCCACCTCGGGGACCTGCCGGTTGCCGCGGGCCAGCACTTTGGTGATCTTGCCTTCGGTGAAGCCGATGCTTCCCTCACCGGGCCCGGCCGCCCACCACTTGCGGGGCGGGTCGAAGGACAGCGTCATCTCACCGGCATACTCACCGTAGGTGCGGCACTCGACGTCCAGAATCGGTGACTGGTCACCCACCGTGACCAGGCCCACCGCCGCGCCGTCCCCGGGCACCGCGGACTGCGCCTTGCGCCGGACCGTGGGCTGATCGAAGAACTGACCGGCCGCGTTCTGCGCGATCGCGATCAGCGCGGTCCGTCCTTCACCCGACGACAGCAGTTTGCGAGCGACCTTGAGCGCCAACATGAAAGCGGCGCATCCGCCGTTGTTCAAGTCAAGCACCCAGGACGGGCGCAAGCCCAGCCGGTGCGCGATGCCGCCACCTTCGCCGTAGAAGCCCATGTCGGGGACCTGAGTGTGGGTGATCAACACGTCCGCACCTTCGATGACATCGTGGCCGTGCCGTTCGATCAGACCCTGCACGGCCTGCTCCACCATGTCGGCCGCGCTCTCGTCTGGCCCGACGTGATGGCGGAACCTGGGGGCGCGGAACATCACGCTGTCACGAAGGTCGTCGGACTCGGCGAATTGGGCGTAGTAGTCGGCGCCGATCGGTTCGCCCGGAAGGTAAGTGGAGACGTCGATCAGGCTGACGCTGGCCTCGGTCATGGTGTTACCCCTCTTCCAGCATCCATTTCGGCGTCACCGGCAGCCCGTTGCGGTGCCGGTACTCGGCGATTGCCTTGAGGTTCTTCATTTCCAGCAGATGTCCCGCACCGAACATGTCCCAGAAATCGCCCACCCACACCGGACGCTGCGGCGGCGCAGTCTCCGGATAAGGATTGCGGTCGTAGAACGGGTGGTGGCAATTCGTCCACAGCACAACAGATCCGGGCTTATCGAGGACGACCTGAGCGTCGATGACCCGCATCAGATAAATCATCCACAGGTGCTTACCCTGATCCCACGCGCAGTGGTAATCGACGGTGCGCGACTCGGCGTTGGCTATGGTGCGGGTGTAGATTTCGGTCTCCGAACCGAGCCGGTCGTAAGCCAACCACAAGCCCGGTTCGTCGGTGGGGGTGAAACCGCGCAGACTATACGTCCACTCCTCGAGGCTGCGGGTGTCCGCCATGTACTCGAACAGCTCATCGGTTGGACAGTCGATGTAATCGTTGACGGTGCAGTATTCCCCGAAGACCTGATCGTGGGGGTACACCGAGCGCATCATGTCCATGATGATCGGCGTGGCCTTCTGTCGAGGGCTGGTCTCGATCCGAGTCAACCCGTCGATGGGCTCGGTGGTGCCGGTATGGCTGAGGATGTCTTCAAGCGCGGGCAGTGACATGGACCAGGTTCTCCTTCGCGATCGGGACTTCGTGCGCCGTGACCGGTTTGACCGGCGGTCGAGTGAGAAACGGTGCGAACGGCGGGATTTCGTCAGCCGAACAGGCGACGCTGACCACCGCCGGACCGTCCACGTCGAGCGCCGACCGCAATGCCGAGTCGAATCGGTCGACGTCCGCGACGTCGACCGATGCCAGCCCGGGGAACATCGCCGCCAGCCCGGCGCCGAGCCGGCTGGGCGTGAACCGGTTGTAGCTGTAGAGGTCGTCGTAAATCAGCTGCTCCCGGGTGACGCACATGGCGTGCGCGTTGTTGTTGAACAACACGAACGTCACCGGCAACCGGTACTGCACGGCGGTGTGTACCTCGGAGCCGTGCATGAAGAATGCGCCGTCCCCGGCGATCACCACCGTGCGCCCGGCGGGCCGTCCGCTGTTGGCACGCCCGAACGCCATTCCGATCCCAGCGCCGAAGCTGTAGCCCATGCCGCCCATGCCGAGCGCGACCGCAAACCTGCCGCCGCGCCGTGCGGCCAGATAGTGGATTGCCGCGGCGCCGGTGTTTCCGGCGTCGACCACGATGTCCACCCCGTCCGGCAATGCGCCATCCAATACCGCCATGGCGTCGCGGTAGCGCACACCCCGGCCCGCATAGTGCGGGGGCGACAGTTCGGTGCGCCGCACCGCATCCGGCACCCGCACCCCCGACGGACGTCCCGGTCCGGAAAGCGCCTGGGTCAGCGTGCGCAGCGACACCCGCAGGTCGTCGGTATGCACGTGGGTGCAGGGCAGGTAGGGTGGCGCCGAGCCGATTGAGAGCGGTCGTGCCATCGCCAGCGCGTCCTCCAGTCCGGCACGGGCGGTGACGGCCAGCCGGGTCCCGACCACCAGGCACACCGCGCTTTCGGCCACCGCTTCAGTCACGCTCGGATGGCCCATCACGCCGGTCACCCCCAGCGCCGACGACGACCCCAGACCCGGCGTGCCGGCCACGTCCTTCGCGTCCGGGACGGTGGCCACCCGCGCGCGTAGCAGCGCGCGCAGCTGTTCAAGCTCGGCTCGAGCGTCGTCGCGGGCCACCTGCTCGCCGGCGATGATGGTGACCGGGCCGTTGGCGCGACGCAGTGCCTGCACGATGGGATGTGGATTACCGAATGACGCCGGCCGCGCCGGAAGTTCGTGCGCACCGCGGCTGTCGATGTCGATGAATCCCTGCTGAACGTCCTTGGGCAGCAACAACACCGCGGGACCGCCGGTGCGCGCCGCCCGGATCGCCCGCGGCAGCGCCTCGACGATGTCGCCGGCAACCAGCACTCGCTCGCACCACACCGACACAGCCGAAAACAGCGCCTCGGCGTTCAACGATCCGTTCCGGCCACTGGTGTCCTGAAAGCTGCCCCGGCCATCCATGGTGCTGGCCGGCTGGCCGACCAGGGCCAGCACCGGCACCCGACTTGCCAGCGACTCGCCAAGCCCCGCAACGAGGTTCAGCGCACCTCCGCCCGACGTCGCGACAACCACGCCGAGCCCGGCCCCGCTTCGGCTGTAGCCGTCGGCCATCGCGGCAGCGGAAAACTCATGCTTGGCCAGCACCGCGCAGATGTCGGACCGGAAGTGCGCGGCATCGTATACGTCCTCGATGTTGGCGCCGTCGACACCGAAGACATGGTCGACTCCGATTGCCGCGAGGTGTCCGACGATGTGGTCGGCCACCCGGTACCTACCGGACATGTGCTGACACCACTCCTGGCCTAGCCGTGATTGAGCCTTCTGTCGAGAAACGACACCGGTCGCTGATCGGTTCACAATTCAGAGCGCGCGGCGATACACCGGTAGTAAGCTGCTCATACCGTGAACGACCCGGGCGATCCCGTACGCGTGCGAGCAGCGATCGACGCCCCATCACGCTGGCTTTGGCTCGTCAAGTGGTGCGTGCTGGCGGTCCCGCACTACCCCATCTTGATCCTGCTTTATCTGGTGTATCCGCTGCTGACCGTGGTTGCCGGCATCACGATCCTGTTCACCGGGCGCTATCCGCGGCCCATCTTCGACTTCAACGTCGGGGTGCTGCGCTGGTCGTGGCGGGTGATGAATTACCGATTTCCGATGAACTGCACCGACAGATATCCGCCGTTCACGCTGGCTTCCCGACCCGACTACCCGGGCGACCTCGAGGTCGGCTATCCCGAACGGCTGACGAACTGGGCCGTGCTGGTGAAGTGGTGGCTGTTGGCGATCCCACAGATACTGCTTTGCTGGGCGATGGAACCGCTGCTGCAGTTGCTGTGCGTCACCTCCGCGGTGTGGTTGTTGGGCACTGGGACGATCTCGCAAGGCATGTTCGACCTGCTCATGGGCATCGTTCGCTGGCGGTATCGGGTGGCCGTGTACGTGTCGTTGATGCACGACGAATATCCGCCGTTCCGAATGGATCTCGGTAACCGATGACGCGTCGTAACCCGTTGTTCCCGTACGTGTACCGACTCGGCATGCCGGTCTTCGACCGCATGTTCTACCGCCGGTATCGGCGAGCCGCGATGCGTCATGCCAGCGGCCGGTTGCTGATGATCGGCCTGGGCCCGGGAGCCGACTTAATGTTTCTCCCCGCCGCGGTGACGTCGGTCGCCGCGGTCGAGCCGGAAGCGGCGTTTCGGCGGATGGCCGCCACCCGCGCCCGCCGCCTCGGCATCGCCCTGGACGTCGTGGAAGGGGCCGCCGAGTCAATCCCATTCGCCGACAACAGCTTTGACTCGGTACACATCGGGTTGGTGTTGTGCTCGGTCGACGACGTCAGCGCTACTCTGACCGAGATCCGGCGGGTGCTCGCACCCGGCGGCAGGTTGGTCGTCCTCGAGCATGTGCGCGGGGAGGGCGCCATCGGCCGGTTGCAAGACCTGATCGCGAAGCCGTGGTCGTGGTTGGCCTCCGGCTGCCAGCCGAACCGGCGAACATTGGAGGCCATTGCCGCGGCCGGATTCGATACCAAGTCGCTGCGCCGGATCCCGCACACCCCGGTGCCCTTCCCCTGCACACCTCACCTGCAGGGCTTTGCTACTCGACGCTGACAGCCTCGATGATGTTCAGGCGCGCGGCACGTCGCGCCGGCGGCAGCGAGCCGAGCAGGCTGATCGCCAGCGCCCCTACGGTGAAGGCGAGCGCCATCGGGCTCAGGCGGAACCCAACCGGGAAGTTCATGATGTCCCCGCTGACGAGACTGAACAGCCACTGGTCTGCCAGACCGAACACCAGGCCCACAACACCGCCGACGATCCCGATTCCCGCCGCCTCGGCCAGGACCGTCCGCAACGTGAAGCGACGGCTGGAGCCCATGGCACGCAGCACACCGATTTCACGGCGTCGCTCGAGTACCGACAGCGTCAACGTATTGAGCAGGGCCACCGCGGCCACCAGCACGACGATGATCCACACGGCGTTGGCGATGAACATGCTCTGGTGCAGTGGAGCTTCCAGGCCCGCGAGCGCCGCGCGGCCGTCATAGACATGGTTCGGTGCCGGCACCACGCGGCGGATGTCGGCCAAAAGACGTTTCGGGTCAACGCCGGGGGCTGCGGCGATCTGAAGTGTGGTGGCTGCCGCGCGGTCGAACCATGCCCGCAGCTGCTCGAGCCCGATTCCGACGGTGCCGATCACCGTCGAGAAGAACGGCACCACAGCCAGTACCGCCGTCTCTCGCGGGCCGTGCGGCGTCTGCAGCCGCAGTTGATCACCGACGCGCACGTGCAGCGTTTTGCCGAGGTTCTCGGTAAGCACCACGCCGCGGCCGGCGAGCACTTCACCGCGTACTCGCTCATCGAGGGCGCGGAAGAGCGGATCGTGGGTTCCGCCGGAGAGTCCGTCCAACAGGACCCGGGTACCGACGATGACGGCGAACCCGAAGGCACCCTCGCTGACCCGCGCCACGCCGGGCACGCCGGCCACCTTTTCGCCAAGACCTTGCGGCAGAACGTCGGTGGGATAGCTGTCGGGAGGATTGGCGCTTACCCACACATCGACATCGGCGACCGACGAGAACATGGCGCGAGCCGAGCGGATCATGTCGGCGTTCGTACCGTTGATCACCACCGTGGTGACCACGCCGATGAGCACGGTCATCACCGTGGCCCACACCCGGCGCGGCGCCCGTCTGATGGTCGCCGCGGCCAGCGCCCCGGGCGATCCGCACATCCGGGCGGTAGCGGCCGTGGCCGTGACGATGGGCACGGTGAGCGCGAAGCCGACGGCGATCTCGGCACCTAACAGAGCGGCCATCGCGACAAAGGCGGCGGTGCCACGTTGGCCGACGAAGATCACCATCGACACCCCGAACACCCCGACGGCGCCCACCCCGCAGGCGATGCGCAGCCACCGTGGCACGACGTCCGCCGCTGACGCCCCGACCGGTGCCAGTGCTTCGATGGGTGACACCTTGTACACCTGCCGCGCGGCCATCGCCGAGGCAACCACGCTGGCCAGCACCGTCGCCGCGACGGCCAGTGGTATTGCGTAGCCGGGCAGCCAGTACTCGATCCGGGCTTCAAGGCCTTGGGTCATTGCCGGGGGCAGTCGTCCAATTGCCATGTGCCCCGCGAGAATTCCCAGGGCCGATCCGATGGCTCCGCCGATTAGCCCGAGTATCGCCGCCTCGGCGAGCATGTCGCCCACGATGGTGACCCGTCGGCCGCCGATCGCGCGCAGCATCGAGATGACCGGGCGGCGCTGGGTGATCGCCATCGTCATCGTGGTGTAGATCAAGAAAGCGCCGACCACCAATGCGACCGCCGCCCCCATCAGGGCCATGTAGTTCATCAGCTTGACGCTGTCGCCGGCGCGGGCCGCCCGCAGGCTCGGCTCCGCGACGATGGCACGACCCTTGACGGCGGCGGTCACGCCGGCGCGCAGGGCCGCCACGTCAGCGCCCGGTTTCGCGGTGATCAGTATCGAGTCGAGCTGACCAGGGCGGCCGGCAACGGTCTGCGCCAAAGCCAGTGGCGCAAGCACGTAGTGCCCGCCGTTGAGATCGGCGGTTTGCCTGCCCGTGAGCACCTCGGTGACCGTGACCGAACCCGAACCCAGTTGGAACGTCGCGCCTTTCGGGTAGCCAACACCAGGACCGACCTGCACACCGTTCGGCGTCGAGGACGGCGTCTGCAACGGGCGGACCCCGCCCTCTTTGAAGGCATCCTTCAGGGCACCACCCAGCGCCGCAGTGCTCGCATCGGCGCCCAGCAGCAGAACCGGCCCCGACGCCGTCGCCGCAGACGTGCGTATCATCGGTGCCGCGATCGCGACCCCGGGAACTGCGGACACATCGGCCAGCAGGGTGTCGGAGAATCCGGCGTCGGCAATGCCGGACACCTCGAGCGCGGCGATACCGGCGATCCCGTCGGCCAGCCGATTGACCGATCCGGTGATCGACCCGAAGATACCGAAGATCGCAACCAAATACGTTGCGGAAACTGCCATTACGGCGATCGACGCCATCGTGCGGCGCCGATGCACGGCAAGCTCACGCAAGCTGAACACCCGCAACCTACTCGCGGTGGCGGCAATCGCACGCCCCGGTCTCACCCCGGGACCGCCGTCACGTCGGAACCGACTCGACCGTCCTGCAGGGTGATCACCCGATCGGTTGCTGCCGCGGCCTCCGAGTTGTGGGTCACCATCACCACCAGCCGACCGCTGCCGTCCTCGTGCGACACCTCGGCCAGCAGCCCCAATATTGAAGCGCCCGTAACGGAGTCGAGGTTGCCGGTTGGTTCGTCGGCGAGGATGAGCGGCGGGTCCATCATCAGCGCACGTGCCACCGCGACCCGTTGCATCTGGCCGCCGGACAGTTCCGCCGGCCGGTGGCCGGTGCGGTGGCCGAGCCCGACGCGCTCCAGCAGCCGGATCGCGTCCGGTTTGGCCCTGCCCAGTCGGACGCCGTCGAGCAGTTTGGGGACCGCCACGTTCTCCCAGGCCGACAGGGTCGGCAACAGATTGAAGAACTGGAAGATGAAACCTACCCGGTGATGGCGGAACTTCGACTGCTCCTCGTCGCCGAGGCGACCGATCTCCTCGCCGTCGAACGTGATCGACCCGGAATCGGGCGAATCCAACGCCCCAAGCAGGTGAAGCAACGTGCTCTTGCCCGCTCCGGAGGGACCGACGACCGACACGAACTGCCCGCCGTCCAGACGCAGGCTGACCTCGTCGAGCGCACGGACCGATTGACCGCCGACTCGGTACTGGCGCACCACATCACGCAGTTCGATGATCATCCCGTCACCGCCTGTAGCTCCCGGTCGATTTGCGCGGACATCCGGCGGTGACTCGTCCAACGCAAAAACAGCGTCAGCGCCCAGGTCTGGAAACGGTCGGAGATCAGTGCGGCGGGTCGCAGCACCGACTCACCGTGCGACACCGGCAGCGACGCCACCCAGGACACCGCCTTGAGCCTGGGTCGGCGGGTCTTCTCGTACCAGCGCAGCGCGCCGCACAGGTCAGTGTGGCCGGGCATGGTCGCGAAGTCGGCCAGCGCCTTGCACAACACCATGGTGTCCAGCAATGCCTGGTTGGTCCCCTGGGCGAGGGTGGGCGGCATCGTGTGGGCGGCGTCGCCGAGCAACGTCACCGGTCCTTGGCCCGCGCGGGGAATCGGATGCCGAAAATGCGGGTACGGCGAATGGGCCAGATCGTCGTCGGTCAACGTCGCAAGTACCCGGTCGACCGAGTCGGACCATCCGGAGAAACTGGACCGGATCACCTCGATCGGACGTTGCGGCCTCGCGAAGTCCGGTGACCACGGCAAGTCGAACCACCACTGCACGTGGCCGCCTCCAGCCGGCCACAAACCCAGGTTGCCGTGCTTGCCGATGATCATGAGCGCCACGTGCTTGTCCGGTATCTCCGGAAGGGCGAGGAGCCCCTGCCAGCTGCACCAGCCCGTCGGCTTGGCGTCTCGCGCGCCGACGCTGTCCCGGACCATCGAATGCAGCCCGTCGGCACCGATCAACAGATCGCCCTCGGCCGAGCTGCCGTCGTCGAGGTCCACCCGCACCCCGCTGGGTGTGCTGGCCAGCCCGACGGCACGGGAACGGCACCGGATGCGATCGGCCGGAAAGCCCTCGAGCAGCCGGTCCAGCAGGACCCGGCGCGGGACCATCCGCACGGGTGCGCCCAGCCGACCCGCCATCGCGCCGACGTCCAGCGTGGCGAGCGGGCGGCCGGTGGATGTCACGGCCCGCACGGTGGCCAGCAGCTGGCCGGCTCCGTCCATCGCGACGTCCAGCTGCCGCAGCACCGTCTCGCCGTTGGACCAGATCGTCACCGCGCCGCCACTGGCCTGCACATCCGGGCGCTGTTCGAAGACGGTGACGTCGTGCCCGTCTCGCAACAGTCCGCGGGCGACGGAAATGCCAGCCACACCGGCGCCTACCACCAGGACCCGCAGCGAGTGCCCGTGGCCGAACACCCCAGCTCCAAGCCTTAGAGCGACCGCTGCAGTAGCACCTGGCCGCTATCAGCGGCGACCACTTGCACAGCGGCAATCTGGTCGACCGGCGTCGAGATGCTGCCCGCCGGTGTCGCAGTGTGGCCGGGCTCGGCCACCCATGTCGCCAGCCGGGTTTGGCTGCCGTCGCGTCCGACGACGACCATCGCCAGGGTGTCATGGTGTGCGTTCAGCGGAGCCAGGCAGACGCACTTCAGGTTGATGAAGGTCCCCCAGTGCTGGCTGCTGACCTGCACCGTCGAGGTCAGCAGTGTGGTACCCACCTGCGCCATCGGCTCGGCGGAAGCGGTCACCTGCTGCGCCGGGGACGATGCGTAGCCGTGCACCCCGAGCAGCACCCCGATTCCCAGCACCGAGGCCGCGGCGGCCGAGGCCACCCACGTCACCACCCGTGTCCGGCGCCGGCGCCAGCGCACCGTCGCCAGCAACGACGGCAGCAACTCCGGCGACAGCGCGGGTGTGGCCGACTCGCCGGCGGGCACCGGCCCGGCGGGGCCAGACTCCTCGATCGCGGCCACGTCTGCGCGGTCAAGCTGAGAAAGCAGGGCCGGCACGCCACTCAAGTCGGCGACGGCCTCCCGGCAGGCCGGGCAGTGGGCCAGGTGCGCCTCGAATTCGCGGCGCTCAACGGCCGACAGCGATCCCAACACGTATGCGGCATCCCACATCGCGTACGGGTCATCGGCAGGGCCGATACGGGAGAGCGGCGTGTTCATTCCATCCATTTCCTCATCACCCTTCGAGCATTCGGAGCCTCTCATCGGGTAACTCCAAGCTCCTGCAGAGTGAGCCGCAACGCCCGAACGGCATAGTGTAGTCGCGACTTCACCGTTCCCTCGGCGATGCCGAGGTCTGCAGCAATCTGCGTGGTGGTCCATCCGCGGTAGTAGGACCTTTCGATCACAGCCAGGTGCTCGGTGGACAATTGCGCCATCGCGTCGGCTATCAGCAGCCGGTCCAGCGCCGCGTTGACCTCGTCGGGCGTGGACTGCTCGGGCGCGCCCGCTTCGTCGGTCGAGCCCACGACGTTGCGGAACCGGGCGCTGCGGCGGTCGTCGATGATCATGTTGCGGGCGACGGTGAACAACCAGGCACGCGCCGAGCGTTCGGTGTCGCCGATGACCTCGGGATGTTGCCATGCCCGCAGCAACGTCTCTTGCACCACGTCCTCCGACTGGCTCGCGTCTCCGGTCAACCGCAGCGCGTAGCGCCACAAAACCGCGGCGTGCTCGTCGTAGAGCGCCTTCATCAGGGCGGCTTCGGCAGCCCCGGACGCTCTCCAAGTGCCGGCCACACGAGCCACTCGATCACCTCCGCCTATTGACACGAGCGGACCTGGCGTTTAGTTCAGGAGCTTAACCAACCGTCAGGATGCGCGGCCCGGCCTCGGTTACCGCGACGGTGTGCTCCCAGTGTGCCGCACGTGACCCGTCCGCGGTGGTGACCGTCCATTCGTCGTCGAGCACCACGGTCTTGCCTGTTCCGAGCGTCAGCATCGGTTCGATGGCCAGCACCGAGCCGGGCGCCAGCAGCGGGCCGCGCCCGGGCGAACCCTCGTTGGGCAAAAACGGGTCCATATGCATGTGCCGGCCGATGCCGTGGCCGCCGTAGCCCTCCACGATGCCGAATGCCCGCCCATAGCGGTGCTCGGCCGCGTGCGTCCCCGTTTCGATGGCATGCGATACGTCGGTCAGCCGGTTGCCGGCGACCATCGCGCCGATTCCGGCCTCCAGGGATTCTCTGGTCGCGCGGCACAGCACTTCGTCGGCCGCATTGAGGGCCCCCACCCCGAACGTGATCGCGGCATCACCGTGCCAGCCGTCCAGCACGGCCCCGCAGTCAATCGACACCAGGTCACCGGGCGCCAAAACTTCTGCTGCCGAGGGAATCCCGTGCACGACCCGATCATTGACCGACGCGCAGATGGACGCCGGGTAGCCGTGGTAGCCCAGGAACGACGGTATCGCGCCGGCTTCCCGGATCACCGACTCGGCGATGCGGTCGAGGCTCAGGGTCGACACCCCGGAGACCGCGGCCGCTCGGACGGCTTGCAGCGCCGCTGCGACAACCGCGCCGGCCGCCGCCATGGCGTCGAGTTCACCGGGGCTGCGCTGCGGCACGACCCGGCGACTGCGCAGCCGTGCCAGCGGCCTCATGCTTACTTGCCCAGTGCTTGCAGCGCGCGGGCGAATACTTCATCCACGGCGCCGACGGCGTCGACCGTCTTCAATTCGTCGCGGTAATACTCCAGCAGCGGCGCGGTCTCGTCGCGGTAGACCTTCATCCGGTTGAGAACGACTTCCTCGGTGTCATCGGCACGGCCACGACCTTTGAGCCGTTGCAGCAACTCGTCCTCCGAGACACGGAACTCCACCACCGCATCGATGTCGGTGCCGCGGCGTTCGAGCATTTCATGCAGCGCCTTGGCCTGCTCGAGCGACCGTGGGTACCCGTCCAGGATGAATCCGTTGGCCGCGTCCGGCTGGCTCAGGCGGTCGTCGACGAGCTGATTGGTCAGGTCCGAGGGCACCAGGTCACCCGCGTCCAGGTAACGCTTGGCCTCCACGCCGAGTTTGGTCCCCTTCTCGATGTTGCTGCGGAACAGGTCACCGGTGGAGATTTGCGGGATCCCGAGCTTTTCGGCGAGTTTCTCGGCCTGCGTTCCTTTGCCCGCCCCGGGCGGGCCCAGCAAAACGACTCTCACTTGAGGAACCCTTCATAGTTGCGCTGCATGAGCTGACTCTCGATCTGTTTAACGGTATCCAAACCGACGCCAATCATGATCAAAACCGCAGTGCCGCCGAAGGGCAAATTCTGAACCGCTCCACCATTCCCAATCTGCAAAAATAGATTAGGCAGCACCGCGATCGCGCCGAGGTAGATCGAGCCCGGCAGGGTAATCCGGCTCAGCACATAACGCAGGTAGTCGGCGGTCGGCTTGCCCGGCCGGATGCCGGGAATGAAACCGCCGAATTTCTTCATCTCGTCGGCACGCTCGTCGGGGTTGAAGGTGACCGACACATAGAAATACGTGAAGAAGATGATGAGCCCGAAGTAGATGGCGATATAGACGGGGTCGCTGGGGTCGGACAGGTAGGTGCCGACTAACTTGTCCCACCAGCTGTTGCCCACACCGCCGCTGCCACTGCGGATCAACTGGGTGATCAGGTGCGGAATGTAGATCAGCGACGACGCGAAGATGACCGGGATGACGCCGGCCTGGTTGACCTTGAGCGGCAGGTAGGTCGACGTTCCGCCGTACATGCGTCGGCCCACCATGCGTTTGGCGTACTGCACCGGGATGCGGCGCTGGCCCTGCTCGACGAACACCACCCCGACGATGATGATCAGCGCGGCCACGCAGACGGCGGCGAAGATGGCCCCGCCGCGGCTGTCCAGAATGCTCTTGCCTTCCGACGGGATGCGAGCGGCGATGCCGACGAAGATCAGCAAGGACATCCCATTGCCGATGCCGCGTTCGGTGATCAGCTCGCCCATCCACATAACCAGGGCTGCACCAGCCGTCATCACCATCACGATGACGACCAGGGTGAAGATGCTCTGGTCGGCGATGATGTCCAGCGAGCAGCCCTGTAACAGCCCGCCGTTGGCTGCCAGCGCCACGATGCTGGTCGCCTGCAGAATGGCCAGCGCGATCGCCAGGTAGCGGGTGTACTGCGTCATCTTGGCCTGGCCGGATTGGCCTTCCTTACGCAGTTCCTCGAACCGGGGAATGACCACGGTGAGCAATTGGACGATGATGCTGGCGGTGATGTAGGGCATCACCCCCACCGCAAACACGGTGAGTTTCAGCAGCGCACCACCCGAGAACAGATTGATCAGCGAGTAAATCTGTCCGGCGGCGCCGCCGCTCGCCTCTTTGATGCATTGCTGCACATTCGGGAAGTTCACTCCCGGGGACGGCAGTGCGGCGCCGAACCGGTAGAGCAGGACGATGCCAAGCGTGAAGAGGATCTTCCGTCTCAGGTCGGCTGTCCGCAGCGATGAGATGAAAGCCGAAAGCACTCTTCCTCCTGCGCACGGGGGTCATCCAGCGTCACGCGCCCAACTCCCGCAGGCCAGGACGAACGGCGTCGCGCGTCAAATCGTGTACGAGACTAACAGCTGATCGGGGCAGGTCGGGCCAAGGGCCTTCAACACCGCGCTCGCGGGACTGAAAAAGACACAGCAAGCCGTTGGCCGCGAAGCGTAGAGTGCGGTTGGCTCGTTGCATTTGCTAAATAAATGGGAGCACCATGACACGCACTGACCAAGACACCTGGGACCTGGCGTCCAGCGTCGGCGCGACGGCCACCATGGTCGCCGCGGCCCGCGCACTGGCCAGCGAGGCGCCCAACCCGATCATCGACGACCCGTACGCGGCCCCATTGGTACGGGCGGTCGGCCTGGACTTCTTCCGGCGCCTGGTCGACGGCGACATCGTCCCGTCCGAGGCCTATGAGGGCAGCGGCAAGGACATGGCCCTGGAGACCGATTCAATCGCGGTGCGCACTCGCTTTTTCGACGACTTCTTCCTCAACGCCGCCCGCGACGGAATCCGCCAGTCGGTGATTCTGGCCGCCGGCCTCGACGCCCGCGCCTACCGGCTGAGTTGGCCGCCGGGGAGTGTGGTCTACGAAGTCGACCAGCCCAAAGTCGTCGAGTTCAAAAGCGCCGCCATGTCGAACCTGGGGGCCGCCCCGGCCGCGGACCGGCGCACCGTGAGCATCGATCTGCGGGAGGACTGGCCGGCCGCCCTGCGCAGCGCCGGGTTCGACGTGTCGCAGCCAACTTCGTGGAGCGCCGAAGGCTTGCTGATGTACCTGCCGCCCGAGGCCCAGGACCGGCTCTTCGACAACATCACCGAGCTCAGCGCTCCCGGCAGCAGGTTGGCCACCGAATATCACCCGGAGTCGGGACCAACCATGACCGAGCGGGCCCAGGAATTCAACGACAGATGGGCGAGATTCGGGTGCGACATCAACCTTTCGGGACTCTTCTTCGACGGCGAACGCAGCAATGTCGTTGAATACCTGACCAATCGGGGTTGGCAGGTGACCGCCCGAAAGCGCCGGGATCTGTTCGGCGACTACGGCCTGGAATTTCCCGACGACGATGAGATGGCCCAGTTCCGCAACATCGTCGCGGTCACCGCAGTCTTGCGATAACTCAGCGCGGTTCGGCCGCCGGTGTCCGGACCACCAACGGCACGGCCGGGAAGCACCACGCCATCTCCGAGCGCGACTTGCGCAGCGCGGCGGTGCCGTAACCCCGCTTCCGGTGCTCGGGGTGAATCCAGATCCGCACGTCCACCTCGCCGCGGACCAACTCGCCGAACACCATTCCGACCTTCTGCCCGGAGTCGACGGCCACGAACCAGGCGGCCTCTTCATCATCGACACGCCCCAGCGCCGCGCTGATCTCGTCGTCGAGGTTGCCGGCCGGCCCGCCGGAGCCGTCGCCGGCGGCGCCCATGTCCTCGGTGCGCGCGGCGAAGATGTCCCGGTCCTCTGCCGGGGAGAACGGCCGGAGCTCGAGGGTCTCCCCCGAGCTTGCCGGACGCTCCCCGACGGTGAAGCTGAGCTGTTTGTTCAGATCCTCGAGTTCGCCCTGGATCTGTTTGCGGGAATCCTTGGTGAGCTGATCGAACGACATGCTCATCACCGCTTCGGCGCCCAGGTGCGACGTGTCAAGCAGGCTGACGATCCCCTCGACCGCGGCCGCCTTGTTATCGGCCTCCACCATGAGGTCGAGTACTTCGTGTCGGCGTTCGAGAGCTTTCAACAGGGCGTCTGCGATCTCTCGGCGCGCGGCTTTGCGGTCTTGGTCGGTCATTGCACCAGCCTAGAACGCCGACCGAGGTAGCGCGCTGGATCTTCGGTTTCCCAGCTCCAGGAAGCGCTGGTAGCGGTCGTCGACCGCCGCCGCCCACGCCGGATCCGGCTCGACGACGTGCTCGGTGCGCGCCCAGCGGGCCGCATCGGCGATCGAGGTCTCCAGGCCGGCGGCGATGCGACCGAGGAAGGCCGCTCCCAGCGCCGCCCCTTCGGCCACCGCGGACACCTGCACCGGCCGCCCGGTGGCGTCGGCGATGGCCTGCATCCACGGCCCGACCCGGCTGCCGCCGCCCGCGGCGATGACGCGCGATACCGGCGCTCCGCTCAGCTCGATGAGCTGGCGGACCACGAAGCCGGACGCCTCATAGGCCGCCCGGCGCAGCGAGACGGCGTCCTGGGTGAGGTCCAGGGCGTCGAGCACGGCCCGCCGGTCCGGGTCGTGGAACGGCGTGCGCTCCCCGCGGATGTAAGGCGACCACACCGGTATCCGCCGTGGGTCGGCGGCTGACGGGTCGCCCTGTGCGACAACGCGATCCACCCAGGATAGAAACAGCCCGCCGGCGTTGCTGGCTCCCCCGATCTGGCTCTTGCCCGCGCTGGTGTGCGGAATGGTCCACAGCCCGGGCACCTGCCGGGCCTCCGGAATGGTCGTCCACACGATCAATGTGGTGCCACACAGCACCAGCACGTCGCCGTCATGGTCGGCGCCGGCCACCATCTGTTCGCACAGCGCGTCGATGGCGCCGATCGCCAGCACGGCCTCGGTGTGGTGGACCTGACCCGCGGCGGCCCCGATGGTCTCCACCCGCGGCATCTGTTCGACCGCGGCGCCGCGGTCCGCGCATGCCGCCGCATTCCAGCCGGTCCCGTCGAACAGGGGGAAGGCGGTCGCGGCCGTGGCCACGTCCATCACCGCCTCGCCCGCCAGGGCATGGTTGGCCACCGCGGGCGCGGGCCAGTACCCCGCCGCGCCTGGCGCCTGGGCGGCCGTCCAGCGCAGGAACTCGGCGGCTTCGCCCAGCGCTGGAAGCGCCTTGTCATCCGAGCCCGGCACCCGGCCCCTGGCGTCGCCGTACAGCAGGCCTGGTGTCACCGGCCGGCCGGTCGCATCGACGGCGGTCAGCGAAGGCACCATCGCCGAAACGGCCACCGCCCTGACGCCCGGGCCGAGGGGGAGCTGATGCAGCGCCGTCACCGGGCCGAGCCGCCACGCCTCGTCGGCGTCGTGCTCGAGCCGGTCGGGTGCCGGTACCCGCAACTGGTGGGGGATCCTGACCCGGGCCGTCACCCGGCCGTCGGCGTCGGCGGCGACCGCTTTGACCGCAGTGCTGCCGATGTCGATGCCGATTGTGACGTCTTTGCGTGACACCGGCGTCACCGTACGCCAGCATTGGCATTCGTGAGTAGACCGCGCGCCTTGGTGACCGCCCCGCTGCGTGGGCCGGGGTTCGCCAAGCTGCGGCAGCTGGCCGACGTGGTCTACGACCCGTGGATCGAACAGGCCCCGCTGCGGATCTACAGCGCCGAACAACTGGCCGACCGGATCGCCCGTGAAGCCGCCGATGTCGTTGTGGTGGAAAGCGACTCGGTAGCCGGACCGGTGTTCGAGTTGGGCTTGCGCGTGATCGCATCCACCCGGGGCGACCCGAACAACGTCGACATCGCCGGTGCCACCGCGGCCGGCATCCCGGTGCTCAACGCCCCGGGCCGCAACGCCGACGCCGTCGCCGAGATGACGGTGGCCCTGCTGTTGGCCGCTACCCGACAGCTGCTCCCCGCGGACTCAGATGTCCGCAGCGGCAACATATTTCGTGACGGCAGCATCCCTTATCAGCGGTTTCGCGGCCCCGAGATCGCCGGACTCACCGCCGGGCTGGTGGGGCTGGGTGCGGTCGGCCGCGCTACCCGGTGGCGGCTGTCCGGGCTGGGCCTAACGGTCATCGCCCACGACCCGTACAACGACGAGGCCCGGCACAGCCTCGAGGAGCTGCTGGCCGAGGCCGACATCGTTTCCCTGCACGCAGCGGTCACCGACGACACCGCCGGAATGATCGGTGCGGGCGAGCTCGCGGCCATGCGCGACGGTGTGGTCTTCCTCAATACCGCCCGGGCGCAGCTGCACGACACCGAGGCGCTGGTGGATGCGCTGCGCAGCGGCAAGGTGGCCGCTGCGGGGCTGGACCACTTCGTCGGTGAATGGCTGCCCACCGACCATCCGCTGGTGGGTATGCCCAACGTCGTCCTGACTCCCCACATCGGCGGTGCCACCTGGAACACTGAGGCTCGGCAGGCGCAGATGGTGGCCGACGACCTGGCCGCGCTGCTGACTGGCAACCGGCCCGCCCATATCGTCAACCCGGAGGTGCTGGACTCATGAAATTTGTTGACAGCCCGGAAAAATCGGTGCTGGACGCGGCCAAGGACATGCTGCGCCGGGGCCTGGTGGAGGGCACCGCCGGCAACATCTCGGCGCGCCGCTCCGACGGCAACATCGTCATCACGCCGTCGTCGGTGGACTATCGCGACATGGAGCTCGACGACCTGGTGCTGGTCGACGCCGAAGGCGCGGTGTTGCATGCCGCCGACGGCCGGTCACCGTCGTCGGAGATGAAGCTGCACCTCGCGTGCTACCGGGCATTCGAGGACATCGGCAGCGTCATTCACAGCCATCCGGTGTGGGCCACCATGTTCGCCATCGCCCACGAGCCGATTCCGGCCTGCATCGACGAGTTCGCCGTCTACTGCGGCGGGGAGGTCCGGTGCACCGAGTACGCCGCGTCCGGCACCCCCGAGGTGGGCGCCAACGCGGTCAAGGCGCTCGATGGCCGGGCCGCGGCGCTGATCGCCAACCATGGCCTGGTGGCGGTTGGACCGCGACCCGACAAGGTCTTGCATGTCACCGCCCTGGTCGAGCGGACCGCCCAAATCGTCTGGGGCGCAAGGGCTCTCGGGGGTCCTGTGCCGATTCCAGAAGACGTGAACCGCAATTTCGCCAGCGTGTACAGCTACCTGCGCGCGAACATCTGATGCGCCGGGTCCGGTTCGTCCGCGTGACGGTGACGCGTGTGCTCGAGCTCCGATTCGACTTGCCCGCAAGCTGCTTCCCGCAAACGCCGCCGTCGGGGTGGCGGGACAACGCCGATCTGCTGGTGCCGGACTTCTTCGACCCCGAGACGGATCAGTGGCACATCGCGGTGCAGAGCTGGGTGATCGAGGTCGACGGGCTGACCGTCGTCGTCGACACCGGTGTCGGCAACGATCGCGAACGCCCGCACATGCCGCCGCTGGACCACCTGGACACCGGGTTCCTGGCCGCGCTGCAGTCCGTGGGCATCGACCGCAACGCGGTGGACGTGGTGGTCAACACCCACATCCACTCCGACCACGTCGGGTGGAACACCATGGGAGAGAACGACACGTGGGTGCCGACGTTTCCCAACGCCCGATACCTGGTGCCGGCCGCCGACTACCGCCACTTCTCACCGGACGGACCGGCGGGCCAGCGGCCCGGTGACGGGCTCGTCTTCGCCGACAGCGTGCTGCCGATCGCAGAAGCGGGCCAGCTCGTCGCATGGTCGGACGACCACCAGATCAGTCCGTCCCTGTGGCGCCGGCCCCCGGACACACCCCCGGCTCCTCGGTGCTGTGGCTGGACGCCGGTCAGCCGGCGGTTTTCGTCGGCGATCTGACCCATAGCCCGCTGCAACTGGGCGGCCCGCCGACGCCTGTGCCTTTGACATCGACGGCCCGTCCTCGCCCAGCGCGGCGGGGTCGAAGAAGACCGCAACCCCGGCGTCGCGATGCTCTAGCCGCGCCGGGTCGAGCACCCGACCCGCTGCCGCCACGTGGATCAGCCCGGCCGCGGGCAGGTACCAAAGCGTCGGAAAGTCGTGGATGTGGCGACCGCGTTCGACGAAATCCTCCGGCCCGGACCGCACCACCGATATCGGGGGCGTGCCGGGGTCGGTCCGGTATGCACAGACCGGCACGCGCGCGCTGGCGAACCATCCGGGCTGGCTGCGTCACGTCACCAAAAATTGTCCTAGTTTCACCGAGGACCGGCTAATTCCAGCTCCAGTCAGCAGATCACCATGGATTACGTGACAAAACATCATCCACATGATTACTTGCCCGCTGCCGGCCACGACGCGCTGCTGCCGACCTACGACCTGATCTCACGCCTGTTGGGCATGAAACGGGTCCAAGAGGCTCTCATCGCGCAGGCCGAGCTCGCCGGCTGCCGTCGCATTCTGGAGATCGGCTGCGGCACCGGCAATCTCACCATTCGGACCAAACGCGCCTATCCCCGCCTGGAGGTAATCGGATGTGATCCCGACCCGCGAGCGCTGGACCGGGCGCGGCGGAAGACGAACGCGATCCGCTTCGATGAGGGCTACGCCGAACGGCTCCCCTACGCCGACGGCGAATTCGACCGGGTGCTGTCGTCGATGATGCTGCACCATATCGACGACGGCGCGAAAACCGCTGCGGCGGCCGAGGTCTTCCGGGTGCTGCGCCCCGGCGGCAGACTGCACCTGGTCGACATCGGCGGCGACATGACCGGCGACCACGGCCTGCTGGGGCCGCTCATCAGGCGCAGCCCGCACGCCGCCGGCAATCTCGGCGACGCGATTCCCCGACTGCTGACCGCGGCAGGGTTCGACTGCACCGAGGTCGCATCACAGCGGCACCGCATTCTCGGGCGATTGACCTACTACCGCGCCACCCGGCCCGCCTAGCGCAGGTCGAACGCCACCTTGACCGCACCGCTCTCGCCCTGGTTGGCGATCGCCAGGAAGGCCTCGCGCCACTGCTCGAGTGAGAAGGTATGCGTCAGCATCGGACGCAGATCCACCCGGCCAGCCGCCGCCAGGTCGAGGTAGTGGGCGATCGCGTGCTTGCGCTCACCCTCGACCTCTTCGACACCGAAGGCATTCGAGCCGACCCAGCTAATTTCTTTGAAATACAAGGGACTCCACTCCCACCGGCCGGGCGCATGCACGCCGGCTTTCACCAGAGTCCCCCGGGAGCGCAGGACTCGCACCCCAACCTCGAATGTCTCCGGTTTACCGACCGTGTCGTAGACCACGTCGACCGCGCCCGGGTGGGCCATCGGCAGGCCCAGCAGCGGCTGTCGTAGCCGGCCGCCGCCCCACTCGACCAGTTCTTCGATGACGGCCAGGCGCGGCTCGTGGGCCAGCACCAGGGCGGCTCCGAACCGGCGGGCCAGTTCGGCCTGCGCGGCGAAGCGCGCCACCACCGCCACGGCGACCTGGGGGTAGAGCGCCCGCAGGATCGCCACCGCGCACAACCCGAGTGAGCCGGCCCCGTACACCAGCACCTGACCCGAAGGGGGCGGCGGATGCCGGGTGATCGCATGCAGCGACACCGAAAACGGGTCGGCGAACACCGCCATCTCGTCGGGCACCGCATCCGGGACACCAAACAGCATGCTGTCGTGGGCGGGCATCAATTCGGCGTAACCGCCCGTCACGTCGGCTGACACCCCGGTGTGAATGCCGGGTTTGATGTCGCCGTCGGTGAAGCTCCAGCACAGGCTGTAATCGCCGTTTTGACAAGCGGGACAGGGCGGGTCGATGCCGCGCGGCCCGCAGGACAGCCACGGGTTGAGCACCACCCGATCCCCGACCTCCAGCCCCCGGGCCTTGGGACCCAGCGTCATCACGTCGGCGACCACCTCGTGGCCCATCACCTGCGGGAAAGAACAGAAGCCACCCATGGCGTTGTCGGCGTCAGCCTCGCCGAAGTCCATCAGGATTTGCTTGGAGTCCGACCCGCAGATGCCGGTCAGCCGCGGCCGGGTGATCACCCAATCGTCATGCAGCAGCCGCGGATCCGGCACCTCCCGCAGGGCGGTCGGGGTGCGGGCCAAGTTCAGGGTGAGCGTGTTGGCATCGCGCGAAACGTGGAACGGCTCCGGTGGCACACCGTAAACGAGCGCCTTCATCGTGGTGGCACGCGGGTGTTGAGGGCCGCCGCACCCGCGATGAACGCATCGAGGTCGGCGTTCTTGGCGTCGACGACAGCTTTCATGTCCGGCAGGTAATGCTCGAAATTGTCGCTACCCAGGGCCGCGATGATGCCGGCGGCCACCACATCGGCGGCCACCTTGGGCCCCTGGTACAGGGGTTCCTCACTGCCGGGCTGGTCCCAGATTTCGGTGTCGACCGGGCCCGGCTCGATCAGCTTCACCGAGATCCCCGTCCCATGCAGGTCCACGGCCATCGCCTCACTCCAGCCACACAACGCGAATTTGCTTGCACAATAAGCGGTTTCGTGGATGATTCCGAGCCGGCCGCCGACGCTCGACACATTGACGATCAAACCGGAGCCGCCTGCCAGCATCCGCGGCAGCAGGGCCAGTGTCAGCCGCATCGGGGCGAAGAAGTTGACCCGCATCACGTCTTCGACCTCCGCGGGATCCAGCGCGGTGACGCACCGCCGCTTCGGGATGGCGGCGTTGTTGACCAGCATGTCGATGCCGCCGAGCGCCTCCCACGCCGCAAGCGCCAGGTCACCCACCGTCGCGGTGTCGGCCAGGTCGGCCACCCACATCGCCGATCCCGGCGAGGTCCGCCGACAGTCGGCCAGCACCTCGCCCAGCCGGTCTCGCCGGCGTGCGACCAGCCCCACCACCGCGCGCTGTGCGGCCAGCTGTCGCGCCAGGGCGGCGCCCAATCCCGACGAAGCACCCGTGATGAGCACCCGTTTATCCGCCATGTCTGATGGCGCTGCGTATGCCATCAGACAAGGTTGCCGCTATTCGGCGGAAGCGTACAGTGGTAGCTGCTTGTTATATCGGCTAAGTATTAGATGGACTACTTGCGAATAGGGGCACCAATATGACCTCCACCAGGTACGAAGGCGACACCTGGGACCTGGCGTCCAGCGTGGGCGCGACCGCCACCATGGTGGCCGCGGCCCGCGCCGTGGCGACCCGCGCCGACCGCCCGCTCATCAACGACCGGTTCGCCGAGCCATTGGTCCGCGCGGTCGGCGTGGATCTGCTCACCCGACTGGCCAGCGGCGAACTGGACCCCAACGAACTCAATGACGCTCACGACGGCAGCACCGGATCCGTCGGGGCGATGTCGCGCATGGCCGACAACATGGCGGTGCGCACCAAGTTCTTCGACGAGTTTTTCCTGGCGGCGACGAAGGCGGGAATCAAGCAGGTGGTGATCTTGGCCGCAGGGCTGGATTCTCGTGCATACCGCCTGCCGTGGCCCGCCGAGACGGTAGTCTACGAGGTCGACCAGCCGCAGGTCATCGAATTCAAGTCGCGCACGCTGGCCGAGTTGGGCGCCGAGCCCACCGCCGAACGGCGGGTGGTCGCCGTCGATCTGCGCGACGATTGGCCGGCCGCGCTGCGCGGCGCGGGATTCGATCCGGCCCAGCCGACCGCATGGAGTGCCGAGGGACTACTTGGCTACCTGCCGCCAGAGGCGCAGGATCGCCTGCTGGACACCATCACCGGACTCAGCGCACCGGGCAGCCGGCTCGCGACCGAAAGTACGCCCAACCTCGAGCCCGGCGAGGAAGAGAAGCTCAAAGAGCGCATGCAAACGATTTCCGAGCGCTGGCGTGCGCACGGTTTCGACCTCGACATGACCGGGCTGGTGTACTTCGGCGACCGCAGCGAAGCGGCGCCCTATCTGTCCGAACGCGGTTGGCGCCTCACGGCCAGTAGTGCCGCGGACCTCTTCGCCGCCAACGGACTTCCACCGGCGGAGGAAGACGTTCGCATGGCCAACCTGCATTACGTGAGCGGGACCTATGAGTAAGGGACGAACCGAGGGCGACAGCTGGGGTCCGGCGTCCAGTGTGGGAGCGACGGCCACCATGGTCGCGGCTTCCCGAGCGCTGGCATCGCAGGGACGCGACGCGCTGCTTGACGATCCGCTGGCGGATCCGCTGGTCCGTGCCGTGGGGTTGGACCCCTTCGTCCGCATCATCGACGGAGAGATCGATTTCGACGATGACCCGCTGCTGAACCGCAAAACACGCACCGAGCAGATCACGGTGCGCACAAGGTTTTTCGACGACTTCTTCACGAAAGCCACCAACGATGGTGTGCGCCAGGCAGTCATTTTGGCTTCCGGCCTCGACACCCGGGCGTACCGGTTGCGGTGGCCGGCGGGCACCGTCGTCTATGAGGTGGACCAGCCGCAGGTGATCGAATTCAAGACCAACACGCTGGCCGAGCTTGGCGCCAACCCGACGGCCGAGCGGCGCGTGGTCGGCATCGACCTGCGCGACGACTGGCCTGCAGCCTTGCGGGAGAACGGCTTTGACGTCACACAGCTGACCGCGTGGAGTGCCGAAGGGCTGTTGCCGTACCTGCCGCCCGACGCTCAGGACCGGCTGTTCGACAACATCGCCGCGCTAAGCGCGCCGGGCAGCCGGTTGGCCACCGAACACGTGCCTGATCCGCACGCGTTCTCCGGCGAGCGGTTGCAGCGCATCACCGAGCGGTGGCAGCGCTTCGGATTCGACCTCAACGCTGCCGACCTGTTCTACCTCGGTGAGCGCAGCGTAGTCGTCGACTACCTAACCAATCACGGCTGGCAGGTGGCGGCCCATCCCGCCAAGGAACTTTATGCGCGCAACGGCTTCGCGTTCCCCGACGAAGAGATGGCGGCCTTCGGTGACATGAGCTACGTCGTCGCAACCCTCCGATAGGGTTCGGCTATGTCACGCACTCACGACGATGAGTGGGATCTGGCGTCCAGTGTGGGCGCGACCGCGACCATGGTCGCGGCCGGGCGCGCCATGGCGACGAAGGATCCCCACGGTTTGATCCGCGATCCGTTCGCCGAACCACTGGTGCGTGCGGTTGGGGTGGATTTCTTCACCAAGATGATGGACGGCGAACTGGATGTCGAGGCGATCGAAAACGCCTCGCCGGTGCGCATGCAGGCGATGGTCCATGGGATGGCGGTGCGCACCAAGTACTTCGACGATTACTTCCTCAACGCCACCCGCGACGGAGTGCGCCAGGTGGTGATCCTTGCCTCCGGGCTGGACTCGCGCGCCTACCGGTTGCCATGGCCGGCCGGCATGGTGGTCTACGAGATCGACCAGCCCCGGGTGATCGAATTCAAGACGAACACTTTGGCCGGCATCGGCGCCGAGCCCGCCGCAACCCGGCGCACCGTGCCGATCGATCTGCGCGCAGACTGGCCCGCCGCGCTGACGGCGGCCGGGCTCGACACCAGCGCCCCGACCGCCTGGCTGGCCGAGGGTCTGCTGATTTATCTGCCGCCGGAGGCCCAAGACCGGCTGTTCGACAACATCACCGCGCTCAGCGTGCCCCACAGCACGATCGCCACCGAATTCGTGCCCGGCATCATCGATTTCGACGCGGAGCGGATACGGGAGATGTCCGGTGCCTTCCGGGAGCATGGCGTGGACATCGACATGGCATCGCTGGTCTACGCGGGCGAGCGCAACCACGTGGTGGAATACCTGTCGAGCAAGGGGTGGGAGGTCGAGGGCATCACTCGGACCGAACTGTTCGGACGCCACCACATCGAGGTACCCGCCCCGGAGAACGACGACCCGCTCGGTGAGATCATCTTCATCAGCGGAACCCTTGCCGGCTAGGTCCGGCTAGGTCACAGGCGCGAGTTCCCCAGCCATAACACGTTGGTGCCGCTCAGTGCCTGCCCGGTGTTGTGCAGAACGCCGCTGACGGTGCGGCCAACCGCCGCGACAAGTGCGTTCGGCAGCGACGCCGCCGGTTGCGACGAGGCTCGGGTTCGCACCATGTCCAGCAGCGAGGAGCCCGGGTAGCTGACGATGCGGACGTCGGTGTCCTCGTCCAGGCCTGCCAGGATTTTGGCTCGCCGCAGTGCGGTTCGGAATCCGCCGAGTTCGTCGACCAGGCCACGCCCGAGAGCATCGGCGCCGGTCCAGACCCGTCCCCGGGCAACGCGATCCACGGCTTCGGCGGTCAAGTTCCGGCTATCCGCGACGCGTTGCACGAAGTCGGCATAGACAAGATCCGCCTCAGCCTCTTGACGGGCCCGCTGCTCGGGCGTGAAGGGCGCGTCCATCGACCAAGCATCGGCGTTGGCATTGGTGCGCACGGTATCCGACCCGACACCAAGCCGCTCCATGAGATCGCGAATTACCAGCTTTCCGCAGATCACACCGATCGAACCAGTGATCGAGCCCGGATTGGCCACGATCGCGTCGGCGCCCATCGAGACGTAGTAGCCGCCGGAGGCGGCGACCGCACCCATTGACGCCACCACCGGCTTGCCACGTTTGCAAGTCCGTGTCACCTCCCGCCAGATGGTTTCCGACGCGGTGAGCATGCCCCCGGGACTGTCCACCCTTAGCACGATCGCGGACACCGAGTCGTCGGCGGCGACCTCCCGCAGTGCCGCCGCGATGGTGTCACCGCCGGCGGCCGAAGGGCCGAACGGCAGAAACTGAGGGCCGCCGCGTCCGTCGACAATGTGGCCGTCGATCGTGACGACGGCGACGGTTGGTTTGGGCCGATGGAAGGGAATCGATGGCACGGGCGCAGCCAGCCGCGGCCGGGACGCATTAGCGTAGCGTGCCAGGTAGAGCCGCGGCGGGGCCTCATCCGAGTCACTGGATTCCGGTGAAATACCCTCAACGCCAACCATTTCCGCTATCCGCGCATAGACCTCATCCCGGAAACCGATCCGGTCGATTAGGCCGGAGGTCACGGCATCGTCGCGTAACAGCGGGGCCCGGTCGGCCAGCGCATCGAGCGCACCGGAATCGAGCTTGCGTGATTGGGCGATGGCCTGCCACACCTGCTCTTGCAGGCTTTCCAGCATCCGGGTGACGGCCTCGCGGTGCGCCTCGGTAAAGCCGTACTCGGTGTAGCGGCTTGCCGCCGACTTGTATTCGCCCCGCGCAATGAATTGGGCTTCTATGCCCAACTTGTCGAGCGCGTCACGCAGGAAGGTGGCATTGCTCGCGAAGCCGATCAGCCCGACACTTCCGGAGGGCTGCATCCAGATCTCACCAAAGGCCGAAGCAAGGTAGTAGGACAGCGTCCCCGGATAGGTCTCGGCCCACACCACGGAGGGCTTGACGGCGCTGAAGGCCGCGATGGCCTCCCGCAGCTCCTGCACCGCGGCTGGCGGCGACGCCGCGAGTTGCACCCGGGCGATCAGCCCGGCGACGCGCGGGTCTTCGGCGGCGCGGTGGATGGCGGCGACAATGTCACGCATCGGGAGTCGGCTGCGGCCGGTGACGATGGCCAGCGGGTCGAACGCCGTCGTCTCCGGCGGCACCGAGCGCAGGTCAAACTCGAGCACGCAGCCGTTAGGGACGCCGTGATGGCGAGCGGTGTCGACCCGGTTGGCCAGCGCGCGGACGTCATCGACTCCGGGGATCGAAGGCAAGAAGGCGAACATGTTTGCAGCGTACCGACACCGCGACCGTACGGTGGTGGGGTGAGGTTGTGCATAGCCATTCCTCAATTCGATTACGACCGGTTCGACGCCGCGGGGCTGCGCGGCTACCTTGCCCGTGCCGAGGAGCTCGGGTTCGAGGGCGGCTGGGTGCTCGAGCAGATCATCGGAGACGCACCGCTGCTGGCACCACTGGAGCTGCTGGCGTGGTGCGCGGCCTGCACCGAGCGCCTGCGTCTCGGGGTGGCCGTGCTGGTGACGTCGTTGCACGATCCGCTGCAATTGGCGTCGGCCGCGACGGCCGTCGACCGGCTCAGCCACGGACGGCTGGATGTCGGAGTCGGAACTGGCGGCGGCTTCCGGAAATTCGCCGCGTTCGGCGTCGAGAAGTCCACCTATATCTCGTATTTCACCGAGGGTTTGGAACTGATGAAGGCCGCCTGGTCCGATGAACCCCGGGTGAGTTTTCACGGCCGGTTCCGCGACGTCGACGACGTCCCCATCCAGCCCAAGCCGGTGCAACGGCCGCATCCGCCGATCTGGTTCGGTGGCCTGGCTCCCAAGGCGCTGGCCCGGGCGGTGCGCCACGGCGATGCATTCATGGGCGCCGGCTCATCGACCACTGAAGCGTTCGCGGGGGCCGTCACGGTGCTGCGCGGCGAACTCGACGAACAGCGGAAAGACCCGGCGCAGTTCACCATCGGCAAGCGCCTCTATCTGATGGTGGACGACGATGCGGGGCGGGCGCGTGAACGCGTGCTGGCCGGGCTGGCGCGCATCTACGGGCCACGGACGGCGTCGAAGACGTCCCGGTGTCCGGCACGCCCGATGACGTCGCCCGAGGACTCGCCGAGGTGGTGGCCGCCGGGGCGGAGCTGCTGCTGCTCAACCCCGTCGGCGCCGACGTCGCCGAGAACCGAGAGCAGATGGAACGTCTTGCCGCAGAAGTGATTCCGCAGCTGCGCTGACTACAGCTCGGTGACCGAGCCGCCCGCGGCGGTGACCTTCTCGCGTGCGCTGCCGCTGAACTTATGCGCGGTCAGGTCGACCTTGACGGTCAGCTTGCCGTCGCCGAGGACCTTGACCAACGAGTTCTTGCGGACCGCGCCCTTGGCCACCAACTCGTCGACACCGATCGAACCGCCCTGCGGGAACAGCCGGTTGATGTCGCCGACGTTGACGATCTCGTATTCGGTGCGGAACCGGTTGCGGAATCCCTTGAGCTTGGGCAGCCGCATGTGAATCGGCATCTGCCCGCCCTCGAAGGTCACCGGGACGTGGTTGCGGGCCTTGGTGCCCTTGGTACCGCGCCCGGCGGTCTTGCCCTTGGAACCTTCGCCGCGACCGACGCGGGTGCGGGCGGTTTTGGCGCCGCGCGCGGGCTTGAGGTCATGCAGCTTGATTGTCATTTGGTACCTCCGGCGGCTGTCTCGGCCGGCTCCACCTCGACGAGGTGGCTGACCATCGCGATCAGGCCGCGGGTCTGTGGGTTGTCCTCACGAATCACCGAATGGCGAATCCGTCGCAGGCCCAAGGTGCGCAGGGTCTCCCGCTGCTTCCAGCGGGCCCCGATCGTGCTGCGCACCTGGGTGATCTTCAGTTGAGCGCTCATGGTTGTGCCCCCGGAGTCTGGGATGCCTCTCGCGCCGCCGCCGCACTGGCCAGCGCGTCACTTTCGCGGCGCGCTCGCAGCATCCCGGCCGGGGCGACGTCCTCGATCGGCAGTCCGCGGCGCGCGGCGACTTCCTCGGGACGCTGCAGCAGCTTGAGCGCGGCGACGGTGGCGTGCACCACGTTGATGGCGTTGTCGCTGCCCAATGACTTGGCCAGAATGTCATGCACCCCAGCACATTCCAGCACCGCGCGGGCGGCGCCACCGGCGATCACACCGGTACCCGGGCTGGCGGGACGCAACAGCACCACACCGGCCGCCGCTTCACCCTGCACCGGATGGGTAATGGTCCCACCGATCAACGGAACCCGGAAGAAGCCTTTGCGCGCTTCCTCTACACCCTTGGCGATCGCGGCCGGAACTTCCTTGGCCTTGCCGTAGCCGACGCCGACCATGCCGTTGCCGTCACCCACGATGACCAATGCGGTGAAGCTGAATCGCCGACCGCCCTTGACCACCTTGGAGACGCGGTTGATGGCGACGACCCGCTCCAGGTAATTGCTCTTCTCGCCGTCGCGTTCGCGGCCACGGCCGGTGTCGCGCCGACCCCGGCTGTCGCGGTCACCGCGCCCGTCACGGCTGTCTTGGCCGCCTGGGCCGCCGGCCGACTGCTCCGCCATTATGCGGTCCTTCCAGTTGTCATCAGAAACTCAACCCGTTCTCGCGAGCGGCATCGGCCAGCGCCGCGATCCGTCCGCCGTAGGTGTATCCGCCGCGGTCGAACACCACGCTGTCGATGCCGGCGGCCTTGGCCCGCTCGGCGATCAATTGCCCCACCCGCACGCTGCGGGCTTTCTTGTCGCCCTTGAGATTGCGTACGTCGTCCTCGATCGAGGACGCGGCGGCCACTGTGGTGCCGTTCTCGTCGTTGACCAGCTGCACGTGAATGTGCCGCGCGGACCGGTGCACCACCAGCCGCGGGCGCTCCGGGGTGCCGGAGATCTTCTTGCGCAGCCGCACGTGCCGGCGCAGCCGCGAGACCCGACGAGTCGCCGATACTGATTGCGCCATCACTACTTACCTGTCTTTCCGACCTTGCGGCGGATCTGCTCGCCTTCGTACCGCACGCCCTTGCCCTTGTAGGGGTCGGGACGTCGCAGCCGGCGGATGTTCGCCGAGATCTGGCCGACCTTCTGCTTGTCGATGCCGGAAACCGTGAACTTCGTCGGTGACTGCACCTCGAACTTGATGCCCTCGGGCGCCTCGATCACCACCGGGTGGCTGTAGCCCAGCGCGAATTCGAGGTTGGAGCCCTTGAGCTGCACCCGGTAGCCGACACCGAAGATTTCCATTTTGGTGGTGTAGCCCTGCGTCACACCGGTGAGCAGATTGGACACCAGGGTGCGCGACAGTCCGTGCAGTGAGCGGTTGCGCCGCTCGTCGTTGGGGCGGGTGACCACGATTGCGCCATCGTCGTTGCGCGACAAGGTGATCGGCTCGGCGACCGTCAGATCCAGGGTGCCCTTGGGCCCCTTCACCGAGACCGTCTGGCCGTCGATCGTTACGTCGACCCCGGTTGGGACCGGAATCGGTTGCTTACCAATACGCGACATTGTCTACCCCTCACCACACGTACGCGAGGACTTCGCCGCCCACGCCCTGTCTGGCTGCCTGACGGTCGGTCAGCAGGCCCGAGGAGGTCGAGATGATCGCCACGCCCAGGCCGCCGAGCACGCGCGGCAGGTTGGTCGATTTCGCATACACCCGCAAGCCCGGCTTGGACACCCGGCGCAAGCCGGCGATGCTGCGCTCCCGGCTCGGCCCGTACTTGAGCTGGATGATCAGCGACTTGCCGACCCGAGCGTCTTCGGTACGGAAATCGCTGATGTAGCCCTCGTTCTTGAGGATCTGGGCGATATTGGCCTTCAGCTTGGAGTGCGGCAACGTCACCTCGTCGTGATACGCCGAGTTGGCGTTGCGCAGACGGGTCAAGAAGTCTGCGATCGGATCGGTCATCGTCATGGTTTGTGGTCCTGTGTCCGGTTACCAGCTGCTCTTCTGCACGCCCGGCAGTTCGCCGGCGTGCGCCATCTCGCGCAGGCAGATCCTGCAGAGGCCGAATTTGCGGTAGACCGCGCGGGGGCGGCCGCACTTGTTGCAGCGGGTGTAGGCGCGCACCGCGAACCGCGGCTTCCGCGCTGCCTTGTTGATCAATGCCTTCTTAGCCATCGCTCAGTTCTCCTTGAATGGAAAGCCGAGGGCCCGCAACAGCGCTCGTCCTTCGTCGTCGGTCGTCGCCGAGGTGACGACGTTGATGTCCATGCCGCGGACCCGGTCGATCTTGTCCACATCGATTTCGTGGAATACCGACTGCTCGGCCAGCCCGAAGGTGTAGTTGCCGACACCGTCGAACTGCTTGGGCGAAAGCCCGCGGAAGTCGCGAATACGCGGCAGCGCAATTGAAGTGAGACGGTCGAGGAACTCCCACATCCGGTCGCCGCGCAAGGTGACGCGGGCGCCGATCGGCATGCCCTCGCGCAATTTGAACTGCGCTATGGATTTCCGGGCCCGACGCACTTCCGGCCGCTGCCCGGTGATCAGCGCCAAGTCGTTGACGGCGCCGTTGATCAACTTGGCATCCCGCGCCGCTTCGCCGATGCCCATGTTGACGACGACCTTGGTCACGGTTGGGATCTGCATGACATTGGCGTAGCCGAACTGCTGCTGCAACGAATCACGGATCTCGTTGCGGTAGCGCTCCTTCAGGCGCGGCTGAGCTTTCTCTGCTGTGCTCATGCTAGATGTCCTTGCCGTTACGCTTCGAGATGCGGACCCGCTTGCCGGTCTCCTCGTCCAGCCGGTAGCCGATTCGGGTGGGCTTACCGTCCGAATCGACCACCATCACGTTGGAGACGTGGATGGGGGCTTCCTGGGTCACGATTCCGCCTGATCGAGCGCCGCGCTGGTTGGTCGAAACCGCGATGTGTTTCTTGATCCGGTTCACACCCTCGACCAGCACCCGGTTGCGCTCTGGGTAAGCCTGCAGCACCTTGCCTTTGGCCCCTTTGTCTTTGCCGGCGATGACCAAAACGGTGTCGCCTTTGCGGACCTTCATCTACAACACCTCCGGGGCCAGCGAGATGATCTTCATGAACCGCTTTTCGCGGAGTTCGCGGCCGACCGGCCCAAAGATGCGGGTGCCGCGCGGGTCGTTGTCCGGCTTGATGATGACCGCGGCGTTCTCGTCGAACTTGATGTAACTGCCGTCGGGACGCCTGCGCTCCTTGACCGTGCGGACCACGACCGCCTTGACGACATCGCCGCGCTTGACGTTGCCGCCCGGAATGGCGTCCTTGACGGTGGCGACGATGACGTCACCGATGCCGGCGTAGCGTCGTGACGAACCGCCGAGCACCCGGATGCACAAGATCTCCTTGGCGCCGGTGTTATCGGCGACCTTCAGCCGCGATTCCTGCTGAATCACTCGATCTCCTGACCTGGTTGCGTACGCACGGCAGGACGAAACACAAAGCCTGACGTGCGCGGTCTTGTAAAGCAGTCGTCACCGAAGGGCACGCGGGGCCGATTCTCACCGGCCGAGGTCTGCCCAAGGCAACCCCTAGAGTCTAGGCGACGACCAGCTCAGAGCCAAATTCCCCTTAAAAGGGCGGAGGGTCGTCGTCGGGATCGGGTGGGGCGGGTCCGAAGTAGCTGGGGTGCTGGGCTGGTCGGGCCAGGCGGGCGTCGCGGTTGTGGCGGCGTTCGGTGGCGATGCGCGCGGCGCGGTCCTGGGCGCGGGTGCGGC
>DATJQO010000037.1:0-11154 GCA_035505695.1 Mycobacterium sp.
GGCTCTTCAACTTTGACCGGGCAATCAGCATGAAGTCTGGGTTTGCGGCCCGCTGTTTGCGGGTGCAGTGGAATCGTATCCGGCGGGCCGAATGCTCCCGGTTTCGAAACCCACACCCGACGCGCTTGACCTGCTTGAGCAGCCTGTTGTAGCCCTCGGTGCGGGCGTTGGTGATACCGGTCTGCATGAACGCGTTGATCTCGGGCCACCATTCATCGATGGTGGCCGCGAGGGTGAGTAGTTCGGGAATCTGCGAGTCGATGCACCAGGCGAGGAACCGGTGCAGGCGGTGCCGGGTCAGGTGTGGGTCACCACCGATCCGCACGGTGGACAGCAGGGTGCGCAGCTCCTCCTTCGCGATCCACGCGGACAGGATCTGCGCGCTCGGATCCTCGGCCTGTATCCGGTTCCACATCTTCGTGAAGCTCTTGGCCGATAAGCGTTCCCGCGCACGCAGCAGGCGGCGCCGGTTCGCCCACTCGGGGTCGACCTTGCGACCGCGACGATCCCGCAGGTCCCAGGTGACGCGACGGCGCACCTTGGTCAGCGCGTCGTTGGCCAGCTTGACCAGGTGGAAGTGGTCGACCACAATCGTCGCGTTCGGCAGCAGGCCGGGCGTGCGGATCGCCGACGCGTACGCGGCCGCTGGATCGATGGCCACGTACCGGATGCCCGCACGGAACTGCGGGGTGCGCTCCGACAGCCAGGCCACGACGGTGGCGCCGGTGCGACCCTCGCGCTGCCCGAGCAGCCCCTGCTCGCCCGCCAGGTCAACGAACCCGGTGTCCCACGGGTCCACCCGCGTCCACCGCCCGGTCGCGCTGCAGTACTCCCACCTGGGCTTTCCGCGGCGGGTCTCGTCGATACCGAGCACCCGGGTCGGTTCTGGCTCGGTCAGGAGCTGGGTGGCGTGCGCGGCGAAGGCACGGTGCGCGGTCGGCCACGACACGCCGTGGCTGGCGGCGACCTCGGCCACCGAACGGGCCGCGTCGCCGATCGCGGCGCCGATCTGGGTGCGCAACCGTCCGGTGGTCCGTGCCCGCGCCGGCACCTGTGTGATGGTCTCGGTGAACGAACCGCGGTCGCAGTAGTCCTCCCGGCATCGCCAGCGAGTCTTGTTCCAGCGCACGATGATTCGGTACTCGCCGTACGGAATGTCGCGAGGCGAGGTGGTGGCGCCGCCCTTGCGCGAGGTGGAAAACACACCGCACGACGGGCACGCCGCCGCGGTCGGCTCGTCGGTGATCACGTGCACCACCCGAGTCCCGTCAGGCAAGCGCTCGACACGCTCGACACGCACGCCTGGCAGCCCGAACAACAATGTCGTACCGTCGGACACGGCCCTTGGTTCCTTCCCTCCGCCTGAATTCCGCAAACTTCAGACTTCGGAAGACCAAGGGCCTCCTACTGCAATGACACGCCGCGTGAGACCGAAATCACAACTGCCCGCTTAAGATCGAAGAGCCCGCATACTTCACCGACAGGGACGGCGTCATTCTCATTGCGTCGAAGTATGGCCGCGAACGCCACCCCGCTTGGTATCACAACCTGATCGCCCATCCTGGATGCGAGTTGCATATTGGACGGCGTGGTGGGCCATTTGTGGCCCGTGAGACCGAGGGTGCTCACCGTGATCGGCTGTACGCACTCGCGGTGGATCGCCTTAACAAAAGCTGGGACACGTACGAGAAACGAACCAATGGGATCAGGACGATTCCAATCATGCGGCTGACGCCCCGCGCCGGAGTAGTGAACGGGCCGGGCCAGCGGGACTAGCGGGCCGCCGTGCTGAAGCAAGGTCGGGGCCTTACGCATCCCGATCAGCTCAGGGTGCGGCATCCTGCATGGGCGGTGCACGTTAAGTCCAAGAAACCCAAAGCCCGCGTGTTCAGCTTGGGAAGCTGTTTTCGGCAGTAGCGGGCAAACGGTCGCCCCAGGACGACGGCACCGGGTCTGAGCGGGTTAGCCCTGATGGGGCTGGTTAGCACCAATGACGCAAGCCGCTGAGCGGCGCGGACGCAGCGCATGAGCAACAGCCCGGAAATGGGAGCAAGTCGCAGCAAGGCGAGCGCTGCCAGCAAACCGGAAGCGCATCCGACAATTCGAGTGGAGGGGATATGACGGAAGTCGAGGTACCCGGCACTCGCAGCGTCATCCTCGAGGGGGCGAATAGCGACGCAGAGTCAACGAGCACAATGCTGTGTGAGTGGGCAACCCTAGCGATCGGTGGGCGCGAATGACGGCGGGGCTTGCGTGCACGGTCTGCGGCACGGAGCTGCGCGAGAACGCCAAGTTCTGTGACGAGTGCGGCACTGCCCGGACTTCTGAGCGCAGATCTGCAGAGTACAAACAAGTGACCGTGCTCTTCGCGGACGTGGTGCATTCAATGGATATCGCGGCGACAGTCGGTTCCGAGCGACTGCGCGAGATCATGAGCGAACTCGTCAACCGGACTGCCGCGGTCGTGCGTCGCTACGGCGGAACTCTTGACAAGTTCACCGGCGACGGCGTGATGGCGGTGTTCGGTGCACCAGTTTCGCTGGAAGACCACGCGTTTCGCGCCTGTCTGGCGGCACTGGAAACCCAGGAGGAGATCCGGGGGCTGGCGGCCGATGTGCGGCAGCGCGACAAGGTCGAGGTGCTATTGCGCATCGGGCTCAACTCCGGCCAAGTGATTGCCGGTGACATCGGGCCGGAGTCGTTGGGCTACACCGCCGTTGGCGAGCAGGTGGGTATGGCGCAGCGGATGGAATCAGCTGCGCCCGCCGGCGGCGTGCTGCTCAGCGAGTCGACGGCCCGGTTGGTCCTGAACACGGCAGTCTTGAGTAAGCCGGAATACGTACGAATCAAAGGAACCGACTTGCCGGTTTGTGCGCGCCGCCTGCTCGGCGTGATGCCGCAACGCGGCGACGTCGGTCCGCACAGGTCTCCGCTGATCGGCCGCGATTGGGAACTGGCCGCGATCACGGCGATGCTCGACCGGGCAGCCAAGGGTCGAGGCTGTGTGGCCTGTCTGGTGGGTCCACCCGGTATCGGCAAGAGCCGCCTCGTCGCAGAAGCCGCTTGGGCCGCGGCTCGGCGCGGAATTCCGGTTCATTCGACATTCTGCGAATCGCATACCAGCGAGGTGCCGTTCCAGGTGTCCACACGGCTCCTGAGAGCCGTTCTCGGGATAGAGGCACTTGACGACGAGAGAGCGCGTTTGCGGGTGCGGGAGCAGATTCCGGGCGCTGACCCTGCGGATCTTGTTCTCCTGGAAGACGACTTGGGAATCCGCGATTCCGCGACTGCCGTGCCCGACGTTGCGCCTGACGCTCGTCGCCGCCGGTTGACCGCGTTGGTGAATGCGGCGGCGCTGGCACGCCCAACGCCAGAGGTTTACGTCATCGAAGACGCGCATTGGGTCGACCAGTTCAGCGAGTCGCTGTTGGCCGATTTCCTGGCGGTGGTTCCGCAGACCCGCTCGCTGGTGTTGGTCACCTATCGGCCGGAATACCACGGCGCGCTCAACGGAGCACCGGGGGCGCAGACGATTGCTTTGGCGGCACTGGACGCTAACGAAACCAGGGCGCTCGTCGCCGAACTGTTGGGTCACGATCCGACCGTGGCCGGTTTGGTCGCGCTCATCTCCGACCGCGTCGCCGGCAACCCCTTCTTCGCTGAGGAGATTGTTCGCGACCTTTCTGATCGCGGTGTGATCACCGGCAGAAGAGGTGCATATGCCGCTCTCGGCAACGTCTCCGACGTCACGGTGCCTGCCACGCTGCAAGCGGCGATCGCGGCGCGCATCGACCGGTTGAGCCCCGAGGGCAAGCGCACGCTGAGCGCTGCTGCGGTGATCGGTCTCCGGTTTGACGATGACCTTCTAGCTGCCCTCGTTGCAAGCCCGGCGATCCCGACGCTGGTCCAGGCGGAGTTGATCGATCAAATCATGTTCACACCGCATGCCGCATACATGTTCCGGCATCCGCTGATTCGCTCGGTGGCATACGAGTCGCAGCTGAAGTCGGACCGGGCAGCACTTCATCGCCGCGTGGCGGGCGTAATCGAGGCTCGTGGCCAGGAATCAGTGGACGAAAACGCTGCGCTGATTGCCGAGCATCTCGAAGCGGCCGGTGATGGGCAGGCCGCCTATGCATGGCACATGCGCGCGGCGGCGTGGTCGATCACTCGTGACATCACGTCAGCGCTACTGAGCTGGGAGCGGGCGCGGCAGATCGCCGACGCGCTGCCCGACGAGGACGATCGTCGTCGTGCTGCGTTGCAGATCGGTCCGCTTTCCGTGATCTGCGCCAACGCATTTCGCGCGCGAAGGGGTGACTCCGCGGCACGGTTTCCCCAGCTGCAACAGTTGTGCGCTGTTACTGGAGACCGGTCCTCCTTAGCGATCGGCATGGCCGGTCTGCTGAATGACACATGGAATCAGGGACGGTCGGTTGAGGCGTCGCAACTCGCGGACGAACATTTGAGACTGCTCGAGTCGCTTGGCGACGAAACGTTGTTTGTCGGCCTCTCCTTCGTGGACATCATGATCAAGGCCAGAATCGGTGAGTTCGTCGAGGCGCTGCAGTGGTCCGAGATGGTCGTTGAGGTGAGTTCCGGCGGCCTCTCGGAAGAAAATCTCCTCTGGAATGCGCCGTTTGCCACGGTGCTATCGCTACGCGGCTTCGCTCGGGCATGCCTGGGCATCGAGGGGTGGCGTCAGGATTTCGACGACGCGGTTGCCATGGCACGGCACGCGGACGCAATGTCTCGTGCCTGTGTGGTCATCCATTACTTCGTCTCGATACCGAGCGGCTTACAGCCTGCTGACGATGCTGTGCTGAGGGAGTTCAACGACGCGCTGCACTATTGCGAACAATCCGGTGACGATTTCGCGCTGGCGCTCGCCCGCGCGGTGATGGGCGTTGCGCTGATCTATCGCGACACTGCAAGCTTGGACGCCGGTTTGGACCTGCTGATGCAAGTTCGCGACATGACGCACCAAGGCAGTTATAGCGCAGCCGAATTACCGATGATCAACGTGTACATCGCGTACGGCTCGGCTAAGCGTGGAAATCGTCTCGGCGCGTTGCCGGTCTTGCGTGAAGCCGTCGACGAAATATACGACAGTGGACACTTGACATATTGCCCGGGCGCGACCGCTGCGTTGGTCGAAACGCTGCTCGATCACCCCACCGACGACGATCTAGGGAAAGCTGAAGCAGCGATCAACAGGTTGGCAACGACTCCGTTCAGCCCCGGCACGGCATTGCTAGACATCACGCTGCTGCAGCTGTGGACACTGCTGGCCCGAGCCCGCGGCGACGCCGAATACCAGGAGCTACGAGAGCGGTATCGGCAGATGGCCAGATCGCTTGACTTCCGTGGCCACATCGCGTGGGCCGAGGCGATGGGAGAACTCAACGACGCCGGCCCGAAAGGCGTCGCGGCCGAAGAAGTCAACGCCGACGATCGGCTTTCGTAGCCTCGTCTGTCACTCGATTTCTCCACGGCTCGACATGCCCGCCTCGAGCGACAACTGACGCGGGGTGCAGCCGCCGACAGCTGTGTCTGTTGAGGAATTGGACCGGGGAATCCGGACGTCAAGGGAGCGGGTTGCGCGCCACAGGAGTGCCGCCTCGCGCTGCTCAACGGTATTGGAGCGAGGGCACAGACTGTCAGGTCGGCGTCAGGTGGGGGTTTGGGAGCAACCGCAAGCATTGTTGGACGCCGCCATCCTGAACTGAAAGGTCTGCGGTGAAGGCCCCAGCGCCCGATGTCCGCACCGGGCCGGGCGGCTGGTGCGGACACCTGCGAATAGCCCAGGCGCGAGCTAGATCGATGGCGACGGGGACAGGGTTGCTGATGACGTCCCGGACGGGCGAGTAGCGGGTCAGGTCGGCCAGCTCGGAGAGCTGATCGTCATCGAAGTCGCCGGTTACCTTGATCGTGACGCGGATGTGGCCGTACCCAGGGCGCACATTGTCGTTGAGCCCGAGGACGCCCTGCGCGTCCAGGTCCCCCTCGACGGTGGCCTCCAGACCCTCCAGTGCTATGCCGCGGGCGGCGGCGTGGAAGGCGATTGTGCCGGTGAGACAAGCCGCGAGGGCGTGGAGGACATATTCGCTGGCGTTGGGCGCCCGGTTTTCACCGAGCAGGACCGGCGGCTCGTCCGACTCCACCGTGAACGCCTCTGTGCGGGAGGCGTCTTCTTGGCCGACACCGTAGAAGTCCTTGATCGTCGTGCGGCTATAGCTGCCGCCGATCCACTCGTGGCGAGCACGGAACTGAAACTGCGCTAACGCGGGGTTAGCGGTGACAGCGTCCATCGTTCCGGAGAGCCGGTCGACGTCGAGACCATTGACGCTGGTGGGTGCGTACATGATGAGGCTCCTTGTCCGAATTTAGCACGACCGTTCGTACTATCGCATAGAGTACGATCGGTCGTGCTAAGTTGTCAACATGACGACTGATACGACGAACCGGCGCACCCGCGCGCAACGACAGACGCGCGCCGACGGTGAACGAACCCGCAGCGCGATCCTGCGTACCGCCGCCTCGCTCGCCACTGTCGACGGCCTGGAGGGCTTGTCCATCGGGAACCTGGCGGCCGCGACCGGCATCAGCAAGAGCGGCCTCTACGCCCACTTCGGCTCCAAGCTGGAACTCCAGCTGGCAACCGTCGAGGAGGCGGAGCGGGTTCTCGCCACAGAAGTCATACAGCCCGCGCTGACGGCCCGCCCCGGCCTAGAACAGCTGGCAGCGGTGTGCGAAGCATTTTTCAGCTATGTGGAGCGACGCATCTTCCCCGGCGGCTGCTTCTTCGCTGCCACGGCGCTGGAGATGGGCACTCGTCCCGGACCCATCAAGGAACGGATCGCCGCCATCCAGGACGGGTTCGTGGCACTGCTCCGAGACAATGCGGCCATCGCGCTTGAACAGCACGAACTTCCCGCCCGCGAAGACCCCGACCGGCTCGCGTTTGAGTTGCACGCGATGCTCCTGGCCGCCGACACCAGATTCGTGCTGCACGATGACCCAGCCATCCTGGAGTTGGCCCGCCAGGTCGTCCGGCAACGGCTGGGACCAGACAATGCCACCGGGACGTCAAGACGACGCTGACCGTCTACGCGCACCTCATCAACACGGACGACCACAGCGGCAACATGGCCGCGCTCGGCGCGCCGGCCCGGTGCAGAATCCCAGCTACGGCAATGTAATTCCGTTACACGGGTGAGTTGGGGAAGCGTTCAGCTCCGATGTGGGGTCGCTCTTAGGCCTACGCGCTGCACTCGGCCAAAGGCTCCACGGCCACCGGCGATTAGCCGCTTGGCGTCGAGCCCTGCGACGTCCTTCATGGCTGCGCTGCCGAAAGTCGCGTCGTATCCGCCGGGCAACGTGGCTTCGACGCTAAGGAGGGCGCTGCGCGCTGGCCGTCGATGTCCCGCCACCTCGATGACGTCTGCCACCACACCGTCGGTCTCCATTGCAGGGCATAAGAGTCCGGCAGCCCTGGCTGCAGCGGCGACGTCGCGACACAAGGCAGCGCCGCCTGCGACAAGCGCCATGTTCTCGACGTCGACATGGACCTCTGTGTCGTGCGTCGTATGAAGTACCGACGGCGGGAGAGCGGTTGGCCGACCAGCGAGTGCCGCCGTCACAGTATCGCCGAAGCCTCTCAAGTCTGGCTCGTCGCGCTCCGGCGACGGCAACATGACCGCTGGGTTCAAGAGGCCATCTGGGTCGAACGCCCGCTTAATCGCGCGGAACGCGGCCAGCTCGACCAGCCCGAATGCCTTTCGCATCTGAGCCCGCTTCGCGGTGCCGATTCCGTGCTCGCCGGTCAGCGTGCCACCGAGCGCCAGTGCTGCGTCGGCGATCTCCTCGGCGATGGCCTCGACAGTGGCAAGCTGGTCCGAGTCGTAGAGGACTGTTGGGTGCAAGTTACCGTCCCCGGCGTGCCCCACAACTGGGACGTCGAGGCCATAGCTCGCGGCAATCTGCCGGCTACGCGCCACCATCTCAGGGATCCGCTGCCGCGGCACCGTCGAGTCGCAGATATAGAACGCCTTTCCGGTCGCTCTCAGGGCGAATGCTGCAGCGAGACGGCCCGCCCACAATGCGATTCGTTGTTGCTCGTCGACCGCAGTGCGAAGCGCGGGATCCCAACGCCCCAGAAGCTTTTCGAGCGCAGGCGTCTCCCGGGCGACGTCGTCGGGCTCGCCGTCAAGCTCCACGATCAGCATCGCCGCCTTGTCCGTGGGATAACCGGATGGAAGGTAAGCCTCCATGATCTCGACGAACCTGTGGTCGCACAGCTCCAGCGCGGCCGGCAAGATTCCCGCGGCAATGATCTCGGAAACCGCCAACGCCGCGTCCTCGACACGGCCGAAGGATGCCAGCGCCGTCCAGCGGACCGCCGGGATAGGCATCAAGTTGAGGACAGCACGTGTCACCACCCCGAGGATCCCTTCGGATCCGATCATCACCCCTAGCAGGTCGACCTCGTCGTCGTCGGTGAAGGTGACCAGGCGACCGTCGGCGAGTACGACGTCCACCGCGAGCACGTGGTGGAACGTGACGCCGTGCTTGATGCACCCAGGACCACCGGCGTTCTCCGCGATATTGCCGCCAATCGTCGATATGGGTGTCGACGCCGGATCCGGCGCATAGACCAGGCCCGCGGGCGCGGCTGCGGCCTTGAGGTCGGCGTTAATGACACCGGGTTCGACGACCGCGCGCCGTGCCTGCGCGTCGATCTCGACGATCCGATTCATGCTCGTGAGATCGAGCACCAGGGATTCGTCACCAGGCGCAATCGCCCCGGACAGGTTCGTCGCGGCGCCCCGCGGGACAATTCGCACGCCGTGCTCGGATGCATAGCGAAGCAGTGCCACGACCTGGTCGCTTGACGTCGGTCGAGCGACTACTGCTGGGATGCCGCGCTGCGTGATGAAGTCTGTTCCCGCCAGGACGCGAGCCGCCTCGTCGGTCAGAATCGCATCAGACCCGATCAGCCGGCGCAGATCTGATCCGAGCGCATCTCCTGGCATGCCCCCCAACTTATGTTGTCCCTACACCATCCCGTCAGTAAATGCGTCTGAGGGTCGCCAGGTCTGCAGCGGAGCCATTCTGATCAATAGGTCGAGGGCCGGTGGAGGGATCGCCGCCTTAGCGTGAGGATGCAGCGACGGATCGCTGCCGGGTTCACCGCTGCACGGCCGTCTCTTGGCCGCCGTATTCCTTACGCAGGGTCGTCTTGAGTACCTTTCCGGTGGCGTTGCGCGGCAGTTCCGGCACGTACTCGACGCGGGTCGGGCACTTGAAATGCGAAAGTCGCTCGCGGGCATAGCCGATCAGTTCCTCGCCGGTAGCGTGTGCACCGCCCATCAGCGCGACGACCGCAATGGGCGTCTCTCCCCACTTGGGATGGGGCACGCCGACTACGGCGACCTCACGGATCGCTGGGTGGCGGTAGAGCACCTGCTCGACCTCGATCGGGTACACATTCTCGCCACCGGTGATGATCATGTCCTTCTTGCGGTCAACCAGCGTGATGAAGCCTTCGGCGTCCAGGCGGCCCATGTCTCCGGTGTGGAACCAGCCGCCCCTAAATGCCTCGGCCGTCGCCTCGGGCAATCCCCAGTAGCCAGCGAAGACGTTCGGGCCGCGGACGACGAGCTCGCCCACATCGCCGATTGGCACGTCACGGTCGTCGTCGTCGACGATGCGAGTCTCCACATGGAACAGGGCCCGCCCGATCGACCCCGACTTGTCTTTCACATGATCGGTGTCTAGCAACGAAACCGCGGGCGCAGTCTCGGTCATGCCGAACGCCTCCTGGAACGGCACCCCTTTCCCCTGGAAGTACTCGAGCACTGGCAGCGGACACGGTGCGCCAGCGGTGACGGCTAGCTTGAGCGCCGACAGGTCGTAGGAGTCGAAGTTGGGGACCGCCATCAGCGCGGCCCACATCGCTGGCACCAGGATCTGCACGGTGGCGCGCTCCCGCGCCATCGCGGCGAGCGTGTTCTCGGGGTCGAACCCCGGCAGCAGCGCGACCGTCCCGCCGAGGTAAAGCAGCGGCATTGTGTGCGAACCAAGGCCCCCGATGTGGAACAGCGACATGACCGTCACTGTCCGGTCGTTCTCGCGGAGGTTGTGTCCGATGAGGGTGTTGATCGCATTCCACAGGTGGTTGTGGTGGGTCAGCATCGCGCCCTTGGGTCGCCCAGTGGTGCCCGACGTGTACATGAGGCAGGACAGATCGCTTCCGGCCACGTCGATGCCGAGCCCCCGCGGCTCGCCGCTAGCGAGCATCTGTTCGAAGTCCGCCTCGCCGTCCGCCGGCTCACCGCCGACAACTACTCGGGTTCGCACCCGGACGCCCTCGCCGTCAAGCGCGGCGCGGGCAAGAGCGGACAGGTGACCCGACCACACGAAGACGTCAGCGCCGGAATCGGCCAGCAGGTATGTGACCTCGGGCGGGGCCAACCTGAAGTTGATGGGTACGAACAGCGCGCCGAGCTTGGCGGTGGCAAACATCGTCTCCAGGAAAGCAGCGCTGTTGACCAGCAAAGCGGCCACCCTGTCGCCCTGCCGGACGCCGACCTCGCGCAGCGCCCGCGCGAACTGGTCTGTGCGCCGGTCGAACTCGGTGTAAGTGATGCGCCTGTCCCCGTCGATCAACGCGATACGGTCTCCGGAGAGAAAGGCCCGTCGAGTAGCCCAGCTGCCGATCCCCCGGGTGTCATACTCCACTAGCATTACAACCTCGCTTCCAATGAGGCCAGCCTCGGACCGCCGAGGCCGGGGGGCACCGTGGCCTGGACGCCGCCACGGTCGGGCGCATCCTGGCGCGTCTTGCGGGGTCGGCCGTGCGGGTACAGTCGTGCCCCGGTGGGTCAGCTGCACAACCCCCGTTGCTTCTCAAGATAGCTGGGCAATCACTGCTAATGCCTGTCCAATCCGCTTCTTGAGCCCTTCCACCGACTCCGGTGTCCATTCGTAGAATCCCTTGCCGGTCTTCACCCCAGGGCTCCGGCGTTGTTGATTAGCATGCGCGTGACCAGGTGTTTCGATGGTCGGTGATGAGGCTGAGACCGCGGTCGGTGCTGAAGGCCGTGGTGCGACAGGCTTCGGCGATGTTGTCGGCGCCGTGCAGGCGGTGCA
>DATJQO010000038.1:0-25511 GCA_035505695.1 Mycobacterium sp.
CTAGGTGGGTGGTGTTTTTCGCGTGGCGGTCCTGCGCTGATCGGTGCGGCTCGAGTTGAATGAATCGGTGACGTTGGGACGGACGCCTGTTCAGGCGGATCTGCTGCGGTCGACGGTGAATTTCTGCGAGGGCCGGGTGGATCCGGACTCGATTTATGGTGTGCTGCACCGGGAGTGCTTCAACTTGTTCCCGGATGAGATGTTCGCCGATTTGTTCACCGATGTGGGGCGCCGGTCGGTGCCGCCGATGATCGTGGCGGTGGTGATGGTGCTGCAGCGGTTGGAGGGGCTTTCGGATCGAGAGGCGGCGGAGCGGTTCGCGTTTGATGCGCGTTGGAAGTACGCGGCCGGGGGCTTGGATTTCGACTATCCGGGGTTCGTGCACACGGTGCTGGTGGATACGCGCGCGAGGTTGGCCCGCTCGGATCGGCCGGACCGGATCTTCGAAACCACTTTGGAGGTGGCCAAGTCCGCGGGGCTGGTGGGCCGGCGCCGCGTGCTGGATTCGACCCCGATCTATGACGCGGTGGCCACTATGGACACGGTCACGCTGGTGCGTTCGGCGATCCGGGGGCTGCTGAAGGTGGTCGACGCGGAATTGGAGGCCCAGCTGCGGGGTCTGCTGCGCCGTGAGGATGACTACAGCGCGACGGGCAAGCCGATGTGCGACTACGAGGACCGCGCCGCGCGGGAGGCGTTGGTCGATGCGCTGGCTCGCGACGCGATGGCGCTGGTCGCCGCGCTGGATGGGCGTGAGCTGGAACCGGAGGTGGACAAGGCGGCGCGGCTGGTGGCCACTGTGGTCGGCCAGGACCTCGACGAGGTGGACGGGGTGTTTCGCATCGCCCGGCGGGTCGCTGCGGATCGAGTGATCTCCACAGTGGACCCTGACGCGCGACACGGGCACAAAACCTCCGCACGCGGGTTCGACGGCTACAAGGGCCATCTCGCGGCCGACCCGGACAGCGAGATCATCACCGCCACCGGTGTCACCGCCGCCAACGCCGGGGACGCCGACCCGGCCGAGGAGCTGCTGACCGCTGACCTGCCCGAACCGGCATCGCAGAGCGGCGACGGCACGGACGCAGCCGGGCACGACGGCGGCCAGCGCGGCGCTGTCGCCTCGGTGGCGAGCACACCGGATGATGCCGCCGCTGCTACCGGCACCCAACCCAGCGGTACCGCCCAACAATTGGCCATCTACGGTGATGCCGCCTATGGCGCCGGGAAGCTTTTGGCCACCCTAGAGGATGCAGGCGCGCGGATCATGACCAAGGTGCAGCCACCTGCGGCACCCGGTGGGCGCTTCGCCAAGGACCGTTTCGATATCGACCTGACCGCAGGTACCGTCACCTGCCCCGCACACGTGACCGTGGCCATCTGGCCGGCCAAGGCCGGGGGCGGTACCGCCGCATTCGGCGCCGCCTGCGCGCACTGCCCGTTGGCCGCCCAATGCACCACCTCGCCGGCTGGGCGCACCGTAACCATCGGTGCCTACGAGCCACAGCTGGCCCGCGCCCGCGTCGCGCAATCCGATCCAGCCTGGCGCGCCGATTACACCGCCACCCGCCCGAAGGTGGAACGCAAGATCGGGCACCTGATGCGCCGCCGCCACGGCGGCCGCCGCGCCCGCATGCGCGGCACCACCAAAGTCGCCGCCGACTTCTCCCTGCTGGCCGCCGCGGTCAATCTGGCCCGCCTCGGCGTGCTCGGACTGCACCGAGCAGCCGGACAGGCATGGCAGGCCGCACCGGCATGACCGGAAAAGCCCTGCCCGACAACAGATTCCCCACACCAATCGGAACAACCACCCCAGCCAGCGGGCAGGTCAACATTAACCGGCCGGAACCATCATCCCGCCGATACCAGCCGCCACAGCAAGCACAACCGCAGCGCGGTTACCACCTGCCCCACAAAGCCCGTTCGACACCACCCACCTAAGCCGGTCTATCGATAACCCTTACACTAGCTAGAATATCTAAAATAGCAAGGAATGCCCGCGGACCAAGGGGGTTGGCGATGTCTGGCGTGCACGGTGGCGTCCTCCGGGGCGTGCGGGTGGTCGAATTGGCGTCCTGGACCTATGTGCCGTCAGCCGGCGCCGCCCTGTCGGACTGGGGCGCGGACGTGATCAAAGTGGAAGGTGTCGGATCCGGTGATCCCGGGCGGGCCCTGGTCGTCGGTGGCTTCACCCGGGAAGCGGCCCGCCCCGACGCCGACTTCATCCTCGAGTTGGGCAACCGGGGCAAGCGCAGCATCGCCATCGACATCAAATCCGAAACCGGCCGCCAACTCTTCGGCCGGCTGCTGGCCAGTGCGGATGTGTTCCTCACCAACTGGCTGCCCGGCGCACTCGAACGAGCCCGGCTGACCGTCGAGGACATCCGCTCGTTCAACCCGAAGATCATCATCGCGCGCGGCACCGGGCTGGGCGTACGTGGTCCCGATCGGGATCGCGGCGGGTTCGACGCCGCGACCTATCTGGCACGGGGCGGTGTCGCGTACACGCTGACGCCATTCGGCAGCGAAAACCCGGCCGTCCAGGGTCCGGCATTCGGGGACCTGCAGGGTGGGGCGACCCTGGCCGGGGGAGTATGCGCCGCGTTGTTCCACCGGGAACGTACCGGTGAACCGACCATCGTCGACTCCTCACTGCTGGCCCAGGCGATGTGGGCGATAGCACCGTCGATCTCGGCAGCCGACTTCTTCGATATCGACGGCATCCCCGGAGCACCGCCCGGGTTGGCCATCAACCCCATGGTCAACAGGTACAAGACCAAAGATGGCAGGTGGATCCAACCGGTCTTTTTACAGCCGGACAAATTTTGGAGCGGGTTCTGCGAGCGGATAGGCCTGTCTGAGTTGGCCACCGATGAGCGATTTGTTCCGTCGAGCAATTTGATTGCCAATGCCGCAGCGGCGACCGAAATCCTGTCGAATGTGTTCGCCGCTCATGACCTCGCGCACTGGCAAAAGGTGCTGCAGGATGAACCCGGGGTGTGGGGAGCCCTGGCGACGCCACGGGAAACCCTCAACGATCCGCAGGTCGAACCCAACGGGTACGTGGTGACAAACGTCGACGATCATGGTGAGAAGTACCGGATCGTCGCCGCGCCCGTTCAATTCAACGAGACACCGCCGGCTCCGGCGCGCGCGCCGGAACACGGGCAGCACACCGAAGAAATACTGCTGGAACTCGACGTCGACTGGGACGTCATCGCTCGGGCGAAAGACCTCAAAGCGATTCTCTGACGGCCGGCTGTCACCACGCTGCGGCGGCTTTGCGGGCGGCGATCCGGGCGCGTACCGCCTTCATGTCCCGCGCCTCGACCTGGGCGATCAGATTGTCGAGCACAACCGGGGGCATCGCACCGGCGTGACTGTAGACCAGCACGCCATCACGAAACGCCACGATGCTCGGAATGGAGCGGATGCCCAGCTTGGCGGCCAACCTGGGCTCGGCTTCAGTGTCGACCCTGGCGTGCACGACACCGGAGTCCTTCGGGCCGACCGGTCGTAAATTGACGCAAAGGCGGCGCAAGGTCGACAGTACTCGGCCCAAAACTCAACCAGGACAATCGAACTGTCAAGGATGGTAGATGTAAAAGTGTCATGCCCAAGGTCGATCATGGTCAACTTTCTTACTCCGGACGGCGATGATGGTGACAACGTATACCCGGCGGGGTATATTTCGGGTATCGTGGATGATACCCCCCTGGGTACTATTGGGGGGATAACACTACGAGACGGAGGCTCCAGTGATTGGTGACGAAGACAGCATCGCCGCGGTGCTGAACCGGCTACGGCGCGCGCAGGGCCAGCTTGCCGGAGTGATTTCGATGATCGAGCAGGGCCGCGACTGCAAAGAGGTGGTCACTCAGTTGGCCGCGGTTTCGCGTGCCCTCGACCGCGCCGGGTTCAAGATCGTGGCCACCGGATTGAAGGAATGTGTCACGGGTACCACCGCCAACGGGGCCGCACCTCTGAGCGAAGCCGAGCTGGAAAAGCTATTCCTGGCGCTCGCCTGATGCGCGAGCCCGACACGAACACGGAGGAGAAACCCGTCATGAACCTTGGCATCTCGACGTCGTTGCACACCTCGTTCGAGGACGCCGTCGCGAGGACCCGCAATGCGCTCTCGCAACAGGGCTTTGGCGTACTGACCGAAATCGACGTTAAAGCTACGCTGCAGGCAAAACTGGGCCACGACATGGAGGACTATCTGATCCTCGGAGCCTGCAACCCGCCGCTGGCGCACCGCGCGATCGAGGCGAATCGCCAGATCGGCATGCTGTTGCCATGCAACGTCGTTGTCCGCACCGATCCGGAGCACGCCGGGACGGTGCTCGTCGAAGCCATGAACCCAGCCCTGCTGGTGGAGGTCACCGGCGAGCCGGCACTGCGCCCGATCTCCGAGGAGGTCACCGGCAAGTTGCGCGCCGCGATCGACTCGCTCAACCAAGACGCGCCGGTGGCGGCGGAGTGAATAGGGCAGACCGATGACCGATACGTCAGAGCAACAGCATCATCGCGAGGTCCTGTCCGAGCTATTGCCTCAACATCGTGCGCTGCGCAAGCAGATCCCGGAGGTCTACAAAGGTTTCGCGGCGTTGAGCGGCGCGGCCCTCACCGACGGGGCACTCACCCGCAAGTTCAAAGAGCTGATCGCGATGGCGATCGGGGTCGTCGAGGGATGCGATGGCTGCATTGCATCGCACGCGCAGGCGGCTGCCCGCGCGGGTGCCACCCCGGAGGAAGCGGCCGAGGCCATCGGCGTCACCTTCCTCATGCACGGCGGCCCGGCCACCATCTACGGCGCTCGTGCATACACCGCGTTCTGTGAATTCGCGGAGCCAGAGCAGTCCTAGCGCCGGGGACGTTTCGCTTCGGCGTTGGATCCGGTCGACAAATGGCACCAATTGCGAGGACCAAAGTCATTGCGTGCCGATAAAGTGCTGACCTTGGCCGCCGCCAGTCGTAGCTTCTGTGGCAAGGAGCAAAAATGACTGCATTCATGCGCGCCACCGATGCCTTCAGCTGGGCGATGGAGAGTGATCCACGCTTGCGATCCACGGTGGTCAGCGTCGTGCTCCTGGACCGCTCTCCGGACTGGGACGTGGTGCGGGAACGATTCGACTTGATCAGCCGCAAACTGCCCATGTTCAGACAGCGGGTGGTGGAATCGACTCCACCGGCTCCGCCGCGATGGGAGTATTACCGGGATTTCGACCTGAATTACCACCTGCGACGAGCGGCGGCGCCTGGCTCCGGCACTCTCGATGACGTACTCGAGATGGCTCGGGTGGCCGAGATGCAAGATTTCGACCGGGCCCGGGCGCTGTGGGAAACGACGTTCATCGATGGTATGCACAACGGCGGCGCGGCCATGGTCTTGAAGTTCCACCACGCCCTCACCGACGGAATAGGTGGAGTTCAGATTGCGATGAACTTGTTCAGCCTGTCCGAAGATCCTCGTGAGCATGAGCCGCCGCCGCCCGAGCCGAATGTATCGGAGCCATCGGGGCTAAGCGGCTATCGCGAGACCTTGCGCTACGACACCGGCTTGCTCGGTAGCGCCTTGACAGGCGCGGTCAAGTGGGCGCCGCGGTTGGTGTATGACGGTGTTCGTCGGCCTGTCTCCACGGCCAGGTCGGTCGCGGCCACCGCGGCCTCGGTCTACCGGACCATGCGGCCGATAAGCCGGACCGGGTCGCCATTGGTCACGGAGCGCGGTTTGATCCGGCGCCTGGGAGTGCATCGCGTGCCGATGCCGCTGCTGCGGGAAGCGGCGCACCGCTGCGGCGCCGCGCTGAACGACGCATTCGTCGCCGGCGTGGCAGGTGCGCTCCGTCTTTACCACGAAAAGCACGGCATCGCGGTTGGTGACTTGCATCTGACGATGCCGATCAGCCTGCGCACCAAAACCGATGCAATGGGCGGCAACCGGATTATGCTGATGCGGTTCGACGTGCCGGTCGGGGAGGCCGACCCAGCCGCCCGCATCAGGGCAATCCACCAGCGCGTCGGCGCGGTACGCGACGAAAGAGCGCTGCCGCATACGCAATTGATTGCCTGGGCGCTAAACCTGATGCCGCGGTGGTACATCGGTTCGGTGTTGCGCCATGTCGATTTCCTGGCCAGCGATGTGCCGGGCGTGCCCGTCCCGGTCTTCCTGGGGGGTGCACCGGTCAGCGCCCAATACGCGTTCGGTCCAACGATCGGCGCGTCGGTCAATGTCACGCTGCTCACCTATGTCGACACCTGTGCGCTGGGTATCAACGTCGATACCGCGGCCATACCCGACTTCGATGTCTTCCACGACGCTATCGTCTGCGGATTCGACGAAATATTAGCGCTGGCAGAATAAACCGGATTCAGGCGCCACGACCATGGCCGGTCGCTGTTGAGCGGGTCAGCAGCCGATCCCGAAACGATCACAAGGGCATATCGATCTCGGCGATGCTCTGGCACAACGCGACCGATCGACAAATCATGGCACAGGGGCGCCTTGAGAGGATTGCAGCCGCGACGAAGCGTAGCGCACAATTCCTCTTCCGTTATGGCAATAGCGGATTTCGGTACGGCGCCGCAGGAGGTATCCGAAGCATGACGGCGAACTGGGTCCCTGCCCAGACTTCGTGTGGCCCGCACTCTGGTCGCATTCTCGACACCGCGCGGGGCATTCTCATCGGCCTGCGCCGGTGCCCTTCAGACGCCGCACTGGACGAATTGCACAGTGCGGCACTACGGCACAGAGTGCCGGTGTTCGCGATGGCCTGGGCGCTGGTCCACCTGGCGGGTGACGGGGAAAAGACACCCAGCTTCACCGATGCGCAGTCGGCGGCCCGGCGCGAGTGGGGCCCACTATTCGAATCCGCCGCAGTCTCCTGCTGAGTGCGCTCAACACGTTGGGACGGCCGAGCTCTCGAGGGGTAACCCGGCCGTCACCAACCCAACCCGGCGGGATAATTCCCGGGCGCAACGGAACTCAGCGCGTCCACACCGGCGAGTCGGCCGCCGCGCGCAACGCCGCGATGATGCGCTGCTGCTTTTCCAGGAACCGCTCACTGGGCGCCGGCACCGAGATCGCCACCACGTTGTCGCCTACGGTTCGTCGCGCGATGGCCGCTGCCGAGATACCCGGAGTGTGTTCGTCACGGTCGAAAGCGATTCCGGTGCAACGGATTTCAGCGATCTCGGCGCGGAGCCGGTCGGCGACGTCGGGGGCGCATCGACAGATTGCGGCCTCGGCGTCGGCGTCGTCCAGGGCGGCCAGCGCCGCCTTTCCGTTGGCCGTCGACTCTAACGGGAATCGCACGCCGATCGCCGAGACCGCGCGAAGCCGATGCGACGATTCGATCTGGTCGACGAACCACATGCGCTGACCCCGCAGGATCGACAGATCGACCGACTCGCCGTCGGTTGCCCGCGCCACCCGCTCGATCGTGGGACGGAAAATCGCCGAGACCTGGGCTCCGTCGGCTCCGCCGAAGCCCAGCAGCCGCTCGCCCAGCGAAAAGTGGCCGTGCGAATCCACGCTGGCCAACCCCACCTCAACCAGGCCGACCAGCAACCGGCGAGCCGTCGACTTGGCCAGTCCGAGTCGTTCGGCCAGGTCGACCAGGCGCAGCCGTCCCGGCTCAGCGGCGATCTCGTCCAACGCGGCGGCAGCGCGACGTAACACCTGGATGCCCTCGTCGCGTCTTGGCAAATTTTCCCCCGGGGACGGCACCCGTCCACTATAGTGTTCCGCATCGCGGCCCAACAAGGACCGCAATGTGGATCAAAGGAGCTCTGGATGGGTGCGCTGCCAGCGGGCCGGCATTACTGTCGTGGCGATGACGGCTACGAGGCGGCCCGCCGCAGCACCGTGTGGCATCAGCGCGTGCCCGAGCGCTACCCCGGGGTGATCGTCCAGGCCGTCGACACCCGCGACATCGTCGCGGGCGTCCGCTATGCCAAGGCGAACGGTTACCGGGTCAGCATCGTGTCAGGTGGACATAGCTTCGCGGCCAGCCACCTGCGCGACGGCGCCGTGCTGCTCGACGTCAGCCGCCTCGATCACGCCACGATCGACACCGAGACGAAAACCGCCGTCGTCGGCCCGGGCAAGGGCGGCAGCCTGTTGATGGCCGACCTGGAGGCGCAGGGACTGTTTTTTCCCGGGGGCCATTGCAAGGGCGTGTGCGTTGGTGGCTATCTGTTGCAGGGCGGATACGGCTGGAACAGCCGTGTTTTTGGCCCGGCATGTGAAAGCGTCATCGGACTCGACGTCGTCACCGCCGACGGCGAACACATCCACTGCGATGCCGACAACCACCCCGATCTCTACTGGGCTGCCCGTGGTGCCGGCCCGGGCTTTTTCGGCGTGGTCACGTCGTTTTACCTCAAGCTGTATCCGCGCCCCGCCGTCTGTGGCACCAGCCTCTACATCTACCCGTTCGACCTAGCCGACGACGTGTACACCTGGGCGCGCAGCGTCAGCGCCGAAGTGGACCGGCGCGTTGAGATGCAAATGCTCGCGACACGCAGCGTGCCGGAAATGGGAGTGGACATCCCGGCCATCGTGTGCGCATCCCCGGCGTTCGCCGACTCCGAAGAGGAAGCAGAAAAGGCCCTGGCCATTTTCGCCAGCTGTCCCGTCGCCGACCAGGCGGTGATCAAAAACCCTTATATGCCAACCGATCTGCCCGCCTGGTATGAGGTCGTGATGACCCACTACCTTGCCGATCATCGCTACACGGCGGACAACATGTGGACGTCGGCGTCGGCCGAGCAACTGCTGCCGCGCATCCACAACATCCTCGAGACGATGCCGCCGCACCCGTCGCACTTCTTGTGGCTGAATTGGGGGCCGTCGCCGGCCCGCCAGGACATGGCTTATAGCGTGGAAGACGAGATCTACCTTGCACTCTACGGCTCCTGGAAGGACGTCGCCGACGATGGCAAGTACGGCGACTGGGCGGCGTCGAATATGGCCGCGATGTCTCACCTGGCCACCGGCATTCAGTTGGCCGACGAGAACCTCGGCCAGCGTCCCGCGCGGTTCGCCAGCGACGAAGCCATGGAACGCCTCGACAAAGTCCGGGCCGTCTACGACCCCGACGGTCTGTTCAACAGTTGGATGGGACGACTCTAATGGCCGACGAGCTTTACCTCGGTTACCGCAACGACGACGCGAATACGCCCTTCGGTAAATTCTTCAATCCCGAAATGGCTTCGCTTCCAACGCATGTCGTGGAAGCGCTGCACCATGGCCCGCAGGGCGGAATGGCATTGTTGGCTTTCGACGACGCCGCCTGCGTTGCCAACGACGGCTACCAGCAAACCGAGAACGGCTACGGTGCTTTTGAAGACGGCAGCTACCACGTATCGGTACGTACCGACATGCCGGAAGTCACCCCGGCCATGTGGTCATGGTGGTTCGGCTGGCACGGCTGCGACACCCGCCGCTACAAGCTCTGGCATCCGCGCGCGCACCTTTCCGCTGCTTGGAAAGACGAAGACGACGGCGATCGCCGAGGTGCCCAGCGTTATGTCGGGCGTTGCTCGTTGATCAGCGAGTACATCGGGTCGACGATGCTCAACGGCGCCATCCAATTCGTCGAACCGGAGCAGCTGGGCTGTCCTCCCGACAGCGACGAGGCGGTGGCGATCTGTGCACGCCTCGGCTCGGCAGACGCCCCGGTGGATGTGGGGTGGTTCATCCACCACATCCGGTCGACCGAGGGCGGAGCCGAGATGCGTTCACGATTCTGGATGGGCGGGCCACACCTCGCCGTGCGCAACGCCCCTGACGTGGCCTCCGGGGCAGTCCGCCCGATCGCATCTCGGGTGTTGGGTACGCCGGAAACCAGCGCCCGCAATCTACTGGTGCACTGCGCCCAGGAGATGAATCACCTGGCCGGCTTCTTGCCGGACCTCTACGAGGCCTTCGGCGACGAATAGTCCCGAATAGGCCTCGGCGCACTACTTGGGGGGCGGTAACTCGCGTGGCCCGTCCGACGCGGGGAGTTCGGGCGCGCCGTCCCGTTTCGTCAGCTCCCGCTTGCCGGGACGCTCCGGTCCGGGCGGCAGGCCGCTGACGACCTTTCCGGCGCGCCGTCCCAGCGACGAGTGCGGCTCGTGGCCATGCAGCTGTGGGTGGGCCCGCCGGCCGGGATGTTCGCGCGAGGACTTGACATATCCGCCGGTGGCGGACGGGGCGTCTGCGGGCGCGGATTCGTGCGGCGTTCGATCGGTGGTCTCTGAGCTTTCGGAGTCCACCGTCACCTTGTGGGTGCGCTTGAGCGAGAACGTGATCTCCTCGACCTCTTCAAAAACCTGACGTGCGCTGCGCAGCGGGTGAGTCGTGGTGTCGACGACCCGAGCGACAAACGGGGGCACCAGCGGGCGAATCCAGCGAGCCGCCGCCTTGGTGGCGTCCGGAATCGACGGAATCAACGGCGCGGCGCGCTTTTCGTGCGGCTCGACCTCGCCGCTTGTCTGCACAGGTGCCGGCAAGTCGTGCGGAATGTCCTGAGTCTCGACAGCGGGCGGACGCACCTCGGGGGCTTCGACGGGAACTTGGGTGATGGCTCGGCTGGCCGCCTCCGCTTCCGCCTCGATCGGCAGATACATGCCTTCGTCGGCCGGCTCAAAGGTCCGCTGTGCCGATGCGTGGACCGGACCCTCGACGGCTTCCAAGACTCGCCGCCGTTGATTTTCACGATCGATCTCGGCCTGCGCCTCGATCGCCAGCCGGGTCTGCGTCACTTGATGTTCGGCCCACATGATTTCGGCCTCGCGTCGCACCTCGGCCCGCTTGATCGCAATCGCAGTGTCGGCGTCGAGTTCCGCGCGTTCGCGCTCCGCACGTGCCGTCGCATGGCGATCGTGGGTTGTCTCGCCGCGCCACAGGCTCAGCAGCAGCGGCAGCAGGTAGAGCAGCACGCAAAACGCGATGGTCAGCAGCCGTAGCGTCAGCGCGCCGATGCTTGCGGACGTGAGGTCATTCATCGCCACCCAGCGCGCACCCAGGCCCCGACTGGCATCTGCGACCACCCCGTGCCGTGCGTCGTTGACGGCTTGCTGCTCGCGGTAGATCTTGGCGTCCAGCCCGGGTGCTTGGCGGTCCCGAGCCGCCAAGGCATTGTCCAGTTCCTGCTGCGCGTCCGTGAGAAGCTCGTTCGCCGTTCGGGTTTCGGGCCCGGCACCCGGAACGCCGGTGATTCGGGTTTGGGGGCACCCGGGCGTGGGGTGATATTCGCAGCGCGCGACGATTAACGCCTTGTCCTGCTGATCGCGGGCCTGCGCGACGGCGTTGTCGAGTGCACTGCGCGCCTGCACGGTCTGCTGCAAGGCTGCCGACGCTTGGGCGACGGCCGGCGCCGAGTCGGCGTTGCGCAGCGCCCGTTCGTCAATGCGGTGCTCGATCGGGCCAGAAAGCAAGACGAGGGCGGCGAGTTCCCCGACGACGACGCCGATTGCCGCCGCGACCGCCGCGCGTGCGGCGATGCCGCGCCGATTCCGGTTGGGCCCGGTGGTGGTGGCGCGGGTGACAGCACCGACCAGCAGAGCGAAAACAAGGGTGAGCGCCATGAGCGCAACGAGGGGTAAGCGCGCCGACTCGCGCACCGCCAAGGTCGCGACAAGCCAGGCCAACAGGGCACCAAACAACACAACGGCGCCAGCGACGGCGTGGGTGGACCGTTCGTGGCGCTCGCCGAGTTCGCGCCAATGTCCGCCGCCGAGCCAGGTGAACAGCCCCGCCACCTGGTGCGAGGCCGAGCGCTGCTCAGCAAGTTCTTGGGTATGCATCAGTTCGAAAAACCTCCGAGATCAAGCCTCCCAGGCCACCGCCCGCCAGATCGAATCGAGAGCCCCGGGTGTGGTGTGGTTCACAAACCGGCGCATCGACACTGAGCGCCCGGGGGGACCGATCGGCTTTGCTGACCGGCAGGTCTGTCTCCGACGCTAACTTCTCGCGACGCGGGCAGATCAGCGACCGTTTCGCAAGGCGACGTGAGACGGTATAAGTCTATGCCGAATCACGAGTATGTCACCTATGAAGAATTTGGACGCAGGTTCTTCGAGGTCGCCGTCACACCCGAGCGTGTCGCGGCCGCGTTTGCCGACATCGCCGGCAACGAGTTCGCTATGGAGCCGATTGCTCAGGGACCCGGCGGGATCGCAAAGGTGAGCGCCAACGTCAAAATCCATGAACCGCGAGTGACGCGCCGTCTCGGTGACAGCATCACATTCGTCATCCACATTCCTTTGTCGATCGACCTGCTGCTCGACCTGCGGCTCGACAAGCAGCGATTTGTGGTGTCCGGAGATATCGCCTTGCGGGCCACCGCGCGGGCCGCCGAACCGCTGCTGCTGATTGTCGATGTGGCTAAACCACGGCCCTCCGACATCACCGTCAACGTGTCGTCCAAGTCTTTCCGCGGCGAGGTATTGCGGATTTTGGCCGGCGTGGACGCGGAAATCCGGCGATTCGTCGCGCAGTACGTCGCCGCCGAAATCGACGCGCCGCATTCGCAAGCCGCCCAGGTCATCGACGTAGCAAAGCAGCTCGACGAGGCCTGGCCGTAGCAGCCGCAAGGCGCGCATAGGCGCGGCTCGGTCGGGGTACTCAGTGCGAGATTTGCACGTTCGTGGCCGCAGCAGCCCGTGGTCATCGCTTGGGGAGGACGGACAAGACTTTGGCACGAGTGGATGTCTCGGTGTCGTCGCAGCTGGAGCCGGAGGCCCGGCTGGAAGCTGGCGTCCGACCTGCGCCGATTCGACGAGTGGATGACGATTTTTGCCGGATGGCGCGGGCCGGTCCCTTCGACGATCGAGGAAGGCATCTGCGTCTCGTCGTGCGTGAAGGTCAAGGGCTTTCGCAATGTCATTCACTGGACGGTTACGCGTTACGACGAGCCGCAATCGATTGAGTTGGAAGGCCGCGGTCGCGGCGGGATTCGACTTACCGTGGCGATGACCGTCACGGACACTCGCCCTGGAACGGACTTTCATCTGGCTGCCGACCTCAAGGGAGGTTTGCTCAGCGGGCCGATCGGGGGGCTGGTCACCAGAGTGCTCCGCTCGGACGTGCAGAAGTCGGTGAACAACCTCGCTGCTATGCAGTGACGACTACCGCGTCGTGTGGCTGATCGGCCATTCCCGTTCGGCTTGGCGAATCCGCCTGCGGTCCATGGCAACCCACGCCAGACCAGCGCCGAAACCCAGTAGGGCGACGATTGCCGCATCGACGCCAGTGGCGGCCTGTCCCAGAGCGAAATTGGTCACGCACACAACGAATGCCAATACCGCACCCGCGACAATGACAAGACCGGCCGCTGGCTGCGAATCCCGCACCGATTCATCGGTCCGCCGATGCGTGCGGTCAGGCCCGACGTGGCTCATGGGCGTCTCCTCTGCTGCCGCTGCTTTTCGACCAACTCCGTGGTGCTACCCGGAAAACCCGATGAATTAAACGAGTTCGAAGGCTTGTCAGTCTTTATCGCGGGGAAGCAGCCGGCGCATCGGGCGCGTCTCGATGGCATTGATCGTCAAGGCGCGTCGCCTGATTCGCCAGCCGGCATCGGTGAGCTGGTACTCGTCGTCATAGCGCAAATGCCACACCGCATCGACCACCTCATTACCGCGCCGGCTCCAATGGTGTGCGATGCACGCAATGCGACCTCGGGCGCTGCCCGGCGGGCCAGCCGGGTCGTAGACCTCGCCGACGATGGCGTGCTGGGTTCGCTCCACCCTGGCGACGGCGGCGACCGCCTTGGCGATGGCCGGGCGCCCGCGGTGACAATGCACCGGTTCCAGCGCAGCCGGCGGCTCAGGCACCGCCAACTCGGCGTTGTCGGTGAATAGCGCTGCAACAGAATCGAATTGGCGATCATCGACGTTGGCCGCGTATCGGTGTACCAAATCGCTGACGGCCGCCCGCTCTTCGGCTGACAGGGTCATGGCAACCCAAAACCGCTCACGAGCTCAAGGAGAGCCGCTGTGCACATGCCGACAACATGTCTTTCGCCTGCTCGATGTCGATCGTCGGCGGCATGGCCAACACGATCCGGTCGGCCCCCTGATCAACCAGGCCGGCCGCGCGTTCGGCATCGATCTTGGTAACCGTGTGACCCAGCGATACCTCCAGGGCCGCTGGATCGCGGCCGACCGAGGATGCCTCGGCACGCATCAGGTCGATCAACGACGCCAATTGCGCCCCAGCCACGCCCAGTGGTTGGAAGCCGTCGCCGAGGCGTCCGGCGCGGCGCGCGGCCGCGCGGCTATGCCCGCCAATGTGAATCGGAAGCCGTTCCCGGGCAACCGGTTTCGGGTAGCACATGGCGTCGTCAAAGCTGAAGAACTCGCCGTCGTAAGACGCTCCTTGAGGCTGGTCGGCCCACAACGCCCGCAAGACGCTCAACTGCTCATCGGCCCGCCGGCCGCGGCTGTTGTACTCCGCACCGCAGGCGTGCAGCTCTTCCTTGAGCCATCCGACGCCGACGCACAGTCGCAGTCGTCCGCCCGACAACGCGTCAACGGTGGCAGCGCGCTTGGCGAGCACCACCGGATGGTGGTTGGGCAGTACCAGCACCCCGGTGGCCAACCCCAGCCGGCTCGTCTGACCGGCCAAAAAAGCCAGCAGATCAAGCGGATCGGGGATCGGGCAGTCAGCCGCCAGCCCGACCCGTCCGGAGCTGTCATAGGGGTAGACGCTGTCGTACCGGGTGACCAGGACGGTGTGCTCGACGACGACGATTGATTCGAACCCGCACGCTTCCAGGTGGCTTGCGAAAGCCACCATCCAGTCGGGATCCGCGGTGACACCGTCGGCAACCGGGGCCACGACTGAGACCTTCATGGCCTGTAGAAGTTAACAGGTAGTGCTTTTAAGCGTCGCAGGCGTAATGGCAGCACGAACCGCCTCGGCCAGCCGCGCCGCCCGTGGATTGGTGAAGATGTCCTCGAGCATTACCTGGTGGCCATCGGGGTCGGTGAGCGGAACTCGCCAGTTTGGGTATTGGTCGGTGGTGCCGGGCTGATTTTGGGTCCGGCGGTCGCCCACCGCGTCGGTCAGTGCCACGCCCAACAGCCGCGACGGAGTCCGGCCCAAGTACCGGTAGAGGGCAAGAACGATCATTTCGGGGTCCTCTTCACCGTCGTCGAGCAATCCAACGCGGCGCAACTCCGCCATCCACGCGGCCAGCTCGCCGCGGTAGGACTCGAGTTCTTCCTCGACGGGCCGAGTCAGCAATCCCAGGGACTCGCGCAGCCGCACGTGGTCGCCCGCCAGGTATCCGGCGGTGGGCGGCAGGTCGTGAGTGGTTACAGAGGACAGGCAATACTCCCGCCAGCGCTCGGCCGGCAGCGGACCACCATTTCCGTCGCGATCGAGCTCGAACCACAGGATCGAGGTGCCGAGCAGGCCGCGTAATAAGAGGTAGTCGCGCACCCACGGTTCGACCGTGCCGAGGTCCTCGCCGACGACGACCGCGCCGGCCCGGTGTGCCTCCAGGGCGACAATGCCGACCATTGCTTCGTGGTCGTAGCGCACGTAGGTGCCCTGGGTGGGCAATGCGCCTTGCGGGATCCACCAGAGCCGGAACAATCCGATGATGTGGTCTATGCGTACGCCGCCGGCATGATGTAGCACCGCGCGGATCAAGGCGCGAAAGGGCCGATACTCCTGCTCCTCCAGCCGGTCGGGCCGCCATGGTGGCTGAGACCAGTCTTGGCCGAGTTGATTGAACTCGTCCGGCGGCGCACCCGCTGTCACGCCCGGCGCCAGGACATCCTGCAGGGCCCAGGCGTCAGCACCATGGGGATGCACGCCGACCGCCAGATCGTGCATGACGCCCATCGCCATCCCGGCCCGAATCGCCTGCGAATGTGCCGAAGCGAGTTGCTCGTCGAGTTGCCACTGCAGCCACCGATGGAAATCGACTCTTGCCGAATGCTTTTCGACGAAGCGGGCGACACCGGAAGCGTCGGGATGCTGTAGCGACTCTGGCCACGAACGCCAGTCCCCGCCGTACTTCTCGGCCAGCGCACACCAGGTGGCGAAGTCGTCGAGCGCACGGCCCTCACGCTCGCGGAAGGCGGCGTAGGACAGCTCACGGCCGGCTGACCGCGGCCTCCGATGCAGCAACTTGAGCGCCGCCCGCTTCGCCGCCCACGCGTCGTCGCGATCGATGGAGTCGAGCCGGCGGGCCCGGCGCTGGACGTCGGAGCGCAGCCGCCGCACCGTGCCGCGGTTGGGCAAGTCGCCGAATTCCGGGATCGCCTCAACGTGCAGATAGATGGGGTTGAAGAAACGCCGCGAGGTCGGCAGGTATGGCGACGGCTCCATCGGCTTCGTCAACGTCGCCGCATGCAGGGGGTTGACCAACAGATAGTCGGCGCCATGGCGAAACGCCGACCACACCGCGAGGTCAGTCAGATCGGTCAGGTCACCGACCCCCCACGATTGGCGGGACCGCACGCTGTAGAGCTGGGTGGCCAGCCCCCACGCCCGGCGGGCGCCGAGCTTCTCCGGCAGCCCGAGCCAGTCCGGCGTCATGATCAGCGCGGTGGTCGTCTCCGAGTCGCCGGAACGCAGGTGCAGCCGGTGATACCCCAGCGGCAGGTCGGTGGGCAGCACGAAGCTGGCCTCGCCGACCAAACGGCCGTCCAGATCGAATGGCGCGGTGAAGTTGTCCACCTGTTCGACGCCGCCGCGCACCGTGCCGTCCTCCAGCTGCAGCCAGACCTCGGCGGGAGCGCCGTGGGTCACGTGGACCCAGAAGCGCGTCTGCGCACCGGTGCGCCCGACAATGGTCGCCGGCAGTTGACGCGCCCAGTAGGAACGCAGTGTTGCGGTCAGGGCGATGTTGCGCTCGTGCTCGCTGCCGGCCGCCACCCCGAGGGCGGCCAGCACCGCCACCAGGGTGGTTTCCGCGACGGGCACCCGCCGGCCGGTCCAGTCCTCGTACTCGGTCGCAATGCCGTATCTGCGGGCAAGTTCGACCAGCAAGGGTGCGAGATCAGTCATACCGCTCATCTTGCTGCCCAGTTCGGAGTCTGACGACTCGACCCATTCCGTTGCGAGCCGGCAGGCTGTCAGCGCCGGTTTTGCTGGACGGAGGTTTCGGTCCCAGCTCAGCAGCGTGTGCGCCATCCGCTTACGCTCGAGGAGACGAATCGGCCATTCGCCATTACGATGCCCACAGGGGGCGCAACGAATCGGGTCGGGGCATCGTGGGAAAACTCCAAAGTGCCAGCTCAACGGTGCCTGGCGCGGCTGGCGCCCCGGGCAACTTTGGCGACGCGACAAACAGTCGGACACATGTACGTAATAGAGATGTGGAAGTGAACGTGCTCAGCGCCGCATGGCGAGGCCCGTACGGGTGCCTTACGGTTGTCTCGGGTTGTTGTGAGTAATTCGCGCGATGGACAATATCCAGGCGTCCTAGCAGACCGGATGGTGAATTAACGTGGCGGAAGAGAGTCGCGGGCAACGCGGGTCGGGGTACGGCCTGGGGTTGTCGACGCGGACCCAGGTAACCGGCTATCAGTTCCTTGCACGTCGAACCGCAATGGCCCTGACCCGGTGGCGCGTCCGCATGGAGATCGAACCGGGACGGCGTCAGAACTTGGCCGTGGTGGCGTCCGTTTCAGCGGCGCTGGTGATCTGCCTGGGCGCACTGTTGTGGTCGTTCATCAGCCCGTCCGGGCAGATCAACGAGTCACCGATCATCGCGGACCGTGATTCCGGCGCACTGTATGTGCACGTGGGCGACAAGTTGTACCCCGCGCTGAACCTGGCCTCGGCCCGCCTGATCACCGGACGGCCCGACAACCCGCACTTGGTTCGGTCCAGCCAGATCACCGGCTTGCCCCGCGGTCCGCTGGTGGGCATCCCGGGCGCACCGTCCAGCTTCCACCCGACCAACCCGCCCGCGTCGTCGTGGCTGGTGTGCGACACCGTGGCCGGCTCAACGAGCGCCGGGGCGCCGTCCGGGGTGACGGTGACCGTGATCGACGGCAACCCCGATCTCAGCAACCACCGGCGGGTCCTGACCGGGTCCGACGCTGTGGTGCTGAGCTACAGCGGCGACGCCTGGGTGATCCGCGATGGACGCCGTTCACGCATCGACGCGACAAACCGATCGGTGCTGCTGCCGCTGGGGCTGACACCTGAGCAAGTGAGCATGGCAAAGCCCATGAGCCGCGCGTTGTTCGACGCGTTGCCGGTGGGTCCGGAACTGACCGTGCCGCAGATACAGAACGCGGGGAGCGCCGCCTCCTTCCAGGGGGCACCCGGCCTGATAGGCACCGTGATCGTGACGCCGCAAATCAGTGGGCCGCAACAGTATTCGTTGGTGCTGGCCGATGGCGTGCAGACGCTGCCGCCGCTGGTGGCCCAGATCCTGCAGAACGCCGGCCCGGGCAACACCAAACCGGTCACCGTAGAACCGTCCGCGTTGGCGAAGATGCCTGTGGTCAACAAGCTCGACCTGTCCAGCTACCCGGACACCCCGTTGAACGTGACGGACATCCGCGAGAACCCGGCGACCTGCTGGTGGTGGCAGAAGACCTCCGGTGAGAACCGGGCCCGGATCCAGGTCGTATCCGGGGCGACAATCCCGGTCGCGGCAAAGGACACCGGCAAGGTAGTCTCGCTGGTCAAGGCCGACACCACCGGCCGCGAAGCCGACCAGGTCTACTTCGGCCCCGACTATGCGAACTTCGTGGCCGTCACCGGCAACGATCCCGGCGCGAAGACGACAGAATCGCTGTGGTGGCTGACGGATGCCGGAGCCCGGTTCGGCGTAGACGACACCCGCGATGTGCGCGAGGCGTTGGGCTTGCAGGCTAAACCAAGCCTGGCGCCGTGGGTGGCGCTGCGCCTGCTTCCGCAAGGTCCGACCTTGTCACGAACGGATGCGCTAGTGGAGCACGACACCCTACCGATGGATATGTCCCCTGCAGAGTTGGTGGTACCTAAGTGAAACGTGGTTTTGCGCGGCCGACACCGGAGAAGCCTCCGGTAATCAAGCCGGAGAACATCGTCCTTCCGACGCCGTTGAGCATTCCGCCGCCGGAGGGCAAGCCCTGGTGGCTAGTGGTGGTCGGTGTCCTGGTGGTCGGCCTGCTGATCGGCATGGTCGCCATGACCTTCGCCAGCGGCTCGCGCGTCTTCGGGGGGGCGGGCGCCATCTTCCCGATCTTCATGATCGGTGGCGTCGCGATGATGATGTTCGGCGGCCGATTCGGCGGCCAGCAGCAGATGAGCCGGCCGAAACTGGACTCGATGCGGGCCCAGTTCATGTTGATGCTCGACATGCTGCGCGACACCGCCCACGAGTCGGCCGACAGCATGGACGCCAACTACCGCTGGTTCCACCCGGCCCCCACCACGCTAGCCGCCGCCGTGGGCTCGCCGCGCATGTGGGAACGCAAGCCGGACGGCAAGGACCTCAACTTTGGTGTGGTTCGCGTCGGCGTGGGCATGACTCGTCCCGAGGTGACGTGGGGTGAGCCCCAGAACATGCCAACCGACATCGAGCTGGAGCCGGTAACGGGCAAGGCACTGCAGGAATTCGGTCGCTACCAAAGCGTCGTTTACAACCTACCCAAGATGATCTCGCTGCTGGTCGAACCGTGGTATTCGCTCGTCGGAGAGCGCGAGCAGGTATTGGGATTGATGCGGGCGATTGTCTGCCAGCTGACCTTCTCGCACGGGCCCGACCACGTGCAGATGATCGTGGTGTCCTCGGATCTGGACGAGTGGGAGTGGGTGAAGTGGCTGCCGCACTTCGGTGATCCGCGGCGTCAGGACGCGGCGGGGAATGCGCGGATGGTCTACTCCTCGGTGCGCGAATTCGCCGCCGAGCAAGCCGAATTGTTCGCCGGCCGCGGGTCTTTCACGCCCCGGCACGCGAGTTCTTCGGCGCAGACCCCGACGCCGCACACCGTGATCATCGCCGACGCCACTGATCCCCAGTGGGAGTACGTGATCAGCTCCGAAGGTGTTGACGGGGTGACGTTCTTCGACTTGACCGGATCTTCGATGTGGACGGCCGTCCCGCAGCGCATCTTGCGCTTCGACGACAAGGGCGTGATCGAAGCCCTGCCCCGCGACCGCGACACCTGGATGGTGATCGACGAAAAGCCTTGGTTCTTCGCCCTCACCGACCACATCAGTATCGCGGAGGCTGAGGAGTTCGCCCAGAAGCTGGCGCGCTGGCGGCTGGCTGAAGCCTACGAAGAGATCGGTCAGCGGGTAGCGCACATCGGCGCCCGAGACATCATGGCGTACTACGGGATTGACGACCCGGGCAATATCAACTTCGAGGAGCTGTGGGGCGCCCGCACGGACACGATGGGCCGGTCGCGGTTGCGGGCCCCGTTCGGTAACCGCTCCGACAACGGCGAGCTGCTGTTCTTGGACATGAAGTCGCTGGATGAAGGCGGCGACGGTCCGCACGGAGTCATGTCCGGAACCACCGGTTCGGGTAAGTCGACGCTGGTGCGAACCGTGATCGAATCGCTGATGCTCAGCCACCCGCCGGAGGAGCTGCAGTTCGTACTGGCCGACCTGAAGGGTGGGTCGGCGGTCAAGCCGTTCGCCGGCGTACCGCACGTGTCGCGGATCATCACCGACCTCGAAGAGGACCAGGCGCTGATGGAGCGCTTCCTGGACGCGCTGTGGGGCGAGATCGCCCGCCGCAAGGCGATATGCGACAGCGCCGGTGTCGACGACGCCAAGGAGTACAACTCGGTACGAGCCCGGATGCGGGCCCGCGGCCAGGACATGGCGCCGCTGCCGATGCTGGTGGTCGTCATCGACGAGTTCTATGAGTGGTTCCGCATCATGCCGACCGCGGTCGACGTCCTCGACTCGATCGGCCGGCAGGGCCGCGCGTACTGGATTCACCTGATGATGGCGTCGCAGACCATCGAGAGCCGTGCCGAAAAACTCATGGAGAACATGGGTTACCGGTTGGTCCTCAAAGCGCGCACCGCCGGCGCGGCGCAGGCGGCCGGCGTGCCCAACGCGGTGAACCTGCCGGCCCAGGCGGGTCTGGGCTACTTCCGCCGGAGCCTGGAAGACATTGTCCGGTTCCAGGCCGAATTCCTTTGGCGCGACTACTATCCCCGCGGCCTGACCGACGACGGTCGAGAAGCACCGGCGCTGGTGCACAGCATCGACTACGTCCGTCCGCAACTGTTCACCAACTCGTTCACCCCACTTGAAGTCAGCGTGGGAGGACCGGATATCAACACGACGATCCCGTCCAACGGCGAGCTGCTCGAGCAGGAAGAAACGGCGCGCGACGAAGAAGAAGACGTCGAAGGGATCCGGACGCCGAAGGTCGGCACGGTGATCATCGACCAGCTGCGCAAGGTCGACTTCGAGCCCTACCGCTTGTGGCAGCCGCCGCTCAATCAGCCGGTGCCGATCGACGAGTTGGTCAACCGGTTCCTCGGCCACCCATGGCAGCTGGACTACGGTTCGGCCAAGGATCTGGTCTTCCCGATCGGGATCATCGACCGTCCCTTCAAGCACGACCAGCCGCCGTGGACGGTGGACACCTCGGGGCCGGGCGCCAACGTCTTGATACTGGGGGCCGGTGGTTCGGGCAAAACCACCGCGCTGCAGACCCTGATCTGCGCCGCCGCCCTGACCCACACGCCGCAACAGGTCCAGTTCTACTGCTTGGCCTACAGCAGCACCGCGTTGACCACGGTCGCCCGTTTGCCGCACGTGGGTGAGGTGGCCGGACCGACCGACCCGTACGGCGTACGCCGCACGGTGGCCGAACTGCTGGCGTTGGTCCGCGAACGCAAACGCAGCTTCCTCGAATACGGAATCGCCTCGATGGAGGTGTTCCGGCGGCGCAAGTTCGGCGACGAGCCCGGCCCGGTACCCAACGACGGTTTCGGCGACGTCTATCTGGTGGTTGACAACTACCGCGCCTTGGCCGAAGAAAACGAGGTGCTGATCGAGCAGGTGAACGTGATCATCAACCAGGGCCCCTCGTTCGGGGTGCATGTGGTGGTCACCGCCGACCGCGAATCCGAGCTACGGCCGCCGGTGCGCAGCGGTTTCGGTTCCCGCGTCGAGCTGCGGCTGGCCGCCGTGGAAGACGCCAAACTGGTGCGTTCGCGGTTCGCCAAGGACGTTCCGGTCAAGCCGGGCCGCGGCATGGTCGCGGTCAACTACGTCCGCCTCGACTCCGACCCGCAGGCCGGTCTGCACACGCTGGTGGCCCGGCCGGCACTGGCCAGCACGAAGGACTACGTGTTCGAGTCCGACAGCATCGTGGAAGCGGTGAGTCGGGTGGCGAGCGGCCAGGCCCCACCGGTGCGCCGGCTGCCGGCCACGTTCGGTGTGGAACAACTTCGGGAGCTGGCCGCACGAGACACCCGTCAGGGGGTCGGTGCGGGCGGAATCGCCTGGGCCATCTCGGAATTGGACCTGCAGCCGGTCTATCTCAATTTCGCCGAGAATGCGCATTTGATGGTGACGGGCCGGCGCGAATGTGGGCGCACCACAACGCTGGCCACCATCATGGCCGAAATTGGCCGGCTGTATGCGCCGGGAGCCAGCAGCGCACCCACCCCCCCGGCGGGGCGGCCGTCGGCCCAGATATGGCTGGTGGACCCGCGTCGTCAGCTGCTGACCGTACTGGGCCCCGAGTATGTCGAGAAGTTCGCTTACAACCTCGATGGCGTCCAGGCGCTGGTGGGCGAACTGGCAGCGGTCTTGGCCGGCCGCCAACCCCCACCCGGGCTCTCCGCGGAAGAGTTGTTGTCGCGGTCCTGGTGGAGCGGTCCGGAGATCTTCCTGATCGTCGACGACGTCCAGCAGCTGCCGGCGGGTTTCGATTCGCCCCTGCACCAGGTTGCTCCCTGGGTTACCAGGGCCGCCGACGTCGGCTTGCACGTGATCGTCACCCGTACGTTCGGCGGTTGGTCTTCGGCTGGCAGCGACCCGATGCTGCGTTCGCTGGCCCAGGCCAACTCGCCATTGCTGGTGATGGACGCCGACCCGGACGAGGGTTTCATTCGCGGCAAGATGAAGGGTGGGCCGCTGCCCCATGGTCGAGGTCTGCTGATGGCCGAGGACACCGGTGTGTTCGTACAGGTGGCAGCCACCGAATTGCGCAGGCAGTAGAACGGGTGTTGCCGCCGCTCTGGGGTTGGCCGGGATCGCCGGGCGATCAGCCCCAGTGCAGCGGCAATGCCCGGAGCGCGAATGTCTTTGACGGGAACTTGATCTCGGGAGAGTAATCCGGAGGCAGCTCGAAGTCAGGAATCTGCCTGAGCCATTCTCCGACGATCACGGTCAGTTCTATCCGCGCCAGGTGAGAACCCAGACAGCGGTGGGGTCCGCCACCAAACCCCCAGTGCCGGTGCACCTTTCCGTCCATGACGAGCTCGTTGGTGGACACCGGGTCGCTGTCGTCGCGGTTGACCGCAGCCATGCACAACCGCACCGGTGTCCCCGGAGGCAACGTCATGCCGCCGACCTCGACGAATTCGGTGGTCACTCGGGGCGCCACCGGCGCCGATGGCTCGAGCCGGACGATCTCTTCGATGAAAACCCTGGTCTGCTTCGGATTGTCGCGCAGCGCGGCCCGCAGCCCGGGTCGGCGCGCCAGCTCGAATAAGGAGAAGCCGATCGCCGCAGTCACCGTGTCCAGACCCGCCAAGATCAGCAAGTGGCTCATGCCGAGCAGCTCCAGATCGCTGAACTCGCCTGGGCCGGTCATCACCCGCGACAACATGTCGGACCCTGGCTTCTCCCGGCGTTGCTGTATCGCGTCGGCCAGATATGCCAGCAGCTCGTGACCCTGGTCAAGGTCGGCTTTGGTGAGATAGGGCTTGTCGGCGACGACGGCATCTTTCCAGGCGATCACCCGGTCTCGATCCTCGAGCGGCAGACCGTAGAGATCCATGAACACCTGAAACGGATACAAGCGCGCGAAGTCTGCCATCACTTCGCACTCGCCGCGGCCGGCAAGGTCAGCGATCATGTCCGTGGCGTGGCGTTCCAGCACCGGTCGGGACTTACTCAATGCGTGCGGGCTGAAGTACGGTTGCAGGATTTTGCGGTAGCGGGTATGCTGCGGCGGGTCAAAAGCCAAGGGCACTACCGGTAGCGGGCTACCGGGCGGCTGCAGCACCGTTGAGGAGAAGACCTTGGGGTTGCGCAGCGCGGCTAAAACGTCCTCGCGGCGAGTTATGTAGTAGTGGCCATTCATGAACACGACCGGCCCGGCGTCCCGCAGCGTCTTCCACCCGACGCCTCGGTCGGCGGACATCGGTAGTTTGTCGTATTCAAGCCGCGGTAGGTGAAACGTGCCTGGCTGGCCCTCACCAAGAGTGCTCATGCGCGCTGATCTCCGGTCATCTGTCTTTGTTCGGTAAGTCCCGACGCAACCAGGCCGCGCCCGGATTTCCGTCGGGACCGGGTTTCTGGTGGCACATCAATATCGCATGCGCTGCAAAGAGACACGAATCCGGCGGCTCGCGCCTAGGGGTCGACGGCGGCCCTTCTCGGTCGCAGCCGGCTCCTCGACTTCCCCGACCGACTACTCTACGTATCGATTGGCCAAGTGCCATTTTGCTGATTTCTGAGCCGCCTAGGGAGGAAGCCTGTGAAGGTTCGTCTCGACCAGTCGAAATGTGTGGGCCACGCCCAGTGCTACGCCGTCGACCCGGACCTATTCCCGATTGACGACTCAGGCTATTCGATCCTCGAGGAGCATGAGGTGCGGCCCGAAGATGTGCAATTGACGCGCGACGGCGTAGCGTCGTGCCCAGAGATGGCGCTGATTCTCGAGGAAGACTGACGGTGCCGTGATGCAAACGCCGGCGCCCGAGCAGCAACGTTGAGCTGAGTTGAACGTAAACGATAGATGAACAATCAGTTTTCACAAATGAACAGGTGTTGACCGGGAATGAATAGTGGCTGGCCTGGAATGAACACTTGGCATCGCATGTCGGCGTGTCCCGGGTAACGAACTAATCTCATTGGCGAGCGACAGTTCGGAAAAAGGCGGGCTGTCGCTCGGTTGCTGACAGCGGGGGATTAGCCGAGGTTAAGGTGCATGTCGTTCCTGGCCAGACGCCTGAGAAGCGTGGTGGGAGATCGCATCTCGACGCAGCGCGTGGGATCGCGAGCGTGCATCGACCAGGTCTCCGAATGGAGTTGCTGGGCGGAAGGTACGAGTCAGCGATTCCTGCGGGGTCGGCGGCCGAAAGGTGGCGATTGATTACAAGGTCGTGACCACGGCCACCCCTGGTTCCTATGTGACAGCCGAGATCGGCGACGATCACGGCCGACTGAGGAGGACACGGTGTTTGACTTCGGAGCGTTACCGCCCGAAATCAATTCCGGTCGCATGTACGCGGGTCCGGGATCGGGGCCAATGATGGTCGCCGCGGCGGCCTGGGATGTGCTCGCGGCGGAGTTGGGCACGGCCACAAGCGGTTACAGCTCGGTGATCGACGAGTTGACCAATGGGCCG
>DATJQO010000039.1:0-7254 GCA_035505695.1 Mycobacterium sp.
TCTGGGTTGCGGCCCGCTGCCTGCGGGTGCAGTGGAATCGTATCCGCCGGGCCGAATGCTCGCGGTTTCTGAATCCACAGCCGACGCGTTTGACTTGTTTGAGCAGCCGGTTGTAGCCCTCGGTGCGGGCGTTGGTGATACCAGTGGTCAAGAAGGTGTTGATCTCAGGCCACCAGGTGTCCACGGTGATTGCCAGGGTGAGCAGTTCGGGGATCTGCGAGTCGATGCACCAAGCCAGGAAGCGGTGCAGACGGTGGCGGGCCAGGTGCGCGTCTCCGCCCACGCGCACGGTCGACAGCAGGGTGCGCAGTTCCTCTTTTGCGATCCAGGCTGACAGGATCTGCGCGCTGGGATCGGCGGCGTTAATGTCATTCCACATCTTGGCGAAGCTTTTGTCCGACAAGCGTTCCCGCGCAGTCAGCAGGCGGCGTCGATTGGCCCACTGCGGGTCGGTCTTGCGGCCGCGCCGATCATGGAGCTCCCAGGTCACTCGGCGGCGAACCCTGGTCAGCGCGTCGTTGGCCAGCTTCGTCAGGTTTTTCCGGACTAGATCGGTCTTGTGGGGTGCTACCTCGGATGGTAGGTGCTCAGCGTGTTGTGGTGATCTGGGGGATGCCGAGATTGGTTGTCGGATGCGCGGATTGGGCTTGCTGTCGGTCGAGCGTGGCCAGTTTGGTGCGGGCAGCCCGGAGGCTGACGCCGAGGCCTTCTTTCTCGCCGAGCCAGCCGTTAAGTTCGGCCTCCTCGATCCGCTCGGTCAAGTTGGCGATGATCTCGACCAGTCGGGGACGTTGGCGGGGATCGATCCGCAACATCGGGCAGCGGATGCAGCTGTGCTCATGTCGGCACGGCGTACCGTAAGGGCGCCCGCAAATGCCGAGCGCAACCTTGCGCAGCGTGAAGTAGTGCTGGAACTGCCGCCATTCGTCTTCGGTGGGCTCGCGGTATTCGGCCTCCGGTCGCAGCGCGCGGCGCTGATCGAGGAACGCCCGATAGGAACGAATCAGGTCGTCCTGGAACACCGCGAGGTAGGCCTGCGTGGTGGACAAATCCTCGTGCCCGAGTAACCGGGCGGCGATGTGCACTGGCAGCCCACCGGTCACGGCTTCGGTGGCGAAGATCCTTCGGAAATCATGCGGAGTAAACCGCAGTGGTTCGCCCGCGGCGTCGCGCAGGTGGGCGCGGGCAAGGGTCTTGTCGAGCAGTTTTCGGACGTTGGTGTCCGAGATGACCTCGTTGCGATGCCCGCGGGTGCGACGCTGGAACAGGTGCGGCAGCATCGGCCCGAAGGTGCGTTCGTGATGGTCGTAACGGCTGACCAGTGGCACCGTGCCACCGTTGCGCTCACGCAACCGGGTGATGATCGTGGCGAGCACGCTGGCGAGCTCCGGCGACACTAGCAGCAGCCGCTCCTGGTTGTTCTTCGATGGCAGGATCTGCAGCAGTGGCACGAGTTCGCCGGTGTCGGCCAACCGGTAAGACACCAACGCCAGGTGGGCCATCTCGAGCAACTCTTCGTGGCGAATGCCGGTGTGGCGCAACGTCTCGATGATCGCCCACGCCCAAAATGCGTCGTCCTCGGCGGCGTAAACGTCGGTTTGTTCGCCGCTCTCAAGATGCTCGACAAGCACGACCTCCGGCCGCGAGCAGGACGGGCTCTTTTGGTAGGTCCGGTAGGTCGTGCGCCGGTAGCTGACCCCGTCGTGGACCAGCAGGCCGCCGATCGGGGTAGCGCGAGCGGCTTCGAGCAGCGCTTGTTGCGTTGCAAGGCCGCGTTCGGCCGTCTCGACGAGCACCGGTAGTTTCGGCAGCCGCTCGCGGACGCGCTGATGCATCGCGGCCGCGGTCGCGCGATTGTGCTTGGCGACACCGTCAGTCTCGTTGCGCCGAACCGGGCTGGGGAAGGCGTGTTGCACCCAGTACGGGTCTTCCAGCGCCCATTCCTGGATGTCGAGGTAGAGGCTTCGAACCTTCATGAGCAGTTGCGGGTAGGACTTTCGTGGGCGTGGCGGGCGATTCTTCGTGGTAACGAATCGAGCACGCTGCTTCCAGGACTGGGCTACGTCGGCCGGCACGTTCAGGCTGTCGAGTTCGGGGTGATGACGTTCGATGTCCGCCCAGAATTCCCCGACCAGGTGCACAACCAAGGAATTGAACGACACGTAGTCGAGGCCGGGTCGTCGCTCGTCGAGGTAACGCAGCAGCGCGTCGCGAACCCGGTTGCAGCGCAGCCGGTAGCGGTCGACGAGTTCTGCGGTCGGGCGCTGCCCGGCATGCAGGTGCGCTTTGACCGTGAGGTTGCTCGGCAGTATCTCGACGCAGCGCAACAGGTCCCATGCGGGAACGATCCCCGGTGGCACCAACCCGTTGTGCGCCAGCCCCCAGTTGCGGTAATCGACGAAATCGTCGCTGGTCAACCGGTCCACATCGCGTCCGGTGTGCAGCACGAGCTTGGCTAGCACCTTCAGACCCGCCTGCTTGCGGCACCCGACCATCCCGTGCCGGTCGGCCTGGTCGGCGATTCGGGAGAAGACCTCGGGTTGAATGCTTTTCAGCGTGTCCTGATAGAGCGTCATTGCTCCCCATCCCGCGAGCAGATCGTAGCTGGGCAACACGATGCGGTTGAGCAACAAGCTGTTGGTCGCCACGACATTGCCGTTACGCTTCTCCTTCGCCGGAACCGGCGAACTGGTCGGCAAATCGTTCAACCAGTCCAAGCCAGTGTCGGCCCCGGCGGCCAGCCAGCGCTGCTGCCAGCCTTCTGCGGGGTGTGACTGCAGCCATTCCAAGATCGCCGGGCTACTGTGCCGGATCCGGCGTTTGCGGTCGTAGGAGAAACCGAGCCGGTCGGCGTGCTCGATCAGCAACGCCATCACCTCGCTGATCGCGTAGTTGTCGCACGGCCCGGTGAGGCTCTGCCGCGTCGTGCCTGGCGTCGGTTGGGTCTGACCAGCACGGGTTGGGACGGTCAGCGCCACGCTAGTCGTCATCGCCGGTCACCGCCGAACAGTACGGCCAGATCGCTGGCGTTGTAGCCGCCCCCGACCGCGACCGGCTTGTCCGCGCCGGCTGCACGTTCGGCGAGGTACTGGCGTACCCGCTGCAGGACTGCGTTCTCATCGTCGACCAGGTAGATCTGCGTCGTGGTCAGGTGGGCATGCCCCAGGATCGCCTGCACGTCGCGCACCGACAGTTTGCGCGACTGGGTCATTCTGATCGCTGCAGTGTGGCGACAGTCGTGCATAGACCAGTTGGTGCCCAATGCGTCGTTGGCGCGTCGCAGCACCGCTCGTAGCGCCTCGTAGTTCATCGGCCGCCTGCTCAATTTCGCGCCCTGGTAGCTGCGGCGGCGCAGCGTCTGCCACACGAAATCGTTGGGCGATTTGGGCTCGTCGATCTCGTCGACATACAGCCGCAGCCACACGAACGCCTCGGCGCTCGCCGGCAGCCACTGCGCGGCACGAGAACCCTTGCGCCGCACCTGAATCAGCTGCTCACCCCAGTCGATGTCGGCGGCGCGCATCCCGAGCAGCTCACCGGCACGAGCACCCGAACTCACCGCCAGCGCCAGGATCGCCCGGTCCCGGTTGGACCGCATCTGAGCGAACAACTCCAGCCACCGCTCGTCGGGCATCGCCCGCGGCCGCTGTCGCGGCAGCTTCGGGTTGTATCGCAAGCGGCCCTCCGTACGAAACGATTCCAGCGGGTTGTGGTGCGCATTCGCGCGCCGCCCGCAAGACCGTTCTTGCTTCACTGGGTTGACCAGCGGTCCGCACTGCTCGTCGATGGCGAACTCATAGAAGCTGCGCAACACCGCGTTGCTGTGCCGGATCGTACGCGGCTGATAGTGGTCGTCCTGATGGAGCTTGCGAGTGACCGGGTTGATCTGCCCGGCCGTCGCCCGCGACTTGGTGCGCCGGTGCCGCCGCTGTTTGTCGGCTTGGCGAAGCCACAAAACGAAGTCCCGCACCTCCACCGACGTCGCCTGATCCCACGACACCCCAACCGTGACAAGGAACCGCCACCAGCGGTGCAAGTCGAACGCGTAACTGCGCACGCTGCCCAAGGAGCGGCCCCGCGCAACGAAGTCGCGCAAGAACTGGCTGATCGGCTCCACCGGCTGTCCGTCCGGATCGACCACCACGAACGGCGCCACACCGTCGTCGGTAGCAACGACCCGCCCCCACTGCGGTAGCCGGATCGACTCGATGTCCCGCTCCACCTCACAGACTTCGCCCATACAGCGTCTCCTTGCTGGTCGTGCTGCACAAAGCCAACCCCCTCACCGGTATTCCGGCCTGCCCAACACGCACGGCCACTCGAGTTAGTCCGGTCAATAGGGTGGAAGTGGTCGACCACGAGCTTCGCGTTGGGCAGCAGCCCGGGCGTGCGGATCGCCGAGGCGTAGGCAGCGGCGGGATCGATGGCCACGTAGGTGATGCTTTCCCGGAATTGCGGTGTGCGCGCTTTGAGCCAGGCCACCACCGCCACGCCGCTGCGGCCTTCATGTTGTCCCATAAGCCCCTGATCGCCGGCCAGGTCGACGAACCCGGTGTCCCAGGGGTCGACCCGCACCCACCGGCCAGTCTGGGCGCAGCGCTCCCATCTGGGCTTTCCTCGCCGAGTCTCGTCGATGCCCAGCACCGGGGTGGGTTCGGGTTCGGTCAATGACGTCGTGGCGTGGGCGACGAACGCCCGATGCGCGGTCGGCCAGGACACGCCATGGGTCTGGGCGACTTCGGTCACCGAGCGGGCCGCGTCGCCGATTGCTTTGGCCATCTGCTGACGCAGCCGAAGCGTGCTGCGGGCGCGCGTGGGTACCTCGGCGATGGCCTCGGTGAAGGAACCAGTTTCGCAGTAGTCTTCGCGGCATCGCCAGCGAACCTTGTTCCAGCGCACCACAATACGGTCTTCACCGTACGGGATATCTTTGGGCGAGGTAACCGCGTGGTCCTTTACCGACGTCGACACCACACCGCACGACGGGCACGCCGCCGCCGTCGGCTCATCGGTGATGACATCGACGACCCGCGTCCCGTCGGCGCGGCGCTCGACACGCACAACCCGTACCCCTGGCAGTCCGAACAACACTGTCGTAGCGTCAGACATAGCCCTTGGCTCCTTCCTCGGTCCTGAATGCTTCGCAACACTCAGACTTCAGAAGGCCAAGGGCCTTCAGCTGTTAGACACGCCGATCAAGATCAACGGGCTACCTGCCCGGTAAAGGTTGAAGAGCCTGTTTAACGGCTTCCGTGGCTTGCTGTGCCATTGCTCAGGTCCATCGAGATATCGACGTCAACAATCACATCCGACTCAACTGCACAAATACTCGAGATCACCACCCGGGTGGGGGTCGAAAGTTGCGCCGGCACCCAGCCAGCGCCTCGATAGACGAATAGGATAGATTTGAGCCATGATAAAAGCGGTTGTATTTGATGTGGGCGAGACGCTTGTCGATGAGACGCGAGAGTATGGCACTTGGGCTGATTGGCTCAGAGTTCCGCGTCACACGTTTGTTTCCGTATTTGGTGCTGTTATTGCATCGGGTAAGGATTATCGAGAAACTTTTCAGGTGTTTAAGCCAGGATTCGATCTAACGATGGAGCGAGAGGCCAGGGCGGCGGCTGGACAGCCGGAATGGTTTGGGGAAGACGATCTTTATTCGGATGTGCGACCGACTTTATCGGCTCTACGGGCTGCTGGCCTTTGGGTTGGTATCGTCGGTAATCAGACGGTCCGTGCTGGAGGCCTTCTCCGCGCCCTTGACCTCCCGACCGATTTCATCGCGACATCTGACGATTGGGGCGTGCAGAAGCCCGATGTCCTGTTTTTCCAGAAGGTTGTTGAGGCCTCACCCACAGATAATCCGTCAGAGATTCTGTATGTGGGCGATCGTATTGATAACGACCTTAGACCTGCGAAAGCAGTTGGATTGAAGACGGTTTTCATTCAGCGTGGCCCGTGGGGTTGGATATTTCGCGACTCTCCTGAATTGGATCGGGCCGCGGATTGGCGGGTGAAGAGTTTGGCCGAGGTTCTCGATTTCATTCTGGCTAGCTAGAATGAATTGACTGTGGTGTGCCAGTCGTAAAGCTTTGCGTCCAGGTTTCGTACCGCTGGAAGTGATTCATATTCCCGCAGGCTTTCTCTGACTGCTTTTATTCGATCCATTGCAGTCGCATACCATTGTCTGCTCACGCTTTCGATTGCTTCAGACAGTAGTTCACAAGCTCGGTCGGGGTCCTTGTCGGCGACGGACGAAGCGGCGAGGTCAGCGAGAGTGATTGACCGTTGCTTGGCGGCATTGTCCGGCAGATCGGCTAGGACTTGCGTTAGAACGGCCTGAGCCTGACGGGGCCGACCGGCTACTACGAGCGTGTTTCCTTTGAATCCTTGCAGCCGCGTGAGCGAAAACCAGTCAAACCATGCTGGTAGCTCTGAGTCCTGGGCTTGGTTGGCCAGCAGGGTCTCAGCTTGGTCGATGAGTCGCAGTGCGTCACCCGTGTTGTCGAATCGGGTTTCGACTTCAGCCTCAACGGCATTAAGCCACGCAATGATTGCTGCCGGTGCGTTACCGCGATGAGCGAACGCATGCGCCGCGCGAATACGGTCCCGAGCTTCTTGGGCCCTGGTTCGGTCACCGGAAAACGCTGGCGCGAAAGCCATATGCGCCAAGACTGCAGCACCTAGCAAGTAGTCGCTGGCTTGATAGGCAGCCTCTAACGCGAGGACGAAATGGGGCTGCGCGGCTTCGGGTTGTTGCAGGTCGAAGAAGGCTAGCCGGCCAGCGAGGAGGCTGGCTTCAGATAGCGCGGTCGCCAGACCTTTGCGGGCCGAGTCGTCGATGGTGGACAAGAGTGACGCGCCCAGGCCCGCGTGGCCGGCGACGAGCGGCAAAAGGTCAGCCGCGGGGATCGTCCAGTACAGATGGCGGTAGGCGACGGTAATCGCCGCGAAATCTGCAGCAACGCCGACCGGGAGGGTTGGGCCGACTCTGCGTAGAGGACGACCTCCGTACTGCTGAGATTTGGTTGCCCGTAAGGTTTTTGGCGCATCCGGCTGGTCACCCTGCCAGGGAGCAACAAAGCCCAAGTCGGTTACGGGACGCTGGAAGAGCGCTTCCAACGCCGCTGCGTGCTCGGGATGGGGCCACGGCGGGGTCGCGGATTCCCATCGGCGGACCGTCCGAGGAGTCACTGAGATTCGCAGGCCAATCGACCGCGCGGCTTCGGTGACGGCTTCGGCCAACGCAGC
>DATJQO010000040.1:0-12839 GCA_035505695.1 Mycobacterium sp.
ACCAATCCGTAGTAGCCTGCATCTGATAGGTGCACTCCTCGATCGATTCTCGAACGCCAGCAAACGTCGATTATCGTTGAGGCAGTGCACCTTTCACGTTCACGACACACCTCAGCACCGAATTGCGTGAACTATTGAGGCTGACTGTCCCCGGGCATGACGACCAGGACTGGCTTAAAACCGTGGGACAAGCCTGGGGCCTGGCCCGGCTCTCAGAAGGCAAGAGCGCAACGAAGGCGATCGCGGAGGCGCCCAGCCGGGACGCACTGTTCTTGAGCGGCATACAGTCGGTGTACGACGACCTCAACGCGGGAAAGCCGAACGGTGACGAGCCCGCCGCAGACGCCTGCAACAATGCCCGAACTGTGCTCGGCGACGTCAAGGTCAAGCGCAAGTTCCGCTTCAATCGCTAACGCGGAGCCCTCGTCGGCGCCCGTCATGCGCTAAAACGACGCAATGGTAACTGCATCGCATCTGCGCCTGCACTGCCGAAGGGTCGGCTGCTCAGCCTCTTCTCCGAGACGGCTCGGCGATATGGCGGAATCGCTGACCAGCGATGACACGATACTGGTGTGGACGGCACGGGGAACGGCCCCCGGTGCAGTGACAGCAGCAGGACTGTTGTGCGGGTCGTGCGGCACGGAGCTGCCAGCTGACTCACGGTTCTGCAACAAGTGCGGAGCGCCGGTCAAGCTATCAGAATTCCGGTCCTAACCTCGATTTTTCGTACCGGCTGACCGGGGTGAACGGAGCCGGTGTTGGCTGGCTCGTGATGTCGATTGTTGCCGGTGGGTATGACAAGTTGCCCGGCGTCGCTGGGTGGGCGGGCTTTCCTAAGGCCGGTGGGGTCTTTCGTCTCGTCGGGTCTAGGGTTTCGCGGTTTAGGTGAAGGCGGCGCGGATGTGGGTCCAGGCGGTGGCGATCGCTTGGGCCCAATGCCAGGTGACGTCGATGCGTAGCCGTAGTTGTCGGGCGCCGCGGGTGATGCGTGCGGCAACGTGTAGCACCCGGTAGCGGAAGGTGGCGATCTCGCAACGTGCCAGCTCGGGGTGGTCGGTGAAGCCGATGAGTTTGGTCCAGGCGATCAGATCTGTTGCCGCCATGATGATTTCGAGCCAGGCGGCGTTGGCTTGAAAGGAGTTGAAGGGCAGGTTGCGCAGGCCGGTGGCTTTGGCTTGGCGGATGCGGTCTTCCACGCGGGCGTGTTGGCGGTGGCGCAGTTCCAGCCCGGCGAGTTGACCGGGGACCACGCCGTCGGGGGTGTCGGTGAGAAACCCGGTGATGCGGTGCCCGTCGGTGTCGGTGAACCTCAACTGCGCTCCGGGATGCGGGCGTTCCTTGCGTAGGATCAGCCGGGTCCCGGACGGCCATTTGCTCAAATCCACCAGTGCGGTAGCCTCGGCGACCCACGCGCCGTCACGGATGGCGCCGCCGGCATCGATCGCCGGGTACCACGCATCGGTGGTGTTGAGTGTTTCCACCGCGTCGCGGATAGCAGCGTCGATCACCGCCCCCAAGGAAAACCCCACCCTTTCGCCGCGGCAGGCCGCGGCGAACCCGTAGGTGGCCCCGGCCGAATCCGAACGGATCAGGATCTGCGGCGCGTCGGGGTTATCGGGGCCCGGGCGATAGCTTGGTGGCAACGATGCCAGCGCCTGGTTCAACACGGTGATGTGATCGGCGGTGGTGTTGCTGCCCGCGTTGCCCGCACGCAGCAGTCCGGCCAGCGCTTCCCCGGCGGCGATGTCAGTCCTGTCCAAAAACACCAGCAGCGGGTGCAACCCGAACGTCTTCTTCCAGGTCGCGGCCGCGTTTTCCTTGTTATCGGAGTGGTCGATGGTGATGGTGGCATCTACGTCCAGATGCAGCCACCCATCATGGTCGGGTGCCGCCCCGGCGGCCCAGGCTCGCGCCCGCGCGTGGGAGCGCGCCGCCCGGATCGCCGGCAGGTGGGCGGCGTCGATGCGCTCATCGACCAGCCGCCACAGCGTGGTTGTTGAGGCGACCGCTCCGAACAGCTGTTCGCGATCCCCCAGCAGCTGGCCGACCCCGTCAACGCAGTCGGCGCCATCGGCAACCGCAGCAGCCAGATCGGCGAACACATCGCCGGGTGCATGGATCCACGGCCCGTTATAGGTGTCAGCCAACGCCGCGGTGACCTGCGCCGATAAGCCGCTCAGATCGGCGACCTCGCGCAGCATGCCCACCCCGGCGTGCGACACGACACCTTGGCCGTCCGCCGACACTTTCACCTGCGAAACCGCTGCGCTACTCTTCACCTGGAAAGTGCCTCTCCGCTCGGAATCATGGACCCTAAGGAAGTCTCATTATCCCTTGCAGGACAGGCACTTTCGCTAACTCAAGCTCGTGTCACAGCGAGTTTCACGAAAAATCCAGGTTAGCGGGTCGCAGTGGGCTTGGGCGACGCTGTTGACCGCCGCACTGGCGATTTTCGTCCTGGTCGGGCAGCCGCACGAGGGTCATGGTCGTCCTCCGATACCGGCGTGGACCCTGGCGTTGGTGGTTACGGTGCCGCTGTTGATGGCGTGCGTCAGCGCCGCCCAGCGCGCGTTCGGCCGGGTGCGGGCAATGCTGTTGGCAGTTCCGGTGGCCGTCCTGCTGGGCATGATCGCCGTCTTGACGAAGATCTGTACACATCGCTTCGCGGTTGGCGTTTGGGGCATGATCTCTTGACCGTGCCCGCCCCTTACGTGCTGGTCGGGCTCGCCGTCGCCGTAACGGTGGTGCAGAACTCGGCGTTTCATGCCGGAGCGGTACAGGGGTCGGTACCGATCATGTCGGTGGGCGAGCCGGTCGTCGCTGTCGCCCTCGGAGTCGGGGTGCTTGGTGAACACCTGGCCGTAGGAGGCTCGGTGGCGCCGGTTTTGGTGATGGCGGTCTTGGCGATGACGGCCGCCGCGATTGTGCTGAGCCGCAGTGAGGCGATCCACGCGGGCAGCCTGGGAACGCAGGAAGCGTCGTTGCCCTCGTGTGACCAAGATTCAGTCGGGGTCGGTCTCCAACAGTCGTAGCGGGTGGAGGCCGTCGACCGCGCCGACGAACGGCGGGTGGATGCTGTAGCCGAGCATGCGGCGAATGTCCTCGGAGACCGTTCGAGCGATTTCGCGCGATATCGACAAGGTGAAGGCCTCCATCGGTCGCAACCAGGGTTGGCAGTATTGCGCGGTGACGGCAAGCCGGTCGTTGGGAGCGGTGTTGGCGCCTCCGCCATGCCAGAGGGTGCCGACGAAGAGGACGCACGAGCCGGCGGGCATGACGACGGGCAGGGCGTGATCGTCCGAGGTCGGCCGACGCTTGCCCCAGTGGTGGCTGCCGGGGTAGAGGACCGTGGCGCCATTGTCGGCGGTGAAGTCGTCGATCGCCCAGATCGTCGCTGCGGCCAACGGCGCCCGGGGACGCGGAATCGGATAGAAGCCGTCGTCATGGTGAGCCAGCTGCGCGGTCTCTCCCGGCTGAATGTTGATGGCCTGCAAAGCCGAAAGCAGATAGTTCGGCATCAGTAACCGATCGAGCACCGCCAGCACGCGCGGATTGTCCACCAGCCGGTCGCACACGCGCGTCCGGCTCAGCACGCTGTAGACGCGCTGGGTGCGCCGGCCCTCGAATGAGTTGCGTCCGGTATGCCCCAACCACGGGCTCACGACCTCACGGATGTGCCGGCACTGATCGGCGCTGAGCAGATTCTCCCAAATGACGTAGCCGTCGCGGTCGAGCGCCGCCAAGTCGGCCTCGACGATGGCCTGGTCCACCGAGCATCCGCGGCTTGGTGTCCGCTTGTAACGATGCGCCAGATCACCCCGCAGGTCCTCCAGCGTCGTGACGGAGTCGTCGTCGATGTTCATTAGCACTCGTCCTTACGGGTCAATTCCCTTTGGAAGCAGGCAATTTCAGCACCGGGTCGTTGGCGTAGTCAGCGACGAAGACGTTGCCCGCGCTGTCCACCGTCACGTCATCGGGCATACTCAGCTGCGGGAACGGCATCGCCGTCTGACTGCTCGAACCCGCTGCCAGCTTGAGCACGCGGTTGTTCAGGTAATCGGTGACGGAGAGATTGTCCGCATGGTCCTCCGCCACACCCGCGGGCGCGTTCAGACCGGTGAATGGCACCACTACCGGGGTCCCTGGCGGCGGTTCCGGTCGGGACCATCTGATCGATTGGAATACGACGAGCGACGCCACGGTGACAGTGATGAGCACGCTGGCCGCAATGAGCACGATTCGGGAGACGCGGCCGAGCCGCTGAGGTCGGGGCGGCTCGGTTGACGACTCCTGATGCGGCCGGAAAGACGAAATCCAGGCGGTCGGGCGCGGCGGGGTCGCGATCGCCTCGGCGCCCGGCGCTGGTGTGGGTTCAGGGGCGTCGGCGGGGGCTGGTGATGAGGTCGCGGTGTTCCCGGCACCGCCACCGGGCCCGTCGACCATCGTGGCGCCGGCTGCGGTGTCTTCTTCCGCAGCGACGAACGCGTCGGCAATCGATGCGCGAACGTCGGCCAGCGGCTTCGCTCCCTCACCTCCGTCCATAAGGGTGTCCGGGCGATCCTGGTCGGATGCGGCCAGGGCGTGGTAGGCGGCCAGGGCGAGATACCCGGCGCTGGAGTAGCGCCGAGCGGGGTCTTTGGCCATGCCGCACGCGATGACCTCGTCGAAGGCGCTGGGGATACCCGGTCGCACCTCGCTGGGGCGTGGTATCGGAGAGTTCAGGTGCTCGTCCATCAACCCGATTGGGTCGGCGGCTGCATAGGGCGGTGACCCGGTCATGGACTCAAACAGCACACAGGCCAGCGCGTAGATGTCGGCACTGCTGGTCAACTCGGTGTGTCGGAACCGTTCCGGGGCCATGTAGGAGCGCCACCCTGCGGTGATAGGTGGTGTCCTTGGCTTCGTAGACTTCCCCGAAGCCGCCGGCCCCCAATCGGCGCACCAGCCGATAATGCCCAACCATCATGTCCGTCTGCGACACCGTCGTGGTGTTTTCCATCGCCGACTCCTCACGCACTGCGCGATCCGTACCGCCCTCCGGCCGGGCGACGTGCTGGGCGGACGACAGCGGCAGTTTAAGCCATTTCGGCGGCGATGGTTGCCACGATGAACAGAGAGCACAACATGTCAGCCACTTCCGGGTCTCGTCCAGCGCAGCACCTGTAGTGCAGCGGCAACCTGAATTGGGTTCTCCGAGAGCGGCTTTGGCAACATGGCGTCAGCGCGCGCGACCCGCCGCATGACGGTGTTGCGGTGGGCGAACTGCCTGGCGGCAACGCGCGCCACGCCGCCACTTTCCTCGACGAATGCAAGAACTGTTTCGCGGACTTCGCGAGGCGTGTGCGCGAAGTCACCGAGAATCTGGTTATCGGGGCACCGCCGAGCACAAGGGCGACCGTCTCACGGAGCTCGGGCTGACTGGCACGCAGTATCTCAGCCCGCTCGGTGCGCATCATGTCCATGACACTGCCGACCGTGCTCTCGACGAAGTCGCTGATCGACCAGGCGATGGTGTCCAGAAGCTCTTTGAGCTGCTCCGGATCCTGGGTCAACGAGAAGGCGATGTTCATCAAGTAGCGAAGGGCCTGCGCCTGGCCGGCCCGGTAGGCCGCCGTGGCCATGTCTTCCAGACCGCGCCGGATGAGATCCCGCGCGATGTGGACGACTTCGTCACCCAGCCCAAGTGCGACGCGAGCGCCGGGAGTTCGCAGATTCTGCGTGGCCCAATGCAGAAAACTCGCCTTGAACGCTCGCTCGGCGGCTGCCCGCAGAACGGGATCCGCCGCTGCGGCTTGCATCCCGGCCGCGTTGATCGAGTCCGCGACGAGATCGGTCAGCCATGCGTCTGGATTCTGAACGAGAGTCTCGGCCATCGTGCGCAACAGCTCCCTGGTCCGCTCGGTCGGATGCGGCGAGAGCACGGGGAAAGTCTAAGGATGAGGTGCACATGGCACCATCAAACGTCAAATTTGGTGCGTATAGCCCCTACCTTGCGGACGAAGTTGCAGCGACGATGGTCGCATGGCCGTCTCGTCTCAACCGCCTTCGTGTCCCCTGGTGGCGGCACGTCGGCATGCTTCTCGCTTCTGGTCCCGAACCCCGGCCCGGCCGGACAAACCGGGCGACGTGCCCGTCTACCGCACGGATCTTTATTCCGAGGCCGCGATTCGGGATCCCTACCGGCACTATGCGGCCATGCGCCGCCTGGGCCCTGTGGTGTGGCTGCCAAAACAGCACATGTACGCATTTCCGCGCTACGCGGAGGTCAAGTCCGCCCTGCGCGACGACGACACCTTCCGCTCCAACCACGGGGTGGCGCTGAACCCGATCTCCCGGTTCATCGGCAACGACAGCCTGCTCATGACCGACGGCTCGGCTCACGATGGCCTGCGAAAGTTAATGGCACACCGGCTTACACCGAGAGCGTTGCGACCGCTGCACAGCCAGATCGAGGACCTCGCCGAGCAAACCGTGCAGGCGGCGCTGGCGAAGGGCCGGGTCGACGGCGTGGCTGATATGGCCGTGAAGCTTCCCCTCACGGTTGTGCCGGACCTCGTCGGATGGCCCCAGCGGGGACGAGAGCACCTGGTGGAGTGGGCCGGCGCCACCTTCGACATGTTGGGCCCGTTGAACGGGTTGGCGCTCCGATCGGCACCGAACGTCGCGGCGATGCTGGGCTTCGTACACCGACTGGCTCGCCGCCGAGACGTCCTGCCGGGAAGCATGTCCTACGAAGTCGTGCAGGGCATCGAGAAGGGCGTCATCAAGGAGTCGCAACTGCCGTCGGTGTTCATCGACTATCTGGCGCCGTCCGTCGACACCACGGCGAGTGCGATCGCGGCAGCGCTGTACCTGTTCGCCGAGAACCCCGATCAGTGGCGGCTGCTCCAGAAAGACCCCGCCAAGATCTCGAATGCGGTGAACGAGATCGTGCGCCTGGAGTCGCCGGTACGGGCGTTCGGGCGTCGCACCGAGCGTGACACCGACGTCGCCGGGACTCGAATCCCGGCCGGGGCGCGCGTGTTGGTGATGTTCGCATCCGCCAATCGCGATGAGCGGGTCTGGGCTGATCCCGATCGTTTCGACGTGGAGCGAGACGCGTCCGGACATGTCGGCTTCGGGTACGGGATGCACGGGTGCGCGGGCCAGGGCCTGGCTCGGTTGGAAACGGAAGCTTTTCTGCGCGCACTGCTTCGGCGCGTCGACCGCATCGAACTTGACGGCGCCCCGGAAAGGGTCGTCAACAATGTGATTCACCGCTTCGAAGCTCTACCGGTACGGCTGGTGCCCAAGCTAGAGCAGTCCCGCCCGGCCTGAATTTCCTAGGACGACAATGAAGATCCAGATTGACCGCGACCGTTGCGAGGGCCACGGGATATGTACCGAGCGGGCCCCCAGCATTTTCACGATCGACGACGAGGACGAACTCGTCGACCGCTTTGAGGAAGGGGACCTTCCTGACGACTTGGTCGCTTCGGCTCGGGCGGCCATCGACTCGTGCCCGGTGGCGGCTCTGAAGGAGGTATGAACGCGGTTGGCAAGACAACCGCGCCGATCTGTACGAGGATGAAGCCATGCGAATGCTTGTGGCGCTTGCCAGCTTCGCCGCCGTAGTTGGCATGGCCACCCCGGCACAGGCCGATCCCGAGAGCAGCACGTCGGGCCCTGATGCTAACTTTTTGGCGGCGCTCGACAAGGCCGGCATCACCTATCAGAATCCCGCTGTCGCCGTTGATGTCGGCAAACGGGCATGCCAACTGATGGACCAGGGCAATCCCGAAATCGACGTCATCAAGAACGTGTCGGCGAGCAACCCGGGGTTCACGGTGGACGGCGCCGCGAAGTTCACGATGATCGCGGCGAGTGCTTACTGCCCCCAGCACCTGGGGCAACCGGTGACGCAGACGCCGTCGCCCGCCCGCTCGTCGGGTGTCTGGCCCGAGTTCCCCAGGCCGCCGCTACCGGCTGCCTAGCCGGCCGGCACCGCGTTCGTGGTCAGCTGGCCGCGCGTGTGTCAGGTCATGCAGACGTCGGAAAACAGCAGGACAGGCCAGGAGACGATGGAGCCAAGGAAGGATACTACAAGGTCACTGCCCTGCAACTGGCGTAGTTGCTGGGTGTGGGTGCCCGACCAGATCAACCCGACAAGCAAATACGGCGTGCCGAATATGACTGCGATGCCCAGCAATTCGGCGATGGTCAGCTGATAGCTGAGCATCTGACGGAGCTTCGAAAGCATCGGTGGCCCTCATTCGGCAAGCAGACTGACGACTGTTTTGTCATGTTAACCGCAGGTCGTTGCCCCTTTACGTGTCACGATGACAATGTGAGTGCCTCATCTGGCCGGGTTCCGGATGACCCACCGCCCACCGGAGTCGAGCGCGCGATGGGTCTGCTGCGGCGCATCCTGCAATACCAGGTCAGTATCGGCGCTCTGATCGAAGTGGCACTGTGGCTGGCGATTCCATATCTGGCCATTGGATTCGGGTGGGCGCTCCTGCACAGCGAGCAGGTGCACCGGATTCAGACGCGACTAGAAACCGTTTTGCCAACGGGAGCCGACATGGCGGCCTTCGGTTTAACCACGGTGTTGTGGCCGGCGTCGCTACCGATTGCCGATGCATGCCAGGCTAAGTGAGAAACGCGCTGCAAACACCTCGCACGCCGTAATATGCGAACGCACCCCGCACTAGGTGCCGCAGAACGTTTGGTAGCTGCCGAAGTCCTCTGGGGCTGGACTGGCGTAGCGGTCGAGTCCGGGCCGTTCCTCATAAGGTGCGGTCACCGCGGCAAGCAGCTGCTGCAGGGGGCCCAGGTCGCCCGCGGTCGCCGCGGTCAGCGCCTCCTCGACCAGATGGTTGCGTGGAATGTAAATCGGGTTGGCTCGGTCCATCACGTCGGCGTCCGGGCTCATGGCTTGCCAACGGGAGAGCCACTTGTCGAAGCCGACGAGGTCGATGAACAGTCCGCCTGCGGGTTCGGCGCCGCTGCGCGCCGCCCGGCCGAGATGGCGGAAAAAGGAGGTGTAGTCGACGTGGCTTTCCTTCAGCAGGCCGAGCAGTTCGTCGATCAGCGCCGAGTCGACCTGGCCGTCGGCAGCCTCGGAAAACCCGAGTTTGGCGCGCATGCCGGACGACCACACCGCGTCGTAGTGGCGCTGGAACACCCCGAACGATGCCTCCGCCAGCGCGACCGCCTCTTCCAGGTCGTCGGAGATCAACGGAAGGAGCGTCTCAGCGAACCGGGCAAGGTTCCATCCGGCAATGACGGGCTGGTTGCCGTACGCGTAACGGCCCCAATAGTCGATGGAACTGAAGACCGTGTCGGGGTCGTAGACCTCCATGAAGGCGCATGGCCCATAGTCGATGGTCTCACCGGAAATCGTCATGTTGTCGGTATTCATCACCCCATGGACGAATCCGATCAGCATCCATTGGGCAATGAGTGACGCCTGGACGCCAGCCACCGCCTCGAACAACGCGAGATAGGGGCGTTCGGCTTGGGCGGCGCTCGGGTGGTGCCGCGCGATCGCGTGGTCGGCGAGGCGTCGCAGCAGGCTGCGATCTCCGGTGGACGCGGCGTACTGGAAGCTGCCCACCCGCAGGTGGCTGCTGGCGACCCGGGCGAGCACGGCGCCCGGCAATTCCGCCTCACGCAGTACCGGTCTCCCGGTGCCCACGACCGCCAAGGGTCGTGTCGTCGGCACACCCAGAGCATGCATGGCCTCGCTCACGACGTATTCGCGCAGCATGGGCCCGACCGCTGCCAGGCCGTCGCCACCGCGGGCGAACGGCGTGGGCCCGGAACCTTTGAGGTGGACGTCGAACAGACGCCCGCTGTCGTCGACGAGCTCGCCAAGCAGCAGTGCGCGCCCATCGCCCAGCCGTGGGACGAAGCCGCCGAACTGATGCCCGGCGTATGCCTGGGCCACCGGGTTCGCAGTGCTGGGAATCAAGTTGCCCACCAAGAAGCGGAGTCCGTCGGAACTCCGCAGCCAGGCGGCGTCCAGGCCAAGCTGGCCGGCAAGCCGTTCATTGAGCACGAGCAACCGCAGGTCGGCAGGAGCCTCGGCTTTCCAGGGGACACCCATCTCGGGCAACTCGCGGAAGAACCGGTCTTGCAAAGCAATGGTCATATCCGGTGCGACGCTCACTTCCCCTAGACTACGCAACGTGTGCAGCGGCTTCGCGGGTAAGAATCGCTAGCCGAGGGCCTGTCCGATGAGATCGCGGGCGCGGTCGAGCATCGACGCGAACGGCCCCAGGGCGAAATTCAGCTTCGCCGATTCCACCCCCGGATGCGGGCGGGTCGGCGCGATGGCCTCGGCCGCACGCACCGCTGCACCCATGCGCTTGAGGTCGTTTTCGTCGACTTCCCGCTGCAGCGCCGGGAATTCTTCGCTTTCCTCGTGCTGGGCATGGTCGAGTACGGCCTCCCGTAGCTTTTGACCTGATCGATGAACTCCGGTGAAGTGACATCGAGTTTCTCGATCAGCGACAGCAGCTCCGTGGCTTCGTGCTCTTCCTGGAGCCGGGCGTCGACGATGTCGCCGGCATCGGCCTCGCGGCGGACCCGCGGGTGCACGATCATTTCCTCGGCGGTTTCGCGGACGGCCAGCAGTTGGCGCAGCGCCACGAACGGCTTCTCACGCGCTTGGGGATTGGAGGCATGCAACACTTCGTCGAACATGTCCTCGATGAGGTTGTGCAGAGCTTTCAGAAACGCCACGACTTCGTCGGGCGATTGGACAATCATCTCGGTCATCGCCAACACCTTTTGCGGTTGGGAGTCGGGAGTGCGCACGGCGGGCTGTGCGGCTTGCCGAGGCATACCCGCTGCGTACTCGGCTAAACGGTGCCCCGTCGTGCAGCGCCCTCGGGCCATTCGGTCAAAGACGCTCGCGATCCTCTTGTACCGCAACATGTTTCGTCTACCGCAGCGTTGAGCCAGTTTCACCAGGGCCCCGCCAGACCCCGTCAGGGGCGTCAGCCGCTGACCGGGTCCGCGCTCAGGACGAGGTTAGACGCCGCGATCGCGGGTTGCCGCCGGTCCAACGGCCGTGTGAGTGCCGGCGTCTTTGCGGCGCATCAGCCCGGCGAGTCCGCCCAAGCCGACGAGGCCAAGGAGGCCCCACAGCCCTGACTTGTCGCTGTGCTGATCATTGTTGCTGTTGTTGTCCGCCAGGGTCGCGGTAGTGGACGACGGCGCGGGAGCGCTCGGAGCGGCAGCATTTGCGACACCGGAAGCTGTCAACCTGAATGAGGCACTGTCGAGCGGCATTTAGTGAGTGGTCTCCTCTGGCTGGTGGGGTGGGTTGATCCAGGAGCCGGTGGGCAGCTGTGGTGGCTGTGGCGGCTTGCGGGTGAACCGTTCGGGGTGCGCCCGGTATGCGTCGGTGAGCACGGCGGCGCGCTTGTCACGGACTGCTTCGGCGGTGCCGTAGTGGATGTCGGCGGGGGTATGTAGGCCCAGCGCGCCGTGGCGATGATCGTCGTTGTACCACGCGAAGAAGGACTGGCAGTGTCGGCGGGCGGCCTCGATGGAGTCGAAGCGTCCGGGGAAATCGGGCCGGTACTTCAGCGTCTTGAACTGGGATTCGCTAAACGGGTTGTCGTCGGACACGTTCGGGCGGCTGTGGGATTGGGTGACGCCGAGGTCGGCGAGCAGGAACGCCACCGGCTTGGAGGTCATCGAGGAGCCGCGGTCGGCGTGGATGGTCAGCTGATCGGCTCCGATGCCCTGCTTGGCGCAGGTCTGGCGGATCAGCACCTGGGCCAATACCGCGGATTCGCGGCTGGCGACCATCCAACCGACCACGTAGCGCGAAAAGATGTCCAAGATGACATACAGGTAGTAATACGTCCACTTGGCGGGGCCGCGCAGCTTGGTGATGTCCCACGACCAGACCGAATTCGGTTGGTAGGCAACCAGTTCGGGTTTCACGGTGGCAGGGTGGGTGGCCTGGCGGCGTCGTTCGCGGGTTTCGCCGGCCTGCCGTAGCAACCGGTAGAACGTAGAGATCGAACCGAGGTAGACGCCTTCGTCGAGCAGCGTGGCCCACACCTCGGCCGGCGCCATGTCGACGAAGCGCTCGCTGTGCAAAACATCGAGGATCGCCTGGCGTTCGGCCTGGCTCAGTGCCTTCGGCTGGTGGCGGTCGCGGTGCGCGATCGGCGCCGACCGAGCCGGTGGCGGGCTACTGCGGTGGCGCCGGTAGTAGCTGGCCTGCGCGGTCCCCACGGCCTGGCATGCGTCTCGGACCCCGACACGTGCGGCCAGCTCGGCGATCGCGGTGTCGGTCACGGCGTCGACCTGGGCTCGGTGTCCGCGCTCTCGGAGAGTGTCTCCAAGAGCGCGTGCAGTTTTGCCTGCACGTCCACCACGAAGCGGGTCTTGGCCAGCTCCTGCTCCAGTTGTCGTTTCTCGTGCTCAAGGCGGGCGATCCGGTCGGCTTGGGGGTCGCGCCGCTTAGGTCCGCGCGCAACGGCCAGCCCAGCCAGCGCGCCGGCGTCACGCGCCCGCCGCCACGCCACGACGTGGCTGGAGTACAGGCCCTCCCGGCGCAACAATGCACCCTTCTCACCGTCGGGAGCGGCGTCGTAGGCGGCCAGGATCTCCAGCTTGTACTTCGCGGTGAACGTCCGGCGCCGAGCACGCGCGGGCACCTCGGGGTCGGGACGTTGCGTCCCAGCGTCATTCATCCGACCAGGATCTTCGATCCCGGTCGCTCGCACCAATGTGGTCACCTTTTTCGTCATCTCGGGGAAGCTCTCCATCCCCGCCCTCGGGTCATTAATTTTCAGGAGGCAGGTGCCTCAACTCAGGTTGGCAGAGAGGGC
>DATJQO010000041.1:0-16640 GCA_035505695.1 Mycobacterium sp.
GGTGTTCGACGACGCGGTGGCCACCCAGGATACGGTCACCCTGCTGGTGGCGGCGATGCGCAAGGTGGCCCGGGTGGTGCCCGGCGCGCGGGAGACGATGGCGGGGGTCGCGAGGCTGGATTACTCCAAGCCGGGCAAGCCGGACATCGATTGGGACGATGAGCAGGCGAAACGGTCGCTGGTGTCGGACCTGGTCGATGACGCGTTGGCGGTGCTGGGGCAGCTATGCGGGCCGCTCGCGCCCGGGCGTGACGACAAGGCGGCGGACGCGCTGGGGTTGTTGGCGTTGGTCGCCGGTCAGGACGTGGAGCCAGCCGAGGGCTCCGACGGCACCGACGGGCGTTGGCGCATCGCGCGGCGGGTCGCGTCCGATCGGGTGATCTCGACCGTGGACACCCAGACTCGGCATACCCGCAAATCGAAGTCGGTGCGCCGCGACGGGTTTCGTGGGCACGTCGCGGCCGAACCCGAGACCGGACTGATCACCGACTGCGAGCTGACCAAGGCATTCGGCGAGAAGGGCAGCGACGCGGTGGTGGGTGAGCAGATGATCGCCCGCGACCGCCACCACCAGCCGGCCGTCGGTGACGGGGCCTGCCCGGCCGCACCCGCCGGTGAGGAACCCGGCGATGTCGATGCCGGTGCAGCACAACCGGATCCGGTCGGACAGCCGGACACGGACAAGGACTCCTCCTCAGTCGCTGTCGTGGTGGATGCGGTGGTCGCGGCCACCGCCGCGGTCGCCGCGGTCGCGTCGGTGACCACCGACGGCGGCGAGCAGCGCGACGCCGGGCAGCGGCAGGGGCTTGAGGTGTACGGCGATTCCGCCTACGGCACCGGTGAAGCGCGCGCCGCCTACCAGGCGGGCGGACACGACACGGTGATCAAGCCAAAGCCGCTGCGCGCAGCCGTGCCCGGCGGGTTCACCCTCGACGACTTCACCATCGACGAGCAGGCCCGCACCGTGACCTGCCCCGGCGGGCACACCCGCGTCATGAGCGCGAAACGCACGGTGACCTTCGGCGCGGTGTGCGCCGACTGCCCGCTGCGCGCGGCGTGCACCACCGCCGCCGGTGGGCGGTCGATGAGCATCCACGAGCACGAGGCCCTGCTGCGTGCGGCTCGCGCCCAGGCCCGCACCCCCGAATTCCAGCAGGCCTACCCCACCCGCTCGACCGTGGAGCGGATCATTTCCTGGATCGCCACCAGCCGTGGGCGCAGGGTCAAGCTGCGTTACCTCGGCGTCGAGAAGAACCATGCCTGGCTGCGAAATCGTTTCGCCGCAATCAATGTCCGCAACCTTGTGAACAAAGGCCTGACCCGCACGAACGGGGTGTGGGCACTGGCCTGACCAACCCCCGGCCACGCTGGCCGTTGCGGGCACCGCATGAGTGGACCACACTCGAAGATCGGCGGGAGGAACGACCACGTTGTCGGGCTCGATGACCCGACTCATGCCGCAACGATGGCCTTGTCGGCGCTCCTCCCGCCCCAGAATCGATCGTTGTTCAGAGGGCTCCTAGGGCCCCGCGAAACGGTGGAACGCCTGGCGTCCATCGACTTGGTGCAGACCGTGCTAGGACGATGACGCGTTGTCTCGAAGCGCCAAATGCTGATGGCCCAGCTCGGTGATCTCGAAGAGCACTTTGAGGTCGGTCCCGTCCGTGTTGACCAAAGCGGCAGGGTTCAGGTTCGTCTTCCCGCGGACGAGGCCGAGTTGTCTCAGTCGCTCCACCGCTTGGAAGACTCTGACCGAATCGTCGTCGGTGCCGAATCTGAACGGCCCAGGTGACGCGAAAATGCGGAGGTATCTCGCCTCGTCGCCCGTCAAAAAGTTCGCAACCAGGAACTGCAACGCCTTGATCTCATCGTCTTGCTGCTCTTGCTTGGCCTCCAACTTCTGATACCTGACAGAGCCGCCGCCCGGAAAGTCGATGCTTTCGAAGACCGTTCGCAGCCAAGGCAAGAAGCCAACGACAAGCAGGGTGATCGCCCAGCCGTCAATGCGAGCGGCAGGGTCGACTACGTGCCAGACCAAGAATCCGGTTGCAGCGAGAGACAGCACGACTGACGGGATGACGTACGACTTGGGCCATTTCACCTCACCGGCCATGAACATCAGCGTAGCCACCGGGAGGACGACGATATAACGAACGAATCCTGCTGGCTGTCGCTGACCTACTCGATGCGAACGAGACTATCTGGGCGTTTGTCACGCCAAGCTGTGTTGGCTGCGCAAGGAAACCACTGGTCACAGCGTTGGGCGTGATGGTTACCGGAACCCGCAAGAAGTTCTGCTGCGTACCCACTGCGTACCCGTTGCGGACCTCCAACTGACAAGACCGACGAGAAACAGGTGAGCGAGCGTCCACGCGACCGCCTGGACATCGATTTAGCAGATGACTTTGCGTAGGTGCTTCACCCCCCGACAGTCATCAATTGACTGGGTCGAGGTCGGTGAACTGCCGTGCGGGCCGGGCGATGTCGACCCGCGGCTAAGGTCTTCACGAAGATGAGAATCTTCATCGCGAGGCCTGACCTGTAGCGAGCCAGTGGAGCGTCGCTTCATCCAGCTTCAGACACAGTGCGGCCACGTTCTCCGCGAACTTCTCAAACGTCGTGCAACCGACCACGGCAAACGCATGGAGCGGGTGGCACAGCACGTACGCGAGCGCAACCTGCGCGACGGTGACGTGATGCTCGCGCGCGAACGTTTTTGTGCGCTCCAGCCTTTGGATGTTCTCTTCGGTGCCGAGGTAGGTTGCACACCACCGGCTCACGCGGTTGCCGTCTGGATTCTTCGGATCGTAGTGATTTGAAAAGAATCCGCGGGCGAGGCTGGAATACGCGAACACCGGCAACCCGTGCGTCGAATACCATTCTCTTGCGGCACGCTGGCCGTCCCCTCCAAGTGTGACAGCGCCAGGCCACGGAGATCCCGTCCAGTCAGCAAGGCTGAATTGAACGCTCGACGCGCTAAATGGTTTCAAGCCCTTGCTGGCGGCAAACGCGTTGGCGCTAGCAATTCGCTCGTGAGACCAGTTCGACGCACCTATCGCGCTGATCTTGCCTTCGTCAATGTGACGGTTGAGCTGTTCCACGACCGGTTCGACTCGCACAGTGGGGTGGTCGAAGTGAAGCAGATACAGATCAATGAAATCAGTGCCGAGCGCCTTGAGGGATGCGTGGAGGTCGTGCGACACATCAGACGCAGAGAGCCGCGGACGTCCACGTCCTAAGAGGTTGGGATGACATCCCTTGCTGATGACCACAACCTTGTCGCGGTTGCGGCGTTCCCGAATCCAGGCCCCCAGCGTCCGTTCGCTGTCCCCATATATGCGCGCTGTGTCGAATGAGTTGCATCCGAGCTCGAATGACCGATCCAAAAGCGAGAAAGCCTGCTGCTCAAGGCCTCGATTGGGCAGCCACGGTAATCGCCGGGCACTCCCAGGTATAGTCAGGCCCCGGCCCCGCAATCGATCGGTGCCGAAGACGATTCGGGAGACTGGCTTATCAAACCCGGTAACCTTCCCGTAGTCCATTCAGTTCACGCACTTCACATAGTCACGAACGATGAACTGACACGCTCGAGCCGTGAGGGCCATCATCGTAAGCGTGGGATTCTGGAATCCGGAGGAGACAAAGCATGCGCCGTCGGTCACGAACACGTTGTCAGCATCCCAGCACTGACAGTGCGAGTTCAGCACCGAATTGTCCGGTTTGTCGCCCATGCACGCGCCGCCGGTCTCGTGAATGGCTCCCCCAGGCCGGCAGAGGTGACTCATGAACTTCTTGTGGACCTGGAGGCCGCCGGCGGCTGCAATTTCCCGAAGCTTCCGCTTCATGTGCGCAACCATATTGACTTCATCCTGTGAATGGCTGCACTCGATTCTGGCTACGGGGATCCCCCACGCGTCCTTGACGGTCGGGTCGAGCGACACGTGATTTTCGTATCGGGGCTGCATTTCGCCAAACGCCGCCATGGACCACGTCGGCCTGCCGCGGCCAATCGAGACCTGAATGCCGTAGCCGCCAGGAAAGTTCTTCGATTCCTTTTCGCAGAAGCTCGGAATGTAGAGGCCCGTTACCCCAAAGTCGAACCCATCCTCGTTGGAAGCGGGCTCGACATCCCCTTCAGACACCTTGCCGCTCTGCGAGTACGCAACGTGGTCGCACAGATACCGACCGAGATGGCCCGACGATCCGCCGACACCTGACGGATGCTTCGCGCATTCCGAGTTCAGGAGGATCCGCACACTCTCGATCGCCGACGCGCAGAGGACGACGACCTTTCCCTGAACTGCCTGCGTATTCTTTGTCAATCGCTCGATGTATTCAACGCCGGTCGCTTTCCCCGACTGCGCATCGATCAGCAATCGGCTCACGATGGCGTCTGTCCGCACGTCGAGGCGGCCGGTTGCCAGGGCGAGCCTGACGGGAAGCGGAACCCTCTTGTTGTCGTACCTGACGGTCCTCCCGTACGTCACGGGGACGTTCGGAAGTCGTTTCTCGACGTTGGCCAGGAACGCTTCTTCGATCTTTGTCGTTTTCGCGGGCCCGACGAACTGTCCGTCCGGACAGTTTGGAATGCCTGCGGGTTTCCCGTAGACGCCGAGCGTCCGCTCGACGATGTCGTAGTAGGGCGCCAGGTCTTCGTACGACAACGGCCAATCGACCCCGTCTCCGCGGACGCTTGCGGCTTTGAGCTCGTAATTCGACATGCGGGGTGCATGTCTACACCACGTGTGAAGGCGGCCGCCGAGTTGCCGGCCCCTGAACCAGAGGAACGTTTTTCCTCGCGCCGTCGTATAGGGATTCTCTCTGTCGTTGACGTAAAACTGTTTGGTGGTCTCGGAGAAGAATGGGGCTCGCGCCTGAACCTGCTGGCCCTGAATCGCCGATTTGACGTGCCCCACAATCCCCATCCCGCTCACCTCTGCGTCGGCAGGAAAGTCACGGGCGATGTCCAGGTTCCTGCCAGCCTCGAGCAGGAGAACCTTCAGGCCGCCTTCCGTCAGCTCCTTGACAGCCCACGAGCCAGAGGCTCCGGAGCCGACGACGATGGCGTCATACGTTGAGTCACTTCTGCTCATACCTGCGTGTCTCGTTTCACGCGTATCAGCCGGCACGCCGCAGGCGGGCGAAATCCTCGACGAGATCGGCGGCGGCCGCAACGCTTTCGGCGGGTTTGGCCATCCGGGTGGCGATCTCGCGGGCCCGGGCGACGTATTGCGGGGCCAGAACCCGGCGCAGATCCGCGACCAAAGATTCCCGGGTAGTGGCCGAAAAGCGCCGGGCGGTACCCACTTTCAATCTTTTCACCGCAGCTGCCCAGTACGGCTGATCGCCGGCCCACCAGAGGATCAGGGTGGGGATTCCGGCGCGCAGGCCTGCGGCTGTGGTGCCCGCACCACCGTGGTGGACAACCGCGCGGCAGTTGGGAAAGATTGCCGCGTGGTTCACCGCCCCCACCACCATGACGTGCTCGAAATGTGGGACGCTGCTGAAGTCACTCCAGCCGGCGCCCACCAACGCTCGCGCGCCTAACTCCGTGCAGGCCCCGGCGATCATGTCGATCGTGTCGGCCGGAGACTCGACCGGCATGCTGCCAAAGCCGAAGAAAATCGGCGGTGTTCCCGCGGCAATCCACGACGCCAGCTCGTCGTCGGTGTCCGTCGGCAACTCCATGGTCAGTGGGCCGACAAAGGGCCTTTGGGGAGGCTTCCGCCCATTCCATTTCACCCACTCAGCCGCCAGGCCGGGGAAGCAAATCGTGTCGTAGGCCTGAATTTCCAGCGATCCGCGGTCTGCGATCCGTCGCGCCGAGGGGCCTGTTGCCTTCGGTAATCCCAGTTCACGACGCTGCGCTTCCTCGAGTTTCTTCGTCGCGCGCCAAGCTAGCCAGCCTTTCATCATCATGGCAGAGCGGGCCAACGGCGCCGGCAGGAAGGCCAGCAGCTGACCGTTGGGCCGCACCGGGAAGTAGTGAAGCGTGGCCAGCGGAATGTCTTGACATTCGGCGACATTGGCAGCGGCGTCCTCGAACACCCGGCCGGTAAGTAGCAGGTCGGCTTCGTTCGCCAGCGATGCCAGCGTCGTGCTGATCTCCCGCCAACACTGGTTACGGAACTCCCACGATTCGCGCCACAATCTGATCAGATCCCGGATTCTCCACAGGTTGCGCGTTGAACCCGCCAAGTTTCGCCGCGCTTGCATCAGTAGCCGGGTGTCCAGCCCGTAGGCGACCGCGGCAACCCCAGCAGACTCGACGAAGCCAACCAGGTTGGGCGGCACGGCGATGCGCACTTCGTGTCCTCGGCGCAGCAGCTCACGGCCGACAGCGACGCACGGCTCGACATCACCGCGACTGCCATCACTTGCCAGCACGAATTTCATTGCTGGTCATGGCCTTTCGGTTTCCAGGCGCAGATGCGCCGTGGTCGGGTGCTCATTGGCCTGCGTTTCCGGTCTTTCGCGCAGGAAGCCGCTCAGCCGGCGGATCCCCTCCCTGATCTGGTCGCTCGCTACGTGGCTACACGACAGCCTCAGCTTCTGGTCGCCGCCGTGGCCGGCGTAGAAGTCACGCATCGGGGTCCACAGCACGCGATGGTGCGCGGCGCAGCGCTGGAGGGCGGCGTGGTCGAGGTCCCGCCGGGTCTGCATCACGACGAAGAACCCGCCGGTGGGCCGGTTCCAGCTCAGTCCGAGTTCGGTGGCGTCGGCGAACTCGTCGTCCAGTGCGCTCAACAGCAGGTTCCGTTTGTCGCGGTAGGACTGAGCCAGCACACGCTCACGCTCAGCGAGGGCCGCCGGATCCGATAGCACCAAGCCCGCGACCATTGCCTGGCTGAGTGGAGAGGTGTTGACCGTGGTGGTGTTCTTCAGGGTGGCCAGCCAGGTCGCCAGGGTGGACCCGTGCCAGGGCTGGTCGGCGACCACATAGCCCACCCGGGCCCCGGGGAAGCACACCTTGGAGAAGGTGCCGACCTGGATCACCACCCGGTTTTCGTCCAGAGCCTTCAGGGACGGCGGGACGTCAGGATCGGTGAAGCCGTAGGTGGTGTCTTCGATCAAAAGCACCCGCCGCTCCCGAGCGGTGCGCAGCAGCTCCAGCCGGGCGTGCCGAGGGATCACGGTCCCTGAGGGGTTGGCGAAGTCGGGTGCGACGTACAAGGCTCGCAGTGGCTCGCCGAGGGCCTCTGCGCGCGCACACGCCGCCTCGAGGTCGGCCGCGTTGACGCCCTCGGGGCCCTCGAGAACGTCCGCAGTCCGAGCACCCATGAAGGTCGCCGCACCGCGGATGCCGGCGAAGGCTGGGGTAACGATGCCCAGGGTTCCAGAGCGATGGAGCCCCAGTGCGCGAAGGACGAGGATGAACCCCTCTTGGGCGCCGACGGTGATGGTGATATCGGACTCGTTCACAGCGAGGGCGCCGGTAGCGGATAGCGCCCGGGCGAGGTCAGCGTTGATGATCCCCCGGCTGGGGCCGTACTGCAGCAGGGCATCCCACCCCGGCGCCCCGCCGCTCGAGCGATCGGCTACCTCGTCGACAGCGGCGATGAGGCGCTCGCGGGTAACGCCGTTCAGCAGCGGTGCCCCCGGGGCGAACGAGATGGCTTGCGGGTAGCGGGCCATCACCTCATTGAGAAATCCGATCGCGCCCAAAATCTGGGCTTCGGTCTTGCCTGCGTGTGCAGTGCCGGTCATTGACGGCTCGACAGCTTGCGACGCACATCGGGGGCATGCATGCGTTCGGCCTGTACGACGGCGAAGTCGGCCAAGTACGTCGCGAACTCATGTTCGGGCTCGATGCCGTGGGCGAGCATCAGCTTGTTGGGCATAACCCCCGGCTCCGACAGCGCCGCCGCCACCGACGCCACGGTTGCATCCACATCCGCGGCGCCGACCACGGCGTCGACCAGGCCGGCCTGCATCGCCTCGGTGCCGCTCAGACGGCGCCCGCGCAGGATCAGCTCGCGGGCGAGCCGCACCCCGACCCGGCCGGGCAGGCGCAGGTTGGCTACGCCGGGAACGATGCCCTCGCTGGCGGCGGGCAAGCTCAGCCAGGCGTCATCGACGGCGATCACATGGTCGGCAACCAGGGTGAGCTGCATGCCGCCGCCGATGGCGAAGGAATCGATGACACAAATCCACAGCCGGGCGACGTCGCGCCCGGTCTCAGGATCATGCACGCCGCGCGCCAGCTTCGACAGCAGCCCGGCCTCGCGACCGATCAAGAAGTCCAGGTATGAGATTTTGCCGGCTGCGAGGTGCTTGAGGTTGATCCCGGCGCAGAACACCCGCTTGCCAGCGTACGACGCGTATTCCATTGGGGCGCCACGAATCACGCCGACCGAGGTGGCGGCGTCGAGTGTCACTACGTCGACGGCCGTCTCCAGATCGCGCATAAGCTCGTTCGTCTCCGCGTTCAGCGTCATGGTGTTCGCCAACGTCAGCTCGGCGACGTTGCCCGCGCGTCGCAGCGTGACCGTCTGCAGCACGAGCTCACCGGTGGCCTGGAACTGCACGGCGTGGGCAGCGGACTCGGGCAGCGGCGTGCGCATGTCGGTCAGCGCCGGGATCGCGGTGGTCGGGTTGCGGAGCAGAGCTCGCAGGAATCGGCCCTGGTCGCGCTCCACCCGGAGCCGTTCGCTCGGCCCCAGCTCGTCGTCGTGCTGTCTGGTTGCCCGATCCGGCAGTAGGTCGGGCAGCTGGTCACCGGCCGCGCGCACCAGGTCAGGAAGCCTGCGAACGTCGCAGGAGGTGGCCATCAGCGACTGGTACACCTCCCGGATGTGGTCGTCAAACCAGGCTGCGGTGAGGCGAAGCTCTGCCTCGGTCGAGGGCCGGTCCCACGGAGTGGGCCGGCTGCGTCGGGCCCAGGCCCTCTCCGCGGCGGGAACTCGGTGGGTCATCTAGTCGACCCCGCGTCGCCGCAAATAGCGCTCACACGCCGCGAGGTGGGCTCCCAGGGCGTCATCGAAGCTGCTGTGTGTGGCTTCCGCGACCAACCGCCGGACGATTCGCAGGTCGTCCAGTTTGGCCACCGCCGCACGGAGTGTCTCCACCTCGGCCTCGGGGTCCTCGGCGATGAGGTCGACCAGGCCGCTGGCGAGCGCCGCACTGGCGTGCACCGGCTCGCCGAGCAGTATCAGCCGAATGGTCTGGGCCGGCCCGATCAGTTGGACCAGGCGGAACAGCGCGGTGCTGGGCCAAACCGCGCCCTCGTTGTGCCAAACCACTTGGGAGCCTGGGCTCGTGATGCGGAAGTCGCACGCCAGCCCAACCTCCAGCGCACATCCGCCAACCCGGTGCCCGAACAGGGCCGCCGTGGTCACCGGTGAGCGTTCGATCAGGCGCAGTGTGCGCTCCCAGCCGTTGACATCGGCGATGCCGTCACCGGGCGACAGGTGCTCCGGGCCGGCCTCGCGCAGGTCGATGACCGCCAAACCATTCGCTTGGGATCGAATGAAGTTGCGCAAAGCCCTTGTGCGACCGGCGAGGTCGCCTGCGGGGAGAGTGAAGGAGGCGGCGCGCTCCCCGGATGGCTCGATCATTGCGTCCCCTCATGCCCACTGGATGAGGGCCATCTCGATGGTCGAGCCGGGGCCCATCGCGGTGATCACTCCGTATTCGCCTGGCTGGACGACGTTTTCGCGGTTCAGCCGCTCAAGGGTGAACAGGAACGACCCGCTGGAGAGATTGCCGTAGTCGCGAAGCACGCTCACGGCGTGGCGGACGTCGTGGCGGCTCAAGCCCAGATTCACGCGTAGCGCATCGAGCACCTTCTTACCTCCGGAGTGCACCAACCAGTGGTCGATATCGGTGATGTCCAGCCCGGTGCCAGATAAGAGGCGGCTCAGTGCGGTTTCGACGTTGGCGCCGATGACGTAGGGAATCTCGGGGTCGAGGTAGAAACTGAACAGGGCCCGGTTGCCGTCCCAGTCGTAGCGCATCGCGTCCAGCGCTTCCAGGATGATGTGGCTGCTGGTCTTGAGCACCAGCGGGTGCGGCGACTGCGCCAGATGCCGATCGGTGCTGATCACCAGCGCGGCGGCCCCGTCGCCGAACAGCGAGTTTACCACGGCGGTCCGCATTGTGCCGTCGAAAACGTATGCGGCCGAACATGTCTCGACGCAGATCAGCACGGCCAGCTTGCCGGGGTGTGTTTCGGCCCAAGCCGACACCGACGCCAGCCCGTTGAGTCCCCCGTTGCACCCCATGCCGACTACGTCGAGTCGCGCGCAGTCCGGGCGCATGTCGCGCTGTTTCATCAGCCGCGCGGACAACCCGGGGGTGAGGTAACCGGTGGTGGTGACACAGCACAGGTAGTCGACGTCGGCAGGGGTGCGGCCAGTGTTTGCCAGGCACTTGTCCATGGCCTCGGCGGCCATCTTGATGCCCCACTCGCGGTGCTTGTCAAGCAGTTGCCCTTGGCTTTCGGGCTCGAGTTGCCCGTTGGCGTCACGGGCAGGAAGAACCAAGTGCCGGGACGCGATGGAGCTGTTCTTGAACAGCGAGCGGATCTTGTCGTCCTCGATGTCGAGCTGCTCGATGAGTTCGTCTTGGGTGTAGCGGAACGGCGGGACGCTGGTCCCGACCGAGCAGAGGCGCGCCTGCATCATGGTTCCTCGCCGGGGCGCGGTAACGGTCCGGCCACTACGGGTCGGCTTAGTCTGGCGGCATGGCTGCTGCGTTGGGTGACTTGAGGTTTGTCGGATACGAGAAGCGGGATCGGGTGGCCACGATCACCATGCGTCGCCCCGAGGTGCTCAACGCCATGAATGTGGGCATGCATGAAGAGCTCGCCTGGATCTGGGAGGACTTCGAGTCGGATCCGGACGTCTGGGTCGGCGTCTTGACCGGTTCGGGTGATCGCGCGTTCAGCGTCGGACAGGACCTGAAAGAGCTCGCGGACCGCGACGCGCGTGGGGTCGCGGGGTTGTCGTCGTTCGGGAGCAGGGGCAAGCCGGGCGCACCGCGGCTCACCGACCGGTTCGATATCACCAAACCCCTGATCGCCAAGGTGCGCGGATATGCATTGGGTGGAGGCTTCGAACTTGCGCTCGCCTGCGACCTGATTGTCGCCTCCAGCGACGCCGAGTTCGGATTGCCCGAGGTCCGCCTGGGGCTGGTAGCCGGCGCTGGAGGCGTGTTTCGACTGGGCCGTCAGCTGCCACCGCGGGTGGCGGTCGGCTACCTGCTCACCGGCCGCCGCATGACCGCGGACGACGCACTGCGCTACGGCTTGGTCAACGAGGTGGTCGAGCCCGAGCGCCTCGACGTGGCGACGCAGGCCTGGCTGGACGGCCTGCTGCGGGGCGCACCGCTGGCCGTACGCGCCACCAAGCAGGCCATGTGGCGCTCGCTGGACCTGCCGCTGCGGGACGCGTTCGACGAGGTCTATCCGGCTGAGGAGCTGCGTAAGCGCAGCAGCGACGCCAAGGAGGGCCCCCGGGCCTTCGCCGAAGGCCGGCCACCCTCGTGGACCGGGACGTAGACGTTTGAGCAGGGTAGTCCCCGAAAGCCCACCGCTAGACCTGGCACGGCTCTCGCAGCGGGACCTCACCGTCACCTGGGCGGCGTCCCCGTCCTCGGTGCTGGTCATGTCATCTCCAGTTGTGCCAGGATCGCGGGGCACTATCAGGTTAGCTGGCGCGCACCGGAATGGCGGGTTATTCGCGTGCATTGCGGCGGAGTCGCGTCAGCCGGACGGAAACCTCTCGGCGGTGGCCGGATTCGGTACGTGCACCGCCACTGCGCGCCTGAAACGACTGGCTTCACCCGCGCAAATGCCCCTAAAAACAGTTGACAGTCGCATTCAGGAACTTCGTCGAAACCCCGGGTCGACCCCGTTGGCCTTCAGTAAGGTTGAAACACTTTCCACCCATGTCGACGAGACCGGGCTAGAGAGGCGGTGAGCATCAATCCGTCCGACGACGCAAATCTCAATTTTCACGTCTTGGTCAATGACGCGGAGCCACACAGTCTGCGGCTGGCCCTCGGCGATGTTCCGGCCGGCTGGCGGGTGGTCTACGGCGAAGCGGACCGCGCTCGATGTCTGGACTACATAGCACGGAGCCCGAGCGACATACCGCCAAAGAGTCTGGGCCACAGGCTGGCAGAGGACCGCGACTTGGATCAGTGAACGGCAAGGAGCGCCTTATCGAACTCGATGACCGGGCGCTTCCGCTGACGCGGGCACAGCTGGATATATGGCTTGCGCAGGAAACGGGTCGCTTCGATGCGAAGTGGCAGCTGGGTGTGCTGTTAAAAATCGCGGGCCCGATCAACCCTGGCCTGTTCGAGGCGGCGATCCGTCAAGTGGTACGCGAGGCCGAACCACTGAGGGCCGGCTTTTACCAGGTGGACGGACAGGTTTTCCAAAAGGCGGCGGACTACCCCGAAGTTGAGCTGGCTCGCTATGACCTCACCGCCTCACAGAATCCCGCCCACGACGCCTATCGGCTAGCATCATCGATCCAACGGACAGAGATGCAGTTCAGCGGCCCGCTGTTCAAATTCGCGTTGTTGCAGACGCGGGCTGATGAATTTTATTGGTTCGTTTGCTGTCATCATATAGCCGTCGACGGAATCGGCCTCGCGCTTATTTGTCATCGGGTCGCAGACATCTATTCTGCTATGGCATCTGGCGCGTCGATTCCTCCTCCGTTTTTTGGGTCGCTAAGCGATCTGATTGACTGTGAGCTCGAATACGAAGCGTCCGCCGATTACCTCGATGATCACGCTTATTGGGCGAGGAACCTTCCGCCGGAAAGCGAACAAAGTTATCAGTTGGCGCACGCCACGAGCGGGCGTGATCCGGATGAGCTTTCTGCACCGATTCGATTGAATCATTTAGTCGTTCCCGCGATTCGCGAATTGTCGCGCGCTCTAGGGGTGCGTAGCTCCTCGGTGATCGCTGCTGCTTGCGCGCTCCTCGTGCGTGTATGGGGCGGCGGGGGTCCGGAGCTGGCGCTCGATTTTCCGGTCAGCCGGCGGGTGCGTCCGGAGGCACGGACGGTCCCCGGAATGATTTCCGGGGTCGTACCGCTGGTGTTCAAGGCTTGGCCGGGGTCTGCGGTTGCCGAATTTTGCGAACATGTGGACACTCGAATGCGAGAAGCGCTGCGGCATCAGCGGTTTCCGGTGCACCTGCTTGAGACGAGGGCAAGTTTTCGCAACTCCAGGCGGGCATCGAATCGAGTAGTTGTCAATTTCATTCCGACTACGCATATGGGTAATTTTGCTGGTGCTCCGGCGTCGGCGACCCTGACCCATTCTGGGCTCGTGGACCAGTTTGGGCTGGTGTTCTTCAAAGACGGTGATCAGCTTTTTCTCAGCAGGCAGGGTGCTGGGCACTTGCTTTCCAATTGTGACGCCTTCGATTTAGCCGTGCGGTTGGAGCAGGTGGTGGCCGCAATGACTGCGGACCCGACCCGGCCGTTGTCGTCGATCGACGTTCTCGACGAGGCCGGGCAGGCTCGGCTGGATGGGTGGGGTAATCGGGGCGCGATCACTCAGCCCGTGTACGCGCCGACGTCGGTACCGGAGATGTTCGCTGCGCAGGCGGCAAGGATTCCGGAGTCGGTGGCGATCGTCTTCGGGGCCCTGTCCCTGACGTATCGGGAACTGGATGAGTGCGCAAATCGGTTGGCGCACTTGCTGTCCGGCCAGGGTGTCTGCCGGGGCGCGTGCGTGGCAGTGCTGTTGGAGCGCTCGGCTCAGGCCGTCGTCGCCATGCTGGCAGTGCTGAAGACCGGAGCGGCTTACCTGGCAATTGACCCCGCGCTGCCCGACGCGCGGATTCGGTTCCTGCTGGATGATGCCGCGCCGATGGCCGCGATCACCACTGGCGGTTTGCGCGGGCGGTTGCACGAGCGCGACCTGCGGGTGATTGATGTCGACGACCGTGCCGTCGACACCCAGCCCAGTTCGGCTTTGCCGGCGCCGGCCGGCGATGACATCGCCTACCTGATGTACACCTCGGGCACCACCGGTACGCCCAAGGGGGTGGCCATCAGCCACCACAACGTGATCCATTTGGCCGAGTCATCGCCGACGCACCTGCCCCCGGCGCAGGTGTGGACGCACTGTCACTCCTACGCGTTCGACTTCTCGGTGTGGGAGATCTGGGCTGCATTGCTCGGCGGTGGACGCCTGGTCGTGGTGCCCGAGTCGGTGGTCCGTTCACCGGACGACTTCCACGCCTTGTTGGTCACCGAACAGGTCAATGTGCTGACCCAAACCCCCTCGGCGGTAACCGCACTCAGCCCACAGGGATTGGAGTCGGTGGCGTTGCTGCTTGGTGGTGAGGCGTGCCCGGTCGAGGTGGTGGATCAGTGGGCGCCGGCCCGGGTGGTGATCAATGCCTATGGCCCCACCGAGGCCACGGTGTATGCGTCACTGAGCGCACCGCTGTCGGTGGGAATCGATGTGGTGCCGATCGGTGCACCGGTATCGACTGCGGCGCTGTTCGTCCTCGATGGGTGGTTGCGGCGGGTGCCGGTGGGGGTGGTGGGAGAGTTGTATGTGGCCGGCCGCGGGGTCGGCGTGGGGTATGTGGGCCGGGCGGGGTTGACCGGGTCGCGGTTTGTGGCCTGTCCGTTCGGGGCGCCGGGCGCACGGATGTATCGCACGGGGGATCTGGTGCGCTGGCGTGCTGATGGGCAGCTGGAGTTTGTGGGGCGCGCCGATGACCAGGTCAAGATCCGCGGGTATCGCATCGAGTTGGGGGAGGTGCGGGCCGCCCTGGCCGCCGTAGCTGGGGTGCAGCAGGCGGTGGTGATCGCCCGTGAGGATCGCCCCGGCGAACCGCGGCTGGTGGGGTATGTGACCGGGGCTGCCGAGCCGGCCGCGGTTCGTGCCGCGTTGGCCGAGCAGCTTCCGGCGTATATGGTTCCGTCCGCGGTGGTGACGTTGACGGAGCTGCCCTTGACGGTCAACCGCAAACTCGACAAACGGGCCCTGCCGGCACCGGAGTACGAGGACACCGATCACTACCGCGCTCCGAGCACCCCCGCCGAGGAGATCCTGGCCGGCGTCTACGCCCAGGTGCTGGGGCTCGAGCGCGTCGGGGTTGACGACTCCTTCTTGGAGTTGGGTGGCGATTCGCTGTCGGCGATGCGCCTGGTCGCCGCGGTCAACACCGGCCTGGATGGCGGCCTAAAGGTGCGCGATGTGTTTGAGGCGCCCGCGGTGGCCCAGTTGACGCTCCGTATTGGTGTGGATGCGGGCCGGCTCCCGCGGTTGGTAGCCGGCCAGCGGCCTGGGGTGGTTCCGTTGTCGTTTGCCCAGAACCGGTTGTGGTTCCTTGACCAATTGCACGGGCCGTCACCCGTCTACAACTTGGCGGTGGCGTTGCGGCTGCGCGGGAAGTTGGACGCCGACGCGTTGGGCGCGGCGCTGGCTGATGTGGTCGGCCGCCATGAGAGCCTGCGCACGCTCTTCCCGGCGGTCGAGGGGATACCCCGGCAGCGGGTGCTCGAGCCGGAGCGGGCCCACTTCGGTTGGCAGATCATTGATGCCACCGGCTGGTCGGAAGACCGGCTGGGTGATGCCATCGACACCGTGGCGAGTCACTCGTTCGATTTGGCCACTGAGATCCCTTTGCGGGCACAGCTTTTCCGTGCCGCCGACGATCAGCATGTGCTGGCGGCGGCGGTGCACCATATCGCCGCCGACGGCTGGTCGATCGCTCCGCTGGTTCGTGATCTGGGGACGGCCTATGCCAGCCGGTGCGCGGGCTGTGCCCCCGGCTGGGCCGAATTGCTGGTGCAGTACGTCGATTACACGCTGTGGCAGCGCGCGCAATTCGGCGATCTCGATGACAGCGGCAGCCCCGTCGCCGCGCAGCTGGCCTACTGGCTGGACGCCCTGGCCGGGATGCCCGAACGAGTCGCGCTTCCCACCGATCGGCCCTATCCGCCGGTCGCCGATCACCGCGGCGCTCGGTTGGCCGTGGACTGGCCGGCCGAGCTGCAGCGGCGAGTTGCCCGGGTGGCCCGCGAGCACAACGCCACCAGCTTCATGGTGATCCAGACCGCCCTGGCGCTGCTGCTGGCCAAGCTCAGCGCGAATTCTGATGTGGCCGTGGGGTTCTCGACCGCCGGGCGCCGCGATCCCGCCCTGGATGAGCTGGTGGGTTGTTTCGTCAACTACTTGGTGTTGCGGGTCGAGGTGGCCGGTGATCCCACCGTCGCCGAACTGCTGGCCCAGGTGCGTCAGCGCAGCCTGACCGCCTACGAGCACCAAGACGTGCCCTTCGAAGTCATCGTCGAGCGGCTCAACCCCACCCGATCCCTGACCCACCACCCGCTGATCCAGGTAGTGATGGCCTGGCAAAACTTTCCCGGGCAGGACAGCGATCCCGCCGCCGGGTTGACCTTGGGGGATTTGCAGGTCACCCCGCTGCCGGTGCAAACCCACACCGCCCGCATGGATTTGACGTTCTCCCTGGCCGAACGCTGGGGCGAGGCCGGCGAGCCCGCCGGCATCGGCGGGTCAGTGGAATTTCGCACCGATGTGTTTGATGCGGAGACGGTCGCGGTGTTGGTGGGGCGGTTGGAGCGGGTGTTGGTGGCGATGACCGCGGATCCGGGCCGGCGGTTGTCGTCGGTTGATGTGGTGGGTGGGGGTGA
>DATJQO010000042.1:0-26928 GCA_035505695.1 Mycobacterium sp.
GGTATTTTGCCTGGTCAAGGCAGGGGTTCGATTCCCCCAGGCGGCTCCGATTACCAGCAGATACTGCCTACTGCTCCGCTGAGGCTAGCGGAATCCGGCTACTTGATTCGCGTCTCATTGCGCATGCACCGTGGTGGCCACGTGTGCGGCCGCAGCCCGTGACCAATTCGACGGCGCGTCGACCTCTTCAAGCAGAGCCGGCGGCCTGCTCGCCGCTGTGAAAATGGCCAAGCCGACCGAGGACGAAGGCGGCATAGAAGCCTGCCCATTGCTCATCGCGCATGCCTTCGAGGGCAGTCCGTTCGTATTCGCGGTGCGCTGAGGCTGCGGCGGAGAGAGCCTCCGTGATTGCGGAATCGAGGGGCAGATTCGCCACGGCTAGGAGGGGGACTGGAGGTAGCGGTGCACGAGATCGATTGCAATGCCGCCTTCACCCACGGATGCAGCCACGCGCTTCACTGATCCCGAGCGAATATCGCCGATTGCGAAAATCCCCGGGGCGCTCGTTTCGAGAGCGAACGGCTCCCGATCGGCGTTCCACTGTCCCGCCTTCATCGCGTCGCTTCCGGTCAAGATGAAGCCGTGTTGGTCGCGCGAGATCTCCGGGGGAAGCCAATCGGTCGCGGCTTGGGCGCCGATGAGCACGAAGAGCACCTTCGCATCCCGTCGAGAGGCGATGCCGGTGCTTCGATCGATCACTTCGATCGCCTCGAGTTGTTCGTCCCCGTGCGCGGCGACGACCTCTGATCGCGTTTCCACCCGGATGTTCGCTTTCGTTGCGAGCTGCTCGATGAGGTAGTGAGACATGCTCTCGGCGAGTGACTCGCCTCGCACGAGCAGCGTCACCGATCGGGCGTGGTTGGAGAAGAAGATCGCGGCTTGGCCGGCCGAATTGCCCGCACCGATCAGATACACATCTTCTCCTTGTGCCAGACCGGCGTCGCTGCGCGCCGCGCCGTAGTAGACACCGGAGCCGACGAATCGATCGATCGAATTGACCCCGAGGCGTCGCCACTCCACGCCCATCGCAAGCACGATCGACCTCGTTCGAAGAACATCGCCCCCATCCAGCGTGAGGGTCATGTCGGCGGGGTCGATGCTGTCGACCTCACGAGTCACGACGATCTCGGCGCCCAGCCGTTTCGCCTGTTGCAACGTGCGCGTCGCGAGCTCGTCACCGGAGATGCCGAACGGGAACCCCGTGTAGTTCTCGATCTTGGTTGAGGTGCCGGCCTGCCCGCCGGGTGCGAAGGATTCGATGAGTCCGGTCTGCAGACCCTCGGAGGCGCCGTTGACCGCCGCCGTCAGACCCGCCGGCCCGCCGCCCACAATCATTACGTCGTAATGCGCCCGGCTTGGCTCGACGGTCAGTCCAGCGACCGCGGCAACCGCCCGCATCGTCGGGGCAGTCATCCGCGTGCCGTCGCGCAGGACTACCACCGGGTAGGCAGCGGGTTTGCCTCCGGTGCGTTCGAGTGCTGCAGGATCGTCCGGGTCGAGGCGCTCGTAGGGAATCTGGTTGCGATGAAGGAAGCTCTCGCAGTCGTGCACTCCCGGATCGACGCGCGGGCCGATTACGAACATTGCCGGCTTGCGTGGCTGCGCGGTGGCGTTTTTGAGCATTTCCATGCGCTTTAAGGCGCCGGCACCGACCGTTTCGGAGACCTGGGGGGCCATGGCGGCGAGCGTGTGGAACACCTCGACCGTCACTTTCAGTACGCGCGACGGCGCGACGGCTCGCATGCTGGCAGGCAACGGCGTACCGAGCGTCATCGGGATCTCGCCTCCGACTTCGCCCGGTAGCCGCACGCCGATCACCTGCTCGACCCCGTTCACCAGCTTCGTCAGCTCGGTCTTACCTTCGACCACGATCGCCAGGGACCGGCCTTCGCCCTCATGGCCCACGTACTCCCCGGGGACGAGGCGGATGTCCTCCACGGCGCCGGCAAGGTATTCCAGTTCTTTTTCCGCAAGCGCCGAAAACAGTGGAATCGTGGCCAGCTCCTCGATAGTGAACATGACGGTCTCCCAAAACTTTTTTACTGGCGCCGCTGATTCACCACAGCGGCTTCGCGTGCCGAGTCGAGATATTCAATGCGGGAATCGTCCACCGCGCACCCATGTCGGCACATGAGGCATCCGCATCAAAAATGTTTAGGGATCGACCCCGGCTGGTCGAGGTTCAGCTGGTGTAGCAATAAAAGTCGATGGACCCGCGTTGGCGTTGGCCCGAGGTCTGGACAACCCTCGGGCGACAATGGGCGCCGCGACGGACTCGGAGGCGGCTGTTCTGCTACTTCGCGATGGTGATCCGGAGCGCTGTCACGGGTTCGGCCTTGCCCTTGAGGTCCAGCACGACGAGCTCGCCCCCGTCGACGGACGCGATGCGCGCTACCGCCTCGGACATGACGATCTGTCCGCCCGTTGCAGCGCCCTGCAGGCGCGATGCGGTGTTCACGACGTCCCCAATCGCTGTGAAGTCGCGGATTTCGCCGTCGCCGACGATGCCGACGTACGCCGGGCCGACGTCAAGACCGATACCCACCTCCAGTTGCGTACCGTCGGGGGTGCCGCGGCCCTGGGCTCGCAATATCGCCTGAGCGTCGCTCACCATTGAATCGACATAGCGCCCGTTGGACGTAAGTGGCGCAAAGTAGAGACCCATGACGGCATCACCGATGAGTTTATCGACGATGCCGTGCTGGACGATTACCTGCGTCAATTTCGAGTAGAAGCGATTGAGGACCGCGGCCATCTCGCCGGGCGACAGGGTCTCCGCCAGCGCGGTCGAGTTGCGGACGTCGGCGAAGAGCACCCCGATCGGCAGCGTCACGCCGCCCGTGGGCGCCCTTTCGAAACAAGCCTGACACCAGCGCGGATTCTTCCGCGATGGGCTTTTGCCCGCGCGTCGCATCAGCCAGCCGCCGACTCCCGTGTACGGGCTGCCACAGGCCTCACAACGCGGGGCAGACGGAAGCCTGGAGAGCACTCGTACTCCCCGACGCACCGTGGCGTGCCCGAAGTAATCAAAGAAGCGCGCCCATTCCTCCGCGTCGGCCTGCGCATCTTCGGGGCGGGGTGGCGTGCGCTTATGCGGCATCCCTCATTTTCTCACCGTCTACCATGCTGCTGCCCAATTCGAAGAATCACAGCGTTGCTTGTTAAATCGTGCGAGCGTCTCCGCGGCACCCGCACCGTCGGGGTCGTGACGTTTCTGTTCACCGACATTGAGCATTTGATCCGCCGGCGGGAAGGCGGAGGCGGGCAAGGGGAAAAGTTTTTCAAACGGGTTCCGGCACGAATTAGTGGCCACCCTTTGCGATTCGCTTTTTTCGATGCTCTCGGGCCCCCGATCTCGTTCGATTCAGCTCGGGTAGATAGACAGGGCCACCCCTGATAAAGAGGTATCCGCGGCCGGTCCCGGGTGAGTCAGCCCGGCTGCGGGCATTCGCTGGCATATCGGACCGGTCGCGCCGACCTTGGCGGGGCCATTGTTCACGTTTGTAGGTCGCCTTACATCAGCTTTGGGTGGTGCGGGACGGCGTCGATTTACAGGTGGACTCTCATGTTGTTCCTATGCGCCTCGTTGCTCAGGTAACGGCGCTTTAGCCGATCGATGAGCATCTGCGCCTCATCGATGTCGCGGCGCAGAGCAGCTGCTTCGCTTCGCAAAGCACACGCTTGAGAGTGGCTGTGGGTGACATTCTGGCGTTCGATCCAAGCCAGCCGTCCGCCCATCTCGACCAACTGGAATTGCAGTGCGTGGATGAGTTTCACGGCTTGGGCGACCTGGTGTCCGCCCACCGAGTTGTCCCGGCGGCCCGTCGCATGCATGGTTCTCCTCATTCATACCTCCAGCTGGACGCGCGTTTCCTGGCTGCCCGGACAATATTTGCCATGCGTGCAACGAGGAGCTAGAGCCAAAAGCCACCTCATCAGATGACCACCAGCATCACCCTTCGGCAGGTGCACCGCTCTTGGCGTTAGTCAACGTTCACGGCGGCTGCTGATTGGTCGGGCCCCGTCATACCCGGTGGCTAATGCCGGATGCCATGTGGTTGCACGTCTGGCAGACCATCTCTCATTGGCCCTGGGCGACGATTGCGGCGTTTAGCTCCTCCGCAGCGGTGATCGGGGTCGCGCCTGCCGCGATGCAGGAACGTAAGCGGACCTTGGCCCGCGAGAATGTCATCACAGACCCAGGCGGCTCCGAGTTCTTCGGCTCCAATCTTGCGGCTAAGCCGGCGCGACGAAGCCCACCGGTCCCGAGGCGATGCACAACGCCAGCGCGGTGGTGTTGGCCCGCACGGTGATCACGTCCCCGGCACCCGGCACTCGGGCGAAGACCCGGTTGAGTCCCGGATGCACCGGGACCTTGACGTCGGGCCCCTGGGTCAGCGACAGCGTCATCGACCCATCACTGTTGGCCAGGTAATTGAGTTCGACGGTCCAATCGGCCGGCAGCAGCGGCCCGTCCAGAATCAAGCGCGCCGGTTGGTCGGGCTGCGCGAAGTAGCCGCACCGCGGTACCGGCCCCGGCACGATGGTCCGCACCCAGGTCACTCGCGCCGGGATCAGCCGACCCCCCGCGTCGAACATGCGCAATTCCGTTGTTGCGCTGGCGAATTCGGGCCGGTCTCGCAGCAGGGCGAACATGTGGCTGGCTAAGTTCTCCGGTGCGGCGACCCGCTGCAGCACCAGTGGGTCGACCTCCTGATCCAGCAGGGGCGCGGCCGACGCCGCCCGCGCGGCGGCTAGACCGGCCCGGGCGTTCTCCAAGTAGCGCTTGGTCGGGTTGTCTTGCCAGCTGGTCAAAAATGTCGCGGTCGAATACAGGCTGCTGGCCACGAACAACGCCGCCAGACAGAGGGTCACCGCGGTGCGTTTCGGCGAGGCGTTCAGCCAGCGCGGCCCGGCCGGCCGGTTGCGGGCGCTCAGCGCGACGGCGGCCAGCAGGGCCAGCACGAAGACCAGATCCGGCAGATACCGCAGGGTCTGGGCCAGTTCGAGTGCGGTCTGCTTCGACGACCGCATCAGATAGATCGGCACTTGGCAGGCAACGGTGTAACCGGCCGCGGTCCACCACACCGGCCCGATGCGCTCCTTGCGGGCCAGGGACACCGCCAGCGTGGCTGCCAGTAGGCACCAGCCGAGCGCCACCACCAACGGCGGAGGCGTGGCCCACGGCGACGCCGGCGCCCACCGGTCCCAGTGCCACGGCCCGCCGGCCAGCCCCGGCACGATCCCGTGCGTGACCGATCGCACCAGCAGATCCCACGTCATCGACAGATCCGAGCTCCACCGCTGCTGATTGACCACGGTGAGATAGAGCGCGACCCAGGCGGCGGTCACTGCCAGCGCGGCGATCCACAACCGCACGCCCGCTCGCCACACGGCCAGTACCGCCGCCCGGTCACCGTGCACATGACGCAACAGTGCGGCGACCGCGAAGGCGACAAACGGGATCACCGCGGCTTTCTCGAAGAACAGCAGGCCGCCGAAATAAACCAGCGCCCCGGTCACCGCGTAACGCTGGTTGCCGGTGCGAACCAGCAGAACCGCGTCGGCGCACACCCAGGCCAGCGCCGCCAGCATCGGCAGCGAGTTCAGCGCCGCCGCCCACCACGCGAACCCGGGCACGCCCAGCGGGGTGAACAACGCGAAGGTGAGCGGGATGAGCAGCACCGGACGCCAGCCGAGGATCACATGCAGCGCACGCAACAGGGCCAGTGAGGCGAGCAGTTGCGGCGCCAGCAGGCTGATGGCCGGGCCGGTCCAGTTCAGCGGCGCCAACCGGATGATGGCGCCGGCGACCAGGAAGGCGCCCGGCATCAGGTGGCCGTCGTGGTCGTCGAGCAGATACGACGGCGAGAGCAGGTTGTGCGTGCCGGCCTTGCCGATCAGGATCAGGTCGTCCCAATAGAAGTAGCCGCCGAACGCCAGCACTGCGCGTATCGCAAGCTGGACGGTGATCAGCGCGACGGCAGCCGCCCCTATGTATGGTGGGCCAGTGCGTGCACTGGTCACCGGGGCGGCCGGATTCATCGGGTCGACGCTAGTCGACCGTCTGCTGGCCGACGGCCACACGGTGGTGGGGCTGGACAATTTCGCCACCGGTCGCGCCACCAACCTCGAGCATCTGGTCGGCAATCCGGCGCACGTCTTCCTCGAGGCCGACATCGTGACCGCCGACCTGCACGCCATCCTTGACGAGCACCGGCCCGAGGTGGTGTTCCACCTGGCGGCGCAGATCGACGTGCGGTACTCGGTGGCCGACCCGCAATTCGACGCCTCGGTCAACGTCATCGGGACCGTGCGCCTGGCCGAAGCGGCCCGCCGCACGCAGGTGCGCAAGATCGTGCATACCTCGTCGGGAGGGTCTATCTACGGCACCCCGCCGCAATACCCCACACCCGAATCCGTGCCGACCGATCCGGCCTCGCCATACGCCGCGGGGAAAGTGGCCGGCGAGATCTACCTGAACACCTTCCGCCACCTGTACGGCCTGGACTGCTCGCACATCGCCCCGGCCAACGTGTACGGCCCCCGCCAAGACCCGCACGGGGAAGCCGGTGTGGTGGCCATCTTTGCTCGGGCGCTGCTGTCGGGTAAGCCCACCAAGGTGTTCGGCGATGGGACCAACACGCGTGACTACGTGTTCGTCGACGACGTGGTGGACGCCTTCGTCAAGGCTTCGGGCGATGCGGGCGGCGGGCAGCGTTTCAACATCGGCACCGGAATAGAAACCTCAGACCGCCAACTACATTCGGCCGTGGCGGCGGCCGTGGGGGCGCCCGACGATCCGGAATTTCATCCGCCGCGCCTGGGCGATCTCAAACGGTCATGCCTCGACATCGGCTTGGCGGCAAGGGTTTTGGGCTGGGAGCCGAAGGTTCAGCTGGACGACGGCGTGCGTCGCACGGTCGAGTACTTCCGTGAGGCGCGGACCGTCTAGCGTTGCTCGGGCGCCTGCGCACCCTCCAACGCGACCGCGCGGGCCAGTCGCGCGTAGCGCAGCTCCAAGTCCTTGAACCGCATGTAGGTGCTCATCGTGGTGAAGCAGAACGCCATGATCAGCGCATAGAGCATCAGGTCGGTGCCGCGGCGTACCCCGAACCAGTGCGCCACCACCGTGGTGTCGTCCGGCCGCAGCACCGCATAGACACCGGCCAGCACGAATACGACGTAGCCGACCTTGACCCATGCCCGCGCCCGCGCGTTTCTGCGCGACCGCAGCAGATAGACCAGCAGCGCGATGATCGATCCGATCAGCAGCACCTGAATCCAGTTCATCGTCGAGTCCTTTCATCTTGGAGCCCTCCCTCGCAGGAACCCGTCGAAAATGATGTTCACTCCGTTCAGCAGCGGCTGACCCTTGGACTTGGAGTATTCGGTATAGAGCACCTCGACCGGTTCCTCAACGACGCGCCAACGGTTTTCGTCGATCAACATGATGAACTCGTTGGCGTGACTCATGCCGGTCATGGTGATGTCCAACGAGTCGGCGACCTTTTTGTTGAATACCCGAAGACCATTGTTGGTGTCCGTCAAGCCAAGTCGGCAACCGCGCCGGCTCAACCGCGCGGCGGTTTGCAGGACGATCCGCTTCACGAACGGGGGCCGGGTGCCCTGGTGGGTGGCGAACCGCGTCCCGATCACCACGTCGACATCACCGGCGCGCAGCCGCTCGACCATCTTGGCCGCATCCTTGACGCGGTGCTGCCCATCCGCGTCGAAGGTGACGAAAACCTGGGCGCCGGGCTGTTTGCGAGCGTATTCGACGCCGGTTTGGATGGCCGCGCCCTGCCCCAGGTTGATCGGATGGCGCACCCGATGAGCCCCGGCCCGCCAAGCGATCTCGCCCGTGCCGTCCGTGCTGCCGTCGTCCACGCACACGACATTGTCGAAGACCGAGCGCACGTCGGCGATCACCTCGCCGATGACGGCCGCTTCGTTGAAGGCGGGAATGACGATCCAGACGTCCGAGTAGTGAGTTTCAGTGTTCATCCAAGCCCACAAGGTACGCCAGATCAGCCGGTTAAGCGTCCGGCGCGCGACAGCGCCACCAGATGGACGCCGATTCCCACCAAAGGACCGCACAGCAAGCCGACGACGGTGCGGGTCTGCACCGGCAGCGGCAACAGCAGCAGCAGACCCGACGCCACCGTCGCACCGACCCAGCCCAGCGAATAGGCGCGGTGCAGCGCGGCCGCGACCGCAGCGGCGCCGGTGAGCGTCAACATGGCGATCGCCACCGCGGCCGCGGTCAGCCACGCCAGCAGAGCGCTGCCCGCCAGATACTGCGGGCCAAAGGCGACCCGTAGCAGCCATGGCCCCACCACACCCGCCGCCAGCACCCCGACCCCGCCGATCCCGCTGATGATTGCCGCCGGCGCGATCAGGGCGCGAATCCGGTCGCTGCGCTCGTCGACGAAATGCGCGATGAGATTGCCCTGCATGGCGGTCAGCGGCACCAGCAGCGGCGCCCGGGTCAGCGTGACGGCGAGGATGATCACTCCGCCTTGTGCCCCAAGGTGATTGCTGGTCAGCTTCAGCAGTACCGGAAACCCCATCACCAGAATCGCGGCGGCGCCGGCAGCGGTGATGGAATGGGCGGCGCCGCGCAGGAACGTCGCGGTGCCGCCCGGCGTCAGCAGCCGAGACGCGGCTCGCGCCGTGGGTGAGGCCAGCAGCATGATCAGCCAGGCCGCCGAGCCGGCCACGGTCGCCCACAAGTACCCGGTTAGACCCCACGCCGTCACGAAGGCGGCCGCGGCGACCGCCACCCGGATGACCACGTCGGTCACCATCAGCGCCCCGTAATTGGTCCAGTGGTTGGTGCCGGCCAGCATGCCCAGCAGGGTGGCGTGCAGGCAGAACCCCGCCAAGCCGACGCTGAGCAGCGCCACCGACAACCACCGGCCTTCGACGAAGACCCGCCCACTCCACAGCGGCGAGCTGCCCGCGATCACCGCGGCCGCGGCCACCCCGACCAGCGCGGCGACCCGTAGCGGATGGGTGCGGCTCCCGACCGCGACCTCGACGTACTGCGACGACCGGACCTCCCGGGTGGTTTCCTGCAGCAGGCCGTTGGCGGCGCCGGTGACCAGACCGAAGGCTCCCCAGAACACCCCGAAGATCGAGAAGCCGCCGGGAGCCAGGTCACGAGCGGCCAAGTAGATCACGGCGTAACCGCACAGTGCCGTCACTGCGGTGGCGGTGCCGACCCGGGCCATGCTGCCGCGAGCGACCGGCCCCCGCGAGGCGCCGACTTCGGTCATCGGGACAGCACTTTCGCCCCAACGCCCCGATAAGTCGCCACAATTTGAAAATAGTAAGCGTCCGATACCGGCGGTCTGTGCCGGCGATCGGGGTTCGCTATTGTGGGCGGCTGTCGGGAAGGAGCCATGGCCGCGTTCCGCATCTTCGGCATTTCGCTGGTAGTCACCGTCGCGGCCCTTGCCGTCGGATATGCGCACGGGGGGCTCGAGGACCTCTTCCTGCTGCTGGTGCTGGCCGTCCTCGAGGTATCGCTGTCGTTCGACAACGCCATCATCAACGCCGCGATCCTCAAGCGGATGAGCCGCGTTTGGCGGCAGATGTTCCTGACGATCGGAATTCTGGTCGCCGTGTTCGGTATGCGGCTGCTGTTCCCGTTGCTTTTGGTGTGGGGGACCGCCGGCCTCGACCCGGTTCGCGCGATGGAGTTGGCGTTGCACCCGCCGCCGCACGGCGCGCTGGAATTTCCCGACGGCTCGCCGAGCTATGAAAAGCTGATCGCCTCCGCGCATCCCCAGATCGCGGCATTCGGCGGCATTTTTCTGCTGATGCTGTTCTTGGATTTCGTCTTCTATGACCGAGACATCAAGTGGCTCAAGTGGATCGAGACCCCGTTCGCTCGCATCGGGCGGCTGGCCCAAGTGTCGGTGGCGGTGGCCGTGCTCGCGCTGATCCTGGTCGGCACGCAGTTGACGCACTCCGCCGAGGAGCGTGCGACGGTGCTCACCGCAGGCCTGTTCGGGCTGGTCACCTATCTGATCGTCAACGGTTTCAGCCGGGCCTTTCGGCCGCCGGACTCCGAGGGCGCGACGACCGGTCAGGCAGTCGGCAAGGCCGGCCTGATGCTGTTCCTGTACCTCGAGGTGCTCGACGCCGCCTTCTCGTTCGACGGGGTCACCGGCGCCTTCGCAATCACCTCCGACCCGATCGTCATCGCGCTCGGGCTCGGGCTGGTGGGCTCGATGTTCGTCCGGTCCATCACCATCTACCTGGTCCAGCAGGACGCGCTGGACCGTTACGTGTACCTGGAACACGGCGCGCACTGGGCGATCGGGGCGCTCGCGGTGATCATGCTGGCATCCATCGACCCGCGGTTTGAGGTCCCCGAGCCCATCACCGCCTCGGTCGGGGTGGTTTTCATCGGCGCGGCGCTGAGCTGGAGCGTGCGGCGTAATCGGCGTCAGGCCCGGGCTGCCGTCCCGGCCGGCTAGGCCTCGATCTGGCCGGCGACGCGCCGTTCGATGGCAGCCCGCGCCGGTGGCGGCAGCACGATGAGCCCATCGAGCTCCTTGGTCGCCCGCAGGTAGGCGTTGTGTCGTTCCTCCCTGGTCGCCGCGTCGTTTTGCGCCAGATCGAGCAGGTGTTGCGCGCGGGCCAGCCGTTGCTGGTCGTCGGCCGAGAAGTCGCTGCGACGACGGCGAATCGCCTCCGCCTCGGCGATCTCAAACGCGGTGATGTAGTCGTGGACGGCGCTGCGGTAGTCCAGTTGTGCGTCCCGGTTTCCGATCAGGTCGTCGGGCCGTTCTGGTCGGAGCAGCTCCGCGTGCCGCTTGGCTTTGTGAAACGCGATGGTCAGCGGCTGTCGCATGTCGGTCATCATGGGAAAGTCCAACAGTTTCGCGATGTCGACTTCATAGTCGAACCAACGCGCGTCGGTACGATCATGTGCGGCAACGAGTTTGGCGAGCTTACGGCGAGAGCCTTCCTCGTCGAGGCGCACTCGCCCCGATGCTTCGGCCGCCGCGATTTTCACCTGCTGCTTCAGCCGATACCGTTCCATCCGGCGCTCGGCCCGACGCTCGTTCGCCGCGGCGATCGCCCTAAGGCCCCCGCCGACCGCACCGCCCAGTGGAAAAATCAGCCACCAGAAATTCTCGGCGAAATGCAGAAGCGGGGTCACATCGCCAGGATGCCACCGACAATCGGCGCGTGCTTACGCCAGCAGCGTTAGTGCCCTTGGGCCTTGAACCGCTCCACCGAGCGCTGCACCTCCGCTTCGGCTTCCGCACGGCCGACCCAATCCGCGGTCTTGACGTACTTGCCCGGCTCCAGGGCCTTGTACTGCTCGAAGAAATGCTTGATGACGTCCAACTCGAAGGCCGGTACATCGCCGATGTCCTGGATGTGATCCCAGCGGTGGTCGCCGGCCGGTACACACAGCACTTTGTCGTCACCGCCGGCCTCGTCGATCATCTGAAACATGCCCACCGGGCGCGCCTCGACGATCACGCCGGGAAACACCGACTGCGGAAGCAGCACCATCGCATCCAGCGGGTCGCCGTCTGCGCCGAGGGTGTCCTCGATGAAGCCGTAGTCGGTCGGGTACGTCATCGAGGTGTAGAGATAGCGGTCCAGACGCACCCGCCCAGTCTTGTGGTCGACCTCGTACTTGTTGCGCTGGCCTTTCGGAATTTCGATGGTCACGTCGAACTGCACTGTGCGCTCCTTAGATCTGGGCGTTCCGGGATAGGTCAGTGGCGTCGGGCATCACCCTAGTCGAGTCCTTTGCCGTCGATTCGGCAGAATGGGTTGCGACAGTCAGGAGAGCGATGGGTCCCACTCGCTGGCAAAAATCCACCCATGTGTTGGTCGGGTTGGCCGTGCTGGCGTTTGTCGCCGCTGTGGTGTTGGCGGCAACGTTTTTCACCACCACGGGGCACGGCGCCAGTGGCGCGCACGCGCCTATCCCGCCTCCGCACGCGCCGGCGGTCAAGCCCGGCGTGGCCCCGGTCAGTGACACCGCGGAGACACCCAGCCCGGCCGGGGTGGCGGCAGCGCTTGGGCCAGCGGCTGCCGATCCTAATCTGGGCACGTTGGGTGGCCGGGTCACCGATGCGATCACCGGGAAAGAGGTTTGGCAGGTGGCGGAAGACCTGCCGCTGGTACCGGCGTCGACCAACAAGGTGCTGACCGCGGCCGCGGCCTTGCTGACGCTGGACCGTCAGGCCCGGATCAGCACCCGGGTGGTAGCCGGCAGCCAGAACGCCCAAGGGCCGGTGGTACTCGTAGGTGCCGGCGACCCGGTGCTCTCGGCGGCACCGCCCGGCCAGGACACCTGGTATCAGGGCTCGGCGCGGATCAGCGACCTCGTCGAACAGATCCGCCGCAGCGGCGTGACGCCGACCGCGGTGCAGGTGGACACTTCGGCGTTCAGCGGGCCCACGATGGCGCAAGGCTGGGATGCCGCCGACGTCGACAACGGCGACATCGCGCCGATCGAGTCGGTGATGATCGACGCCGGGCGCATCCAGCCGACCACCGTCAACTCCGGGCGGTCCCGGACACCGGCGCTGGATGCCGGTCGGGAGCTGGCCAAGGGCCTAGGCCTCGATCCCGCCGCGGTGACGATCGCCGCGGCGCCGTCGGGGGCGCGACAGCTGGCCGTCGTGCAGTCAGCGCCGCTGGTCCAGCGCCTGTCCGAGATGATGGATCACTCCGACAATGTGATGGCCGAGTGCATCGCCCGGGAGGTGGCGGCCGCTATCAACCGGCCGCGAAGCTTCGCCGGCGCGTCCGACGCAGTGACCAACCGGTTGAGCACCGCGCACGTTGACACCGCTGGTGCCGCGCTGATGGATTCCAGCGGGCTTTCCGTCGATGACCGGTTGACGGCCAAGACGCTCGACGGCGTGTTACAGGCCGCGGCCGGACCGGACCAGCCGGCACTGCGGGCGCTGCTGGATCTGCTTCCCATCGCCGCCGGCAGCGGGACCCTGGCCGACCGATTCGTCGATGCGGCAACCAATCAAGGCCCAGCGGGCTGGTTGCGCGCCAAGACCGGCTCGTTGACCGCCGTCAACGCATTGGCAGGAGTGCTCACCGACCGCAGCGGGCGGGTGCTCACGTTCGCGTTCCTCTCCAACGCCGCAGGAGCCAATGGACGCAACGCGATGGACGCCCTGGCCTCGCGGCTCTGGTCATGCGGGTGCTCATGACCGCGGCCTCGGATCTCACCCTCGGTACCGCTGTCGACTGGCGGTTCGCGGCCACCGTCGGCCAACGGCTGGTACGCCCAGGTCCGCCGTCCAGCGACTACACCCGGCGCCAGGTCATCGACGAGCTCACCAGATTGGCCGCCAAGGCCGAACCGCCGGTCCGCGAAGTCACGGGCCTGGTCACGGATGGGGCCGTGCCCGTGCCCGCCGCCCGCATCGTGGACCGCCCGGAATGGATCGGCGCGGCCGCGGAGTCGATGCGGGTGATGATGAACGGCACCGAGAAGCCGCGGGGGTTTCTCACCGGTCGCATCACCGGCGCGCAAACGGGTGCCGTGCTGGCTTTCGTGTCCTCCGGGATCCTCGGGCAGTACGACCCGTTCGCTGCCGCAAAAGAAGGTTGCCTGCTGCTGGTGTATCCGAATGTCATCGCCGTCGAGCGGCAGCTGCGGGTCGAGCCCGCCGATTTCCGGTTGTGGGTCTGCCTGCATGAGGTGACCCATCGCGTGCAGTTCACCGCCAACCGGTGGATCTCTGAGTACATGTCGCGCGCGCTGGGGCTGCTGACTCGCGACGTCGGCGAAGACGTCGGGCAGCTGGCCAGCCGGCTCGCCGACTATGTGCGCAACCGCGGCAACGGGGCAGCGGGTGAGAGCTCGTCGGGCATTGTCGGTCTGGTGCGCGCGGTGCAGTCCGAGCCGCAGCGCCAGGCGCTGGACCAGCTGCTGGTGCTCGGCACGTTGCTGGAGGGCCACGCCGACCACGTGATGGATGCCGTCGGCCCGATGGTGGTTCCGTCGGTGGCTACCATCCGCCGTCGCTTCGACGAGCGTCGCCATCGCAAGCAACCGCCGCTGCAGCGCCTGCTGCGCGCCCTGCTGGGGCTCGACGCCAAGCTCAGCCAGTACACCCGCGGTAAGGCGTTTGTCGACCAGGTGGTGGGGCGCGTCGGGATGGAGCGGTTCAACGCCATCTGGACGGGCCCCGAAACGCTGCCGTTGCCCATGGAGATCGAAGAACCCCAGCGATGGATCGACAGGGTGCTGTAGGACAGCTGCGCACGGCTGTCGAGGCGTTTGTCAAGGCATATCTGCCCGCCGCGGAACGGTGGTGTGTGGCGCTGTCGGGCGGCCCGGATTCCCTGGCTCTGACCGCTGTGGCGGCTCAGCTGAGGCCTACCGCTGCGCTGATCGTGGATCACGGCCTGCAGCCCGACTCGGCTGCCGTCGCCGAAACCGCCAGGACGCAAGCCGTCTCCTTGGGATGCGTTGACGCGCAAGTCATTCGCGTCCACGTGGGTAACGAAGGCGGTCCCGAGGCGGCGGCGCGCGCAGCCCGCTATGCCGCATTGGGCGCGTACCGCGACGGCCCGGTGCTGTTAGGCCACACACTCGACGACCAAGCCGAGACGGTGCTGTTGGGACTGGGCCGCGGGTCGGGGGTGCGCTCGATCGCCGGGATGCGCCCACACGATCCACCGTGGTGCCGGCCGTTGTTGGATGTGCGGCGTGCCGTGACGCATGCCGCGTGCCGGGAGCTGGGCCTGACCGCCTGGCGGGATCCGCACAACACCGACCGTCGGTTCACCCGGACGCGGCTGCGCCAGGAGGTGCTGCCGTTGTTGGAAGACGTCCTCGGCGGCGGGGTGGCCGAGGCGCTGGCCCGCACCGCAACCGCGTTGCGCGAGGATACCGAGTTGATCGATGCCCTCGCCGCCCAGGCGCTGCCCGAGGTGCGGTCCGGCCAGGGGTTACAAGCGGAGGCCCTGGCCGCGTTGCCCGGCCCGGTTCGGCGCCGGGTGATCCGCGGCTGGCTGTTGGCAGGAGGCGCCAGCGGACTGACCGACAAGCAGATCCGCGGTGTCGACACGCTTGTCACCGGCTGGCATGGGCAGGGGGGAGTGGCCGTGGGGTCCGGGTTACGCGACGAGCGGTTGATTGCCGGGCGGCGCGACGGCGTACTCACCCTGTGGCGGGAGCCGGTTGGCAAGACGGTTCAATAACCAATACGCGAGCTGCCGTTGGTTGTTCGGGCGCTGGCGTGGCACGCTGTGGTCGTGGCCCAGATCTCCTCGGCGAGCACCCCCGCTCAGCCCGCGGAGCTGTACCCCGGGGATATCAAGTCAGTCCTGCTGACTGCGGAGCAGATTCAGGCCCGAATCGCTGAACTCGGTGAGCAAATCGGCGAGCATTACCGTAACGCCGTAGCCGAGACTGGCCAGGATCTTTTGCTGATCACAGTGCTCAAGGGTGCCGTGATTTTCGTCACTGACCTGGCGCGCGCCATTCCGGTGCCGACTCAGTTCGAATTCATGGCCGTCAGTTCCTACGGGTCCTCGACATCGTCGTCGGGGGTAGTGCGGATCCTCAAGGACTTGGACCGCGATATCCAAGGGCGCGATGTGCTGATCGTCGAGGACGTCGTTGACTCGGGCCTGACCTTGTCTTGGCTGCTGCGCAACCTCACCAGTCGGCATCCGCGTTCGTTGCGCGTGTGCACGCTGCTGCGCAAGCCCGACGCCAAGGGCGCCAACGTCGACATCGCTTACGTGGGCTTCGACATCCCCAACGACTTCGTCGTGGGCTACGGCCTGGACTACGACGAGCGCTACCGCGACCTATCGTACATCGGCACCCTCGACCCCAGGGTGTACCAGCAGTAGACCTTGGGCTCTCAGTCCAGCTCCCACACCGCGGTCACCGAGAAACTCACAGTTTGCTGGCCGGGTTCCAGCGGGACCCCGGCCATGGCGCGAGGGGGCGCCGGCGGGGCCCCGGCAGTGGGTGTGGTGCCGGGGGCCTCCGAGATCGAGAGCACCCTGCCCAGCCGCAGCCCTGACAATTGGGCGTACTGGTCGGCGCGGGCCTTGGCGTCGTTGAAGGCCCGCGCCCGGGCGTCCTTGACCAGTTGGGAGTCGTCGGCGATCGAGTAGCTGACCGAGCTGATCCGCGTGGCGTCGCCCCCCGTGCTGATAATGAGAGTCAGCATTCGTGATGCCGCGTCGGTCGGGTGGATCTTGACCTGAAGCGCGTTGGTGGCGCGGTAGCCGGTAATGCTCGCGGTGCCGTTGGGACCGGGATTGCTGTACTGAGGCTCCAGGGTGACCGTGGTGGTGCTGATGTCCTTGCGGTCTAGTCCGGCACCTGTGAGCGCATTGATCACCGCTTGCTGGCGATCATTGGTTTGGTTCATCGCGGTGGTGACGTCCGGTGCGGTGAACTCAATATCGACGTCGGCGGTCAACGTGTCCGGCACGCCCTGCACCTGCCCCGAGCCAACGACCGTCACTTGACGCGGATTGGCACCGGGCGGTGCCGAATTGTGCTTGTTGCACGCCGACAGCGCGACGGCGATCAAGCCCGCGGCAGCAAAAGCGATCGACCTGCGGCCCAACCCCGGGGTGTTCATTGCGACCGGCATGTGTGGACCCTAGCTTCCCGGCCGTGCTCAATCAGCGGTTTCCAAAAGGGCGGGTCGTCGGGCAGCGGTGGTAACGGGTCCTCGTCGGGAACCCGGCCGGGCGGCAATTCTTCCGGCTCTCTGGGATCGTTCACCCAGGTGCAAAAGGGGCTGGTGTTGGGTGCCCCCACTTCGAAGAGAAACAGCATGTCGCGCATGTGGTTTCGGAATTTCCGCGCCGCGATTTCGTCCTTTCTGGCCTGCTCTAGCGAACGCATGGCCTGGTTGATGAGTCGCTGCTCACGATTGTGCTTGCGTGCCTGGGCAATTCGCGCGCTACGCTGCTGCGATCTGCTTTGCTTCTTGGGTAGCGGCGGCGCTCAAGCCGGCCCACGTGGATGCGGGAAAAGGTCGGTGCCGGCTGGCGACGTTCGATAGGTGTGAGAGCCAGATGACGGTGCCATCAGCCAGTTGCTTGTCCCGCCATCAACCAAAGGTCTTGAGCCGAAGATGTTGACGATTGTGTGAAGTACGTTTATCGACAGGGGAATCGGCGGCATGGTCTTCCGACAGCACGACCACCGGCCCGTCTCAGGACCAAAGTCTCTACCGGATCCCATGCTCATGGGAAGAACGAACAGGCAAGGGGCTGATGAAGTCGAGCACAGAACCGGAAGGATTCGTAGAGGCACCCGACGGCACGCTGGTCCACTTCATCGACTTGGACTTGCACGCCGAGGCTTTGCATACCCAAGTCAACGATCCAGTTGTGCTGATTCACGGTTTGGGCTGCGATTGGCACCACTGGTCTCGCCAGATTGGCTGGATGGCACACAGCCGACGAGTAGTCGCTGTGGACGTGCGTGGTGGCGCAGGCACGACTCGCTGGATCCGCCCCGGCTGGACCACCGCCGACATGGCTGCCGACGTTCATGCCGTCGTGACACAACTTGGCCTGCGTCGACCGGCAATCGCAGGCTGCAGCATGGGCTCGACCATCGCCCTTCAATACACGCTCGATTATCCGGATGACATCAGCCGTCTTGTGCTTCTCGCCTCGCTCCCCGGCCTGCCCCCTGAGATGGCACAGACCCGTGACAGCCAGATGGCCTATATCGAGTCGCACACCTTGCGGGAGATCGCGGAGGAGCGGGTCGGGGCAGCGTTCACCGCGAGCGCCGATCAAGGCGTCAAGGCGTGGATGGTCGACATGATCGCCAGTGGTGACAAGGAGGGCTACGCGAGTGAGGCCCACGCCACGCTAATGGGCTTCGATGTTCGTTCGCGCCTGAAAGAGATTCACGTGCCGACCACGATCATCCACGGCGAAAAGGACGCCACGGTACCCTTGGCACTTGCTGAGTTCGAAGCGAAAGAGATCCCCGGCGCCACCTTGTATATCTTGGCCCGGTGAGGGCCATTTCGCCAACGTCCAAGTCCCGGAAAAGGTCAACCCACTGCTGGCCGATGCGCTGGGAATTCCAGAGGAACTTGTCCCGAAGCGGTAAGCGGCACCGACGGCCACCTCGATGGCGGTCTGGTAGGACCCGTCGAACTACGCATGGCGTGCCGGGCCTCGGCCCGCTGCGCCGCGAGCCGCCGATGGCGCAGCAATGCCGCCACGGCGGTCATTCGGTGCGCCACCAGCATTGACTCTTGGCGGAGGTGGATTCGACCAGGGCTACCAGCGCGGCCGGGTCCAGAGCTTGCAGAGTATCGAACGGATTCGAGCATGGCTACAGGCCCATGACACGACGTGCGTGACGCTGCGTCAGTGTTGCTGTCCCTCTGGCTTGGGAATATGCGCCAATATCCGTTGGCGGGTGGTGTCCTGGAACGGGCCTAAAAAGACGGTCAAAAGGTACGCAGCGGGGTGGGGACTCCGCGGCATCCGGGAAGTCGGCCCGACGACGGGCGGCGGGGTCCGCGGGGTACCGTCAGCGCCCGCCACGGCCCCCCCAACAGGCGGTGGTGCGGCCCCCCGGCGCCCGGCGGGCCGGCTGGGGCTCCCGGAGTTTGGCGACCCCGAATGGCGGGGTGCCTTTTGCCAACGTTCCTGGTTCGCACCTCCTGATGTCCGTCGCGCCTATCCGCGAGATGCCTGCCCACCAGCTGCCTGTCCCGCCCGTCCGCGAGATGCCTGCCCACCAGGCGCCCGTCGCGCCTATGCGGGAGATGCCTGCCCACCAGGCGCCCGTCGCGCCTATGCGCGAGGCGCCTCTCCAGCAGGTTCCTGTGCATGAGATGCCTGTCCAGCAGCAGCCGGTACACGAGGTGCCCATCGCACCTACCCGCGAGGTGCCTGTCCAGCAGCAGCCGGTATACGAGGTGCCCATCGCACCTACCCGCGAGGTGCTTGTGCATGAGGTGCCTATCCAGCAGGCGCCGGTACATGAGCTGCCAGCGCAGCAGTCGCAGTTGGGCTACGCCGACCGGGGCTACCACGGTCAGCCCGGTGGTGGCTATGGCTACCCGGGGCGGGGGTATTACGGGGAGCCGGGCTACTACAGGCGCGCGCCGGTGCGCTGCCGGACCACCTGACATCTACCGACCCTGCCGGGTCGGTACCCGGCTACTCCCCCGGCCCATGGGAGTGCCGAGGCACCCGCCGCGGCCCTATCTGCCCAGCCGGCGCTCGCCCACGAGGCTGCTGCTGCCGCCCACCCGGCGCCCGCCACGCCGGCTCACGAGGCGCCGGCTCCCGCCAAAGCGCCCGCCCACGAGGCACCCGCCGCGCCGGCTCACGAGGCGCTGGCTCCCGCCAAAGCGCCCGCCCACGAGGCGCCGGCACCAGTGAAGGCCGGTGGCTTGCTCAGCGAAACCTTCGGCCAAGGCGCCTCTGGGTTGCAGCAGGCGTTCGGTGAGCAGACCTCGGGTCTGGGAACGGCGATGGCCCTGCCAGCGGCGGCCATTCCCGCAGAGACAGCCCGCGGGATGGCCGGTGAATGGGACCGGCAGGTATCGGCCTGACGAGAATGCCCATTGGGCCGGAGGTACCGCCGGCGCCAACCCGGCTGATGCCGGCGGCGGCTTTGGGTCAAGCCTCTTCCGTCGGGGGTTTGTCGGTGCCGGCGAGTTGGCAAGCGGGAACCTCCGCGGCGGCTCCTGCGGCCAGCGCGGTACCGGGCTCCGCGACGACCCCTGCGGCAGCGTCGATGCTGCCCCGGGGCCTCGCGCACGGCCAGGACGCGGGCGCCCAACTACGCGTTCCCGCGAAGCCCGCAGTGCGCCGCCTCGTCGTATTGCACCGCAGCATGGTCGGCTAAGGAAAAGCGGAGACGCCTCGACTTACCGATGAATCACCCATCAAATGAACAACTTTCAGAAGAAGACAGATAATGACCGCACGTTTTATGACCGATCCGCACGCGATGCGCGACATGGCGGGCCGCTTTGAGATGCACGCCCAAACCATGGAGGACGAGGCCCGCAAAATGTGGGCGTCCTCGCAAAACATCTCTGGCGCGGGCTGGAGCGGGACGGCCGAGGCCACCTCGTTCGACACCATGGGCGCGATGAATCAAGCCTTCCGCAACATCGTCAACCTGCTGCACGGAGTGCGCGACGGGCTGGTTCGCGACGCCGGCAACTACGAGCAGCAAGAGCAGGCTTCGCAGCAGATCCTGAGCAGTTAGCCACGTCCACAACACTTTTGAAGTTAGAGGAGAAATCAAATGACGATCAACTATCGATTCGGCGATGTTGACGCCCACGGCGCCACCATCCGCGCGCAAGCCGCGTCGCTGGAGGCCGAGCACCAGGCCATCGTTCGCGATGTACTTGCCGCCGGTGACTTTTGGGGCGGCGCCGGCTCGGCGGCCTGCCAGGAGTTCATCATTCAGCTGGGCCGCAACTTTCAGGTGATTTACCAGCAAGCCAATACGCACGGGCAAAACGTGCAAACCGCCGGCGGCAATACGGCAAGTACAGACAGCGCCGTCGGATCCAGCTGGGCCTAGCGGGTCGCCACCGTGGTGATCATCACCAGCCGGCTAGGGTGTGACGAGAATCTTGCAGTGCCGCTCGGGGTCGGCGAGGTCATCAAAGGCCGCGCCGACCCCGTCCAGGCCTACTTCTCCGGTGATCAGCGGAGTGACGTCTATGTCGCCCTCGGCCAGCGCGCGCAGCGAGTCGGCGAACTCTTCCGGGCTGTAAGCCTGTACAAATTGCACATTGATTTCTTTGGCGATCGCGAAGAACGGATGCACAGTGTCGGGCTCCATGCACACCCCCGCGACAACCAGGCGGGTACCAGGCCGCGCCCGCCGCAGCACGTCGTCGATGATTCCCGGCACTCCGACCGCCTCGAACACCACAGCAGGTTTGACGGTGTCGAACGGCGAACCCTGCGCCGCATCCAGCGTCTGATGCGCACCCATGGTGGCAGCCAATTCCCGTCGCTTCGGCGAAAAATCCGATGCCACAATTTTTTCGACGCCACGTGCCTGAAGGGCAGCGATGATTGCGATGCCGATCGGGCCGCAGCCAATCACCAAGGCTGTCTCACCAGGCGCGATGTTCGATTTGTTGACGGCATGCAACCCCACCGCCATGGGTTCAGTGAGGGACGCATGTTTGAAGTCCAGACCGTTGGGGATGGGTAGTAGCAGCGGCGCCGAGAGCAGCATCCGTTCGGCATAGCCGCCAATCGTGCTGTTGCTGTACACAATGGGCTCGACGCCCTTGGCGGACAACAGCACCGGAACTGACGTGACCAGCGTTCCGGGTGGGTGAGTTTCGGTGTCGGGTCCGGCTTCGAGTATCTCGGCACTGAATTCGTGACCCATGAAGACGTCGTGGTCCAGGTCGACGTTCATGCCGCCCGCACCAGGGACCACCCGCTCGCTCATTTCCAGCACCTGTGCGCCGTGAGCGGCGAAATGCAAGTCCGAACCACAAATCCCGCAGACCCGCACCCCGACCAAAACCTGGCCTGATTCGGGTACTGGATCTGGCACGTCGTCCCGGTAGACCATCCGGCCGTCTCGTAACACTGCGGCGCGCATCAGTTCTTCTCGCTTTCCTTCTGGTGCTCGTTGACATGCTCGGTAATGGCTTTCACTATGGCCTCACCGGCGCGGCCAATTAACTGGTCGCGATGGCTCTTGGCCCAGTCGTATGATGAACGCGATGCTTCGAGCTGTCCTTTAAAGTACGGAATTACCTTGCGCGCCATCAGGTCATAGCAATGGTAAGTCGCTTCGGGAGAGGCCCAATCATGACCAAGCATCAGCAGCGTGCCGAAACCCCCTGATCGTTCGAGCAGATCTTCGATATGGGCAACAGCGTCGTCGGGCGTGCCGATGCAGCAATTGCCCTTGGCCGCATAATCCTCGACGAACTCGTGCGGCGTCTGGGCGCCCTCCACGGCATTGGCCAAAGGCACGAACCCTGCCGCGCCGAAGTAGTTGGCGAAATCCTGGAGCCCGTAGGTGCAATCGTCAATGGCCTGATCGCGGCTGTCCGCAATATGCATGATGCTCAAAACGCGCCAGTTCGCCCGGTTCGGTTCGTCCCGGCCGACTTTGGCCGCTTGCTCTTGCACCACGTCCCAGGTGGTTTCTAGCGCAGCGTAGCCGCCGGGCACCGACATCGACAAGGACAGCAACGACGTGCCGAGCGCGCCAGCCAGTCGCGGTCCAGAGGGGGAAATCATTGCTGCCGTGGCGATCTCGGGGTAAGGCCACGTGTAGGGGCGGATGTGTAACTGGGCGTCACGCAAGGTGAACCAGTCGGAGTGGCGGTCTATTCGCTCCGTGGGCGCGGCGCGGAACAGGGCAAGGATCGCATCAAGGGATTCCTGCATCATCCGCCGTTGCTCGACTGGGTCGATACCCATCATGTAGGCGTCCGACGGCAGCGCGCCGGGACCGGTCCCGAACATGACGCGGCCGCGGGTGAGATGGTCCAGTAGCACCCAGCGGTCGGCCACCATGAGCGGATGATGGTAGGACAACGAAACTACTCCGGTGCCCAGCCGAATGTGCTTTGTCCGCTCGGCTGCGGCCGCGATGAAAACCTCCGGGCAGGCGATCAATTCGTAACCGCCGGAATGATGTTCGCCAAACCATGCTTCGTCGAACCCGAGCCGGTCCAGCGTGACGACACGCTCCATGTCGTATTCCAATGCCGCCGTTGGCGATTGACCAATCGGGTGAAACGGTGTGATAAAGACGCCGAAACGCAGAGGTGCGCTCATCGCAGCTCCAATCCATAGAGGAACTCCAGCAGGGCGCTGTTCACCTCGTCGGGGCGCTCCTGCTGCAGCCAATGCCCGGCGCCGTCGATCATCACTTGCCGGTACGGACCGCTGATCACCTCCGACGCGCGTTCGGCGCGGGTGAATGCCAACACCGGATCGGCAGTCCCGCCGATGAACAGACACGGCACCGTGATTTTCGCGCCGGCGAGTTCGGGCGTCGTCTCCCAATTGCGGTCGAAATTGCGATACCAGTTCAGGCCGCCGGTGAATCCGGTGCGGGTGAATTCGGAGACGTAGTGGTCGAGCTCGTCCTGGCTTATCCAGTCGGGCAGCCTGTCGGGTTCGGGAAGGCGATCGATGAAACCTTCGGCGCCCGGGGCGGCCATCCGCATCGCCGCGGCCTGGTCACCGGACGCTCGTAGGCCGCCCATCATCCGACGGATGGTCCTGCCGGGATCACTATTGAGCTCGGCGTCGGCGACGCCCGGCTCCTGGAAATACAGGATGTAAAAGAAATTCTCGCCGAACAACTTGCGCCACGCCTTGGTCGGCGCCACATGCGAGCGGGGCAGCGCCGGGACGCTGAGCGCGGCGACGGCCGCAACTCGATCGGGGTGCAGCAGCGGCGCATTCCACACCACGGCCGCACCCCAGTCGTGTCCGACCCAGACGGCGCGTTCGGCGCCGACATCGTCGAGCAGACCGACGAGGTCGGCGGTCAATTCGTGAATGTCGTAGGCTTCGATCGCATCCGGACGAGATGACCCGCCATAGCCGCGCTGATCCGGCGCCAGCACGTGATAACCGGCCTCTGCGAGCACCGGGATCTGGTGTCGCCACGAATAAGCTAGCTCCGGAAAACCGTGGGCCAGGATCACAACGAGCGCGCCGGGGTCACCCGCTTCGACTACCCGCAGTTGCACACCATTGGTGTCGACTAACCGTTCGGTTGCTGTGGGCACCATGTCACCAAATCACAGCCCTTCCGGGGCCGAGAAGTATTCGGCTTGATTGCGAATAGCATCCCAACATGTTTGGTCGCCTGGTAGACATCGCGGGTGAAGCCCTCGCATTACGTGAAAGCAGGTGGACTGGGCATGAAACGGCTCGACCATGTCGTTTTGTGGACGAAGGATCCGCCGCGTGCCGTGGACTTCTATTCGAGGGTGATGGGGCTCACGCCGGTTCGGTTCGATGAGTTCGAGGCCGGAGACGCGCCGTTCCCGAGCGTGCGTGTGTGCGAGGACTCCATCATCGATTTGGTTCCAATCGACAACGTCTCGTCGACCGAATCATCGACTCGGGTGCAAGGCAGCGCCGGGCACCCGGTCAATCATGTCTGCCTGGCACTGTCGAAGCCCGAATACGACGCACTGGACCGGCGTCTGCAAGCAGAAGGCGTGGACACCAGCGCGCGGTTGAGTCCAAATTTCGGGGCCCGCGGGTGGGCACCGCAGGCCTACTACTTCGCCGATCCGGACGGCAACGTCGTCGAGGCCCGCTATTACGAGTGATGCAACGTGCGAGATGTCCCCTCACCGCCCAGCGTCACAGCGGCGTGATCGTCGCTATCCAGCGCCGCTCCGGCGTGATGCTCGGCGTGACCCGGGTGTCGTCGTTGGGAACCGCCGCTCGTTGTCTGGAAAAGAGTGGTGGCGACCCGCTGCGCCCGGCTCTGGCCGGGCTGGCGATCGCCACGCGCGGTAACCTGGACTTTTCCAGCGGTGTGTACATCGGGGAAGGACCTGGCCAGTAAGGGCCGATGATTGATGAACCGGAAAAACGTTATTCGCACCATCACGGCGATTGCGGTCGTGGTGCTGCTCGGTTGGTCGTTCTTCTACTTCAGCGACGACACCCGCGGCTACAAGCCTGTCGACACGTCAGTGGCGGTGGCGCAAATCAACGGCGACAACGTCAAGAGCGCACAGATTGACGATCGCGAGCAGCAGTTGCGGCTGACCCTCAAAAAGGGAAACAGCGACACCGACAATTCGGACAAGGTCATCACCAAATATCCGAGCGGCTACGCGGTTGACCTGTTTAACGCACTGAGCGCCAAAAACGCGAAGGTCAGCACGGTCGTCAACCAGGGCAGCATCCTGGGCGAGCTGCTGGTCTACGTCCTGCCGCTGCTATTGCTGGTCGGCCTGTTCGTGATGTTCTCCCGCATGCAGGGCGGGGCGCGGATGGGTTTCGGATTCGGCAAGTCGCGCGCCAAACTGCTGTCCAAGGATATGCCCAAGACCACATTCACCGACGTCGCCGGCGTCGACGAAGCGGTCGAAGAGCTCTATGAGATCAAGGATTTCCTGCAGAACCCCGGTCGCTATCAAGCGCTGGGCGCCAAGATTCCCAAGGGCGTGCTGCTCTACGGCCCACCCGGGACCGGTAAGACGCTGTTGGCCCGCGCGGTGGCCGGCGAAGCGGGAGTTCCGTTCTTCACCATCTCCGGCTCGGACTTCGTCGAGATGTTCGTCGGCGTCGGCGCCTCCCGAGTCCGCGACCTTTTCGACCAGGGCAAAAAACACGCCCCCTGTCTCATCTTCATCGAGGAGATCGACGCCGTCGGCCGCCAGCGTGGTGCCGGCCTCGGTGGCGGACACGACGAACGGGAGCAGACGCTCAACCAGCTCCTCGTGGAGATGGATGGCTTCGACTCGAACGAAGGCATCATCCTGATCGCGGCCACGAACCGCCCGGATATCCTCGACAGCGCCCTGCTGCGGCCCGGCCGCTTCGACCGCCGTATCGTCGTCCCGATGCCGGACGTCAAGGGACGCGAGGACATTCTCCTCGTCCACGTTCGCAAAATTCCGCTGGCCGAGGATGTGGACCTCAAGGTCATCTCCCGATCGACACCCGGTTTCTGCGGGGCCGACCTGGCTAACGTCGTCAACGAGGCCGCCCTCGTCGCCGCCCGCCTCGGCCGCGAGAATGTCACGATGAAGGATCTGGAATACGCCAAAGACAAGGTCCTCATGGGTGTCGAGCGGAAGAGCATGATTATCAGCGAGGAAGAGAAGAGGAACACGGCCTTCCATGAAGCCGGGCATGCCCTGATGGCCGCCCTGATCCCGGAGGCCGACCCCATCCATAAGGTGACGATCATCCCGCGGGGGCTGGCCCTGGGCCTCACGCAGCAGCTGCCGCTCGACGACCGCTATACCTATACCAAAGACTACCTCGAAGCCCAGCTCTCCGTGCTCATGGCCGGCCGGATCGCCGAGATATTGTTTTTGAATAAGACCACGACCGGCGCCGCCAACGATTTCGAGAAGGCCACGGAGATCGCCCGGAAAATGGTTTGTCAGTGGGGCATGTCGGACCTTGGTCCGCTGACTTTCGGCGAGCGGGACGACCTCATCTTCCTCGGCCGGGACCTGGCCGTGAACAAAAACTTCAGCGAGAGGACCTCGGAGCGCATCGATGAAGAGGTCAAGAAGATCATCCTGAAGAACTACGGACGGACGCAGGACCTGGTCGAAAAAAACAGGGACAAGCTGGTCAAGATCGCCGAACTCCTGCTCGAAAAGGAAGTGCTGAGTTCCGAGGAGATCAATGCCATCGTCGACGGCAAGATAAAGCTCGAAGGCAAGACTCCGGAGGCGCCGCTCGCCGCCGGTGTGGAAACGGCTGAATCAGCCAAGGGAAAAGAACCCAAGCCCGTGTGAGGCCATGGAACGACCGACGCGCCTCCTGGACATCCGAGGGCGGCGTTATTCTCTCGGCCGTCAGACTTGGCTCATGGGCATTGTCAACGTCACACCCGACTCGTTCTCCGACGGAGGGGCGTTTTTTGACGAGGGGCAGGCCGTGGACCACGGCCTCGAACTGGCCTGCGCCGGCGCCGACATCATCGACGTCGGCGGCGAAAGCACCCGGCCAGGCTCCCTGCCCGTCTCCGAGGAAGAGGAAGCCCGGCGGGTAGTCCCCGTCATCCAGAAGCTAAGGCCCAAGACGGGCGTTCTTATTTCCGTGGACACCACGAAATCGGCCGTGGCCCGGGCCGCCCTCGACGCGGGAGCCGACCTCATCAATGATACCAGCGCCCTCCGGTCAGACCCGGCTATGGCCTCGGAGGCCGCCCGGTCCGGCGCCGCCGTCGTCCTC
>DATJQO010000043.1:0-21095 GCA_035505695.1 Mycobacterium sp.
CTAGCACCCAATGCCGGTTGGCGCCAGCGGTAATGGTGCCCGGCCAAACCCGAGTCCTGCCGGAGGAACCATGCCGCGTCGGATCTTCCGGCTGGCAGGCAGCGGAATGCTATAGGTGGCACCCACCGGTAATGGACGTTAGCGGTCCACAGCGCCGCTGCAGGGCAAGCCTTTGAAAGGTCATGTCCGAGAGTGACCTGGAAAAGGAGTTCCGTGATGGCCGGCAACGTGCAAGATGCGTTGGGAAAAATGTGGAAATCGATGCTCGCCCGAGGTGTGCTCACAGCCGTGGTTGGTGTGGCGGTGCTGGTCTGGCCCGGCCAATCGGTATGGGCGGCATCAATTGTGTTTGGCGTTTACCTGATCATGTCCGGCATCGCCGAGATCGCTTTCGCGTTCACGCTCGACGTGTCGGGCAGTAACCGTGCCCTGATGTTCATCACCGGCGCGCTGTCGCTGGCATTGGGCGTGTTGGCGTTCCGGCACTTCAGCGAGGGCTCAACTGTCCAGTTGCTCGCCATCTGGATCGGTGTCGTGTTCCTCTTCCAGGGAGTCGCCGACACGGTCGTAGCCATCAGCTCTCCGGTGCTGCCGGGACGCAATGCACTCATTCTCGTGGGCGTGTTGAGCGCGATCGCCGGTCTGGTCGTTCTGGCATGGCCAGTGGATTCGATCACCTTGCTTGCCCTCATCGCCGGCATCTGGCTCGTCCTCGTCGGGACAGCCCAGATCGTCGCGGCGGTGCGCGCCCGTAAGGAAATCAAAGCCGGGGAGCAGGACCCGCAGCCGGTTGCCAACGCGGTTCAACACCCCGCCGCCGCTTGACGGCTGCTTGAATTCCCTTGGTGGATGGATACATGCACCAAGGGAATTCGCCGTTTTGGTCGGGCAGTTCATGCCCTCACTCGAATTTCAGACGACGGCCAATCCGACGACGGCGCCGCTGGCCAAACACATCGACGGGCCGTGCGGCACCGACGGTGCGCCACGGCTCACCTTCGCGATGGCCGCGAGCGCCGCGGTCAGCAGCGGCGCGGCCAGTGCCGCAAGGAACCACACTCCGACGCCGAAACAGCCGGTGAGGCCTCCCAAAGCGAGGGCCAGCTTGACGTCACCGGCGCCCATCCCGGCCGGGGAAATCACGTGCACCAGCAGGTAGATCCCGCCCAGTGCCGCTGCCCCGGCCAGTGCGGGCAGCCCACGGGCCGCTAGCGCGGCGGCCAGCAGGATCACCACGGCTCCCGGCAGCGTCAGCAGGTTCGGCAACCGACGCTCGCGGACGTCGTAGCCGCTCAGCGCCGACAGCCAGGCGAGCACGAGAACCGCCGCACAGATCCGCATGCTTGGGCACGCTAGCTGACGGCGGCCGCCATCGCCGCTCGCGGCGCGGGCAGCCCGGTGAATTGCTCCACCTGCGCGAACGCCTGGTGCAGCAGCATCTGCAGACCGCTGATCACCCGGCCGCCGGCGGCGGCGACCGCGGCGGCCAGCGGCGTGGGCCACGGTTCGTAGATGGCGTCGAGCAGGACCGGGATCGGCGCGAATATCCCGGCATACCGCTCGGCCACGTCGGCGGGGATGGTGCTGACCAGGACCTCACCGACGGCCACCTCGTCGGCCAACCGGTCGCTGTCCAAGGCACAAAACCGAGTGTCGACCCCCAGCCGCGCGCCGAGATCCACCAGCCGCGCGGCCTTCTGCGGGTCGCGCGCCACGACGGTGACGGCGGTCACATCCAGCTGGGCCAGGCCCATCACGGCCGCGGGCGCGGTGCCGCCCGACCCACACACCAGCGCCCGTGCACAGGCCACCCCGGCGGACGCCAGCGCGCCGCTGACGCCGTCGATGTCGGTGTTGTCGGCCCGCCAGCCCGCCGCCGTGCGCACCAGGGTGTTGGCCGAGCCGACCTGGACCGCGCGGTCGGTGCGCTCGTCGGCGAATCGCAGCGCGGCGAACTTGCCGGGCATGGTCACCGACACGCCGACCCATTCCGGGCCGAACCCGCCCACCACAGCCGGCAGCTGCTCGGCGTCGCACTCGATGCGGTCGTAGGTCCAGTCGTGCAGCCCCAGCGCCCGGTAGGCGGCCAGGTGCAGCTGCGGGGAGCGCGAATGGGCCACCGGCTTGCCGAGGACGGCGGCCTTCCTAGCGGGCACTGTCGAGGACACCGTTGCGCTTAGCCAGCTCGATATTGGCCAAGTGCTGCTGATAATCCCGGGTGAACAGCGTCGTACCCTGCGCGTCGATGGTGACGAAGTACAGCCAGTCACCCGGCTCAGGATGCTCGGCGGCATGCAGCGCGTCCACGCCCGGCGAGCAAATCGCGGTCGCCGGCAGGCCTTGCGACACATAGGTGTTCCAGGGCGTCCGCTGGGCACGGTCGGCGTCGCTGGTGGCCACCTCGCGGCGGTCCAGCGGGTAGTTGACCGTCGAGTCGAACTCCAGGGTGTGGTGCGCGTGCAGGCGGTTGTAGATCACCTGCGCGACCTTCGGGAAGTCCTGCGAGTTGGACTCCTGCTGCACCAATGACGCCACCACCAGGATGTCGTAGGGCGACAAACCCATGGCCTGGGCGGAGTCGACCAACCCCGACTTCACGTACTCCACCGCCCCGGCGCTGATCAGGCTGGCCAATATCGCATCGGGCGACGCCGAGGGATCGACGTTGAAGGTCCCCGGGGCGATCAGCCCCTCGATCCGGCGATGATCCTTGCCGAGCTCGGTGACCGGCTCGACCGCCCACGCCGGCACCGCCAACACCGCGGGAGTGCTGTTGGTCGCCGCCTCCCGCAGGTCCGCCGCCGCGACACAGTGCTGATTGCCGTCGAGCGTCACGCAGGTGGAACGCGAGATCAGCGTCAGGATTCCCGGGGTCACCACGTTGGTCTTCATGTCCGTGGTGTCGTCGAGCTGACGGCCGTCCGGGATGACCAGCCGGCCCACCCGGTTGCCCGGATCGGCCAGCCGCGCCACGGCGTCCGCCGCCGGGATTTCGGTGCGCATGCGGTAGAAGCCGGGCTGAATCGAATTGATCTTCCTGTTGCCGTGCGCGGCGTTGACGAACGCCCGGACCGTCTTGACCACCTGCTGGTTCTGCAACGTCTGGCCAACCATCGTGGTCGAGTCACCGGCCTGGATCTGAATTACGAGGTCACGCTTGCCGCTGCCGGTGTAGTCGTCGCTGGGGAACACCGTGTGCCACAGCCTGGCGCCGACGAACACCCCGGCCAGCACGATCACCGCCAGTACCGCGAGCGTGATTCGGCCGGCGAATCGACGCCGCCGACGCCCCCGCTCGGCCTGGTTCCGGGCGACCCGGCTCCTCCGGTGCCGGGGCGGCCCGACCGCTTCCGGCTCGGCCCGCTGGCGTCGCGCACTGTCAACCATCGTTGGGCTCTCCCCCAGTCAGGGTGGCGCGGCGTTGGTCGAGCCAGCTCTGCAGGATGGCCACGGCGGCCGCCTGGTCGATCACGGCCCGCTGCTCCCTGGCCCGGACACCGGCCGCGCGCAGCGAGCGCTGCGCACTGACGGTGGTGAGCCGCTCGTCGGCCAGCCGGACCGGGGTGGGCGCAATCCGCTGGGCGAGCGCCTCGGCCAGTTCCGTCGCGTCGAGCGCCGAAACGCCGGTGCGGTCGGCCAGAGTGCGCGGCAAACCGACGACCACCTCGACCGCCTCGAGTTCGGCGGCCAGCTCAGCCAGCCGCCGTAGGTGTTTGCCGGAACGGTCCCGGCGCACGGTTTCCACCGGGGTGGCCAGGATGCCGTCGGGGTCGCTGCAGGCCACGCCGATGCGCACGCTGCCGACGTCGATGCCGAGGCGCCGTCCCCGTCCAGGATCCTGGTCGGGGTCGCCGGGCCGGTCGGGCAAGCGATGCTGTGCTGGGACCACTCAACCGACCCGCGCTATCACGGCGATCTCGGAGCGCACCGCGCCGAGCGCCGCGTCGATGCCGGTCGGATCCTTTCCGGAGCCTTGCGCCAGGTCCGCCTTTCCACCGCCGCGGCCATCGACGGCCGCGGCCAGCGGTTTGATCAGGTCGTTCGCGCGGATCCCGAGGTCTTGGGCGGCCGGATTCGCGGCGACCGCGTAGGGCACGTTGCCGCTCTCGCCCTCGGAGATCAGCGCCACCACCGCGGGGTCGCTGCCCAGCTTGCCGCGGATATCGCCCACCAGCGAGCGCAGGTCGGCCGCCGTCATCCCGCCGGACATCCGTTGCGCCACCACACGGACGTTACCGATATGCTCGGCACCGGCTGCCGCGTTGGTGGCAGCGGCCCGTGCGCCGGCCATCCGGACGCGTTCGAGTTCCTTCTCCGCGGCTTTGAGGCGGTCGACCAGGCCGGCCACCCGGGCCGGCACCTCTTCGGAGGGCACCTTCAGCGTCGACGCCAGCCCGGCCATCAGCGCCCGCTCCTTGGCCAGATGGCGAAACGAGTCCAGCCCGACGTAGGCCTCCACCCGGCGTACCCCGGAGCCGACCGACGATTCGCCCAGAACGGTCACCGGCCCGATCTGCGCCGAGTTGTGCACGTGGGTGCCGCCGCACAATTCCAGCGAGAACGGCCCGCCGATCTCCACGACCCGCACTTGCTCGGGATAGCTCTCGCCGAAAAGCGCGATCGCCCCCATCGCCTTGGCCTTTTCGAATTGCTCGGTGAACGTGTGCACCTCGAAGTCGGCCTGCACCGCCTCGTTGGTCACCTCTTCGATCTGGGTGCGCTGCTCGTCGGTCAGCGGCCCCTGCCAGTTGAAGTCGAAACGCAGGTAACCCGGACGGTTCAGGGAACCGGCCTGAACCGCGTTGGGCCCCAGCACTTGTCGCAGTGCGGCATGCACCATATGGGTGCCCGAGTGCCCTTGGGTGGCGCCCCGGCGCCACTCGGGGTCGACCGCCGCGATCACCGTGTCGCCCTCCACGAATTCGCCGGACTCGACGTTAACCCGATGCACCCAAAGGGTTTTGGCGATCTTCTGCACGTCGGTGACCGCCGCGCGGGCGCTCTCACCGGCTCCGGTGCCGCTGATGGTGCCCTCGTCGGCGATCTGCCCGCCGGACTCGGCGTAGAGCGGGGTGCGGTCCAGCACCAGTTCCACCCGCTGCGCCCCATCGATACCGTGGCTGACCACCGGCACCCGCTTGCCGTCCACGAAGATGCCCAAAATCCTTGCTTCGGAGCTCAATTCGAGGAAACCGGTGAACTCGGTGGGGCCGGCGTCGACGAGCTCGCGGTACGCGGTCAGGTCGAAATGCGCGTGCTTGCGCGCTGCGGCGTCGGCCTTGGCGCGGCGGCGCTGTTCGGCCATCAGTTCCCGGAAGCCGATTTCGTCGACCTGCAGGCCGGCCTCCGAGGCCATCTCCAACGTGAGCTCGATCGGGAAGCCGTAGGTGTCGTGCAGGGTGAAGGCGTCCGAGCCGGAAATCGCCGTGGCACCGGCCGCTTTGGTGGCGCCCGCCACCTCGTCGAACAGCTTGGAGCCGGATGCCAGCGTGCGATTGAAGGCAGTCTCCTCGGCCACGGCGATGCGCCTGATCCGGTCGAAATCGGCGACCAGTTCGGGATACGACGGGCCCATCGAATCCCGCACGATGGCCATCAACTCGCCGACGATGGGCCCCTGGATGTCGAGCAGCTTGGCCGAGCGGATTACCCGGCGCAGCAGCCGGCGCAGCACATATCCGCGTCCGTCGTTGCCGGGGGTGACGCCGTCGCCGATCAGGATCGCCGCGGTGCGGCTATGGTCGGCGATCACCCGGTAACGCACGTCGTCCTCGTGGTTGCCGACGTCATAGCCGCGCGGCGCACGGGCGGCGACGGCATCGATGACCGGCCGCACCAGGTCTGTCTCGTAGACGTTGTGCACGCCCTGCAGGATGAACGCGACCCGCTCGACGCCCATGCCGGTGTCAATGTTCTTGCGCGGCAACGGCCCCAGGATTTCGAAGTCGGTCTTGCCGGTGCCCTCGCCGCGGACGTTCTGCATGAACACCAGGTTCCAGATCTCTACGTAGCGGTCTTCGTTGGCCACCGGGCCGCCGCCGACGCCGAACTCTTCGCCACGGTCGTAATAGATCTCCGACGACGGGCCGCACGGTCCGGGGATGCCCATGGACCAGTAGTTGTGCTCCATGCCGCGACGCTGGATCCGCTCGGCCGGAAGCCCGGCGATTTCCTTCCACAGTTGCATGGCCTCGTCGTCGTCGAAATAGACCGTCGTCCAGATTCGTTCGGGATCTAAGCCGTAGCCGCCGTCCGCGACGCTGTTGGTCAGCAGGCTCCACGCCAATTCGATGGCGCGACGCTTGAAATAGTCGCCGAATGAGAAATTACCGGCCATTTGAAAGAACGTGTTGTGCCTGGTGGTGACACCCACCTCTTCGATATCGGGCGTGCGGATGCACTTCTGAATGCTGGTGGCGGTCCGGTACTCCGGGGTGCGCTGCCCCAGAAAGTACGGCACGAACTGGACCATGCCCGCGTTGACGAATAGCAGGTTGGGGTCGTCGAGGATCACCGATGCGCTGGGCACCTCGGTGTGCCCAGCCTTGACGAAGTGATCAAGAAACCGCTTCCTGATCTCGTGTGTCTGCACTTTTCGCCCGCTTCTTCCTGTTCGCTTCTTCGGTTCCAAGGTTATTCGCCAGGCTATTGGAAGGCCGTCTAAACATCCGTACCGGGCCGACCCCTATCCCTCCAGAAAACTCAACCGAACCGTCCGGCGCGGGTTGTCCCGGTTGAGGTCGACCAGCACCACGCTCTGCCAGGTGCCCAGCTGTGGATCCCCGCCCGTAACCGGCACCGTCACCGACGGCGAGACGATCGCGGGCAACACGTGGTCGGCCCCGTGGCCCGGGGAGCCATGTGCGTGCCGGTAACGGTCGTCGCGCGGCAACAGCCGTTCCAGCGTGTCCAGCAGGTCGTCGTCGGAGCCGGCACCGGTCTCGATGATCGCGACCCCCGCCGTCGCGTGCGGGACGAACACGTTGCACAGGCCATCGCCGTAGCTGAAGCAGAACCTGCGCAACGCGTCGGTGAGGTCGACGATGCGGCGATGAGAGGTATCCACCTCCAGCACATCGGTATGCACCCAGACAAGCCTACGGCGCCGCCGGTGTGGCCAGCCAATCGTTTGTGGCGGCGACCACACGCCCAAAAGGCGTTGCGGTGGGTTGCCGGCAGGAGGAAGGTGAGTGATGGACCGGTGGCGCCACCGGGGCGCTGCCCCGACATAGGAGGGGTTAGTCGTGTACGCGCGCTCTACCACCATCCAGGCGCAGCCCTTGTCGGTCGACATCGGAATTGCCCACGTTCGCGATGTCGTCATGCCCGCCCTCAAGGAGATCGACGGGTGCGTCGGACTGTCGCTGCTGGTCGACCGGCAGTCCGGAACATGCATCGCCACCAGCTCCTGGGAGACCATCGAGGCGATGCGGGCCAGCGCCGGGCGGGTCGCCCCGATTCGCGACCGGGCCGCGCTGATGTTCGACGGCAGCGCGCGCGTCGAGGAGTGGGACATCGCTTTGCTGCACCGCGATCACCACTCCCGCCAGGGGGCGTGTGTTCGGGCCACCTGGCTCAAGGTGGTGCCGGATCAGCTGAGCCGGTCCCTGGACTTCTACCGGTCCTCGGTGCTCCCCGAATTGGAGTATCTCGACGGCTTCTGCAGTGCCAGCCTGCTGGTCGACCACCCCGCATGCCGGCGGGCGGTGGCGTGCTCGACGTTCGACAGCATGGAGGCCATGGCCCGCAACCGCGACCGGGCGACCGAGCTGCGCAGCAGGCGGGTGCGCGAGCTGGGCGCCGAGGTCGTCGACGTCGCCGAATTCGAGCTGGCGATCGCCCAGTTGAGGGTGCCCGAGCTGGTCTAGCTAAGGCAGCGAATCCCCCGGAAAGCCGCGGCAGGGGTGCACCTGATAGGTGAACACTCCCGCGGCCACCCCGGGGTCCTCGTCCATGATGGCGGTGGTCTCCTCGACGGTTGCGGCGAAGACGCCGATGCCGCAGACGTCGGACTCATCGGTCACCGGCAGCACCACCGCCAGCACGCCGTCGTCGCGCAGGGCGAAGTTGCGCCGACCGTGCTCCCAGATGATCCCCGGAGACGACTCGTCGCCGAACCTCGGGCCGCGCTTGAGGATGACGACGCTGTAGGGCGTTGCGGTGGGCAGCAGCCGGCCCATCTCCTCGTCGGTGAAGGTCTTCATGTCGGTCCCCGTTTCTTGCGGATGATCGCCCGCAGCCGGTTCAGCCGGCCGGCCATCTCCCGCTCCGCGCCACGACTAGTGGGGCGGTAGTAGTCGACGCCCACCAGCTCGTTGGGTGGATATTGCTGGGCCACAACGCCGTCCGGATCATCGTGAGAGTATCGGTAGCCCTGCGCGTTGCCTAGTGCCGCCGCACCCGAATAGTGCCCGTCCCGCAGATGGGGCGGTACCAGACCGGCTTTGCCGGCCTTGATGTCGTCCATCGCCGCGGCCAGCGCGGTGGTGACCGTATTCGACTTCGGCGCCGTGGCCAGATAAATGGTGGCGTGCGCCAGCGTCAGCTGGGCTTCGGGCATGCCGATCAGCGCGACGGTCTGCGCGGCGGCGACGGCAACCTGCAGCGCGGCCGGATCGGCCATGCCGATGTCCTCACTGGCCAGGATCATCAGTCGGCGGGCGATAAACCGGGGATCCTCCCCGGCGACCAGCATGCGGGCCAGATAGTGCAGCGCGGCGTCGACGTCCGAGCCGCGCACCGACTTGATGAAGGCGCTGATAACGTCGTAGTGCTGGTCGCCGTCCCGGTCGTAACGCACCGCGGCTTCGTCGAGCGACTGCTCGATGGTTTCGACGGTGACGGATTCGTTCGCCTCGGCCGCTACCTCCAACGCGGTCAGCGCGCGCCGGGCGTCACCGGCGGCCAGTCGCACCAGCAAGTCGACCGCCTCGGGTGCCACCGCGACGTGACCGCCCAATCCGCGGGGGTCGTCGATCGTGCGCTGCACCACGGTTCGGATGTCGTCGGCGGTCAACGGCCGCAGCTGCAGGATGAGCGACCGCGACAGCAGCGGTGCCACCACCGAAAAGCTCGGGTTCTCGGTAGTCGCGGCCACCAGCAACACCACCCGGTTCTCCACCGCGGACAGCAGAGCGTCCTGCTGGGTCTTGGAAAACCGGTGCACTTCGTCGATGAACAACACCGTCTGCTCCCCGTGCAGGAGCGCTCGCCGAGCCGTTTCGATAATGGCGCGAACGTCTTTGACACCGGCCGACAACGCCGACAGCGCCTCGAACCGGCGACCGGTGGCCTGCGAGATCAGCGCCGCCAGGGTCGTCTTGCCGCTGCCCGGCGGGCCGTACAGGATGGCCGAGGCCACGCCCGAGCCTTCGACGAGTCGGCGCAGCGGCGACCCCGGCGCCAGTAAGTGTCCTTGCCCGACCACCTCGTCCAGCGACGCGGGGCGCATGCGCACGGCCAGCGGTGCACCGGCCGGTACGCCCAGGCCAGGGCCGCCCGGTTGCGGCGCGCCGGGCAGGTCGAACAGACCGTCGGACACGGCTTCAGGCATACCACGCGACGCGGACAGGCGCGCCGGGCCCGCGGAGCTCTCCCTATCCGCACGCCCCGGCGACATATTTGCTAAGTTCCGGGTTGCCACGTTGCGTGCGCGTGCCCACCGAGGCAAACGAGACAGCTAGGACGGACATGAGCCAGCCTCCAGAGCATCCAGCCAGCCCGGCCGACCGCCCCGGTGGCGAGCAGAATCCCAAGGGCTACCCGCCACCCAACTACGGCACACCGCCGCCCAACTACGGCACACCGCCTCCGGGCTACGGCACACCGCCGCCGGGCTACGGCACACCGCCGCCGGGCTACGGCACACCGCCGCCGGGCTACGGCACAGCCCCCGGCTACGGCGCAGCGCCGCCCGGCTACCCCGCGCAGCCGGGCTACGGCGTCCCGGCGCAGCAGGCGTTCAGCGTCGGCGATGCGTTCAACTGGGCCTGGAAGAAGTTCACCGACAACGCGCTGGCGCTGATCGTCGCCACTCTTGTCTACGGCCTGCTGATCGGTGCCGTCAACGCCCTGATTTTCATCGTCAATCCCGGCAGCAGCACCTCGAACGGCTCCTACACCTGGGACACGGCGAATCTCAGCCCGGCGCAGTGGGCCTTCCTCATCGTCGCCTACATCGCGGTGTACGCGCTGTCCATCTTCGCCGAAGGGGCCATCGTAACGGGGTGCCTGGACATCGCCGACGGACGACCGGTGACCATCGGCTCGTTCTTCCGGCCGCGCAACCTCGGCATGGTGGTCCTCGCGGCGCTGTTGCTGGGCGTGATCACCGCGGCTGCATCCGTTGTGTGCTTCATCCCCGGACTCATCTTCGAGTTCTTCGCGATGTTCACCATCCCGTTCGTCGTCGACCGGTCACAGCCGGCCGTCCAGGCGATGACCTCCAGCTTCTCGGTCACTTCATCCAACATCGGCGATTCGCTGCTGTCCTGGCTGGTGCAGGCCGTGGTGATGTTCGTCGGCCTGCTGGCGTGCGTGGTGGGCCTGCTGGTGGCCGCCCCGGTCGCGGCGCTCATCCTGATCTACACCTACCGCAAGCTGTCCGGCGGCCAGGTCGTGCCGCTGCAACAACCGACTGCCTGACTCTCGCGGATTGCGGCAGTCGCGCCGCAATTGCGGTGCGCTGCGCCTTTGTGGCGCTTGTGATGAGATCAGCGGTTATGAGCATCAAAGTTGCGCTGGAGCACCGCACCAGCTACACCTTTGACCGGCTGGTCCGGGCGTATCCGCACGTGGTACGGCTGCGCCCGGCGCCCCATTGCCGCACGCCCATCGAGGCCTACTCGCTGCGCATCGAGCCGGACGAGCACTTCATCAACTGGCAACAGGACGCGGTGGGCAATTTCCTTGCTCGGCTGGTTTTTCCGAATCCGATGCGGCAATTGACCATCACCGTCGGGCTCATCGCCGACCTCAAGGTGATCAACCCGTTCGACTTCTTCATCGAGGATTGGGCCGAGACCTGGGCCTCCGATCAAGGGTTGACCTATCCCAAGGCGCTGGTCGATGACCTGGAGCCGTACTTGCGGCCCGTCGACGAAGACGGTGACGGCTCGGGTCCCGGCGAGCTGGTGCGGTCCTGGGTGCGCAACTTCTCGGTCCCCGACGGCACCCGCACCATCGACGTGCTGGTGGCGCTCAACCGCGCGATCAACGCCGACGTCGCCTACAGCCTGCGGATGGAACCCGGCGTCCAGACACCGGATTACACACTGCGGACCGGGGTTGGGTCCTGCCGCGACTCGGCGTGGCTGCTGGTGTCGATCCTGCGCCAGCTGGGGCTGCCCGCCCGATTCGTGTCGGGCTACCTGGTGCAGCTGGCATCCGACGTCGAGGCGCTAGACGGCCCGTCGGGACCGGCCGCCGACTTCACCGACCTGCACGCCTGGACCGAGGTGTACATCCCGGGTGCGGGCTGGATCGGGCTGGACCCGACGTCGGGGCTGTTCGCCGGCGAGGGCCACATCCCGCTGGCGGCCACGCCCCACCCGGCGTCGGCGGCACCGATCAGCGGCGGCACCGAACCCTGCACGTCGGTGCTGGAGTTCTCCAACACCGTCACCCGCGTGCACGAAGACCCGCGTGTCACGCTGCCCTATACCGACGCCGCGTGGCACACCATCTGTGCGGTCGGCGAGCGCGTCGATGACCGGCTGGCCGCGGCCGACGTACGGCTGACCATCGGCGGCGAACCGACGTTCGTGTCGGTGGATAATCAGGTCGCCAAGGAATGGACCACGGCCGCCGACGGACCACACAAGCGGCAGCGGGCATCCGATTTGGCCGCCCGCCTGAAAGCGGTGTGGGCGCCCAACGGGTTGATCCAACGCGGCCAGGGCCGCTGGTATCCCGGAGAACCGTTGCCTCGCTGGCAGATTGCGCTCCATTGGCGCACCGACGGGCGGCCGCTGTGGACCGACGACGCCCTGCTGGCCGACCCCTGGGGCGACCGGCCGGCCGCGCCGGCCGACACCGATGCGGCGGGCGAACTGCTCGCCGGGATCGCCGACGGTCTGGGCTTGCCACTCTCCCAAGTGCGGCCCGCCTACGAGGACCCGCTGCACCGGCTGGCGGCCAAAGTCCGCATGCCCGAAGGTGACCCGGTAGAACCGGGCGACGACCTCAGTCCCGAAAAAATCCCGGACTCTCCGGCGGCTCGCGCCGCCCTGCTGGCGCGGCTCGACGAATCCGTCACGGCGCCAGCCGCATTCGTGCTGCCGCTGCACCGCCGTGCCGACGACCTGGGCTGGGCCAGCGCCGACTGGCGACTGCGCCGCGGCCGCATTGTGTTGCTGCCCGGGGATTCTCCGGCCGGCCTGCGGCTGCCGCTGGACTCCATCAGCTGGCGACCGCCGCGCCCCTCCTTCGACGCCGATCCCCTCACCGTCGGCGACGCTCTGTCCACGCAGTCCGACGAAGCCCGCCAAGCCGAGGTCGTCGACGACGACACCGCACCGCCCACCGCGATGGTCGCCGAGGTTCGAGACGGGCTGCTGTACCTCTTCATGCCGCCCACCGCGGCGCTCGAGCACTTCGTCGACCTGCTTGCCCGCGTCGAGGTCGCGGCGGCCAAGGCCGGTTGCCCGCTCGTCATCGAAGGCTACGATCCCCCGCCGGACCCGCGGCTGCGTTCCACCACGATCACCCCCGACCCCGGGGTCATCGAGGTCAACGTCGCACCGACCGCTACCTTCGCCGAGCAACGGCAGCAACTGGAAACGCTCTACGAGCAGGCCCGATTGGCTCGGTTGGCGACCGAATCCTTCGAACTGGACGGCACGCACGGCGGCACCGGCGGCGGCAACCACATCACCCTGGGCGGCGTGACACCGGCGGACTCACCGCTGCTGCGCCGTCCGGACCTGCTGGTCTCGCTGCTGACCTACTGGCAGCGACACCCGTCGCTGTCGTATCTGTTCGCCGGGCGATTCGTGGGGACCACGTCGCAGGCGCCCCGCGTCGACGAGGACCGCGCCGGAGCTCTCTACGAACTCGAGATCGCGTTCGCCGAGATCGCCCGGCTGTCAGCGGGCGGCGCCCCCACACCCTGGGTGATCGACCGCGCATTGCGGCACCTGCTCACCGACATCACCGGCAACACCCATCGCGCCGAATTCTGCATCGACAAGCTCTACAGCCCCGAGAGCCCGCGCGGCCGGCTCGGCCTGCTGGAGCTGCGCGGCTTCGAGATGCCGCCGCACCTGCGGATGGCGATGGTGCAGTCGCTACTGGTGCGCTCCCTGGTGGCGTGGTTCTGGGACGAGCCGCTGCGCGCCCCGCTGATCCGCCACGGCGCCAACCTGCACGGCCGATACCTGTTGCCGCACTTCTTGATTCACGACATCGCCGACGTGGCCGCCGACCTCCGCGCGCACGGCATCGCGTTCGAGACCAGCTGGCTGGACCCGTTCACCGAATTCCGCTTCCCGCGCATCGGCACCGCGGTCTTCGACGGGGTGGAGATCGAGCTGCGCGGCGCGATCGAGCCGTGGAACACCCTCGGCGAGGAAGCCACCGCGACGGGCACCGCCCGTTACGTCGACTCGTCGGTCGAGCGCATCCAGGTCCGCATCATCGGCGCCGACCGGCACCGCTATGTGGTGACGGCCAACGGCTACCCGGTGCCGCTGCTGGCCACCGACAACCCCGACATTCATGTCGGCGGCGTGCGGTTCAAGGCCTGGCAGCCGCCCAGCGCGCTGCATCCGACCATCAGCACCGACGTCCCGCTGCAGTTCGAGCTGGTCGACCTGACCACCGGAACCTCGCGCGGCGGCTGCACCTATCACGTCGCCCATCCCGGCGGGCGGGCCTACGACGAGCCGCCCGTCAACGCGGTCGAGGCCGAGGCGCGCCGCGCCCGCCGCTTCGAGGCCATCGGCTTCACTCCCGGCAAGCTCGACCTGTCCGACATCCGGGAGAAACAGGCCCGGATATTCACCGATGTCGGCGCGCCGGGCATCCTTGACCTGCGTCGCGTGCGTACCGTGCAGCAGTAATGGCGGTTGCGGACATGTCATTCGGCACAGGCGGAGCTGCGGCGGCTGCCGACCGCTACGACGCCGACCGCCTGCTGGCCGGGTACCGCACCGCGCGGGCTCAGGAGGCACTGTTCGATCTTCGGCACGGCCCCGCGCTCGGCTACGACGAATTCGTCGACCACGACGGCAACGTGCGGCAGGCCTGGAGCGAGTTGGCCGACGCCATCGCCGAGCGCGGCCGGGCGGGGCTGGACCGGCTGAGTTCGGTGGTGCGCTCGCTGATCGACAACGACGGCATCACCTACACCGACGTCGATCCAGGCGGTCACGGGCTGGAGCCGAGGCCCTGGAGCCTGGACACGCTGCCGATCGTGCTGTCCGCGGCGGACTGGGAGGTGCTGGAAGCCGGACTGTTGCAGCGATCCCGGCTGCTCGACGCCGTGCTCGCCGACCTCTATGGGCCGCGCACCCTGCTCACCGAAGGCATCCTGCCCCCGGAGCTGCTGTTCGCCCACCCCGGATACGTGCGGGCCGCGAATGGCATCGAAGTGCCCGGGCATCACCAGCTTTTCATGCACGCCTGCGACGTGAGCCGGCTGCCCGACGGCACCTTCGTCGTCAACGCCGACTGGACCCAGGCACCGTCGGGCGCCGGTTACGCGCTGGCCGACCGGCGCGTGATCGCGCACTCGATTCCCGACCTGTACGAAAGGATCGCGCCGCGACCGACGACGCCGTTCGCCCAAGCCCTGCGGCTGGCACTGACCGACGCCGCGCCCGACGTCGCCCAAGACCCGGTGGTGGTGGTGCTCAGCCCCGGCATCTTCTCCGAAACCGCGTTCGATCAGGCGTATCTGGCTACCCTGCTGGGCTTCCCGCTGGTGGAAAGCGCGGATCTGGTGGTGCGCGAAGGCAAGTTGTGGATGCGTTCGCTGGGCACCTTGAAGCGAGTCGACGTCGTGCTGCGCCGGGTCGACGCCGACTACACCGACCCGTTGGATCTGCGCGCCGATTCCCGGCTGGGTGTGGCCGGTTTGGTGGAGGCCCAGCACCGCGGGACGGTGACCGTCGTCAACACGCTGGGCAGCGGCATTCTGGAAAGCCCTGGGCTGCTGCGTTTCCTGCCCAAGTTGGCGACCCACCTGCTGGGCGAGGCCCCGCTGCTGCACAGCGCGCCGGTCTACTGGGGTGGCATCGCCGCCGAACGCTCACACCTGCTGGCCAATCTCTCGTCGCTGTTGGTGAAGTCCACTATCGGCGGCCATACCCTTGTGGGGCCGACCCTTTCGTCTCCACAGCTGACCCAGTTGGCGGCCCGGGTCGAGAAGATGCCGTGGCAGTGGGTCGGCCAGGAGCTGCCCCAGTTCTCGTCGGCACCGACCGACCACGCCGGGGTGTTGTCGTCGGCGGGCGTGGGGATGCGATTGTTCAGCGTTGCCCAGCGCAGTGGCTATGCGCCGATGATCGGCGGCGTCGGCTACGTGCTGGCACCCGGGCCGGCCGCATACACGTTGAGAACCGTTGCGGCCAAAGATGTCTGGGTGCGCCCCACGGAGCGGGTGCGAGCCGAGACGGTGACTCTTCCGACGCCTGCGCCGGTGAAGACGGCCGCGGGTACCTGGGGTGTCAGCTCGCCGCGTGTGCTGTCCGACCTGTTCTGGATCGGCCGCTACGGGGAGCGTGCGGAGAACATGGCGCGGTTGCTGATGGTCACCCGCGACAGGTTCCATGTCTACCGGCATCAGCAGCACACCGAAGAAAGCGCGTGCGTGCCGGTGCTGATGGCGGCACTGGGCCGGATCACCGGGACCGACACCGCAACCGACGGCGACCAGGCCGAGATGATCGCCGTCGCTCCGTCGACGCTGTGGTCACTGACCGTGGATCCGGACCGCCCCGGATCTCTGGTGCAGTCGGTCGAGGGCCTGGCGCTGGCCGCCCGCGCGGTGCGCGACCAGATGTCCAACGACACCTGGATGGTGCTGGCCGGGGTGGAACGCGCGCTGGCGCTGCACAGCGATCCGCCGGACTCACTGGCCGAGGCCGACGCCTTGCTCGCCTCGGCTCAGGCGCAGACGCTGGCCGGGATGCTGACCTTGTCGGGGGTGGCCGGCGAGTCGATGGTGCGTGATGTGGGCTGGACGATGATGGACATCGGCAAACGCATCGAACGCGGGCTGTGGCTGACCGGGCTGCTGCAGGCCATGCTGACCGCGGTGCGCGGCGCCGCCGCGGAGCAAATGATCATCGAGTCGATGCTGGTGGCGTGTGAGTCCTCGGTCAGTTACCGCCGCCGCACCGTGGGCAAGGTCAGCGTCGCCGCGGTAGCCGAGCTGATGCTGTTCGATCCCCAGAACCCGCGGTCTTTGCTGTATCAGGTGGAGCGGCTGCGGGCCAACCTCAAGGACCTGCCCGGGTCGTCGGGGTCGTCGCGCCCGGAGCGGCTGGTGGACGAGATCAGCACCCTGTTGCGCCGTTCGCATCCCGCCGAGCTGGAAGAGGTCAGCGCCGACGGGCGCCGCGCACAGTTGGCGGACCTGCTCGGCTCGGTGCACGCCGAGTTGCGCGACCTGGCCGAGGTCATCACCACCACGCAGTTGGCCTTGCCCGGTGGCATGCAACCACTTTGGGGTCCCGACGAGCGACGGGTGATGCCCGCCTGAGCCTTCGGGCTAGCCCGCGATCACAGCGGGCCCTCTCAACTCCGAGGTCACCTCGTCGATCACGGTGTGGATGAACCTCATCTTCTCCAGCACCGCCACCGGCAGCACGAACGGGTACAGGTCGTCGTGGCCCATCGACCGGTTCACCATGTTCAGTGACCACGACAACGGCAGCCACATGTCGATAATCGTCTGAAACGCGCTGGGGCCCAAGGCCGGTCGGTCGAAGGTGGCCGATGCCGGCGCCAGCCCGCACCAGGCCGAGGTGTCCAGCGTGTCCCGGATGTGCAGATAGTGGGCGAACGTCTCGGCCCAGTCCTCGGCGGCGTGCATGGTGGCATAAGACGACACGTAGTTTTCCTGCCAGCCCTCCGGCGCGCCCTGGTTGTAGTGGCGGTCAAGCGCCTCTTGGTAGTCGGCGTCGGGGTCACCGAACAACTCGTTGAACCGGGCCAGGTACGGAGTCGACCGGGCGATCAGCCGGTAGAAGTAGTAGTGGCCGATCTCGTGCCGGAAGTGCCCGAGCAATGTGCGGTACGGCTCGTCCATCTCCACCCGCAGCTGCTCGCGGTGCACGTCGTCGCCTTCGGCCAGATCCAGGGTGATGACGCCGTTGTCGTGCCCGGTCAAAACCTTCTCGTGCGCGCTGGACAGCAGCCGGAAACCCAGCCCGGTTTCCGGGTCCCGGTCGCGTCCGATGATCGGCAATTTCAGCTCGTGCAGCTCGGCGACCAGCCGGCGCTTGGCCGCCTCGGCAAGGGCGAAGGCCGCCAGGCCGTCGGTGTCGTTGTCGTCGGGCCGTTCCAGGGTGAGCGCGCAAGACGTGCACAGCCCGCCGGGCTGGTTCTTGGGGACCAGCCAATTGCATTCGGCGAGATGAAGATTGGCGCACAGTTGGTAGTCGTCGGCATCCACCGCGCCGGCGTGCTCGCCCTCGTGCCCCTTGGCGATCACCAGCAGCGCCATCTGTTCGAGGGAGAACCCCAGCGAGCTACCGCACGACAGGCAGGCCGAGTTTTCGAACGCCAGGCGCTGACCGCAGTTGGGGCAGCGGAAATCACGCATGGAAGGAGTCCCCTTCAAGAGGGTCTGAGCATGGCACCACGTCGACGGCGACATCGATCACGCTGTGCTCGGAGTCGGTGTAGATGATGCCGCGCAGCGGCGGCACGTCGGCGTAGTCCCGGCCGCGCCCGACGATGATGTAGCGCTCGTCGACCAGCTGGTCGTTGGTGGGGTCAAGCCCCAGCCATTCGAACTGGCCGGGCTCCCGCGGGGTCCACACCGCGGCCCACGCGTGGGTGGCGTCGATGCCGATCATCCGATCCTTTCCGAGTGGCGGGTCAGTGGCCAGATAACCGGACACGTAACTGGCCGCCAGGCCGTTGGCGCGCAGGCAGGCAATCGCCAGCCGTGCAAAGTCCTGGCATACCCCTTCCCGGGCCGCCAGAACCTCATTCACCCCGGTGGAAATCGTCGTCGAGCCCGAGCGGTAGGTGAAGTCGCGGAAGATCCGCGACGCGAGGTCGCGCAACACCTCCACCAGAGGACGTCCCGGCGCAAAGCTGGGCGCCGCGTACTCGCGCACGTCGTCGGTGATCTCCGGCGGGTTGAGGTCGAGGGTGAATTCCGTCGCGAGCGCCCCCTTGCGGCCGGCGGGCCGGGCGGCTTCCCAGGGTTGCACCGCCGGCCCGCTGGAGTACCGCTCGGGGGGCGGCGGATAGACGTCGACGATGGAGTCGCTGGTGACGGTCAGGGTGGTGTGCGGCTCGGTGACGTGGAAGTAGGAGCTGATGTTGCCGTAGCTGTCCTGGCTGGTGGAGCTGTCGGTGGGGACCGGGTCGACGATCAGCCGATGCGCGATGCAGCGCTGCCGCAGCGAGTCCCGCGGGGTGAGGAAGCCGCGGCCATAGGAGCTGGTCACGACGTCGGAATACCGGTACTCGGTGCGATGGGTGACGCGATGGCGGCGAGCGACGGCTTCGGGCACAACGCCGATCCTGACACACGGTCTCCTCGACCGTTTGCCAATCGAGTGCCAAGGGCGCCGTTGCCGGAGCACAATCGATATGTGGCCACCTGGGACGACGTCGCCCGCATCGTCGCTGAACTGGCACTGACGTCGGAGCCGGCACCGCATGACTGGCGGGTCGGCAAGAAGTTGCTAGCGTGGGAGCGGCCGTTGCGCCCGTCCGAACGCGAAGCGCTGGCAAACGGCGGCTCCGAGCCGCCCGATGGCGACATCCTGGGTGTGCGGGTATCCGATGAGGGCGTCAAGTTCGGGCTGATCGCCGAGGAGCCGAACGTCTATTTCACCACCCCGCATTTCGACGGCTACCCCGTGGTGCTCGTCAAGCTGGCCGAGATCGCGGTCCGCGACCTCGAGGAGCTGGTCACCGAGGCGTGGCTGACGCAGGCGCCCAAGAAGCTGGTCCAGGAGTTCCTGGCCGACTCTCGATAGGTGAGCTAGACCGGCTGCAGCTCGAACAGCGGAATCGCCCTGCTGGTCTTGGACTGGTACTCGGCGAATCCCGGCGCCACGGCGGTGATCTTGGGGAACAGCTCGTCGCGCTCGGTGGCGGGCAGTTCACGCACGCTCACGTCGAACGCGTCTGTACCGATCTCCACGTGCGCGGCCGGGTTGGCCCGCAGGTTGTGCACCCAGGCGGGGTTGGCGGGGGCGCCGGCGAATGAGCCGATGATGATCAGCTTGCCGTCGATGCGGAAATACGCCAGCGGCGAGATCCGCGGCTGGCCGGACTTGGCCCCGGTCGTGTGCAGCAATAGCAGGTTGGCGCCCTCGAACTGGCCGCCGACCTTGCCGTCGTTGGCACGGAACTCGTCGATGATGCTCATGTTGAACGCGTTGATGGTCGCGGCGTCTGGAGTGTCAGTCATACCCGGTCAACCTTTTCCGGCTTGGCGTCTATTCCGGACTCCTTGCGCTGCTGGGCGGTGATGGGCGCCGGCGCGTCGGTGAGCGGGTCGACACCGCCGCCGGTCTTCGGGAAGGCGATCACCTCGCGGATCGAGTCGACGCCGGACAGCAGCGCGTTGATCCGGTCCCAGCCGAAGGCGATGCCGCCGTGCGGCGGAGCGCCAAAGGTGAACGCCTCCAACAGGAATCCGAACTTCTCCTCTGCCTCGGCCTTGTCCAGCCCCATCACCGCGAACACCCGTTCCTGGATGTCGCGGCGGTGGATACGGATCGAGCCGCCGCCGATCTCGTTGCCGTTGCAGACGATGTCGTAGGCATCGGCCAGCACGCTGCCGGGATCGCTGTCCACCACGTCCTCGTATTCGGGCTTGGGCGAGGTGAACGCGTGGTGCACGGCCGTCCACGCCCCCGAGCCCACCGCCACCTCACCAGCCGCGGTCGCCTCCTCGGCGGGCTCGAACAGCGGCGGGTCGACCACCCACACGAACGCCCACGCGTCCGGGTCGATCAGGTTGAGCCGCTTGGCGATCTCGCCGCGGGCCGCGCCCAGCAGGGCCCGCGACGACTTCGGCGGGCCGGCCGAAAAGAAGATGCAATCGCCGGGGCCGGCCCCGACGTGGCCGGCCAGCCCGTCGCGCTCGGCGTCGGTGAGGTTCTTGGCCACCGGGCCGCTCAGCTCGCCATCCTCGCCGACCAGCACGTAGGCCAGCCCCCGGTGGCCGCGCTGCTTGGCCCACTCCTGCCAGCCGTCCAGGGTGCGCCGCGGCTGCGAGGCTCCGCCGAGCATGACGACCGCGCCGACGTAGGGCGCCTGGAAGACGCGAAAGGTGGTGTCTTTGAAGAACTCCGTGCACTCGACGAGCTCGAGGGCGAACCGCATGTCGGGCTTGTCGGAGCCGAACCGCCGCATGGCCTCGGCGTAGCTGATCCGCGGGATCGGCGTCGGGATCCGAAAGCCGATCAGCTCCCACAGCGCGGTCAGGACCTCCTCGGAGACGGCGATGACGTCCTCGGCGTCGACGAAGCTCATCTCCATGTCGAGCTGGGTGAACTCGGGCTGCCGGTCGGCGCGGAAGTCCTCGTCGCGATAGCAGCGCGCGATCTGGTAGTAACGCTCCATCCCGGCCACCATCAGCAGCTGCTTGAACAGCTGCGGGCTCTGCGGCAGCGCGTAGAACGAGCCCGGGTGCAGGCGGGCCGGCACCAGGAAGTCGCGCGCCCCCTCCGGCGTCGAGCGGGTGATCGTCGGCGTCTCGATCTCGACGAAGTCGTGCCGCGCCAGCACCGCCCGCGCGGCGGCATTCACCTTGGAGCGCAGGCGAATTGCCGCGGCCGGGCCGTCGCGGCGCAGGTCGAGGTAGCGGTATTTCAGCCGCAGCTCCTCGCCGGCGGGCTCGTCGAGCTGGAACGGCAGCGGCGCGCTCTCGCCGAGCACGGTCAGCGAGGCCGCGT
>DATJQO010000044.1:0-11801 GCA_035505695.1 Mycobacterium sp.
GGAGAAGGCGGCCACGCAGCCGTTGCGGATGTGGGGGGCCGACCGCTCGACGATGGCCTCGATGTCCGAGGGGTAGCAGTTGACGCCGCGCACGATGATCAGGTCCTTGCTGCGCCCGCAGACGAACAGCTCGTCTTCGTATAGGAAGCCGAGGTCGCCGGTCCGCAGATAGGTGTGCTCGTCATCCCCGGCGATGCGGGCTTCGAACGTCTCCGCCGTAGGATCGGGGCGGTTCCAGTAGCCGCCCGCTTTGGAGGGTCCATCCAGCCAGATCTCGCCGACCCGGCCCTCGCCGAGGGCTTGCCTAGAATGGGGGTCGACGATGCGGACCGCGTACTGGTCAAGGGGCTTGCCGCAGCTCACCACCGCCGTCTGGTTGTTGTTTTCCGGAATAGCCTTTTCCACCCGCGCGAGATTCTGCTCCAGCGCGCGCTTATTCAGAGTCAGGGTCTGGCGTCCCCGGAGCGACACGATCAGTGTCGCTTCGGCCATGCCAAAGGCGCCGGTCAGCGCGTCCGGACGCAGACCATAGGGAGCAAAGCGTTCCCGGAAGCGGGCAAAGGTCCTCGCCCGCAGCGGCTCTGCCCCGACGACGATGTTCTCCAGGCTGCTCAGGTCGATCCCGACCAGCTCGGATGCGGGCACCTTGTCCTCGCGCAGGCAGTACTCCAGGGCGAAGTTCGGTACCGGTGTGTGGGTGGCCCGCACGTCGCTGATGAGCCGAAGCCAGGACGACGGCCGGTTGAGGAAGTCGAGCGGTGACATCCCGTGTGTCGTTCCGCCGATCACCGGCATGAACAGGTAGGCGGAGATCAAGCCCATGTCGTGATGCTGCGGCAGCCAGCTGACTGCTGTCACTTCGCCGCCTGTGAAGGCCGAGGCGTTGGCGATCACGTTAGCGTGGGTCACGACCACACCCTTGGGATCACTGGTGGAACCCGAGGTGTACTGCAGAAAGAGCACGGGGTTGGGGCTGTCCGGCACCGGTCCGTCGCCGAAGTCCTGGGTGCCGTCGGTGGTGTACCAGGGCAGCTCTGGTGGCTGCTGCGCGTCGGGCCAGGGCTGTGCCGCTTGCCGGTGGCCGAGTAGCAGGCGGTAGTCGTATTCGAATTGCTTGGTCGACAGCACCGCCTTGGCCTGGGAATCACGCGCGATGAAGCTCAGCTTCGCCAGCCCCGACTCCAACGCCATCGGCAACGGCGGGCTCACCGGCACGGCGATCACGCCGATGCGCGCGCAGGCGAACAGCGCCGCCACCATCTCCAGGCTCGGTGGGTAGACCAGCAGCACCCGATCTCCGCGCCGCAGGCCGGCCTCGGTGAACAAGTAGGCGGCCAGCTCACGCGTCCGCTCGGCGAAGCTCTGGTAGGTGTGCTGCTCGAGTTCTCGGCCTTCGGCGTCGACGAACCGGTAGAGGGTCTGGTCCGGCTGCCGCGCTTCCCACATGTGCAGGTAATCGATAAGCATATCCATCGTAGGAGTCACTCCCTTCCCGACGGTGATAGCCGAAAACGACTTCCATCATTTGACTTAGAGCCAATGTAGCGCCATCAACCGATGTCAGCAAAGCTTACACAGGCATATTACGCCAACCTGACTTTGTTCACAGAGCAAACTTGGCGACCATTTGTCAATTACACGTAACGGCCGCAGCCGCAGTACCCTGTGGCCGGGGCGGGTCAGTAAGTCAGTAACGAGCTACCAGCGGTTTTAAGGTCCTGAACTGTGCATATACGCGGATACTGACTTCCGTATCTCCGGATGGCGCCGGTCCACCGTTCCACGACGGAGGCGGTACTCCCTGCTCATCGTTATTGGACGAGAAATGGTTAATTCGCCCGAATAGCATGTTCCAAACTGGATATGCGGGCAAACAGCACTGATACTGAAACTGATCTACTGAGATACTGTGCTCGTTGGGCCGACCTGCGCGACGCGGATGCGCGGGCCGGCCCGGGCGACCAACCTCACAATGCCGACGAAACGCTCGCCGTCGATGATCGGCGATAACGGCTCCTCCTCGGCCTCGATGATCATTTCCCGGCCGTTGACGTCGCGGACCCGACTGCCGTGGACCCTACCGTTGATCAGCGCCACCGGTAGCTGCGTCACGACCCTTGAGGGCCTCAACTCCCCTGCCTGGAATTGCAGTGCCCCCGGTTCGGCGGCCTTGGGGAAGAGCCGGAACGGACCGGCGATGCGGAGGTCGATCGCGCCGGCGTGCAGCAAGCGGTGTGTGCGCGTTGGGACCTCTTCGCCATCGATGACGACGCGGGCCCGCGTCGGAGCGAACAGACTGGACGCGTAGTTGGGTTTCTTCGCGTGGCCCGGGACCACCTTGTTGGTGAGGTAGTCGGCGAATGAGCGGGCCAGCACGCGAGCGACGTCGGCGCGACCATGAGTGTGGTTGTCGTAGTACTTCTCGTAGAACCGGTTGCCGACGCCGCCGGCGGCCAGCCCGAAGCAGAGCCGGTGAAACGGCGCGCCGTCCGCGGTTTCACCGTCGAGTGTCAGGGTGTCCAGGCAGACCTCGGGCGGAGGCCGGTCGTTTTCGGCCGCCGCCGTCAGGGCACGGATGATCTCGTCGGCTCGCCCACGCACGCGCGCCTTGCGGGCAACGGCATTCACACTGCCGCCATTGGTGGGCACGAATGTCGGCCACCGTTCTGGATCGGCTTCGCAGCGCTGGATTTCATTGATCAACCAGTGCAGCGCGCCGTCCCCGCCGTCGCCGACGAGGTGGCTGACCCGCGGATAAAGCTCCGCCACAGCGCCGCGGAGGTCCTCGACCGTGGCGGTCTCGTGCACCTCGCCCCAGGGGCCGACGATGCGGCGCAGGTCGGCGCCGCGGTCGCTCGCGGCACGATTTTTGCGCGCGAGCGGATTGACGACCACCCCTAGATACATGGCATTCCGCCGGCCATCCCAGCACGATACCTGCGACAGTCGGGTCATTACTGTGGCTGCCATGTCTGGTTGGACCGCAGCGGACCTGCCTTCGTTCGCCGGACGCACCGTCATCGTCACCGGCGCCAACGCCGGGCTGGGCGAGGTGACCGCCCGCGAGTTGGCCCGCGTCGGTGCCCATGTCGTCTTGGCGGTGCGCAATACCGTGAAAGGCGAGGCCGCCGCCCGAGGCATATCCGGTGACGTCCAGTTGCGTCGACTCGACCTGCAGGATTTGTCATCGGTGCACAACTTTGCCGACGGTATCGACGACGTCGACGTCCTGGTCAACAACGCCGGCATCATGGCCACGAACTACGCGCTGACCGCCGACGGCTTCGAGGGCCAGATCGGCACCAATCACCTCGGCCACTTCGCGTTGACCAACCTGCTGCTGTCCAAGCTGACCGACCGGGTGGTGACGGTGTCGTCGCTGCTGCACCACATCGGCTACGTCAGCCTCAAGGACCTGAACTGGCGATCGCGCCCTTATTCGGCGTGGCTGGCCTACGGCCAGTCGAAGCTGGCCAACCTGCTGTTCACCAGCGAGCTACAGCGGCGTTTGGACAACGCAGGGTCCTCGCTGCGTGCGCTGGCCGCCCATCCCGGGTACTCGCACACCAACCTGATGGGCACCTCCGGCCGCAAAGTCGGCGACGCGCTGATCCGCGGCCTGACCCGGGTGGTATCCACTGATGCCGACTTCGGCGCCCGGCAAACGTTGTACGCGGTGGCGCAGGATCTGCCGGGCAACACCTTCGTCGGCCCGCGATTCGGCCTGTACGGCCGCACCCAGCCGACCTGGCGCAACTGGCCGGCCAAGCAGCAAACCACCGCCGCCGCGCTCTGGGAGCTATCCGAACAACTCACCGGCACCGAATTCCCGCTCTGAGACGCCGCACCCAAGAGCCGTCTCACCTGGCACGGCTACATTAGGGACCGCAGCAGCAACGCGAGGAGGTCGCCATGTCGGAGGCGCATATCGCGGCGTTCTACGCGTTGTGCGCCGCGCTCGCGTCCGCGGTCGGCAATGTGATCCGGCAACGGTCCGCGCAGGAGGTCACCGACAAACCGGTCGGCCACCTGGCGTTGTTCGGCATGTTGCTGCGCGACAAACGGTGGTGGCTGGGTGGCGTGGGTGACATCGGCAGCTACTGCCTACTGGCCTTGGCGCTCGACGACGGCTCGGTGTTGTTGGTGATGTCGCTTCAGGTGACCGCGCTGCTGTTCGCCTTACCGGTTTACGCGCGGTTGACCCGTCGTCGGATAAGCCCCCGGGAATGGATGTGGGCGGTCTTGCTCGCCGCCGCGCTGGCTGTGATGATTGCGGTCGGCCAGCCGGTGGGCGGTCACGAGCGGGCGCTGGCGCAGACCTGGCTGATCGTGGCCGTGGTGATGGGTCCGCCGTTGCTGCTGTGTTTGCTGGCTGCCAAGATCTGGTCGGATCGTCCGATCGCGGCGACGCTGCTGGGGGCGGTGGCGGGTTCGTTGTTGGCCGCCTTCGCGGTGCTGATGAAAGGCGTGGTCGACACCGTCGAACACGACCCTGGCCAGTTGTGGCACAGACCCGAGCTTTATGCATGGGTGTTCTGCGGCGTGGCCGGGATGATCTACCACCAATCCGCGTACCGCGCCGGTGCGCTGACCGCCTCCTTCCCGATGATCATCGTCGCCAAGCCAGTGGTGGGCGGCGCGCTGGGGATCACCGTGCTCGGGGAGACCCTGCGCGCCGGCGGCATCGGCTGCTTCGTGCTGGCTATAGCGGCAGCGCTGGTGATCGTCGCGACGGTGGGCCTGGCTCGCGGTGAGGCCGCCACCATGGCGGCCGGCGAGGGGCGTGACGTGACAATCGGCGACCAGCCCACGGTGCCGTCGCAACGCTTTAGCGGCTGATGGCCGGCAGCGACGGTCCGGCGGTGCAGCTGCCCGTGCCGCGGCCAAACGTGCTCGATATCGCGCCGCAGTACCATGCGCTGCGCAGCGAGGCGCCGCTGACCAGGGTTGTGACGACGACCGGTCAGCCGGCGTGGCTGGTGACGGCCTATAAAAAGGCACGCGAGATTTTCGCCGACTCGGCCCGATTCGGCTTCTGTCCGCATCCCGACCCAGAACCTACTGGCAGCAACGCTACCGGGCCGGCAATGGCCGGGCTGCTCGATGACTACCAAAACAACATAACCAGACTGCGCAAGCTAATGGTGCCGTGGTTCGCGCCGAAACGGCTGAGAGCCTGGACGGGCCGGATCCAGCAGTTGACCGACGAGTGCCTGGACGAGCTGGCTGCGGCCCGACCGAAATCCCAGCCGGCCGGTGAACTTCCACGACTTAGTGGGATTTCGGCTGCCGGGGCGGGTGATCTGTGCGCTGCTCGGTGTACCCGACGAGGATCGCGACTACGTCATCGGGCTGTCCGATCACATGGGCAGCACAGGCGACGCCCACGACGGGATGGCGGCGATCGCTGACCTGAGAAGATACGCAGCATAATTGCTCCCGACCAAGCGCCACGCCCCCGGTCAAGACGCGTTTTCGTATCTGGTGGCCGCAGCGGGCCGATCCCGGTCTGTCCGATTCCGACCTGAGGGTCTACGCCACCGGGTTGGTCTCCCCTGGCCATGAAACCATGGTCGCGCGAATAGATTTCGGTGTGCTTTACCTGTTGAGCGAGCCGAGCCGTCGCGATTGGCTGATGGCCGACATTCGCGATTTGCACGCGCGAGGCCCCACGATCTGGTCGGCGGCGTCTTTTGCCGAAGGTTCGCTTGATGCTGCTCGCCGACGCCCACTCGAAGACTTGCCCGCTGGACCTGGAAGGGCTAAGGCGTCGCCTGATCCCGGCCACAATCGCTTCCGCAGTCGAGGCAATCTCAATGATCTTCCGTGTTCTCAAATGCTTCTGCCGATCGTTAGTTTCACGCTCGGCGTTCGCCCAAGGGGCAAGCGATCGCACGATGATGGGACTATAGTCACTCGTGCCGGCGTGGCGAAGGTCTCAGCGTCGACACTCGCGTTAGTCACCCGCGTAAAAAGGTTAGTCTCCGCGTCCTGCGAACAACGGCAATCACGTGATGTGTGAGGAGTCCAACGATGACCGAGACGCCGCACAAGACCGGGCCGGCGTGGACCGAATTCGCTGGTGACGTGCTTGAATCGGTTAAGGTCGCCTGCGCAGCGGCAATCGAGGCACCGTGCCGCGCGGCCTAGAGTTCGTCACCTCTGTGGCGGCCCAACTGATGGTGGCTGATGCGTCCACAGCTACGAATGTGAGCGAACAGGTACTGGCGAGGCTCGTCGAGCTGTTCGACGCGGACACCGGCTTCTTACGCCACAACGACGAAACCATCGGGGCCTCGAGATTGGTCGCGCAATGGCCACCGCGACCCAACCGTCCACGGGCCGATCTTGTGGCGATTGTCGAGTTCACCAGCGCCGACGACGTCTTCGCCCCTTGCGTGCATGGCAAGGAACCGCTTGTGGTTCAGCCCACAGAACCGGTTGTGATCCGGCCTCCGGCCTCGACAAATTATGCCTATAAGGCTTTCCAACGCCAGATCACGAGAAAGCGCCGCGTCGCAACGCCCTCTATGGCCGCTGCACCGCTGGTGTCTTTAGGGGTGACTACCGGTGTACTTGGCTTCGTCAACTTTCGTGGCAGGAAGTGGAAGCGGGAAGAGGTGGGCATTCTCGGGGCGGTCGCGACTTTGTTTGGACAGCTCCAAGCCCGAATCGCCGCCGAAGAAAGGCTTCGCTACCTGGCCGAGCATGACGATTTGACCGGTCTCCACAATCGTCGATCGGCTGTTGGGTTGCTTTCTGAAAGACTCGCGGAGGGACGACCCGGACCCGTCGCGGTCTTGTATCTCGACCTCGATCGACTGAAGTCAATCAACGATTACTTTGGCCACGCCGCCGGCGATTTCTACCTGCGAGTATTCGCCGAACGGCTTCAGGCGAGCATAGGAGAGCTGGGCACGATCGGTCGGATCGGCGGGGACGAGTTCCTCGTCTTTCCGGACCGGGCGATGCTAACTGGGGCGGCGGAATCAGTCGCGCACCGGCTTCAGATGACTTTGCGCGGTCCGCTGAAGATCGGCGACGATGTGATCACTCCCTCCGTCAGCATCGGGATGGCGGTGGGCAGGCCGGGACGCGACAACGCCGCGGATGTGCTCCGTCGTGCCGACGAGGCGGCGCTGACGGCCAAGCGCGCGGGCGGCAACCAGGTCGCAGTGTGTACCAGTAACATCTCCCACAACGTCGTCTTCCGCAACGATATCGAACTCCATCTCCGGGCGGGCATCGACAGCGACGCTCTGCTGCTGCATTACCTGCCAGAAGTCGACTTGGTGACCCGTGTGATCCTGGGGGCCGAGGCGCTGGTCCGTTGGCGGCACCCGACGCGAGGTCTGCTGCTACCGGATTCGTTCATCGGCGTAGCCGAATCGACCAACCTCGCCGCAGAGTTGGGTCGATGGGTGATGCGAAGCGCGTGCGCCGAATTGAGCCGGTGGCGATCCAACGGGGTGGGACAAGACGCGATAGTGCGCATCAATGTGTCGCCCGTTCAACTGATCGCCCGCGGCTTCGTCCGAAGTGTTGCCGATACCATCGAAGAGTTCGGCATCGACGGCGGATCGGTTTGCCTCGAGATCACCGAGCGGGCCGTGGTGCATGACATCGAAACCACACGCAGAACCCTCTCGGAGCTCAAGGAAGTCGGAGTCCAGATTGCCATCGACGACTTCGGCACCGGCTATGCGGTGCTGTCGCATTTGAAGTCACTTCCGGTCGACATGCTCAAGATCGACACCGGGTTCGTCCGCGACTTGGGCACCAACACCGGCGACCTGGCCATCGTTCGCGCCATCATCGGGCTCGCTCGGGCCTTCGGCCTGCAACTGGTCGCTGAAGGCGTTGAGACGGCAGCTGCCGCACATAATTTGATAGAGCATGGATGTCACCGGGCGCAGGGTTTCCTGTTCTCGCCCCCCGTGCCAGGTGCCGACATGGAGTCACTGCTATCCAGGCGCCGGGTGCCGATGACCTGCTTCGCTGATGACGAGCCGTGCTAGTTGGCCCTGCTTGTGAGTGAATGCTTTTCCTCCCTGGAGGTTCCGGGTTACGAGGTAACCGGTCCGAGTCTCGCGTCACCTTGCGGGTCTCAAACGCACAGTTCGCGGGCAGTCACCCGGTCAAATCACCGCGCCGCGTTTCGTTCACGAATCCGTTGACACACAGGAACGGCGGCACAAGTTGGCAAAGCTCTCGTCTTCAGCTCATCTTTTCTGCGAGCTGCCGGTAGCGGTTGCGTATCTTGATGATCCGTCGGCGACGGGCAGCCACCAGGTAGTCGGGTGAGCCGAGGCGCACGTTGTAGGTGTCGTCATGGAATCCGCCTGCGCGCAGCATGGTGGCGGCCCGCTGAGAAACGCTGCCTTGTCCCAGCCCGAAATGGCTCACGAGATCTCTGACCTGCATACCGCCGGTCCGGTGCTCGAACAGGTCGTTGGCCTTGCCAACTGCCCAGACCAGCGCTGCGGCAGCGGTTTCCGCGCGCCCCTTGCGGAGGAAGACCTCGGGTTCCCTGGATGCGACGCGGGCGAGCACCCGTCGGCATGCGGTGCGGTACTCGACGTCGAGTATCTCCTCGCAGCAACTGTCGGTAAGCGCGAGGACCTCGTGGGACACGTGCTGTCACTTCGTCTGGGATGCCGTCCCACCGGAACGGTTCATCCGGCAGTGGGGTGTCATCGAGCCGGTCCAACCGAATTCGGTCTCCGATGTCCAGCGCGAGCCAGTCGAGCATCAACTGTTCAAAGTTCTCCGGCTCCTCGGGGCCGACTGGCATGTCCGCCATGTCCTCGGTGTCGACGCCGAGCGCGGCCAGCAGCGCGGCCGGCCCCTGCGGTCGTGGTGAGCGGATCGTCTGCTGGTACCGCGGCTCCCGGTCGTCGATCGTGGCTAGCGTCTCGTCGGTCAGGTCGGACCGCAGTTCGGCCTCCGGGTGAGCGAAGCGGATGAACGCCCGCAGCAGATCCGGGGCCTTGGCCAGGTACTCCGCAGGCGCGACGATTTTGCGGGGAATCCAATCGTCGAGCAGGATCTCCACCTTGACCGGGCTCCATCGCAGTGGGTCGCCGGGGCCGTAGTCGGTGCCGTACCAGAGGAGGGACTCCAGCAGCCCACGGTGATCGGGATCGTCGAACAGGGCTCCGGACGGCGAGGCGAAGAATCGATCCGTGAGCCGCGCAAGTTTCGCTGAATCCCATTGTGGCCGTTGGTATCCGGTTCCGCCTTTGGGTAGTCCTCGGGTGATCCATTCGACCAATGCGCGACACGCAGGCCAGGTCTCGGTCTCCAGCGACGGGAAGGTGATCGCGGCCAGTTCGATCGCCGCATCGACCCAGGCGCGCGCATCGGCGAGGCTGATGTCGTCCCACCGCGTGTCGGGATCCTTGGTCACCCGCTTGAATTTGGCCACCACGCTTGCGATCGCCTCGGGTGCGACGAAGGCGTCCTTAACCAGCGTGCCAAGGTTGTGGTCGATGTAGACCAAGCAGGTGAGTTCGTGCCCGCCCGGCAGCCGCGTCCCGAGCATGACGTTGTCGCCGTCGCCGAGGACATGGCTCATCCGCACCGCCCGATAGGTCGACGTCTGGCAAAGCTCTGCAAGCCATGCCGGTTCGACCTTCGGGCGCGCGGCGAGCTCGCGTCGGATCCGGGCACGCAGCACGTCGTCGTCACCCGCCATCTCGGCGATCACCGCGAGCAACGCCGACGTCTCCGGAGCGGGGACGTCGAGGAACGTCCGGACGAGTTCCTCGCGGGTCAGCGCGGCCAGGTCTGGGGCGTCAGGCCGGGCGAACGGATGGTTGCGCCGCGAGTCGGTGACGTAGAGCAGTGTGCTCACAAGGCTCAACAGGCTCAACGGGTGTCGATCGGCGAGGGCGCGTTGGACATCGGCGAGCAGATCCGGCTCGGCCGGCGTGTGCGGCCGAGCCCGGGCAGTGTGCCGGGCCGGGCGGCGGCCCTTCTGTGTACCGCGACGCCGGTTCCGCTTGGACATGGGCGCCACCTTACTGTGCGTCCTATGCGCTTGCGGCGCACCGTGCCAGCGTGTCGCTCAGCGGCACGACCCGCGGCATGCGCGGCCGATCAAAGTAGTCGGGCTTGCGCCGCCGCATCAGCTTCTCGCCGCCGAGTGCCCAATCGAAGTGCTTGCGCCCCAACAGCTTACGGAACACCTGGTTGGTGCGCTCAGGGTCACGCGCGGCCATCCGCTCGAACAGCAGCGGCGAGACGGTGGGATCGTCGAGGTAGTCGCGTACTCGTCGGCGATAATCCGGGTGCCGAAGCAGGCTCGGATCGGCAAAGGCCTCCTCGATCGGCCCGAACTCGGCGTAGAGGCCCATGCCATCCACCTCGTCGTGGGTGATCGCGACCGCGTCGGAGGCCACCAGATCAGCCGGGTACTCCGGGCCGTGGAACGGCAGGTTTTTCGGTTGCTTACCCGAGGAGGCGAGTTCGGCCGTGGCCTCGTCGCGGCAGAAGGTGTAGAAGCTTCGCATGCGTTCGGTCAGCTGCCCTCCGGGAATGACGACGAAGTCGGCGCCGAAGAATCGCACGAACCGGTCGTGCTCGGCCCTCTGCAGCTCTTGTGCGCGGGCGAGCTTGTCCGGATTGCGAAATGCACTCGCTGGGTGATTCATGGCCATCTCGTATGCGGTGCGATGGATCGCGGCGCGGTCACTCTTCGGATAGCACACGAAGTTGCCGCTGACCATCCACTCCGGCCCGACCGGCACAAGTCGGCCGATCATGAAGCCGCCGGGTTCCAGCTTCCGGAAAACGCCCGGTCCCATATTCGAATACACGCGGTATGTCAGCTCGTCGACGAGGTTCTCGGTGACGAGCGCGTCGCCGTCGCGCCCGTGGACTTCAAATATGCCCTCCACAACGTCGCGCCAGCCGAGCAGCAGCTCGCGCTCGCGCTCGGGTAAGTCCGGGCGGTTGGCCACGAAACACTCCACCACGGTCTTCCCGCTGCGCAACTCATGCTGCAGCAGGAAGTAATCGAGCGCGACTATCAGTTCCGATTCGTCGCCGACGAATCGATCAGGAAAGTGATCTCGCAGCACCTCGCTGCGGTCGCGGTCAAAGCGCGGTTGCCACGAAAACTCCAGCATCTCCCGCTTCAGCTCTGCACAGCGGTCCAACAAGCTCGCGATCGCCGTCACCACACTTCCCTCCCAACATCGGTCGAGCACCGCCTCGACGCTATCCGAGGATGGTCGACAGCCACCTGCGGCACGCCGATCCGACGAATGCCCCCTCGACTCCCGATATGGATGGTGGGCCTTCCCTCCCATGAACGGCACCGACGGGAGCCGTTAACCAAAACGCACGCCGGCGACAGGTTCAATTGCCTCGGCTCACAACGGGCTGGCCGCGACCCGCTTTTCTCGACCAGTGCTGCGGGACCGCCCGAAGTCCCGGTTTCGAAGTAGCGGCTGAGCGTGGATGGTGTGACGCTCGACGACCGCAGGATCTGGAATCCCTATGGTAGGGAGTTTGGCAGGTGAAGCAGGCCCGCTAGTGGGCTATAGTCAGCACATGCGACTGCACATTACCGTCGATGACGAACTCGTTGCCGAGCTCGATCGGCGGGCCGGAAGCAGGCGACGCAGCGCATTCATCGCAGAGTTGATTCGCCGCGGGCTCGATGACGAGCGGCGATGGGACGATATCGAGGCAGCGCTCGGGGCGATCCCCGACGAGGGCCACGAATGGGATGACGATCCCGGTGAATGGGTCCGCCGCCAACGCTCCGACCGGCGTCGCGTCGGCTGACGTGG
>DATJQO010000045.1:0-11819 GCA_035505695.1 Mycobacterium sp.
GAGGTATAGATGATGTGGGCGATGTCGTCGGGCGAGGGCAACGGCAACGCGGTGCCGGGCTGAGCCGCGACAGCGGGGTCGGCGATATCGATGACGGCCAAGCCGCATCCCTCCAGCCGCGACCGCAGCTCCGTGGTGGTCGCGGCCGCGACCGGGGTGGCGTCGGCGATCATGAACTCGACGCGGGCACTGGGATGCATCGGATCGATCGGCAGATACGCAGCGCCCGTCTTGAGCACCGCCAAGATCGCCGCAATGGCCTGCGCCGACCGCGGCAACAACAGCGCGACACACGCACCCGGACCAGCGCCCTGCTCAACCAGCAAATGCGCCAACCGATTAGCGGTCTCATCGAGCTCCCGGTAAGTCATCGAGCGGCCCTCGAAGCTCACCGCTACCGCCTCGGGCGCCCGCGACACCTGCGCAGCGAAAGCCGCGGGAATCGAGACGTGCGCTGCGGTTTCGGTCAATACCGCGCGGTTGCTCCACTTGTCCAGGTCGGCGTGCTCAGCGTCGTTGAGCAGATCGATGGACAACAGCCGCCGCGTTGGATTGATTGTCAAGACTCTCCCCCTGAATCAGTGGTCATGGCCACCAACACCCGCTGGAACCGCTCGATCAGTGTTTCGATGCTGGCCGCGTCGAATACGTGGGTGTCGTATTCGACGCGAATGCTCAATTCGTGCCCTGGGCGGGCTTGCATTGTCAGCGGGTAATGGCTTGACTCGTGGCCCGTGAAGTCGGTGATGGCCAGTCCGTTGGTCTGCAACAGTGCGGCGGCATCGATCGGGTAGTTCTCAAACACGAACAGCGTGTCGAACAGTTGGTCGTGGCCAGTAATGCGGTGAATCTCGTTGAGCGCCAGGTGTTGGTGGTCGAGTGTGCGGTTGTAGGCGCCGTGCAATTGGTTGAGCAAGTCGGCAATGGTGGTCGCCGGCGCGATGGTGGCACGAACCGGCACCGTGTTGATCATCAGTCCCACCATTGATTCCGAGCCCGCTATCTCGCTGGGCCGTCCCGAGACTGCGGCGCCGAAGACGACGTCACGCCGGCCGGTCATCGACATCAACACCTGCGCCCAGGCGCCCTGCAGCACCGTGTTGAGCGTCGTGTGACAGGACCGAGCCAGCGCATGCACGGCCCGGGTGGTGGCCACGGGCACCTGAGACGAGGCAAACCCTCGCGGTCCCAGACTTGACCGGCCCGGCGGTCCGACCAAGGTGGGAGTGTTGAAACCGGCAAGGACCTCGCGCCAGGCAGCCTGCGCGGCGCCGAGATCACGCTCGGCCAGCCAGTTGACGAACCGGCGATACGACCCGGCCGCCGGCAATCGCTGCCCGTAGTAACTGGCGAAGATTTCTTGCAGCAGGATCGGCAGTGACCAGCCGTCGAGCACGATGTGGTGATTGGTCAGCACCACCCGGCATCGTTCGGGCGCGGTGCGGATCAAGGCGACCCGAAAAGCCGGCGAGCCCTTGAGGTCGCAGACCGCCGCGCGTTCGGCTGCACATATCCGCTGGATCTGCGCGTCGACATCGGTATCGAGTTCTAAGTACTGCCAAGGTGTTTGGGGAGATGCCGGGATGATTTGCACAGGCTGGTCGAACTGGTTGCAGAATCTGGCCGCCAGGTTGGGGTGACGGGCGGTGATCGCGTCTACGGCGTTGTGCAGGCGTTCCGCATCCAGTGGGCCGGTGAGGGTGATGTCGAGCTGCATCGAGTACAGGTCGCCGTCGCTGTTCTTCGTGCCGGCGTGGAAGAGTAATCCCCGCTGCAGCGGAGTGAGCGGCAGTATGTCCGCGATTCGGTACTGCCGCTGCAGTTCGTCGATCTGGTGTTGGGTGAGACAGGCGGGGATGATGTCGGACGGGGTCAGACCCCCGCCGCCGCGCCGCACGTGCAGGCAGATCCCTGCCAGGGCGTCAAACCACAACTGGCTGAGCCGACCGACCTGGGCAAGATCGAGTGCCGATGGCGCCCAGGTCCAGTCGGCTTGCAGGTGAGGGCCGGCGCCCATGTCAACAGTCCCGGCGTTGAGTTCCAAAGTGTGCGCCAGCGGCATCGGCACGGCGGTGGCAGAAGTCGTGACCGCCAAACCGTCTGGGCTGATCCGCCACAGATCGTCGGACGCACCACGCGCGCCTATTCGGCCGAAGTAGTTGAATCCGATCGTCGGGTCCGACTCGCTCAGATCGACATCGGTGTTGAGGTGGCGCAACAGGCCATAGGTCAGGGCATCCGGCAGTGCCCGCAGTTGTTCCTTGGCCCGTTTGACGATTGGGCCCAGCGCAGCGTCACCGGCTACCAGCTGCGACCAGCGCAGTCCATCGACCGCAAGCGCCACCGGGTGTTTGGCGGTAAACCATCCCACGGTGCGGGACAGGTCCACGTCATCGATCAGGTGCTCGTAGCGGCCGTGACCCTCGACGTCGACCCCGACCGGCCCGCCGCCAGCACCGGAAAATTCGACCCACGCCAATGCGAGAGCAATCAACAGGATTTCCTGAGTACCAACGTGAAACGCGGCGGGCACGTCGGTGAGCAGTTGACGGGTGGTCTCGCTGTCCAGCGTTGCCGTCAGATGTCCGGCGCTGGCGTAGGTGTCCGTTTCAGGTTTGGGTGGGGGCAAGGCGGCCGGAGTCGCCGCCACCTGCCGCCAGGTGTCGGCATGCTGCACCACCGCCGGATGGCGGGCATACTCGGCCAGCATCGCCGCCCATCGCTGGAACGAAGTCCCGCCTACGGGCAATGCGACCGGTTGGTCGGTGTGTTGTTGGGCCCAGGCGACGTTTATGTCTTCCAACAGAATTCGCCAGGACACCGCATCGGTGGCCAGATGATGAATGATCAGCACCAGCTGGCCGGGGTCGGTGACCCACAGCGCGCTGAGCATCACGCCGCCGCCGGGGTCGAGCCGCGACCGGGCGAACGCCACGGCATCATCGGTCAGCACGTCGACGGTGTGCAGGCACCGGCGCGCATCGACCGTGCCGGGCTCGCGCACGGTCAGTGACCACTCGCCGGCGTCGCCGTCGTCGACGTGCAGCCGCAGCATGGCGTGGGTGTCCAGTAGGGCTTGCAGGACATGCACCACCTCGGCCTCGGTGACCCCGGGCGGTGCCTGGATCAGCATTGTTTGGTTGAAATGATCGACGGGGCCGTCGATGTCGTGCAGCCAGCGCATGATCGGAGTGGCAGTGACAGGCCCGACACCCTCATCGACCGGAGCGGTAGCACCGTCGGCGAAGTCGGCCACCGTGGTCACCCGGGCCACCCTGGCAACGGTTTGCTCGACGAAGATGTCGCGCGGGCGGCACATCACACCGGCTGCACGGGCGCGCGCAACCACTTGCATCGACAGAATGCTGTCGCCGCCGAGGTCGAAGAAGGAGTCGTCGACGCCGACGCAGTCGAGCCCCAGGACTTGGGCGTAGATGTCGGCAAGGACTTCTTCGACGGCGTTGGTCGGGGCGCGGTAATGGTCGGTGGTCTGGTAGCCGGGCGCAGGTAGGACGCGGGTGTCGAGTTTGCCGTTGACTGTCAGCGGCAGTGCTTGCAACACCACGATCGCCACCGGCACCATGTGGCCGGGCAGCCGGTCGGCCAGTGCGGCGCGTGTCACCACCGGATCGACTGTGCCAGGGATTGTTTCGGTGATGTAGCCGACGAGGCGCCTGTCGCCGGGGCGGTCTTCGCGAGCGATGACGGCGGCCTGGTCCACACCATCGAGTGCGGCCAGGGCGGATTGTATCTCGCCGAGTTCGATGCGATAGCCGCGGATCTTGACCTGGTCGTCGGCGCGGCCCAGGTAGTGCAGTTGCCCATCACGAGCCCAGCGCGCCAGATCCCCGGTGCGGTACATGCGTATTCCGCTCGCTCCTGCGCCGGCGAACGGGCAGGCGACGAATCGTGTCGCGGTCAGCCCGGCCCGGCGCCAATACCCGACGCCGACACCGCGGCCGGCTACGTAGAGCTCACCGACCACGCCGGGCGGTACCGGGCGCAGCCACGCGTCGAGGACGAACAACGCTGCCCCGGGCACCGGCGCACCGATTGGCACCACTGGCGAACCGGCGAGCAGTGGCGCACTGATCGCGACGCACATCGTCGTCTCGGTCGGGCCGTATGCATTGATCATGAGCCGCCCGGGTGCCCAGCGATCCACCACTTCGGCCGGGCATGCCTCGCCGACCACCACCAACGCGGCCTGTTCCAAGCCCTGGGCGGACAAAGCTCCTACCGCAGAAGGGGTCTGGGTGAGCACATCGACCCGCTGGTCGACCAGTACGTCGTGGAAGTCGGTCGGTGACACTGCCACCTCCTCGGTGACCACCACCACCCGTCCGCCCCGCAACAGGGCACCGAAGATCTCCCACACCGAGATGTCGAAGGCCAAGGAGTGGCATTGCGGCCAGACACCCGTGGGCGGCAGGCCGGCATCCAGTGACTCCAATAACTGCGTCACGTTGTGGTGGCTGATGGCCACACCTTTCGGCACACCGGTGGTGCCGGAGGTGTAGATGAAATATGCGATGTCGTCCGGGGCCGGTGCAGCCGGGGGCGTGCCGGGTTGGGCGCCGGCGGTGACGTTGCTGACTACGAGAACCGCGACGTCGTGGCCTTGCAGCCGCGACCGCAGTGCCGCGGTGGTGACCGCGGCGATCGGCGCGGCATCGGCGAGCATGAACTCCATCCGGGCGGCCGGCAGCGCCGGGTCGATCGGCAGATATGCGGCCCCGGCCTTGAGGACCGCCAAGATCGCGATGATGGCGTCGGCCGAGCGGGGGAATAGCAGCGCGACGATCGCGCCCGGGGCGGCGCCGTGTTCAGTCAGCAAGTGCGCCAATTGGTTCGACGCCACGTCGACTTCGCGGTAGGTCCACGAGCGCGGCCCGTCGCTGATCGCCACCGCGTCGACACGGCGCGCTACCTGGCTGGCAAACAATGCCGGAATCGACATCGGCGCCGGCGCGGGGTCGTTTAACACCGCCCGGTTACAGGTTTCATCCAGGTGGGTGTGCTCCCTGGCGTCCAGCAGGTCGATCGAGGACAAGCGCGTCTGCGGATCGGCCGTCATCGCGACCAGCACCCGCTGGAACCGATCGATGACCGCATGGATGGTTTCGCTGTCGAATATGTCGGTGCGGAATTCAACCATCACTCGAATCCCGTCGCGCTCATTGGCGTCGGCCCAACGTTCGGATAGCGAGAAGGTCAGGTCCATGCGGGCGGTGTGCATCTCTGTCGGCACCTGCGTTACCTGCAGATCGCCCAACGCCAACCCGGCAATCGGGTCGCCGGTGTGCCCGGGGAGGTTCTGCCACGCCAATGCCACCTGAACCAGCGGGTGATAGGTCAGCGATCGGGTGGGGTTGAGCCGCTCGACGAGCACTTCGAATGGCACATCTCGATGCTCGAATGCAGCCAGGCTGCGCCGACGCACCTGGCCGAGTAACTCGGCAACTGTCGGATCCCCGGCCAAGTCAATCCGCAGCACCAAGGTGTTGACGAAGAAACCCACCAACTCATCGAGCGCAGGATCCGAACGCCCAGCAATCGGGAAGCCCACGGCGACATCGGAACTCGCGCTCAGTCGGGACAGCAGCACCGCGAGCGCGGCCTGGACCACCATGAAACTCGTCGCGTTGTGATCGTCGGCCAGTTCGCGTATTTGCTGCTGCAACTCGGCGGGCCAGTCCGCGGTCACAGTCGCGCCACGCTGATCAGCCACCGAGGGATACGGCCGATCCGTCGGCAGCTCCAAGCGCTCCGGCATACCGTCTAGGGCATCTTCCCAATACTGCAGCTGCGCAGCGATCGGACTGTCGGTGTCCTCGAGATTGCCGAACTGCGCCCGCTGCCACAGCGTGTAATCGACATACTGCACGGGCGGTGGAGCCCAGCCCGGAGCAAGCCCATGGCGCCGCGCCTGATACGCCTCGGCGATATCCCGGAGCATCGGACCCAGCGACCATCCGTCAAAAGCGATGTGATGCACCACGGCCGCCAGCACATGCTCGTCGTCGGCAACGCGGAAAAGCGCCGCGCGCAACGGGATCTCGGTACCCAGGTCAAAAGTATGGCGCGCCGTTTCGTCGATGGCCTCCTCCAGTCGGGCGGGCGTCCATCCGGAGGCGTCGACGACACACCAGCTGAGATTGGCGCGATCGGCGGGAACTACGAATTGCTGTGGTACCCCATCCGGCGCAGGAAACAGCGTACGCAGGCTTTCGTGCCGGGCCACCACATCGGCCAGCGATGCGCATAGTGCTTCGGCATCAAGCGCGCCCCGCAGCTTCAATGCGACCGTCATGTTGTAAACCGGTAAAGGCCCGTGCAACTGGTCGAGAACCCATAGCCGGTTTTGGGCGAATGAGAGGGGGATCATCGCGGGGCGCTCGGCGGGTAGCAACGGCTTACGTCGACTCGCCCCGGCGGCGAGACGGGGCGCTAACTGGGCGATGGTGGGTGCGTCGAACAGGGTCTGCACCGAAACGTCGGCGTCCAGATCGGCGTTGATGGCGGCGATCAGGCGCATCGCCGAGAGCGAATCGCCGCCGAGGTCGAAGAATGAGTCGTCGACCCCGGCCCGCTTCACACCGAGCACCTTGCTGTAGATGCCGGCCAGGATCTCTTCGACGGGGGTGGCCGGGGCACGATACCGATTGCCATCGTGATAGTCGGGTACCGGCAGGGCACGGGTGTCGAGCTTGCCGCTGACGGTCAGCGGCAGCGCGTCGAGGACGACGATCACGGCCGGCACCATGTGGCCTGGCAGCTGCCGGGCCAGTTTGGCGCGCGCAATGACGGGATCGATTGTGCCGCTGGTGGTTTCGGTGAGGTAGCCGATCAGGCGTTTGTCGCCGGGGCGGTCTTCGCGGGTGATGACCGCGGCGTGTTCGACACCCTCGAGTTGGCTGAGGGCGGCCTGGATTTCGCTGAGTTCGATGCGGTAGCCGCGGATCTTAACCTGGTCGTCGGCGCGGCCCAGGTAGTGCAGTTGTCCGTCGGGTCCCCACCGCACCAGATCCCCGCTGCGATACATGCGCGTACCCGCCGGCCCGAACGGGCAGGCCACGAATCGTGCCGCGGTCAAGCTCGGTCGCCGGATGTAGCCCACGCCGACTCCGCTGCCGGCGACGTAGAGTTCGCCGACCACGCCGGGCGCGACCGGGCGCAGCCAGTCGTCGAGAACGAACAGTGCCGCGGTCGATACCGCCGCACCAATCGGCACCGCCCCGGTACCGGCAGTCAGTGGGGCGCTCAGCGTGGCGTAGACGGTGGTTTCGGTAGGGCCGTAGGCGTTTATCACCACCCGCCCGGGTGCCCATCGATCCACCAGTTCGGCCGGGCAGGCCTCACCGCCGAGTAACAGCACCGCCGACTGCAGCCCGTCCGGCGAAAGGGTCGCGGCCGCGGAGGGAGTTTGAGTAAGCACGTTGACGTCTTCGCTTACCAGCAGGCGATGGAATTCTCGCGGTGAGCGCGCCACTTGGTCGGGCACCACGACTAGGCGCCCTCCAGCGAGCAGGGCAGCCCAAATCTCCCAGATTGAGAAGTCGAAGGCATAGGAGTGGCACTGCGTCCACACCTGAGCGGCGGGCAGGTGAGCTGACGATGACTCCACCAGATGAGCGAGGTTGTGGTGGGTGATGGCAACGCCTTTGGGCACCCCCGTGGTGCCCGAAGTGTAGATGACGTACGCGGTGTCGTCTGCTGCCGGAGCCGCCAGCGCGGCGGACGGTTGGCCGGCCACGCCGGCGTCGTTGATATCGATGACGACGAGCTCAAATCCAGACAGCCGTGACCGCAGCGCCGTGGTGGTGAGCGCGGCGACGGGTGCGGCATCGGTGAGCATGAATCCGATCCGCTCATCGGGCAGTGCGGGATCGATCGGCAGGTAGGCGGCCCCGGTCTTGAGCACCGCCAGCATGGCGATCACAGCTTCAGCCGAGCGTTCCAACAGCAGCGCCACACAACCGCCCGCCCGAACGCCATAACCAGACATCAAGTGAGCCAGCTGATTCGATGCCTCGTCGAGCTGCCGATACGTCCACGACCGGTCCAGGTGACTGATGGCCACCGCCTCGGGTGAGCGGGCCAACTGGCGGGCGAACAGCTCCGGGATCGACTCCATCGCCTGCAGGGGCCGGGTCAGCGCCGCCCGATTGCCCATCTCATCGAGGCGGGCGTGCTCACCGGCGTCGAGCAGATCGATCGCCGACACCCGCGCGTCCGGATCAGCGGTCATCGCCTCCAACACCCGCCCCAACCGACTGATCAGTGCGCGAACGGATTCAGCGTCGAGCACATTGGTGTCAAATTCGACGCGCAGACCGAGTTCGGTGCCGGGTGTGGCTTGCAGGGTCAGCGGGTAGTGGTTGGCTTCGCGGCCGGTGAACTCGGTGATGGTCAGCCCGTCGGCGGTGGTCAGCACGGTGGTGTCGACCGGGTAGTTCTCGTAGACGAACAAGGTGTCGAAGAGTTGGTCGTGACCGCTGACGCGGTGAATCTCGTTGAGCGCCAGATGTTGGTGATCGAGGGTGTGCTGGTGAGCGCCGTGCAATTGCTCGAGCAGCCCGGCGGTGGTGGTGGCCGCGGTGACGCGGGCGCGCACCGGTACGGTGTTGATCATCAGCCCGACCATCGCGTCGGCACCGGCCACCTCGGTGGGCCGCCCGGAAACCGCGGTGCCAAACACGACATCACGCTGCCCGGTCAACCCCATCAACAGCAGCGCCCACCCCGCCTGCAACACCGTATTGACCGTGGTGTGCTGCGAGCGCGCCAATTTGTGTATGGCCGAGGTGATTTCGGCGGGTACCCGACCGGATGCAATGGCTCGCGGTCCCAACGCCAACCGTCCGGGCGGGCCGACGAGGGTGGGGGTGTCCAGGCCGGCCAGTGTGTCACGCCAGGCGCTGCGGGCGGCGTCGAGGTCGCGTTGGGTGAGCCAGGTGACGAAGCGCCGGTAGGGGGTGGGTGCGGGCAGCGGTTGGCGTTGGTAGCTGGTGAAGATTTCGTGCAGCAGGATGGGCAGCGACCAGCCGTCGAGCACGATGTGGTGGTTGGTCAACACGATGCGGTGCTGGTCTGCGGCGGTGCGGATTAAGGTCACCCGCAGGGCCGGCTGGTCTGCCAGTTGGCAGACCGCGGCGCGTTCGGCGGCGCAGACCTGCGCGATCCGCTCATCGTCGGTGTCGAATTCCAGGTATTGCCAAGGTATCTCAGGGTCGGCGGGAATGACCTGCACCGGCTGGTCGAACTGCCGGCAAAACCGCGCCGCCAGATGCGGATGGCGACCAACCACGGTGCGGACGGCACCACGCAACCGGTCAGCGTCCAGGAAACCGGCGACGGAGATCTGCAACTGCAGCGCATACAGATCGTCGCCGGTGTCGCGAGTGGTGATGCTGTGATAGAGCAGGCCGTGTTGCATCGGGGTGAGCGGCAGGATGTCGGCGATGTCATAGTGCTGGTGCAGTTCGTCGATTTGGTGTTGGCTGAGCCGCGCAGGGGTGATGTCAGAGGGGGTCAGCCCGCCGCCGCCGTGGCGCACGTGAGCGCAGATGCCGGTCAGCGCCTCAAACCACAGTTGGCTGAGCCGGTTGATCCGGGCCTGATCGAGCACCGAGGGCGCCCAGGTCCAGGTGGCGTTGAGCTGCGGGCCGGCATCGGTGTCGATGGCGGCCGCATTGAGCTCAACGGAATGAGAAAGCGGCAAAGGTAATGCTGCCGCGGTTCCGGCGACCGCCAGGCTGTCTTGGCCGACCAACCACACGTCGCCAGAGGTGTCGACGATGGGTCCGCCACCGCCGAGGCGGCCGAGGTAGTTGAATCCGATGGTGGGGTCGGGTCCGGTCACGTCGGTGCTGAGGTAGCGCAGCAGTCCGTAGGTCAGGGGGTGGGGAAGGGCCCGCAATTCTTCTTTGGCGCCCTTGATGATTGGGCCCACTGCCGGGTCGCCGGCGGTTACTTGCTGCCAGCGCAGCCCGCTTACGGTAAGCGTCACGGGGTATTTGGTGGTGAACCAGCCCACCGTGCGGGAGAGGTCCACCTGGTCGGCCAGGTCGTCGTAACGGCCGTGGCCTTCCACGTCAATACTGATGGGGCCCGGTTTGGTGTCGAGGAATTCGGTCCAGGCCAGTGCGTATGCGATCAGCAAAATCTCGTGGATGCCGGTGTGGAAGGCGGCGGGGACGTCGGTGAGCAGGTGGCGGGTGGTGTCGGTGTTCAGCGATGTGGTGAAGTGCCCGGCGTTGGTGTAGGTGTCTTGGGGTGCCGGTGGGAGTAGTGCGGGCGGGGTTTGGGCCAGATGTTTCCAGGTGTCGGCCTGCTCGAGTACCGCTGGGGTGCCGGCGTGTTCGCTCAGGATGGCGGCCCAGCGTTGAAACGAGGTGGCGCCGGTGGGCAGGGTGAGTGGTTGTCCCCGGTGGTGTTGGGCCCAGGCGATGTTGAGGTCTTCGAGCAGGATCCGCCAGGACACCGCGTCGATGGCCAGGTGGTGGATGATCAGCACCAGCTGGGCGGTGGTGGACACCCACAGCGCGCTGAGCATCACCCCGGCGGCCGGGTCGAGCCGGGCGCGGGCCTGGGCGAGTGCGTCCCCGGTGAGCGCCTCGATGGTGTGCAGGTGATCGGCGGCGCGAACCGCTCCGGGTTCGGGCACGGTCAGGGACCGCGCGCTGATGTCGGCGTGCAGTCGCAGCATGGGGTGCCGGTCGAGCAGGGCTTGCAGGACTACGACCACCTCGGGGTGGCTCACCTCGGTGGGGGCCTGGATGAGCATGGTTTGGTTGAACTGATCAACGGGGCCAGGCATGTCGAACAGCCACCGCATGATGGGGGTGGGGGTGATCGGCCCGATGCCCTCATCGATGACCGCGGCGGGAGTGTCGGTCAGGCCGGGGATGCGGGCGAGGCGGGCCACGGTTTGTTCGACGAAGATGTCGCGGGGCCGGCAGGTCAGCCCGGCCGCACGCGCGCGGGCCACCACTTGCATGGACAGGATGCTGTCGCCGCCGAGGTCGAAGAAGGAGTCGTCGATGCCGACGCGTGGCAGGCCGAGGGTTTGGGCGTAGATGGTGGCCAGCAGTTCCTCCACCGCGGTGGTGGGGGCGCGGTAGTGATCGATGTCGAGGTAGTCGGGGGCGGGCAGGGCGCGGGTGTCGAGTTTGCCGTTGGTGGTGATCGGCAGCCGGTCGAGGATGATGATCGCGGCGGGGACCATGAAGGTGGGCAGCCGGCCGGCCAGGGCGGTGCGCATCTTGGTGGGATCGAGGGTGCCGGGGGTGGTTTCGGTGAGGTAGCCGATCAGGCGTTTGTCGCCGGGGCGGTCTTCGCGGGTGATGACCGCGGCGTGCTCGACCCCGGCCAGGGCGGCCAGGGCGGCTTGGATCTCGCCGAGTTCGATGCGGTAGCCGCGGATTTTGACTTGCTGGTCGGCACGCCCGTGGTAGTCCAGTTGCCCGTCGGGGCGCCAGCACACCAGATCCCCGCTGCGATACATCCGGGTTCCCGGTGGCCCGAACGGGCACGCCACGAACCGGGCCGCGGTCAACCCGGCCCGGCGCCAATAGCCCACACCGACACCGTGTCCGGCCACATACAGTTCCCCGATGACCCCGGGGGGCACCGGGTGCAGCCAGGGATCCAACACAAACAGCGCCGCCCCGGGCACCGGCGCCCCGATCGGCAGCGCCCCCGTCCCCGCGCGCAGGGGGGCGCTGATGGTGGCATACACGGTGGTCTCGGTGGGGCCATAGCCGTTGAGCAGCACCCGCCCGGGCGCCCAGCGGTGGGCGATCTCTGGCGGGCAG
>DATJQO010000046.1:0-6418 GCA_035505695.1 Mycobacterium sp.
AGTGCTAGGCCTCGAACGCGTCGGAGTGGACGAGTCCTTCTTCGATCTCGGCGGCAACTCGCTCACCGCAATGCGCCTGATTGCCACCGTCAATACTCGCCTCGATGCCCAACTTTCGGTCCGCACCCTATTCGAGTCGCCATCCGTACGAGGCTTAAGTCGACAGCTGGACGCTGATGCCAGCATGGTGGAAGACCGGGCCAACGCCTCAGACGCCGAGCAAAAGGGGCCCAGCTTTACGTCCGTGCACGGCGGCGACAGTATCGAGCTGCGCGCCGACGATCTCACGTTGGACAAGTTCATCGACGCCGCGATGATAGCCGGCGCTTCCGGGCTGCCGGGTCCGAGCGCCGAAATCCGGACGGTCCTGCTGACCGGGGCGACCGGTTTCCTCGGGCGCTATCTGGCCCTCGAGTTGCTGGAGCGGATGGACCGAGTCGACGGGACGCTGATCTGCCTAGTGCGTGCCGAGTCCGACGAGGATGCGCGGCGCCGTCTGGCCAAGACCTTCGACAGCGGCGACCCGCAGCTGCTGCACCGCTTCCAGGACCTGGCCGCCGATCATCTGGAGGTCATCGCCGGCGATAAGGGTGACGCCAACCTACGCCTGCAGCAGCAGACCTGGCAGCGGCTGGCCGACACCGTCGATCTGATCGTCGATCCCGCAGCCCTGGTCAACCATGTGCTGCCCTACAGCCAGCTGTTCAGGCCCAACGTTGTGGGCACCGCCGAGCTGATCCGCATCGCACTCACCAAAAAGATCAAGCCTTACGCTTACGTGTCCACTGGCAGCGTGGGCAACCAGATCGAGGCGTCGGCGTTCACGGAGGACGCCGACATCCGGGTGATCAGCCCCACCCGCACAACCGATGACGGCTACGGCAACAGCAAGTGGGCCGCCGAAGTGCTGCTGCGCGAGGCCAATGACCTGTGCGCACTGCCTGTCACCGTGTTCCGCTGCGACATGATCCTTGCCGACACCACTTATGCGGGTCAGCTCAACGTGCAGGACAATTTCACCCGGATGATGCTCTCCCTGGTGGCGACCGGCATCGCGCCCGGCTCGTTCTACCCGCTTGACGCCGACGGCAACCGGCAGCGTGCCCACTTCGACGGACTGCCAGTCGAATTCGTCGCCGAAGCGATCGCCACGCTCGGTGTCCGGGTGGGCGACGGGTTTCAGACCTATCACGTGATGAACCCGCACGATGACGGAATCGGGTTCGATGAATTTGTCGACTGGCTTATCGAGGCCGGTTACTCGATCCAGCGCATCGGTGACTTTGGAGAGTGGTTGTCGCGTTTTGAGGCCGGCCTGAGTGCTCTGCCGGATCAACAACGTCAGCACTCGCTGCTGTGGAAGTTGCCACTGCCCACTTCCAATGCGCTGCACAACTCTAATCATTTGCAGCCCGCAGAGCCGATCCGCGGATCGCTTGCCCCAACCGATCGGTTCCGTGCTGCTGTGCAAGACGCGAAAATCGGCCCCGGCAACGACATCCCCCACGTCTCGGCGCCGATCATCATCAAGTACGTCTCTGACTTGCGACTGCTCGGACTACTCTAGCCGCGTGAGGATCGAGCTTACGACGATGCGGTCAGCGCGTCAGATCGGCCCGCCCAGATCAAAATCACGGTCCGGCAAGCGATTCGGATGCGTGTGCAACCGATCCGCCGCTGTGTCACCCCAAGGCCCCCTGCTCTCGGCAGGCGCCGATCTCCTCCCAACTCAACCCACGCTCGAGCAGAACTTCTTCGGTGTGCTGGCCGACTTCCGGTGCCGGCCCGCAGGGCCTGGTCGGCTCTTCGTCGAATTGGTAGGGCGGGGCGACAAGCTGAAATGGCCTGCCGTCGTGCGCGATCACCTCGGGCAGATAGCCGTTGGCGGCAACCTGCTCGCTGTGGCGGACCTCATCGAAGGTGGCCGCCGTTGACCATACACCACTGAAATCAGCCAGCGCCCTTTGCCATTCAGCCAGGTTGCGGGTGGCGAAGGTGGCATCCAGTTCGGCGATACAGGCGTTGCGATTGTTATAGCGTTGCGTCGCATCGGCGAAGCGCGCATCTGCGGCGAGGTCGTCCCGGCCCAGCAACCCGCACAATTCGGCCCAGAACCGATCAGATTGCAGGCAAACCAGATTGAGCCATCGGCCGTCTTTGGTGCGGTAGGTGTTGACGATCGGGTTGTCCGCGGTGAGCCGGTTCTGCCGCGGCAGCCCTCCTTGAGCGGCTGCGAACAGATCGGGACTCATGGCCCACATCCCGGTGTTGAGCAACGACACGTCGATCACCGCGCCGCGGCCGGTGCGTTCCCGGCGAAACAGCGCCATGGCCACCGCCCCGGCAATCGAGTTGGAGCCCTGCAGATCGCAGAAGGCTGGGGGTTGGGTGATGGGTTCATTGGAGCCCGGTGGTGTCAGTTTGTACTGAGTACCCGCCGCCGCCCAGGCCGCGGCCATGTCGAATGCGCCGACATTAGTCATGGTTCCCCGGCTGCCCCATCCGCTGCCCCGCACGTAAATCAACTGTGGGTTGATGGCCAGTAGATCGTCAACGTCGAGACGAAGTCGCTGACGTACTGCGGGCAGATAGCTGGTCAGGAACACATCGGCCGTGTCGGCCAGGCGATGCAGCAGATGCTGGCCGACACGGATGCGCAGGTCGACGGTGATGCTGCGTTTCCCGCGGTTGGGTATCTCGATGTACGGTTTCGGTGCCGAGTCGTCGGCGGTGAGCGACTTATCGAGCGCGCGTTGCGGATCGCCGCCGGGGGGTTCCACCTTGACGACGTCGGCGCCAAGGTCGGCCATGATCGCGCCGGCGCCGGGCACGAACGTCCATGCCGCCACTTCGAGCACCCGTACACCGTCGAACGGCCCGCTCACTGCGACCTGCCTTCCTGACCTCTCCTAAGTTTCTCTGGCGCGAGACCACAGCGGACACCCGTTGACTGGCAGGGCCCGTCAAGATGCTCCCGCGTGCGCACTCACGCTAGCACCATGGCGTTGACTCATTTGGCTAATCACGGTGGGCCGGGGCGGAGTTCGAGGAGCAGCTTCGCCGGCGTCGAAAAATCCGAACGAGCCGGCGAATCGGATTCCATAGAGCGCGTTCCCGTCTTGGGAATGGCTAGTGAGGCGCCGGACTCGCAACAACGAACTGGGTCCAAAGGAGCCCCTCGAGGATTGTGCCGCGCAAGCGCGGTTCGAGAGCCTGCTCAAGCCGAAGGGCTCGATTGCCGAAGGCTTCGGCGATCCCCGGAATGTAGACACCCGCGGTGTGCGTCTCTTCGATCGTGAACCCCGCGCCGGCAAGCTGCTTCCTCAACCCGCGACTCGTCATGAGATTGATATGTCCCGTTTCGAGGATCGGCTCTCGGTAGACCCATCGAACGATCTGGATGATGCCGGGCAGAAAGGCCACTTTCGAAAACAGCTCCAGCGGGCTGAACTTTTGCGGCGTCGAGAGAACCAGTACCCCGCTCGGCAAAAGTAACCGGCGCATCTCGGCTAAGGCTTGGCGTGCATCTGCGATGTGCTCGATGACCTCCGAGCACAAGATCAGATCGAAATGGGCGTCGGGAAAGGATGATTGGAGAATGTCGTCGTGCACGAGTCGCAGATTGGGATGGGCCTGTTCGAGGGGACGCAGCCGACTCAGGTAAGCGTCCTCGATATCGACCCCGAATGCTTCAGGAGCCAACCGCGCGAGGGTCGGCAGGTACACGCCCGATCCCGGCCCGACTTCAAGGGCGCGGCTTCTTGCGGCGCCCCATCGGTTGAGCGCCGCGACGATCCAATCACGCCGCGAACAATGCAACCAGCGACGTGTCGGATTCTTTGATTCGTAAAGGGTGCGTTGCAGTTCAAACAACGCATCGCTTGAGCCGTTCACGCCGCTCAAGTCGACTTGACCGCCGCGGATCCCGGCCTGTCCGCGGAAACCGCGACGCAAAGCACGGATGTTCCTATCGGAAGCGTGCGGTGCCAAACGATGGACCATTCGATCCGGGTGAGAAGCATGCTGAGGGCGTCGATGAACGGAGCGCCGACGCCGTGCCGCCCTTGCGCCGGCCTCGCGCGCCGTCGAAGCCACATCGGGAGGGCCAGCCAGCTGAAGACGTGAGACATCCAGAGCACTTCGCAGCCAGCGCTTTCCAAATCGCTTCGGAGCGCGTTCCTCGTGTAACGGCGTGCACGTCCCACGACCTGATCCGCCGAACCGCACAGACGCGAGTTAGCCGAAACGCTCACGACGAGCTTGCCTTCCGGCGTCAGCATCCGAGCCGCCTCGCGAATCGTTGGGATCGGATCAGGGAGGTGTTCGACCACGTCAAGGAGGCATACGACGCTTGCAGTCGATCCAGCGATCGGAAGGCGCGCCGCGTGGCATGCGACGGGGATGACCGCGTAACGGCGGCTCGTTTCGCGCGCCAGCTCAACGCTATCTTTCAGGGCAAGAGTGCGATTGGGCGCCCAACCGAGCATCGCCCCCACACCCCTTGGACCCGAACCGATCTCTACGAGCCAACCGTCTTTCGGAGCATAGTGACGGATAAGCAGCGACACAAACGTCGCTTTGCTGCGGAACCACCAATGTAGCGAGTCATCGGACGCGTCATCGAAAAGCCCACTTCGCTCTTGCGGGACGTTCGGGCGCGATCGAGCGCATGAGACGACGTTGCGGCGGATCCGCGGGACAGCGCACAGCATCCGCGCACCGTCACTCAAGAGGTTGACCCGTGAGCCTTCCTGGTGCCCCCACTCGATGCCGACTTCCTGCACTCGCACTCCCATCATCCGAGCAACCGCGATGACTTCTACGTCCCACGCGAAGCCTTCCTCGCGGCACGCCGGAACGATCTGAGCCCAAATGTCGGTTGGGGCGGCCTTGGCCCCACATTGAGTGTCTGCGATGCCGGGCACGAGACAAAGCTGAACCAGCCGGTTATAGGTTCGGCCGAGGAACTCACGAGTCCGATGCTGGTGTCGTTTGATTCGGGCGGACGCCGCGCCGCGCGAGCCGATTGCAAGAATCGGTATACCCTCGGCCGCCACGACGATGCGAACGAGTTCGTCGAGCGGGGTCGCGAGATCGAAATCGCAGAAGCACGCCATTTCCGAGGAAGCGGAAATCAAGCCCACCGCGACCGCAGCGCCCTTACCCCGGTGGGTCCGTCGTAGCAGGCGAATCGGAGTTTCGCAACGATCGGCAATCAACCGCTCGATCAGGCCAGGCGTGTCATCGGAGCTACCGTCATCGACGAAGATCAGCTCACTGCCGGCTGGGCAACGAACAATGAAGTTACCAAGCTGGCTCGCGTAGAGTCCGAATCTGAGCGACTCGTTATATACCGGTACGACCAGCGTCAGACTCTTGGTTAACGGAACCGCGTCATATGTCGCCATTTGCCCACATCGACCGTTTGCTTGTCTCGATCCCCCTCGAATTCCATCAGCTGACCTCGATTTTCGGGCTTGAGCCCGCGTGGTGGATCAAGGTCAGGCGGCTTGTGCTATCCGAGTGATTCGGTATTCCAAGACGACCGGGCTCATCATAGCGACGGCAGACAGCAGTCCGCGTCGGTTGCGGACGCGTTTATTCCGTCGCCAACAGCTACCGGGCGGCTGTATCAGTCGGCGGGCGGAATCACTGTCGCCGTTGCTGGTGACGACCCCGCTGTCAACTCGCAACTACATGAGGCGGTGCCGACGACGGTATCCGGAGGTTCTGCGCGGGCCGGCCCACGGTCACCGTCGAGTGCGAGACCCGGTGTCCGCGCGTAGGAGACGACGATCACCGCGCAGGCAACCAGCCACAAGGTCGGCGTCAGAGGCGCCGTCGTCCAGGCAATCAGCCTGGAGCCGATGACTCCCGTGGCCCCGAACTGTCCGAAGATCGGTATGCGCATCAGCATCGGGACGGCGACTTGGCCGATAGAGAGCGCCGCGGCCAAACTCACCCCGATGCCCACCGCACGACGGCGGTCGCCCTGGGCTGCAAACGAGTCGAATATCCCGGCACCGGGGGGCCCGCCGGGGGCCCGGGCAACGAGCGCCGCGACCGGCAGAACGAATACCAGGTAGTAGTAGTGGACCTGGGGCGGAAAGAGTGCGGCGGTTGCCAGCAGCACGATGCCCGCCATGACAGGCGGGAGGCGCCGTCCCAACGCCAGCACGCAGACGACGACGAGGGCCAGGATGGCATACCCGATCAGCGATCGCGGACCAGCAAGGAAGCTATCGGGTATGCGGCCGCCCGTTTGGCTGGCCTCGACGGCATCCGGCAGCAGCAGGAGCCCCCGCCCAAAGGACACATTCGACGAATCGACAAGCGCCGGGAAGAAACTGCCGTAGTGGAAGAGGTTGTGGATCGACTGCGGGATCGTCTTCGGAAAGTCCCGCGGCCACAGCAGATA
>DATJQO010000047.1:0-8070 GCA_035505695.1 Mycobacterium sp.
TGGAAGAAATCGGGGAACACCAGACCTTCCAACGCGTCCGGCAGATAACCCACCATCTCGGCAAACGCCGTATTAGCAAACAGGATCATGCCGTCCCGCGTCATGGCGAGCGAGGGAACCGGAAGTCGCTCCAACACGACAAGGGCAGGCAACCGCGTCAGAATGTCCATCGGCGCATCACCGGGAGCGCCATGACGCCGGCGCTCAATCGGCTGGCTCCCGTCAAGAGAAACGCCTTCGCGTGAGCCGCTGGCAAGCAACCACGCGTTCGACGTGGAGGGCGCAGTGGTCAGCACCTGCGGGTGAGTAGTCACGACTGACATGGGCTCCTCCTAGCGGAAGCGGGCTGGACCCGAAGCTCCGACCACGTGCCTGGCACCACTTGGATCGGTGGATACCGATTATGTATTTGAGGAGTAGGATACATACTAGTTGACATATCGTAAACCGCTCAACAAACTTACAGTCTGCCAGTAATGTCAGAGATCATTGGGTAGGCGTGGATTGCCAGGTACAAAGGAGGCCACAACGGAGGGTTCCGAGCGACCCGGCGCCGTCGACCCAGGCGGGTCGCCGCCGGCGACGGACCATCGCCCTCTATTATTGAAGGGAGGCACCGACTTGGGGGCACGATTGCCTTTGCGGGAAACGCTCCCGCCGCGCGGTGACCGCAATGAGACAGGACGGGCGATGACCGAGGCCAACGAACGGCGAGCCGGCAATACGCGCCAAAGGCTCATCGCGGCCGCGTCACGTCAGTTCGCCCACCGTCCTTACAGCGTGGTCAGTCTTGATGACGTGCTGGCGGAGGCCGAACTCACCAAGGGAGCGATGTATTTTCACTTCCAGTCAAAGCAAGCGTTGGCCTTGGCGATCATCGACCATCTCACCGAGATGAGTAATGCGGCCGTCAAGGAGTTGCTTGCCCGCAAAATGTCGGGACTGGAAACATTGATCGATCTCGTCTACCTGCTTGCCGTCCAAAACACGCAAGACGAGGTGGCCCGAGCCGGCGTCCGATTGCTCGAAACCCTGGACAGTGCCACCGACATGCCCAACGCACTGTGGCAATCATGGATCGATTTCGTCACCACAATGATCCAAAAAGCGGTCAATGAGGGCGACGTCGTCGATCGCCTGGATCCGCCAGACGTCGCCAAAATGCTGGTGGCACTATGGGTGGGTATTCGCCGCATCAGTGACGCCGACCACCCGGAGCAACACCTCGATAACCTCGAAAAGACGTGGATACTGGCATTGCCGAGCTTCACCAATGCCGACCGAATCGACTACTTCGTCCAATTCATCAAACGACGCCACTCACTCGCCGTGAAAAAAATTGCTTCTGAGCCACCCTCACTCGATCTCCACGCCACCGTCGGCGCCTCGGCACGCGCGGACCATTAGCTCGCCACTGCGGGGCCTCAGCCGCCGACAACGGTATAGATTGCAACGAATCGGCAACGGCGGCAGCACACCTATCGCATCCGGAGGTCTAGGGACAAATGGTCGCCCAAGCCCGGTCTGAGATCACGCGGCAGAAGATCATCGATGCGGCAATAGATTCGTTCAGCGAAGTCGGGTACGCCGCGGCTGGGCTAGGCGAAATCATTGATCGCGCGGGAATGACCAAGGGTGCGCTCTATCACCACTTCGACTCCAAGGAAGCGCTGGCTACCGCCATCATCGAGCAAGGTGCCGGCCTTACCGGAGGCGCGTTTCGACAGGTGTGCGAATCTTCTTCTCCTGCACTCGAAAACATGATCCACGGTGTCTTCGCCGTCACCGATCTGCTTGTCACCGACAAATCGGCACGCATAGCAGAGCAGCTCACTCACGGACTGGCCGAATACAACACCGCGGCGTCCCAAGTCTGGAGGAACAGGCTGGACGCGATGACCACCCAGGTCCGCCTGGCGGCTGAAGAAGGTGACCTCCGCGAAGGTCTTGATCCTTGTGTAGTCAGCGAAGCCATCCTCAGCGCTATGCTCGGCGCCCAATTGCTCTCCAAAGCGTGGGCCGACGGTGACCACATCACACGGCTGACCCGATCGCTGGAACTTCTGCTGCCGGCGATTGTCGCCGAAACGTCGCTGCCTTACTTCCGGGAATTTCTTGCCCGCGAGTCCCTACGCCACCACCAAGCCACCGGTTCGGCTAACTGAGCGCACCAACGATGCTATCGCTCGTCAACCCAGAGCCGCTCCGTCAAATTCTCGAACGTGACCAACACAACGGGGTCATCGCGGCGCATCAGCGCCGACTTGCTCATCTTGGCCCGCACTGTCCAACCCTCGTAATGCCGCAATTCAACCAAGAGATTCGCCAGTGCATCGACGGCGGAAAGCGCGCCTACCACGCTCGGCACAGCGTGGAAGACCTCGGAAAAAGCCTGCCCCGCCAACCGATCCGGTTGATAACCCACCATCTCGGCAAACGCTGTGTTCGCAATCAAGATGATGCCGTCACGGTCCATGGCGAGGGTGGGTACCGGCAGTCGCTCCAGCACCACCAGAGCGGGCAACCGCGTCAGGACTTCCGTCGGTGTATCGCCGGAACCCCCGCTACGCCGCCGCTCGATGGGCCGGCCGCCTTCCATACCAGCGCCCTCGCCGGCATGGCCTTGTGAGCCGCTGTCAAGTAAACGCGCATCCGACATAGACGGACAGTAGCAACCTCAGGGCATCAAATCATCAAAACAGCCAAACTTGGCCGACGCAGCGTACACCCACTTGGGAATTGATTCGCCTCGATCAACCTCGGCCGATGCTGTCAAGGGGTATGGAGCGGCAGGCAGGATACGACCCACTCACCAGCCCCTCAAACGTGGGCGAGCGCAAACGGGCGAGCATCGAGGACAGCGCGCAGCCAGTCGACCGTGCATTTGATGCCTTCGCTCAAATCAGTGTCGGGTTTCCAACCCAGCACCCGGCCCGCCAGGGTTGGATCCAGTGCGCTTGCATGAACCTCGCCGGTGCGGGCCTCGGCGTAATCGGGCTGGCGCGCGCCGCCGACTGCCGCTGCGATCAGCTGGTGCAGCTCGGTGACCGTCGTCTGTACGCCAGTGCCGATGTTGAAGGTGCCGGTCGTCGTGACCGGCGCATCGGCGGCACACAGGAAAGCAGTCACAACGTCGTCGACATAGACGTAGTCGCGGGTGGCGCTGCCGTCGCCGTAGATGGTCGTGGGACGGCCGGAGATCATCGCACTGCCGAACAGGGTGACCACACCGGCTTCCCCGAATGGGTCTTGGCGTGGACCATAGACGTTTGCCAGTGCAAGACAGATGGGGGCCAGCTCGTACATGGTGGCGTAGGCGCGCATATAGAACTCGCCGGCGACCTTGGCCGCCGCATACGGGCAACGCGGGTCTAAGGGAGTGTCCTCGGTTGCGGGCAAGGTTGCCGGCGCACCGTAGCGAGAGCCGCCCGAGGCCGCATAGACGATCTTCGGCACTCGCGCCCGCCGGCTCGCTTCCAGCAGGTTGATTGTGCCCAGCACGTTGTTGCGGGCGTCGTGTTGCGGATCATCGACGGACCTGCGCACATCGATCTGGGCGGCCAAATGGAGCACTACGTCAGGGTTGGACCCCGCGACGATGTCGGACAGCTCGGGGTGCCGGACGTCCGCCGCGACGAAGGTAAAGCGACCGGGGCCTTTGTGTCGGTGGGCTGATTCGAGGTTGGTGGCGGGGGCACCGGCGCTCAGGTTGTCGACTCCCGTAACTTGGTGTCCTTCCTCCAGCAGGCGGTCGACGAGGGTGGAACCGATGAATCCGGCAGCGCCGGTGACGAGGGTGCGCATTATCGGCTATCTCCAGTTAGACGGTGAATTGTGGACGGCGGCAACCGATTTGAGGCGGAATCGGGGATGACGGCGCGGCGAGATCCAGGTGCACGGGCGCGCGTGGTACAAACCGTCACGCGGTGGTACGGGTCGGTTGCCTCGCGGATGTAATTGCCAATTTGGCGCAACGACCGGTTGGCCTCCGGCACCATCGGCGCGGCGATCTGGAAAACGTGCATCTGGCCAGGCCACACCCGCAGCTCGACCGGTACTCCCACCGCGGCCAGCCGCCGCGCGGCCAGCCGAGCGTCATGCAGCAGGACCTCGGAACCGGATACATGGATCAACGTGCGGGGCAGACCGGCCTCGACGTAGTCGAGCGGCTCGTAGATCTCCTCGGGGCGTCCGTCCATGATGTGACGCTGGGCCGCCTTGGCAATCAGGTAGACGAATGCGTCGAACGCCTTGACCGGGAACATCGCATCGCTGCGGATGTTGGGGTGTGCCTGCTTGGGAACCTTGGCGATCTGCATCAGCGGTGACATGCAGACTATGGCCGCGGGCTCCTCGCCTTCACCGAGCAGCCGTTCGGCCAGCGCGAGTGACAGGTAGCCTCCGGCGGAGTCGCCGGCCAAGACGATCTGGTCGGGCCCGTAACCCCGGTCGCGCAGCCATCGGTAGCCGTCGTAGCAATCATCGATCGCCTCGCCGATCGAATGCTTGGGGATCATCCGGTAATTCATCACCAACACCGGGGTATCGGCGTACTTCGACAACGCTGTGACGAGCCGGTCATGCGTGTTGGCGCCGCAGGTCAGGAAGCCGCCACCGTGCATGTACAGCGCAACACGCCTGCTGCCGTCGGCAGGCAGAACACCGGGAGCTCGGACCAATCGTGCGGTGCAGTGCGGCAGCCGAATCGTGGCGCGAACGCTGCCCGGCACGGGCGTCACGGCCCGGGCAGCGAAGTCGACGAGGCCCCATGGCCACGGCAGGTTCGCCAAATGGCTACCAATTGCCAGGGCTGGCCGGATGGTAAGCCGAGCGCCGAGCCAGGCAAGCCGGCCAGCGACGCTCGGATCATCCTCAACGACCTCCCGAAGCATCGCTGAAGCTCGCTCGTCGAACCCGATTGACTTTGTCCGGTGAGCCGTGGCTGCTGAATTGGCGCCGACAGCAGCGAGGCCACCGGGTGGACCATGTTCTGTGAGTGTTCGTTGTCCGTTTCGCATGGTGCCATCGGCCTAATTTCCCGGGGCCTGTGCGGCAACCTTGGCGGGCCTTGACGTGGTCATCGGTGCGCCACCGCGGCCTGAGCGGGTCGACGCGCTTGAGACATCCAATCCGTGCCCCGCAGCGACGGCGTCAAGCACTGGAGCCGCGTTGGTTGCCCACCAGATGTGCTGGTTTGGCCGGGTGGCGCGCTTGCGCCACACGTCGGCAACATGGTGCAGCCAGGTCAGCAGAATGGCAATGCGCTCGTCGATGCGTTCATTGATGCGCTCATGGAGGCCAATTTCCGCGTCGGCTCGGTCGCGTGCGGCACGCAGCACAGTACGTTCTCGGTCTGAAAGACCGCCCGCCCGTAAGCGCTCCGCAACCACTGTGCCCAGATCAGCTCCCTCCACCAGGTAGCTCACCGTCAGGATCATCAGGTACTCGTCGATCAGCGCCAATTGGCCCGGTCGCGCCCCGCCCCATTCCACGATGCCGGTGACCGGGCCCTGCGCGCCGGCCACCCGAACGTTGCCGGGGCTGTAGTCGCCATGCGTCCAGCTCACCGGCATCCGCCAGCCAATAAGGGCTTGCCGTAACAACTTTCCAAGCCGGTCCACCTCGGGAACCAGGCCGGGATCTAGCCGCTGGCACATGTCGGTCAGGTCCGCCAATGGTTCGATGACCCATCGCCGCAACAAGCAGACGTTGTCGACGATGACGAACGTGGCAGTCCGCCGGTGCAGCGGTGCGATTGCGCTCAGGGCCTCAGCGGTCAGCTCGTCGACACGGTCCGGGTGGCGCGCCAGCACCTCTGCCAGGTCTAGTCCTGGCTGGTAGGACTCCACCCACACGGTCGCATCCCTGCGCTCGTCGAAGGCGAGGATCCGCGGCACGAGGTCGCGCCATTCCTCGGTGAGTCCTTGGTGGATGGCCAGTTCGGCGAGCACGCGCCGCTGCGTGCGCAGCTGCAGGGCTCTCAGCGGGCCACGAGCCACCTTCAAAACCGCCGCGTGCGGTCCGCGCTCGGGCCCCAGCATGACCACGGCCGTGCCGCCGACGAGTTCGGCCGGCGGATTGTTCAGTTCGACGTCGATGAGACTGATCGGGAGATCATTGAGGTCGATCAGCCTCGCCGATGGGGATGACGCTGGCGATCGGTTCTGCCTTGTGCTCATGGTTCGCCGACCAACGCCGACGTAGTACGCCTAAGGTCCATGTCGCTCCTAGCAAGCCGAGGTGAAGGCGGGCCGCGGCTAGGGCGGCAGCGCCTGTGTGCGATCATACCGATGATACACTGATGATAGGATTTTACATACTAGTTGGCAGTTTTTATGCACATTGCTAGCCTTCCAGTCTTTTAATAGCCGTAAAGCGTCCGTAAACTCGAAAGAACAGACCGCGCGGACCGGCAGAAGACTGCGACCGAAAACGCGCCGGCCCGACTCAGCAGGTGGTCGACATGCAAACGTCAAGGGCGCGAGGAGCGGGCCTCAAAGCAGGCATCTGAGAAGATCTGCACATCGGCACTTTGAGAAAAGGCTTCGGGCTACTGCTGTTCTCACCGAGTCGACATATCGCGTTGGTCATCGAGTCCCGTGGTCTCGAACGGAACACCTACACCAACTCTGGCGCGGACGGATTGATCAGAGTGAGTCGCCAAGGCGAGGCTGCCGAGGCTGACGAACACCCCGGCCAGAAGCGCTCCCCCCAAGACGTCGCTGAGCCAATGGACGCCAAGACACAACCGGCTGAAGGCAACGACCACCACGCCAGCAACCACCGAGGCCGTCGCCAGGGCCTGCACAATACGGCTCCGTCCGACCACGATGCCCGCAGCGATGATTCCGAGGAGCGCGCCGATCCCGGCCACATGCCCGGACGGAAAGGTGTGATGCACGGTACTCAATCGCGGTAATGCTTGGATTTCCGCTTCGGTCGGTGGGCGGTAAACGACCGCCCTGATCGCGTTGTTGGCGAGCACAGCCCCGGCGACCGTGCCGATCACAACGACTCCCGGCCTCAATGAACGAGCACGCCAGATCAGCAGTGCTCCGCCGACTAGTCCGGCCGCGGCCACCGTGACGGGGGTGCCGAGGCGCGCGGTTATCAACGACGCTTCGGCAAGGCGGTGTGATCGATGAACGCTGTTTTCGATCCAAGACGCGATCGGAGCGTCGAACGCCGTTGCCCATCCGTGGACGTGCACCCCGATCGCCAGCCAGGTCAAGACCAACACGAGCCCGAGCAGAACAAAGGCGGTGAGCATCCGCCAGCGACGAAACAGCGCATCAACAGCCAACAACAACTCCGATTCCCCAGAACCCGACGGCCCGGTCTGCGGCCGGCCGCCGAGCACTAGCCTACGTGGTTTTCGGTGGAGCTAAGGATATGTGAGTTCACGACATAGGTGACAGATGAGTTGCGCTACGGGTTACGGCCACGAAGGCGCTCCGGTGAGTCGCTCCGCAGCGGGCTCCAAGCCGGAAGACCGTTCGAAGTCGCCTGCGGCCCAAGCAATTTCACCGGATCGCTGGCAGAACGACTACCGGATAGAGGCCTCGCCGCCGGTTCGACATCTCCGAGCCATGCTGACGCGCGCGGTACTGGACCACAACGTGCGCGCCTGTTATGGCCGCGGCGACGCTCGCCTGCTGTCGTTCGCCGACGCGTCATCCGACGCGGTCTGCTGCTTGGGCGCGCTTTACCTGATGCCCGTGCCGTACCGGCGGCAGGTTCAAAGTGCGACGGCAACGCGGCACACGTGCTCGAACAGATCGTTCGAAGGACCAGTACCCGGCGCCGGGTGTCGGCAATCCCTATTTGCCGGGTCGCGACCAGAGCGCTGCGGGTCTACTGCGTGGCCGCAGGCGCGAAGTTGCCGGTTGAGGAGACCAAGCCAGGATCACCGACGCAGCGCGCGACGTCCACGTTTGCCCCCGCGACTCCTACCTTGGCCACCGCTGCGGCACCGGCAGCTCCGCGGGTCGGACCCCATCCCCCGACGAAGCTTCGACCATCGTCCGAGAGCGCCACGCAGCCACCCCGGCCCTCGGCAAGAACGCGGCA
>DATJQO010000048.1:0-3219 GCA_035505695.1 Mycobacterium sp.
TTCGTGACCCTGCTGCCCCTGGGCGTGCTGCAGCTCTACCACTCGGTCAACGACGGCTACTTCGAGGCACGCTCGCTGGGCTACATCACCAAACCCGGCAACGCGGTGATCGAATGGCTCCGAATGCCCGGTGATCTCATCTTGATCGGCGGCGGTGTGCTGCCGTTCGTCTGGATCGCCTGGACAGCCCTGCGTAACTTCCGCTCCGGTACGACCGCCCAGGAGTTGCCCGAACATCCGCTCTACACCGAGTCCGCCACCGGGGACCAGGCGGGGTCGAAAGCCGATTCCGGGGTCAAGGACTGACCCATGGCATCGCCTGTTCCCTTGGTATGGCTGATTGCCGGATATTCCCTGGCCCTACTGGCCGTCGGGTGGAGTTTCGACGCGATGGCGCGGCGGGCATCGGTGCGTGCCGCACGATGGCGCACGGGTCAATTCACCTATCGACCCGACCACGACGCCTGGGTGTGTCCACAGGATCACTGGCTGTGGCCGAGCTCGTTCGATCCGCGCCACCGGGTGATGCGCTATCGCGCGTTGCCGGTGGTGTGCAACAGCTGCCCAGTCAAATCTAGTTGCACGACATCGGATCACGGCCGCGAGATCAGCCGCGAAATCGATCCATGGCCGCATTCGGATGCAGGGCGATTCCACCGCGGGATCGCCTGCTGCGTAGCCGCCTTCGGAGTGGTGCTGCCGTTGGCAACGTTGATCGCCAACCACTCGACTACTGACGTGCTGGTCCTGGTGGGCACGGTGGTGGTCGTCGTGCTGCTCGGGCTACCGCTGGCCCGTCACCTATGGAACACCCCGTCCAATGCACCGGACTACCTGCCGCACCGCACGGCGCTGCAGGATCAGGCGGCGGCCGCGATCGACCGGTATTCCACCCGGTGGGGAGGTTGGGACGGCAAGGAAGGAAAGGCCTCATGACCGGAGTGCTCATCGGCGTCGTCGCCGTAGCTACTGTGCTGCTCGTGGTGCTGGCGCTGGTGTCGCTGGCTGTGCTGCGCGAGTACGAACGCGGAGTGGTGTTCCGGATGGGCCATGTGCGCCCGCTGTATCATCCTGGGCTGCGTTTCCTGATTCCGCTGGTGGACAAGATGGTTCGGGTAGACCAGCGCCTGGTGACGCTGACCATCCCCCCGCAGGAGGTGATCACCCGCGACAACGTGCCGGCCCGTGTCAACGCGGTCGTCATGTTTCAGGTGACCGACCCGCTGAAAGCAATTTTGGCGGTGGAGAACTACGCGGTCGCGACCTCGCAGATCGCACAGACGACGCTGCGTTCGCTGCTCGGCCGCGCCGACCTGGACACCCTGCTCGCACATCGCGAAGACCTCAACAGCGATCTGCGCACGATCATCGAAAAGCAGACCGAACCATGGGGCATCCAGGTTCGAGTGGTCGAGATCAAAGACGTCGAGATTCCCGAGTCGATGCAACGGGCAATGGCCCGCGAAGCCGAAGCCGAACGCGAACGGCGAGCCAAAGTCATCAACGCCCGCGGGGAACTGCAAGCGTCCGAGGAGTTGCGGGAAGCCGCCGAGACTCTGTCCAAGAGCCCAGCGTCACTGCAATTACGCTACCTGCAAACGCTACTGGAATTGGGAGCGGACCAAAACTCGACAGTGGTGTTCCCGCTACCGATCGACATCATCACCCCGTTTCTAAGACACCCAGAAGTGTTGCACGACATCGCCAGTGCGATCAACGACAGCCGATAAACGCAACCACATCGGTCTGTCAGGATGGGCTGACCGCTCGGGCCGAGTCCGCAACGGTCCTGATGTGTTCGATGATGTTGGGCCACAGTGGTTTTGGTAGGTCATGGCCCATACCTGGGCACTGTCACGTTGGTGAGTGTGGGCGACCTGGGAGGATTCGTGGGGCGACCACTGCAACGGCGTCGTCAAGGGCCACCGCTACCCGGTCGAGATCATCAACCACTGCGTGTGGCTGTACTTCAGGTTCGCGCTCAGCTTTCCGTGAGGTCGAGGAACTGATGCTCGTACGCGGTGTCGCGGTGAGTTACGAGACGATCCGGCGGTGGTGCGCCAAGTTCGGGCAGGCCTACGTCAACCAGCTGCGCCGGCGGCGCCCGCGCCCCCGGCGACAAGTGGCACCTCGACGAGGTGTTCGTCGGGATCAACGGCAGGCTGCGGTACCTGTGGCGCGCGGTCGACCAGCACGGCAACGTGCTCGACGTTCTCGTCCAGTCACGCCGAAACGCGGTGGCGGCCAAGCGATTCTTCCGTAAGCTGCTCAAGGGCCTGCGGTACGTGCCGCGCGTGCTGGTCACCGACAAGCTGGGCAGCTACCAGGTCGCCCACCGCGAGCTCATGTCGTCGGTGGAGCACCGGCGGTCGCGGTATCTGAACCGCGCCGAGAACTCTCATCAGCCCACCCGACAACGCGAACGGGCGATGAAACGCTTCAAATCGTCGCGGCATGCGCAACGGTTCCTGTCCGCCTTCAGCGGCATCTCCGCACACTTTCGGCCGCGACGGCATCTGCTCAGCGCGACCGACCGCTTCGCGGTCTGGCGTCAGGTCACCGCGCCCGACGCTGCCGCATGAAATGTGAATGACCCAACGGTGTTCCGTCGCGACTGCTTCAAAACCAACTGCGCCACTACACTTTTCAATCAACGTGACAGTGCCCAAGACCGAGTGCGTCCGCGAGGGTTCCCCGTTCCGGACACCGGGCCGATTGACACCCTCGCCGACCTGGAGAACATCACCTCGGCGTGGGTGGCCTGGTTTGGATATGCGGGTTCATGCACCGGCTCGGGCGCCGCCCACCCGCGGAAGCCGAGGCCCAGTACTACGCTCGACTCCACACCGGAAAGCACACCGGTCACACGTAACGAGGTGTGCATGAAACCGGGGATGCTTCAGTGCACCACACGTAGGTGGTGTCCGGGTTGGCGAACACGCACCAAATTTCACGGCGACCGGCTCGACGGCACCAAAGTCGTGGAAAGCGTGTAGAGCGGATCCAAGCGATGAACGCGCAGACATTCCGCTATGCCTGGTGGTCTTCCTCGTCCTGTACTCGTGCGACGTGAGAATGCCTAGATGGGCTTCGGCCCGAGGAGGTCGGCGAATGCCGTTCGCAGCGGACCGATCCGGCTGGACACCACCGAACTCAACGCCTCAATCGCCGGCACCCCGGCGGTGCTTCGGGTGCCTTGCGCGGCGCGCATCGCATTCG
>DATJQO010000049.1:0-41519 GCA_035505695.1 Mycobacterium sp.
CGCATCGTCCGCCAAGCCAACATCCTCGGGTTCACCGTCCGCTTCGACCCGATCCAGGCCGCCTGACCACCCACACGACTGGGTGCAACACGACAAACACCAAATCACCCCGAGAGCCGCGACTCACCCATCATTTTCGGATTAGACATATGGAGATAGGCGCCTGGCCCTGTCGTGTGGGCCAACTTCGGCGCGCGTCCGAGAACGGGATTCCTCCCGGCTGCGATTTCTCGCGGGGTGGACGCTGTTCACCCGGAATTAGACTTTCGACTTTGAGGGCGGATACTCAAGCAGTTGGCCCGGGGGGATTCGAGGAGCAGGCGTTGGAATCCGACGATCCGCACAGCACTGCGTTGCCGGCCCTGGTCAGCGACGATAGGTGCGTGAACGGCGAAGGGTCGCTGGAGTGAGCTCCCTGGCTGAGTCCCCCAGCTTGCTAGCCGTTGCAACGCGGACCGACGAGTCGGTAGCCGTCTTGACCGTCGACGGTGTGCTTGACACCGCCAACGCCGCGGCTCTCCGCGACCGCATCATGAAGGCGACGCTCGACGAGCCCTCCGCTGTCATCGTCAACATCTCCACACTCAAGGTGCTCGCGGAATCAGTATGGTCAACCTTCATCGGTGCGCACTGGCAGGTCCGCACCAAGCCCCACGTTCCGATCATGTTGGTCTGCGCATCCCGGGCAACCCGCGACGCACTCACCCGTAGCGGAGTCGCCTATTTCATGCCGGTGTACTCGACGGAGAAAGCAGCTCTGAAGGCGCTCGGCCAGCAGAGCCGTCGCGCGGTACGCCGTGCCGACGCCCAGCTGCCCGCAGACCTGACCAGCCTGCGTGAATCCCGTCGCCTGGTCCGCGAATGGCTCACCACTTGGTCGCAGTCCGCTCTCATCCCGGTCGGGTTGGTAGTGGTCAACGTCTTTGTGGAAAACGTACTCGAGCACACCGCGTGCGTTCCGCTGATGCGGCTCGAGAGCCAGGGCACGACGGCGACGATCGCGGTATCCGACGACAGCACCTCTCCCGCGCTGCGACTGCCGTCGCCGTCGAGTGGCATCGACGTGTCCGGACTTGCCATCGTCGACGCGTTGTCACGGGCATGGGGAAGCACCCCCACGTCGTCCGGCAAGACGGTGTGGGCGGTCATCGGCCCCGAGAACCAGCTTTAGCTGCCTCGTCGCGGGTTGTTCGCGCACCCCAGCGCGGGTAAAACTAGAACGCGTTCTAGTATCGTGTGACGGTTTGGCAGGAAGGCGGATGACGTGCGGTTCAGCTATGCGGAGGCGATGACTGACTACTCGTACTACATCCCGCTGGCCAAGGCAGCCGAGGCGGCTGGCTATCACAGCATGACGATTGCCGACAGCATCGCCTACCCCTTCGAATCGGATTCGACGTACCCCTACACCCCCGACGGAAACAGGGAGTTCCTCGACGGCAAGGCGTTCATTGAGACGTTCGTTTTGACTGCGGCGCTGGGTGCGGTGACGTCGACTTTGCGGTTCAACTTCTTTGTCCTCAAGCTGCCCATCCGCCCGCCCGCCTTGGTGGCCAAGCAAGCCAGTTCGCTGGCCGCACTGATCGGTAACCGGGTGGGGCTGGGAGTGGGCACCAGCCCCTGGCCGGAAGACTACGAACTGATGGGCGTCCCGTTCGCCAAGCGCGGCAAGCGGATGGACGAATGCATCGAGATCGTTAGAGGCCTCACCTCGGGCGAATACTTCGAATTCCATGGCGAGTTCTACGACATCCCTAAAACGAAAATGACGCCGGCCCCCTCCCAGCCGATCCCGATCCTGATCGGCGGCCACGCCGATGCGGCGCTGCGGCGCGCAGCACGCGCGGACGGATGGATGCACGGCGGCGGCGACCCCGAGGAACTCGACCGACTCATCGCCAAGCTCAAGCAGTATCGCGAGGAAGAAGGCAAGACCGGACCGTTCGAGATCCACGTCATCTCGGCCGACGCGTACACCCTGGACGGCATCAAACGACTCGAGGACAAAGGGGTCACCGACGTCATCGTCGGCTTCCGCATTCCCTACATCATGGGAAACGACACTGAGCTGCTGGACACCAAGATCCGCAACTTGGAGATGTTCGCCGAGAACGTGATCACCAAGGTTTAGCGGCGGTCGCAAGCGCGGCCGTGGCGATCCCAAGCGCGGCCGTGCGATCCCAAGCGCGGCGCAGCCGGGCGAAGCGGGTCGCCACAGTCAGCAGAAGCCGGACGAAGCGGGCCGCCACAGTCAGCAGAAGCCGGGCGAAGCGGGCTGCCGCCATCAACCGGCGCTCACAGCGGATCCCACTTGGGGGCGCGCTTCTCCAGGTGCGCCGTGGCGGCCTCGACCGGATTGTTGGTGAACCCACTGAGAATCTGGGTGCGGTTTTCCAGCTCGATGGCATGGCGCAAGCTGGGCGCGTCCAGCGCCGCGTTGAGGCCGATCTTCGTCTGCCAGACGCCGTAAGCATTGTTCTCCGCGATCGAGCGGGCCAGCTTCAGCGCGGCCGGCATCAGGTCTTCGTGAGCCACCACCTCGTGCACCAGCTTGATGCGATAAGCCTCTGCCGCATCGATGATGCGGCCGGTGAGCATCAACTCACGCGCCACGCCCGCGCCGACGATCTTGGGCAGCAGGTAACTGGTGCCCATGTCCATCGACGAGAAGCCGGCCTTGATGAATACCGACCCGAACCGGGCGTGCTCGGAGGCGACGCGCACATCGCTGACGAGTGCGAACGCCAGCCCACCCCCGACGGCCACGCCGTTGACCGCGGCGATCACCGGAATGGGCAGCTCGTAGATCCTGGTGAACAGCTCAGCCAGGCGTACCTGAGAGTCGTAGTTGACCTTGAACCGTGGGGTTGTCGGTTTGGGCTTGGTCCAGGGCTCACCGGTGCCGCTCAGATCCGCCCCCGCGCAAAATCCGCGTCCCGCGCCGGTCAGGATCGCGGCCCTGAACTCGCCGCCGCCAAGTACGTCCAAGGCATGCTCCACGCCGTCGATCAAGGATCCGTCGATGGCATTGAGGCGGGCCGGCCGGTTGAGGGTGAGGCAGGCGATGTTGTCCTCGAAGGTCGCGAACTGCACTGCTGGTTCCACTTCGGGCATACCCGAACCGTAAGCGACATGGGTATTCACCGGCGGGGCATACCGTGGTTTTGCCCGCCACATCGAAGGAGAAGCCATGGCACGAACCGAAGGCGATACTTGGGACCTGGCCAGCAGCGTGGGAGCAACCGCCACCATGGTCGCCGCGGCGCGGGCAGCCGCGACCAAACACCCGCAGCCGGTCGTCACGGATGAGTTCGCCGAGCCGCTGGTGCGCGCTGTCGGGCTGGATGTGTTCACCAAGCTGGCGAGCGGCGAACTCGATTCCGACGAGATCGAGACGGACGTCGGGTTTCCGCGCATGGTCGACACCTTCGCCGCTCGTGCCCGGTTTTTCGACGACTACTTGGCCGCGGCCGGCATCGCGGGCCTACGCCAGGTGGTGATCGTGGCCTCAGGGCTGGACGCTCGGGCTTACCGGATGCCTTGGCCGGCCGGAACCACGGTGTACGAGATCGATCAGCCCGAGGTGATCGCCTTCAAGACCGCGACGCTGGCGGAGGTCGGCGCGGCCCCCACCGCCGAGCTGCGCACGGTGGGAATCGATCTGCGCGAAGATTGGCCGGCAGCGCTGCAGGAGGCGGGCTTCGACCCCGCTCAGCCTACGGCCTGGCTCGCCGAGGGAGTGCTGATCGGATTCCTCCCACCCGAGGCCGAGGTTCGGCTGCTTGACTCCATCATTCCGCTGTCCGGTGAGGGCAGCCGGCTGGCCGCGGACTACGGGATGGTCGCCGGCATGTCGCAGCAGTCGCAGGAGCACGCCCGGCTGATGACCGAGGGGTGGCGACGGCAGGGACTCGAGATGGACATCGCCGCGCTGACGTACCCCAGCGAGCACACCGACGTCGCCGCACACCTGCACGCGAACGGCTGGGAAACCACCACATTCCAGCTCACCGACCTGTTCACCGCTGCCGGGCTGCCGCAACTGGGTGAGGCCGAACAGCAGGCCCCGGCCGCGACGATCCACTTCGTGCGGGCGGTTCGGCCCTAGCAACCGCCGCCGAACGTGGGGCCTGGGTCCGGATTCAAGCCGCTAGCCATGCATGGGGCCCACGCTCGGCGCGCTCGTCAGGACCGTTTGGCCAGCCATTCGGCCTGCATCACCAGCAGGGCCATGATTTCCAGTTGCGGGGTGTCGGGGTCGAGTTCGCGGTACCGCTGATAGACGTTGACGACGACGCGCTCCGCGTCCAGCCAGGTCGCGTACTCGCCGAGGTCGATGGTGTCTGCGGCCTCGGCCCACGACAGACCCTGGCGGTAGGCGCCCTCAGCCTGCTCGGAGATGTGCGCGAGATAGCCGCGCACCGCGCGGATCCCGTCCGGATCGGTGACCGGGCCGTGGCCGGGCACCACGGTGGGGGCGTCCAGCGCGATCATCGTGTCGCAGGCGGCGATCCAGTTGGCGATCGGGCCGGCCCACACGATCGGGGTGCAGCCGATGAACAGCAGATCGCCGCCGAACAGCACGCCGGCGTCCGGTACGTGCACCACCGAGTCGGCGGCGGTGTGCGCGGGCCCCAGATTGAGCAGGTCGATGCGCCGCCCGCCCACCTTGATGCCGAGCTCGCGGTCGAACGTCTGGTCGGCATTGCGCACCCTGATGCCGCTGAAGTCGAAGTGCCCGAAGCGATCTCGCGCGTAGGAGGTCGCGACTGGACCCAGGTTGGCGGTCTGCGCCATGGCCAGCATCTCAGGTGCCATCCCATGGGCGATTTCGTCGGCCGTGCCCTGGGCGGCAATGATCCGCACCGACGGGTCGAGCAGTTGGTTGCCGTGCGTGTGGTCGCCGTTGGAGTGGGTGATCAGGGCGTCGGTGATGGGCGCCGGACCGGTGATGGGCTTCATCGCGGTGAGCATTTCGCGGGTCAACGCCAAGTCGAATAAGGTGTCGACGAGCAGCGACGCGCCGTCGCCGGCAACCAGCCCGGCGTTGCTCCAGCCATAACCGCCGTCCGGCAGCGTCCACGCCCACACCCGGTCAGCCACCTGGTGCAGCCCGGTGGTGTAGGGCACCTTCGCCGGTGCCCGGTTGACCCGGCGCGGGGCGGGGGCGGCGTCCGGGTTGCGCCGGGCGGGCAGCGGGTGCGGTGCGCGACTGGCCCGCACCGTTTGTCGGGTTTCGCCCAATCCCTGCACCCGCAGGGTGACGACGTCCCCGTCGTGCAGCCAGCCGGGAAACGCGTTAAGCGCCGTAGGCCTGAGATGCTCGACCAGCGTGCAGGTCGGCACGGTGCCCGAGCCGATGACATCACCGGATACCAGCGCCACACCCCGCGACACGTAGGAGATCACTTCGCCGAAGCTCCAGTCCATCTGGGCGGTCGACCCCGATCCGATCACCGTGTCGTTGACCAGGGCGGTCACCTGCAAGTCGAGCTTGCCGTCACGGCGGTACGGCTCCAGCTCGTCGGGTGTGACCAGGTAGGGCCCCAGCGTGACACCGCTGTCTTTTCCCTTGCCCTGCCCGATCCCGAGCTGGCTCTCCATCTGCTGCAGGTCGCGCGCGGACCAGTCGTTGAAAATCGTGTAGCCGATGATCGCCCGTTCGGCCTCCTCGACCGTGAAGTCTTTGCCGGTGGTGCCGATGACGGCGGCGATCTCCAATTCGAAGTCCTGCCAAGCACTTCCGGGAGCCATTGGCGCGTCGTCGTAAGGACCCAAAACCGTTGCCGGGCAAGCGAAATAAAAAGCGGGAATGCGATACCAGGTGTCGGAGAGCGTCCGCCCGGCGCCCAGCGCGGCCTGGCAATTGCGCATGTGGTCCAAGAAGCACAGGGAATCCCGGATCGAGGGCGGACGTGGGATCGGCGCCGACAACCTCACTTGGTCGAGTGGCACCGCCGCCGCCGAACGCCGCGCATCCTCCCCGGCTTCCCGCAATCCGTTCGGGCCGTGTCCGATCAGATCGAGTAGCGTGACACCGGCGGGCATCGGGTAGATGGCGTCACCGCTCAAGACTCCGGTGCGTTCGCCACCCGAAGAGTCCGGCCCCTGGTAGGTCACCCATTTCATTCGCGCACCACCTCACTAGGTTCCTTGTCCGGCCGCAGCCCGCGCCAACTCGATTGGCGTAAGCGGTCATCCGGGGTCCACTCGCTGTAGCGCACCTCGCCCACGAGTACCGGCTCGACGAACGTCACCCCCCTGGCCTCCAGCCTCGGAAGCGGTGGGTCGAACGGGGACTGGTCGGTCTCCAGCGGGGCCAGGGTCTTCTTCAGGCTCGCCAGGTCGCGTTCGGTGAATCCGGTGCCGACTCGTCCGGCGAAGCGCAGCCCGCCGGGCCCGGGAATGCCCAGCACCAGCGAGCCGATGCCGCTGGTGCGCCCGCCTTCCCCGGCTTTCCAGCCGCCGATGACGACTTCCTGGGTGTTCCAGTGCTTGTCCTTGATCCACGACGACGACCGCCGACCCGGTTGGTACGTAGAGTCGCGCTTTTTGGCGATCACGCCCTCCCAGCCGTGTTCGCGGGAATAGTCCAGCGCCTGTCGGCCGTCACCGGGCAGCAGCTCAGGAACAATGAGGTTGGTGCCATTGGCCAAGGTTTCCAGCAGCTTTCGCCGGTCGCGGTAACGGGCCCGCAGCAGCGAGCGACCGTCCAGGTACAGCAGATCGAACGCCCAGAATTCGACGCGGCTGCCGCGGCCCCGGTTCTGCATCGCATGAAAGCTCGGCACACCGGTATCGTCGAGAACGACGGCCTCACCGTCGAGCACCACGTGGTGGTCGGCCAGATCGGCGGCCAGCGAACCGAAATGGGCGTATTCCTTGGTGACATCGCGTCCGCGACGGGACCGCAACCGCAGGGTGCCGTGGTCGGCATCCATGAGCAGCCGATAGCCGTCCCACTTGCCTTCGAACGCCCACTGGCCGGCTTTCAGCGCCGCCGCCGAGCCGTGCGTGGCCAACATCGGAGCCAACTTGTCGAAGTCGAAGACCTGCTGGTCCTTCATCCGGTGCGCAAGCCATTGGTCCCCATTAGTCTGAATCAGCGCGTAGCGCCCGGAGATTCGGCTTCCGTGCAGATTGACGATGACCTCGTCGTCGCGAAACTTCTCGGCGTCGTAGGTTCCCGAGTCCCAGATGATCACCTTCCCGGCGCCGTATTCGCCTTTGGGGATGATGCCCTCGAAGCCGCCGTATTCCAGCGGATGATCCTCGGTGTGTACCGCCAGGTGGTTCACCGATGGGGTGTCGGGCAGATTCTTCGGGATCGCCCACGACACCAACACCCCGTCTCGTTCCAGCCGGAAATCGTAGTGCAGCCGGCGGGCATGATGCTCCTGAATGACGAACGTATTACCCTGCCCGCTAGTCGGTTTCGATTTCGGCACCGGCTCCGGAGTTTTCGACGCATCCCGCATGCTGCGGTATTTGGTCAGCCGATCCCGGACGGGTGCGTCGTCGTCGAGCAACTCGAGCAGATCGCCGTCACGAGCGACCCGGGCCAGCACCTCGTCGTAGCGCAACTGGCGCAACGCCGGGTCCTCGATTTCCTCCCAGGTGCGCGGCGCGGCGACCGTCGGATGTTCGAGTCCACGCAACGAGTACGGCGCAATGGTGGTCTTGGAACCGTTGTTCTGACTCCAGTCCAGGAACACCTTTCCCGCCCGCAGGCTCCTGGTCATCGTCGAGGTGACGAGCTTGGGCATGGACTTCTCCAGTTGCTGCGCAACGCGTTTGGCCAACACCGTGGCGCCCCTGCTGCTCACCGGCTCGCCCAGCGGGGTGTAAAGGTGTAGGCCCTCGCTCCCGCTGGTAAGCGGAAAGGTGGTCAGCCCGATTTCGGTGATCAGCTCCCGCACCGCGTGCGCCACCTCGCAAAGCTGAGCCATCGTCACGCCCTGACCGGGGTCCAGGTCGAACACCAATCGAGTCGCCGGGCCGGGCTTGAGCTCCTCGGCCCTGCTTCGGGTCCACTCGGCGACGAACCGCCACTGCGGCACGTGTACCTCCAGCGCAGCCTGTTGAGCGATCCAGGCCAGCCCCGCCGGGCTGTCGATAATCGGATAGGTCGTCGTTCCCGACCGATGGGTGACACTCCCGCGGGGCAACCAGTCCGGCGCCGAGGAGGCCAGTTGTTTCTCGAAGAAGGACTCCTGGTCTACACCGTTGGGCCAGCGCTTGCGAGTCACCGGACGCCCGGCGATGTGCGGGATCATCACCTCGGCGATACGCGTGTAATAGTCGTAGACGTCTTGCTTGGTGGTTCCAGTGGCGGGGTACAGCACCTTGTCGGCGTTGGTCAGCCTCACCCGAGGCTCCGCCGTCGAACTCATAGTGTCAACGTACGTCGTCCTGCCCCGCGACGACGCAGGCCGTGCCGGTGAAGGGAATGAGCTGATGAGCCGCGGGCTGGTGATAGGTGAAGCACTGATCGACAGGGTCGAGCACCAGGGCGATGTCGAGAATCGAGGCACCGCCGAGCATGTCGGCGGCAGCCCGCTCAACGTCGCGGTCGGCCTCGCCCGGCTGGGCCGCGGCATCGACTTCTTGACCCATATCGCCGATGACGAACCGGGACGGCGCATCGCCGAGTACGTCAGGTCTTCTGGCGCACAGCTTGTTCCGGGAAGCATGTCCGCGGAGCGGACACCGACCGCGGTGGCGAGAGTTGCCGCCGACGGTTCGGCCGTCTACACGTTCGACCTGGACTGGCGACTGTCCGGAACGCCTGAAGTCGCCCCGCCGTTGTTCGTGCACACCGGGTCGATCGCCGCGGTGCAAGAACCGGGGTGCTTGGCGGTCGCGGCGCTGCTCGACGCCTATCACCTGTCGGCCACCATCACCTTCGACCCGAACGTACGCGCATCGCTGATCACCGACCGGGATGCGGCCCTCACACGCATCGCCCACCTCGTCGAGCGCAGTGACGTGGTGAAGGCCAGCGCGGAGGACCTGACCTGGATTGATCCCGACCACGAGCCGGAGCGGACCGCCCGAACCTGGCTGGCGTCAGGACCCGCGATCGTCGTGCTGACCATGGGTGCTCGGGGCTCGCTGGCGTGGTGCGACGCCGGCGAGACCCGGGTGGGCGCCCGGGCGGTCCAGGTGGTAGACACTGTCGGTGCTGGCGACGCCTTCATGGTGGGCCTGCTCGACGCGCTGTGGCGACTGGATCTGTTGGGCGCTGACCGGCGCACCGCCCTGCGCCGGATCAGCCTCGATGCGCTCCGGGCCGCGAACGAGTCCGCGGGCCTGTGTGCGGCGCTGACCGTCGCCCGGCCCGGCGCCGATCTACCCGATCGGGCGGCACTCGACGCCGCGGGCGCCAGATGACGCCGAATACCGTTGACTAACTTCATTTTCGACGGGGGGCGGCGAATCGCCCGGTTGCCGCCCGCGCAAGCAGGCAATCGCCGCCCCCACCGAACGATCACATCGGTGGCATCAGCACCGTGTCGATCATGTACACCGTGGCGTTGGCGGTCGGCACGCCGCCGCAAACCACGCCTGCATTGTTGACGTTGAGGTTGTTTCCCTGGCCCGTCACGGTCACGTCCGCGCCTTGAAGGGTCTTATGCGAGCCGATGATCTTGGCGGGACTCACCTGCCCCTGCACGACGTGATAGGTCAGGATGCGGGTGAGCAGATTCGAGTCGGTCTTGAGCTGGTCGATCGTCGATCCCGGCAGCTTGCCGAAAGCCGCATCGGTCGGCGCGAACACCGTGTACTGGCCGTTGTTGAGGGTGTCGACCAGATTCACCTTCGGGTTGAGCTGACCGGAGAGCGCCGAGGTCAGGGTCTTGAGCATCGGATTGTTCGACGCCGCCACGGCAACAGGGACCTGCGACATGCCCTGCACCGAGGCGGGACCGCTGGGGTTCGCGGCCGCGTAGTCGGCGCATCCCGGGCCCACCAGATCTGCCGCCGCAGCGGTCGGGGCGCCCGCCACCGTAAGACCCACCATGGTCGCCGCCGCGAAACCTATCGCCGCGATCGATGCTTTGTGTGCTTTCATCGGGTTTGGTCTCCTCACAAATCGACGGCTTACGAGCCGTCTGGTTCACATTGGACATGGGTAATTCGGAGCACTAGCGGTTGCGGATCGGTGGCAAGCAAAATCCTTGGATGGCGATCAGCCGTACGTGAATGAGTACAACTGCAGGCCTTGACTCGGGTGCACCTCGAGCGTCCCGGAGGCCACGTGATCGTCGGAAACGATCTGGTGCGACGTGGGTGGGCCGCTGATCGGCAACGTCGACGATCGTCCGTCACGGGTCACGGTCACGGCTCCGGTTCCGCCGACGACCAGATAGACGTCCTTGGCGTGGTAGTTCAATTCCACGCTCGACTGGGCGCTGTCGGCCGTGGCGCCCTGATAGTCCAGCGACCAACGGCCTTTCAGCGCGAAGCTGTCGGTGCGGAGGTTGGTCGGATAGTCGAAGCTTGCGGAGCCCTCGTCATATTGCCCGGCACCGCCATAGTTGACCACCTTGCCCACTGCGAAGTAGGTCTCGGGCGTGGTTTCTCGACGAGGGGTGGTGTCAGCGGCGTCCACCGGCGGGGGAAGGTGAACCCCGGGTTGCGCCTCGGCGAGCAGTTGCCTGATCAGCTTCTCGGTCACGTCGTAGTCGCCCTCGCCGAACTTGATGTGCCGCACCTCGCCGGTCGCATCGATCAGATACTCCGCGGGCCAGTAGCGATTTCGGTAATTCGTCCACGTGGCGTAGGTGTTGTCGAGAGCGATTGGGTACGTCATGTTCAGGTCGGCCGCGCCTTTGGCAACGTTGCCGGCTTCTCGTTCGAAGGCGTACTCGGGTGTATGTACACCGATGACCTCGAAACCGTTGCCCTTATAGGCGTTGCGCCAGCCCACGACATGGGAGATGGCGCGCTGGCAGTTGATGCACGAATACGCCCAGAAGTCGATCAGCACGACTCTGCCACGCAAAGACGAGAGGTCGACCGGTCGATCGCCGGGCGTGTTCAGCCAGTGGGTGATGCCCTTGAGATCGGGTGCGGATCCGCACCTTTCGAGCTCCGCCGTTCCGTTGCCGCAGTTGGAGAGCTGGGCGTTCTGCTCGTTGACGATGCCGCCGAGGTTCAGGGCGTCCCGCACCCGACCATCGCCGGCGAACCGGTCCTGCAACGAACGGGTGTAATCCGGGACGGCTCGCTCGACCACCGCGGGGAGGTCGAACACCAGCGCGGTCGCCAGCAGAATCATCACGATGCCGGCCGCGGTGCGGATCGACCGCTGGTTACGCCGAAAAGCGTTCACCCGCTGGGCAACCCGTTGGCCCGCCAATGCGAAGATCAGCAGCGGCAGCGCGGCGCCGACCGCGAATGCGCCTGTCAGCACCGCGGTGCCGGGACCGACGGACGCCGTGGCGCCGGCCACCACGATCGCGGTGAGGACGGGCCCCGCGCATGGCACGTAGAGCACACCCAGCGCCAGGCCGAGACCGAATCCGCCGCCGCGCGCACCGATCTGCTTCTGCGGGATGCGGGCGAACGGACGCTCCAGAAATCGCTCGACCGCCGGAAAGATCAGGCCCAGACCGATCGCTACCAACGCGACGAGGGCGATCCAGCGAATCGCGTCCTGCGGTAGATGCAACAGCGCGAGGAACGCCGAACCGGTCAGGGTGACCAGGCTGAAGCTGAGGACCAGGCCGCCGATGATTGTGAAGGGCCGCAACATGTTCGGTAGCGAGCGTTTCGGCTCGACCGCAACGCCGAGGCCACCGGGCTCGCGCGGTCCGGCGGTCTCGGGTGCGGCCGTACGAGCACCCGCGAAGAAAAGTACCGGCAGCACCGGGAGGATGCACGGTGACACTCCCGTCACAATCCCGCCCAAGAGGCCGATCAGCGCAAGGGACAACATGATTGGTATTCGCCGCCGATCCGGCTGTGGATTGGTATCGATAGCCGCGACGAAGGCAGCCCGGCCATGGCCGGGCTGCCTTCGCCCGCTCGCCGAGGATCTATCGGCCCGGACGCATCAGCACCGTGTCGATAATGTAGACGGTCGCGCTGGAGGTGCGAACGCCGCCGCACACCGAGCCGGCGTTGTCGGCCGCTCGTAACCTTGGACGGTCACGGTCAGGGTCGCGCCCGGCAAGGTCTGATGGGTGCGGTGGACTTTGTTCGGGCTCTCTTGACCTTGCACCACGTGGTAGATCATGGACCGGCCCGGAGGAAGGTCGACGACCGGGCTGCACCTCAGAGCAAGCGTGAACCGTTCATCTCAAGGGCAATTCGGCCAGTACCTTTCCGGTGGGCTGCGGCGACCCGTTGCCCGGTTCAACCGTGAACGCCAGGGCCGTCGAAGATCCGAGGTTTCCCAGCGTCGCCGTCGTCGACGGTGACACCGCCGCAGTGCCCATCGTTCCAGCGGAGGTCGGACCGTGGGCGCCAATCAACCACATCTGATAGACCGTCCCCGGAGACGGCGGCGGAACGTTGTTCATCACCAGGACGCCCGCGTTACGGTCGTGCGAGAAGACCACCGTGGCGGTCCCGTCGCCGAGCGGGCGAGACACCGTCCGTACATCCGGGGCCGCCAATACCTGCGCCGCCACCGTCGAAGGCGGGTGCGGCCGCGTCAGCACTCCGACGCCGAACGCTACGACACCCACCACTACCGCCGCCGCTGCGGACACGAGGACAGCTGTCCGCCAACTTAACTGCCGTTTGCCGTTCGTTCTCACCGCCGCCAGTGTCGATTCACGCAGGTGTGCCGGTGGCTCCACCGCGGTGGCCGAGGACAGCACGGCCATCGTCTCGCGGACGGCACGAACCTCGTCTTCGAACGCGGCCGCCACCGCCCGCGGCGCAGCCGCCAGCCTCCGGTCGATGGTGGCCGCCTCCTCATCGGACATGGCGTGCAGCGCGTACGGCGCCGCCAGGTCGAGCAGTTCGAAATCGGTCGGTTCGGTCATGACACTTCCAAGCAGTTACGCAGGCCGCGCAGCGCGTCACGCATTCGCGACTTGATTGTCGACAGATTCGCTGCCAACCGCTTCGATACCTCGCTGTACGTCAAACCCTCGTAATACGCCATCTCGATACACTGCCGCTGGATATCGGTCAGCCCGCCCAGGCATTCGACCACCCGGCGACGCTCGTCACCCGTGATCGCGGATTCGGCGACGACGTCGCTGGCCGGGTCGGCACTGGCCGCCAGGTAACGGGACTGCCGTTTCATGCCGGCTTCCTCGGAGCGCACCCGATCGACGGCCCGCCGGTGGGCCAAGGTCAGCAGCCACGCCAGGGCGGAGCCCTTACCGGAGTCGTACTCCCACGCCCTCCGCCACACCTCGCAATAGACCTCCTGCGTGGTTTCTTCGCTGTAGCCGGGATCTCGCAGCACCCGCACCACCATTCCGTACACCCGACTCTTGGTGGCGTCGTAGAGCGCAGCAAAAGCGGCGTTGTTCCCGCGCGCAACCTCGCGCAGCAGGGCATCGAGCTCATTGCTGCGCACCGAGTGTCCCGTCATCGATCGGTAGCCTAACCCCGGCGACACGGCTGCACCGTCAGTCCCATGGCCGTGCCGATCCACGTGCCACGCACGTAGCGCTGCTATCCCACCCATCACCACGCCTCACCGTCCGCGCACGGCCGCCCGGGACGCACCATCTCGGCCTAACACTGCCGGCAACCCGATGTCGCGCCGGGCGCAGCCCGTTTTGGACGACGATGAGACGGCGACACCACCGGCCTCTACCACGATCAGACTTCGTCGTCGGATCCACACCTCTTATTCGAAGCCGTCGGCCCTGGGGACGGCTCAGCTGTCCCTTGAAGGGGACAAGCCGCGGGTGGCAAGGCGATCCAACCGACGACGTCGCCCCCGCGTGCGTTACTCGCCGCAGGGCGGGCGCCGCGATGACATTGCCGAGTGCACCAATTTCGTTGGGCCGCAACAGGCTGCCGCCGATTCGTGCACCGCACGCTGCCGCCTGCGGCCCCACGTCACCCCGAAAACCCGTCGCATGCGATCTCGGCACGGTCGCGACATCCGAGCCGACCCTTGCCGGCGTGCTGTTACGTGACCGAACTGTGCGGGCATACTGATCTACATGCGCTCCATCTGGAAGGGTTCGATCGCGTTCGGGCTAGTGAACGTCCCAGTCAAGGTGTACAGCGCCACCCAAGACCATGACATCAAGTTCCATCAGGTGCACGCCAAGGACAACGGCCGCATCCGATACCAACGCGTGTGCGAGTTGGACGGCGAGGTCGTCGAATACCGTGACATCGCCCGCGCCTTCGAATCCGATGACGGCCAGATGGTGATCATCACCGACGACGACATCGCCACCTTGCCCGAAGAACGCAGCCGCGAAATCGAAGTGCTCGAATTCGTTCCGGCCAGCGAAGTTGACCCGATGATGTTCGACCGCAGTTACTTTCTGGAGCCTGATTCCAAGTCATCGAAATCGTATGTGCTGCTTGCCAAGACGCTCGCCGAAACGGATCGGATGGCGATCGTTCATTTCACGTTGCGCAACAAGACACGGCTGGCGGCGTTGCGGGTCAAGGACTTCGGCAAGCGTGACGTGATGGTGGTGCACACCTTGTTGTGGCCGGACGAAATCCGCGATCCGGATTTTCCCATTCTCGACAAGAAGGTCGACATCAAGCCCGCGGAACTCAAGATGGCCGGTCAGGTCGTGGAGTCGATGGCCGAAGACTTCAATCCCGACCGATACCACGACACTTACCAGGAGCAGCTGCAAGAGTTGATCGACGCGAAGCTCGAAGGCGGGGAGGCATTTACCGCCGAGGAGCAGCCGAAGGAACTGGACGAGACCGAAGATGTCTCCGACCTGCTGGCCAAGCTCGAAGCCAGCGTCAAGGCGCGCTCCGGCGACGGAAAGACGCCAGCGCAAAAGACCACTGCGAAGAAAACGCCGGCGAAGAAGACATCGGCAACGAAGACCACCCGCAGGAAGGCTCCGGCGAAGAAGGCCGCGCCGAAAGCGGCCTCGCGATCCTGAGCTGGCTCGTCAGCGCCGTCGGGTCGCGAAGAATCGCGTCGCCGCGGCACTCAGGTTGATCACGGCGACGATGATGATCAGGGTCAGCGCCGCGCCCCAAATCCGCAGGAAACCCGCGTGCTCGGGATTGGTGAGTTCGGTGTAGATCAGCAGCGGCAGCGAGGCCATGTTGCCGTGGAAGATGTCGAGGTTGATTGATCGGGTGTATCCGACCAGCACCAGCACCGGAGCGGTTTCGCCGATAACCCGCGCGACGGACAACAAAATACCCGAGACGATGCCGGGCATCGCGATCGGGAACACAATCCGTATGATGGTTTTCCATTTCGGAACACCGAGCGCATAGCTGGCTTCGCGCAGGTCGTCGGGGACCAGCCGGAGCATCTCCTCCGTGGACCGCACCACCACCGGCAACATCAGCAAAACCAGCGCCAGCGACACAGCGAACGAGCTCTGCTGGAAGCCCATTGTGGCGATCCAGAGGCTGAAGATGAACAGCGCCGCCACAATGGACGGCACCCCGGCCAGCACGTCGACCATGAAAGTCGTCAGCCGTACCAGCCGGCCAGAACCGTATTCCACCAGGAACACCGCGGTCATCAGCCCCAGCGGCACCGACAGCAGTGCGGCCATCCCGGCCTGCACCACCGTCCCATACAAGGCGTGGTAGACACCGCCGGCAAACTGCTCCGGCAGCACACCGCGCAGCGAGTGCGTCCACCAACCCGGCCGGGTAACGGCATACCAGCCGCGGGCGACCACCACCGCGAGCACCCATATCAGCGGCACCAGCGCCATGAGGAACGAACCCAGGAAAAACATCGTCGCGGCGTTGTTGGTGATCCGCCGCCGGAGGCTGATGGGAGCGAACGCCTGGTTTTTGACCGGGCCGTCGAGCACGTCAACAGTCATATGCGCCGCTCCTCCCCATCGCCTCGCTCTGCATCGTCGCCGGCGCGAGTCATCCGTTGACCTTCCCGCCGGCGATTGCACGGGCCACTGCGTTGACGATGAACGTCAAGACGAACAGTGCAAACCCCGCCGAAATGTAGGCCCCGGTAGGCAACGGCTCACTGAATTCGGCCGCCGCGGAGGCGATCTTCGAGGCAAAGGTGTAGCCACCGTCGAACAGCGACCAGTTCCCGGGGTGCGCGGCCGAGCGCAGGATGATCAGCACCGCCACCGTTTCGCCGAGTGCCCGGCCCAAACCCAGCATGGAGGCCGCGACCACCCCGCTGCGGCCGAACGGCAACACGGTCATGCGCACCACCTCCCATTTGGTGGCACCCAGCGCCTGCGCCGCTTCCATCTGAATAGGCGGGGTCTGCCGAAACACTTCACGAGAGACCGACGTGATGATCGGCAGGATCATCACCGAGAGCACGATCCCGGCGGTGAAGATGGTGCCGCCCCCGGCCAACGACACGTTGCCCTGCTTGAACAGGAAGAACCAGCCGAGGTTGCGATTGAGAAACGTCGCTATCGGCTCGATCTTTGGCGCCAGCACGAAAATGCCCCACAAGCCGAAGATGATCGACGGCACCGCCGCCAGCAGATCGACGATCGCGGCGAACGGGCGGGCCAGCCGTTTGGGCGCGTATTGGGTGAGGAACACCGCGATACCGACCGCGACGGGGACGGCCAGCACCAAGGCGGCGAGCGAACTCAGCACCGTGACCATGAACAGGTCACGAATGCCGAATGCCAGGTGCTCGGGGTCGTTCGTGCTGAATTGGGCACTGGTGAAGAAATTTGCGTGGTTCACGCGCAGCGCGGGGATGGCACGCAGCAATAGGAAGACCGCGATCAGCAAGATCGCGACCACAATCGTCGAGCCGGCAGCTGAAGCGAGCAGCTTGAACAGTCGGTCACCGCGCCGCGCCCCGGGCGCGCTCAACGCGTCCAGCGCGGGTGTTTCCGGGGTCGACGGACTGGCTACCGTCCCTCGCGTCACGACCACCTCAGATCACGTGATGGCGTTGATCGAGGCCGACAGTCTGGACTTGAACGAGTCCGGAATGGGGATGTAGCCGTTGTCCGCCAACCCGTTCTGCCCGGCACCGATGGTGCTTTGCAGGAATGCCTTCACCGCAGCGCCGACCTGGGAATCCGGATACTTCGAGCACACGATCTCGTAGGTCGCCAGCACGATCGGGTAGGAGCCGGGCTGGGTCGGCTTGTAGAACGAGAGGGTGTCGAGCACCAGGTCGTTGCCCTGCCCTTTGATGGCGGCACCGGAGATCGTCTTTCCGACCGAGTCGGCGCTGATCGCCACCGCGTCGGGGCCGGCCGACGTGACGACCTTGGCCATGTTCAATTTCTGCGCCTGAGCGAAGGACCATTCGTTGTAGGTGATCGATCCTTCGGTGGCCTTGATCGCGGCCGAGGTGCCGTCGTTGCCCTTGGCGCCCTCACCGACGTCGCCCTTGAAGGTCTTGCCGGCACCCTTACCCCACGCGCCGTTGGAGGCGGCATCGAGGTACTTCTGGAAGTTGTCCGTGGTGCCGGACTCGTCGTTGCGGAACACCACATGTATGGGCTCGGCGGGCAGAGTGACGCCCTGGTTCAGCGCCGCAATCGCGGGATCATTCCACGTGGTGATGGTGCCGTTGAAGATCTTGGCAGCCGTGGGGCCGTCCAGGCTCAGTGACGTCAGGCCCTTGACGTTGTATGTGATGGCGATCGGGCCGAACACCACGGGCAGGTTCCACGCCGGCGATCCGCAGCGCTGCTGCGCGGCGGAGTATTCGTTTGGCGCCAGTGGTGAGTCGGACCCGCCGAAATCGGTTTGGTTACCTATGAACTCACTGATTCCCGCGCCCGAGCCATTGGCCGTGTAGTTCAAGGTCTGGCCAGGGCAGGCCTGTTCGAACGCGTTGACAAAGCGGGTCATGGCGTTCGCCTGGGCGGTCGATCCGCTGGCCTTCAGGGTCTTCTTCCCGCCGCAGCTCACCTGGCCCGACGCCGACGACGATGAGCCGCTCGTTGCGCTGCCGCTACTGGCGTTGTTGTCACTTCCACATCCCGACAACGCCAGCGCGCCGGTCGTCAGGACAGTAAGCGTGGCGCCAATTCGTTTGAGCTTCAAGTCACTTCCTAACGGTAGGGATGAAACGTGATCGGCGACCTGCAATAACCGCCGGGCGTCGACCAGCCGTCTCTAGCAGCCCGAAGCTAACCCCAACAAGGTTAACGTTGGGCAAATTGCTGGCCGATCCTGACTGACACGACGCCGCCGTATGATCCGGCCGGGTGGTGGACGCCGCCCTGAGATGCCCCCAGATCAGGAAATGGCATCGACAGCGGTAGACAACCTCGACTTGAACGACTCCGGCATGGGGATGTACCCGTTGTCGGACAGCCTGTTCTGGCCGGCTCCAATGGTGCTTTGCAGGAAAGCCCTGACGGCCGCACCGACCTGGGCGTCGGGGTACTTCGAGCAGACGATCTCATAAGTGGCCAGCACCATCGGGTAGGCACCCGGCTGGGTCGGCTTGTAGAAGGAGAGGGTGTCGAGAACCAGGTCGTTGCCCTGCCCGCTGATGGTGGCGGCGGAAATGGTCTTTCCGACCGAGTCGGCGCTGATCGTCACCGCCTCGCGGCCGGCCGACGTGACGATCTTGGCCATGTTGAGTTTGAGCGCCAGGGCGAACGACCACTCGTTGTAGGTGATCGAACCTTCGGTCGTCTTCACCGCCGCCGACGTGCCGTCGTTGCCCTTGGCACCCTCACCGACATCGCCGTTGAAGCTCTTGCCGATACCTTTATTCCACGTGCCGTTGGAGGCAGACTCGAGATACTTCTGGAAATTGTCGGTGGTACCGGACAAATCGCTGCGAAAGATCACACGAACCGGCTCGGCGGGGAGCGTGACGCCCGGGTTCAGCGCCCCAATGGCGGGATCATTCCAGGCGGTGATCGCGCCACTGAAAATTTTCGCGAGCGTGGGTCCGTCGAGGATGAGGGAATTCAGGCCGTTGACGTTGTAGGTGATTGCAATCGGGCCGAACACCACGGGCAGGTTCCATGCCGGCGACCCGCAACGCTTATTCGCGATGTAGTACTCGATCGGAGCCAGTGGTGAGTCCGATCCCGCGAAATCGGTTTGGTTTCCCGTGAATTCGCCGATCCCAGCACCCGAGCCGTTGGGTGTGTAGTTCAACGTCTGCCCGGGGCAGGCCTGTTCAAACGCCTTGATAAAGCGGGTCATCGCGTTTTGCTGGGCTGTCGACCCACTGGCTTTCAGTGTCTTCATTCCACCGCAGTTCACCCGGCCCGGTGCCCCACTTCCCCCGGTGGCGTGACTGCCGCACCCCGACAACACCAGCGCGATGATCAGGACACTCAGCGCGGCGCCAAATCGGTTGAGCTTCAATGCAATTCCTAACGGTTAACGCAAAATATTTTCGCCGCCATTCAGTCGCCGCTGCGCGCTTATCCAACCCTCTCCAGCAGCCACGAAAGCCAGCAGGAATAAGGTTAACCCCGGGGCAATGATCCCGCAGAAGACCGCCGCAGGGGGACGATGCCCGCCATTCCCGGTCACCGTATTCAAACAAAATTTCGACCAGCCGGTTTCGTTGTTGGCGCCGAGCGGGCGCATTCGCCGCGATCACATCCGCACCGCCTAAGCTAGAAAACTAGAACCTGTTTCAGAAATGCCGGCTATCCGGGACGGCCCGGCTGCTAGCGTGTCGCCTGACAAATCGACGAAGAGAGGCCGCAATGATCCTTGACAGATTCCGTCTCGACGACAAAGTCGCCCTCATCACCGGTGCCGGCCGCGGCCTGGGGGCAGCCATCGCCGTGGCTCTTGCCGAGGCGGGCGCTGATGTCCTTATCGCCTCGCGAACGGAACCCCAACTAGAGACCGTCGCGGAACAGGTCCGCGCCGCCGGCCGGCGGGCGCACATCGTCGCTGCCGACCTCGCCCATCCCGAGGCGACTGCGCAGCTGGCCGGTCAGGCGGTGGCGGCGTTCGGGAAACTAGACATAGTCGTCAACAACGTCGGGGGCACCATGCCCAACACGCTGTTGACGACCTCGACCAAAGACCTCAAAGACGCATTCACCTTCAACGTGGCCACCGCCCACGCATTAACCATCGCGGCAGTGCCGTTGATGCTCGAGCACTCAGGCGGCGGCAGCATCATCAACATCACTTCCACCATGGGCCGACTGGCCGGACGAGGTTTCGCCGCCTACGGCACCGCCAAAGCCGCACTAGCCCACTACACCCGGCTGACCGCCCTGGACTTGTGCCCACGCATTCGCGTCAACGCGATCGCACCGGGATCGATCCTCACCTCCGCACTCGACGTGGTCGCCTCCAACGACGAGCTGCGGGCGCCGATGGAGAAGGCGACACCAATGCGCCGGCTGGGCGATCCGGTCGACATTGCCTCTGCCGCAGTCTATTTGGCGTCCCCGGCGGGCAACTTCCTGACCGGCAAGACACTGGAGGTCGACGGCGGCCTCACCTATCCCAATCTCGACATACCCGTACCGGACCTGTGAACCCCGACTGCCTAAGGAGACAATCATGCCCATCCCCGTCGTCCAATTGGGCACCGGCAATGTCGGAGTCCACGCGCTGAGGGCGCTCATCACCAATCCGCAATTCGAACTGACCGGCGTCTGGGTGTCGTCAGACGCCAAAGCCGGCAAGGACGCGGCAGAGCTTGCGGGGCTTGCCGATCCGACCGGCGTGCGTGCCAGCACCGATCTGGACGCCGTGCTGGCCAGCGGGCCGCAGTGCGCCGTCTATAACGCGATGGCCGACAACCGGCTCCCCGAGGCGCTGGAGGACTACCGCCGGGTGCTCGCAGCCGGCGTCAACATCGTCGGCAGCGGCCCGGTCTTTTTGCAGTACCCGTGGCAGGTCATCCCGGAGGAGCTCATTTCTCCACTGGAAGATGCTGCGCGCGAAGGCAATTCAAGCCTGTATGTGAACGGCATCGACCCGGGCTTCGCCAATGATCTGCTGCCCCTGGCACTGGCCGGCACCTGCCAGAACATCCAGCAAATTCGGTGCATGGAGATCGTCGACTACGCCACCTATGACAGCGCCGTCGTCATGTTCGACGTGATGGGCTTCGGGAAGCCTCTCAACGAGATTCCCATGCTGTTGCAGACCGGCGTGCTCAGCCTGGCGTGGGGATCGGTGGTGCGGCAACTGGCGGCCGGCCTGGGCGTCGAGCTCGACAGCGTCGCCGAAGAATACATCCGCGCGCCGGCACCCGAAGACTTCGACATCGCGTCCGGTCACATCCCCAAGGGCAGCGCCGCAGCGCTGCGGTTCGAGGTGTTCGGCATGGTCAACGGCGATCCCGTCGTCGTCCTCGAACATGTCACCCGGCTGCGTGAGGACCTATGCCCCGATTGGCCGCAGCCCGCCCAGCCCGGCGGTTCCTACCGCATCGAGATCACCGGGGAACCGTCCTACGCCATGGACATCTGCCTGAGCAGCCGCAACGGCGATCATAACCACGCCGGACTGGTTGCCACCGCTATGCGGGTGGTCAATGCGATTCCCGCCGTGGTGGCCGCACCCCCGGGAATCGTGACAACCCTCGACCTGCCGTTGGTCACCGGCAAGGGCCTCTACGTTCCGGGCTGACGGCTGGCGCGGCTCAATCGCCGACTGGGTGTTCGGGTAGCCTCACTTTTTTATTCGCTCACGCTGAATTGAGGTCGACACGTTGGCGCAGCGCAGCCAGGCCTCGCTCAAGGGCAGCTGGTATCTGCTCGGGCCTGCGTTCGTGGCCGCGATCGCCTATGTCGATCCGGGGAACGTCGCGGCCAATGTCAGCGCCGGCGCCCAGTTCGGTTTCCTGCTGCTGTGGGTCATCGTGGTGGCCAATGCACTGGCCGCCCTGGTGCAGTACCTGTCGGCCAAGCTCGGCCTGGTGACCGGTCGCACGTTGCCGTCGGCCATCGGCAAGCGAATGAGCCGTCCGGTTCGGCTGGTCTACTGGGCCCAGGCCGAACTCGTTGCGATAGCAACCGACATGGCCGAAGTCGTCGGCGGAGCGATCGCCTTGCGCATCCTGTTCAATCTGCCGCTGCTGGCCGGCGGGGTCATCACCGGAGTCGTGTCCCTGCTGCTGCTGGCCATCCAAGACCGCCGCGGGCAGATCATTTTCGAGCGGGTCATCACCGGCCTGCTGCTGGTCATCGCGATTGGCTTTGCCGCCAGCTTCTTCGTCAAGACGCCACCACCCGATGCGGTGCTCAGCGGGCTGGTGCCGCGATTCCGCGGCACCGAAACCGTGCTGCTGGCCGCCGCCATCCTGGGCGCCACCGTGATGCCGCACGCGGTGTATCTGCATTCCGGTCTGGTCCTGGACCGCCACGGGCAGCCCGACGAAGGTCCGCACCTGCATCGGCTGCTGCGGGTCACCCGCTTGGATGTCGTTCTGGCGATGGCGGTCGCCGGAACGGTGAACGCCGCGATGCTGCTGGTCGCCGCGAACAACCTGCAACATCAGGACGTCACGCCCTCCATCGAGGGGGCCTACTCCGCTATCCACGACACATTGGGCCCGACGATCGCAGTCCTGTTCGCGGTCGGACTGCTCGCCTCCGGCTTGGCATCTTCGTCGGTGGGTGCCTACGCAGGGGCCATGATCATGCAGGGTTTGCTGCACCGCTCGATCCCGATGCTGGTGCGCCGCTTGGTCACCGTCTGCCCGGCGCTGGCCATCATTGCGCTGGGGTTCGACCCGACGCGTGCATTGGTGCTCTCCCAAGTCGTGCTGTCGTTCGGGATACCGTTTGCGGTCCTTCCGCTGGTCAAGCTGACCAGTAACCGCCAGCTGATGGGAAGCGACACCAACCATCCCGTCACGACGATTATTGGCTGGGCCGTCGGCGTAATGATTAGTCTGCTTAACATGGTGCTGATCTGGCTGACGGTGACGGGCTGAATGCCGGCCCGCGGGCACGCTTGCTTCGCATACGGGTCGAACCTATGCATCAGGCAGATGGCGCTGCGCTGTCCGGACGCCGCTGATCCGCGGCCAGCGGTCCTGTCCGATCACGACTGGCTGATCAACCAGCGCGGCGTGCCACCGTCGAACCGTTCTGCGGTACTCAGGTACACGGGGTGCTCTGGCAGATTTCCGAGAGCGACCTGGCGGCCTTGGACGGTGCCGAAGGAATGCCGGTGCGCTACCGACGCGACCGGTTGACGGTGCACACCGATGACGGGCCATCACCAGCCTGGGTGTATATCGATCATCGGGTGACTCCCGGTCCGCCCCGACCGGGATACCTGCCCAAGATCATCGATGGCGCCGTCCATCATGGATTGCCCCAACGCTGGGTCGACTTCCTGCGCCGCTGGGATCCCGCGCGCTGGCCTCGCCGGGCATCGGTACGTGCGTCCGGACCTGCGCCACAATCACTTTCAGCATTGTTGCGCCACCCGGGGGTGACGGAAACAAGCGAATTGCGTTCGCGTTTTGGCTTTCTCGCCATCCACGGCGGCGGCCTGGAGGAGATGACTGATGCGATCGCCGAACGCGCCGCCGAGGCCGCCGGTGCATCGGTGTATATGGTGCGTCATCCCGATCGCTACCCACATCACCTGCCGTCGGCTTTGTTCGACCCGGCTGAGTCACCGCGGCTCGCCGAATTCCTGGACCATGTCGACGTTGCCGTGTCGCTGCACGGCTACGGCCGGATCGGGCGTGCCACGCAGCTGCTGGCCGGTGGCCGCAACCGCGCATTGGCCGCGCACCTGGCCCGGCACATCCAGCTGACCGGCTACCAAGTCATCACCGACCTCGACGACATCCCGCCGGAATTGCGGGGCCTGCATCCGGACAACCCCGTCAACCGCGTGCGCGGCGGGGGCACCCAGCTGGAGTTGTCCGTTCGCGTGCGGGGTCTTAGCCCGCGCAGCCCACTGCCCGGCGACGACGGCTTGTCGCCGGTGACCAGCGCCTTGGTGCATGGCTTGGTGGCCGCGGCTCGTTCCTGGTAATTGTCGACTAGATCGCTGAACGGAGGTTGTTGGTGGCCAAGGATTTTCGCTTCGGGCTGAGCATGCGCTTCAGCAAATCCCGCGAGGCATTGATCGACAAGGTGAAGCGTGCGGAAGATCTCGGATACGACATCCTCTGCGTGCCCGACCATCTCGGCGCGGCTGCTCCGTTTCCAACGCTGACCGCGGTCGCGATGGTGACGACCAGCATCCGGGTAAGCATGTATGTGCTTAACGCCGCGTTCTACAAGCCGGCCCTGCTCAGCAGGGACCTGCAGGCCCTTGACTTGCTCAGCGACGGCCGCCTCGAGATTGGGCTCGGCACCGGCTACGTCCGGAAAGAGTTCGAGGCCGCCGAGCTACCGTATCCCAGCGCCGGCGCCCGGGTGGACTATCTCGAGCACATGACGATCTACCTGAAGGAGCATCACCCGACGACGCCAATCCTCATCGCCGGCAACGGGGATCGGGTACTGACTCTGGCCGCTCGGCACGCCGACATCATCGGGCTGACGGGCGCCAAGGTACGAGACGCGGAAGACCCGCTGGCCGAGCGCATCGAGTTCGTCCGCAACGTCGCCGGCGACCGATTCGATTCGCTGGAACTCAATATGGTGATCACGGCGATGCCGCCGGAAGGCGGGACCGCACCCGACCTGAGAATGACGCGCCAGTACGCGCCGGACCTGTCCGATGAGGAGTTGCTGACCACACCGTCGGTGCTCTGCGGGTCACCTCGCGAAATGGCCGACAAGCTGTCCGGGCTCCGCGAAAAATACGGGCTGACATGCTTCACCGTGCAGGACAACAAGCTCGACGCCTTCGCGAAGGTGATCACCGAGCTGCGCTGAACGGTTAGCCTGTCAGCCTGCCCGGCGATGCGTGTCACCGCGCAGTGCGACCACTTCCAGCAGATCATCGGACCGCGCCACGACACGGGTCCCGAACCTGCGGCTGGTGTGCTCAATGGTCTTGCGCAGCCACTCGGCCTCGGTCTGCGACGCCCGTTCGAGTCGCATCCGTCGCACCCGCAGCGGGACCATCCGCAGCGAGACCCCTTCCCCACCAACGGGATCGATATCGGCCAGATACAGCAACCTGAGGTCGCCGCGGAAGGGTTCGTGCCCGCCGATGCCTTCGTAGTCGTCGATGACGTCACCGCAGCCATACAGGATCGGCTTGCCACGGTATATCTCGATCGGCCTGGGATGGTGCGAGGAATGTCCGTGCACGATGTCGATGCCGGCATCGATCAGCCGGTGCGCGAATGCGATCTCGCTCGACGCTATCGCAAAACCCCAATTGGAGCCCCAATGCACCGAGACGATGGCAACATCGCCATCGCGTCGGTGCGCCAGCACCTCTGCGGCCACCTCGTCGGCAACGTCCCGCAGCGACGGATCTCGGATCAGCCATACCCCCGGCCGATCGTAATGTGCGGCCCAGGATTCAGGAACGCCCGCCGACTTCATCGCCACCGAACCGATAAGCACCCGGTTCTCACCATGAGCGCTTACCACAGCATGGCGGCGCGCGGTGGGCAGGTCCGCTCCGGCACCCACGCCCTGTATGCCAGCGGCGCTGAGGGCCGCTACGGTGTCGGCCAACCCCTGGTAGCCGAAGTCGAGAATGTGGTTATTGGCCAAGGCACACACGTCCGGCCGGAACGCCGTCAGAGCCGGCATGTTATCCGGGTGCATTCGGTAGCAAACCGCTTTGTGCTCGGCGAATTCCCCACCGGCAGTGATCGTTGTCTCTAGATTGATCAGTCGAACGTCGGGGGCTGCATCGTCCAGAAGCGCCAGCACCTCGCCCCAGGGCCACTGCCAATCCACGGGGCGCGGGATCGGCCCGTTCGCGTGCTCGGCCAACTGGACGTATCCGCGCGCATCACGCAGATGCGGCTCACGTAACTCTGTGTCACCGGGATGGGGCAGGACCTGATCGACGCCACGCCCGAGCATGACGTCGCCGCCAAGCAGCACCGTCACCACGCCGGGTTTACGCGAGCACCGCGACTGATCTGCTTCCATCGCGCCGACCCTAGCCGGTCGGCCATCGCCGGTCAGGAGGCGTTGGTCCCCACCGGGAGTGGTCCTAAGGCCCTTCGGTGGACCGCCCCACCGCGCCACACTCGGGGGATGACGAAAGTGGACGATAGTGCTGATGGCGGACGTTTGTTGGCCCGGCGGCTCGCTTCGCTACCCGGCGATATGAGCGTGTTCGAGGATCGTGTCGACGCCAGCCGGCACCTGGCTGGGCCCGAGGCCGCCGGCGCGCGTGCCGATCCGCCGATACGCGACGAGCAGGTTTCGGTGAGCGCGGGACCGGTGTCGCTGGCCGGGCATCTGACGATCCCGGAGCGACCGGTCGGCGTGGTGGTATTTGCTCACGGTAGTGGGAGCAGCCGCCACAGCCCCCGCAACCGCTACGTCGCCGAGGTCTTGAACGCGGCGGGCCTCGCCACGTTGCTCTTCGACCTGCTCACCCCAGACGAGGAACGCAACCGCGCCAACGTTTTTGACATCGAGTTGCTGGCGGGGCGGCTCGTGAACGTGACCGAATGGCTGGCGAGTCGGCCCGATACGGCGGCCCTGCCAGTCGGCTACTTCGGTGCCAGCACCGGGGCTGGCGCGGCACTGGTCGCGGCCGCCGATCCCCGCGTGCGGGTCGGGGCGGTGGTATCCCGCGGCGGTAGGCCCGACCTGGCCGGCACGGCGCTGACCAAAGTCCTAGCACCGACATTGCTGATCGTGGGCGGTAACGACGACGTGGTGCTGGGATTGAATCGACAGGCCCAGGCCATGATGCGCGTTGGGTGCCAGCTGGCCATCGTTCCCGGCGCCACCCACCTCTTCGAAGAGCCGGGAACACTCGAGCAGGTCGCGGTGTTGGCCCGCGACTGGTTCATCGATCACCTGAGCCGTGTGGCCGTGCGCGCACAACCGTAGCGCGGACCACGAAAGGCCATGCAGCAAAAGAGCTATCAGGGCATCTCACTCTGCTAACTCCTGGGAACATGCTCCCCTGGCCGTGGGCACTCGTCAGGCACATGAATCAGTACCGCGTCGTCTTCTGCCGTCTCGGCTTGGCCGCGGCGATGCGCGACCAGGTAAAGCCACCCCGGTCCGATTGGCTGCTTACACCGAGCGCACTCCGGGTCGACGACCATTGCTGCTCCCTTCCTGGCCTCAATATCTCGGTCAATTCTCCGCGTCTTTCGCGGTCGGTGACGGTCATTTTCCGAACATCGCCATTGCGGGGGCCCGGTAAAGGCCCGTGTTGGCGAAACGGGTGGCGACGCGCCAACGACGGCGCATGACCTCTTCACCGGGTGATCAGCCAACTGCGGCAGCGGCACGACGGCTTAGCGCGGAAATCCGTTGACGTGAAACCAGTGAGAAGCAATCGGATCTCGTTGCGACGCGCCACCGCACCGGCAAAAGGACTCAAGACATGACCTTCGGCCCTCGCCAACGGAGGCCCGGTCGCCCACACTGCACATCATGACCGCACGCGACGACACCGCCCAAACCTGGCGCGACGTGGCCGACCAGCTCACCGCTGCGCAGATCGCACAGCTCGAGCGCCTCGAACACGATGAGCCCCAGACGCTGCTGACAATGGCACGGGAGTGGGCGGCCAAGAACGTCTCGGCCGAGATGCGATTCGACGATGTCGCGCCGCCCGCCGGCGCGGTACGCACGTTCGGCTGGCAGCTTGACAGCAATTGGTTCCGCGACTTCGAGGGCACGACCCGTGGCAGGCACGCCCGCGTTCAAATCTACGGCCGACAACAGGAAGACGGCTCGACGCGGCGGTGGATCGCCGTGCGTGCCCGCCACTTGGACGCGCTTGATGCGGCGGCGGCACGCGAACTGGCGGCAGCGCTGGCCGAGGCGGCCGACGAATTGGAGCGGCTCGGCTGAGCCCGCTGCAGCGAGAGGGAAATTAAGGGCAGTTCAAAGTTCTCCTACGGCTCATTCACCCTGCCGACCGGCGCTGGCCAGGACGACATCAAATCGACTTACGTAAAGGGCATCGTGACCGTGAACGTGGCTGTGCCCGAGCATGCAGCGGCGGCGGCCGCCGAGAAGCACATCGCGGTAGAAGCCAGCTAAGTGCGCGCATTGCTTGATCCGGAACACCCCGCGTTGTCCCGCTCAGGGCGTGCTGACGAGTGGTTTCTGTAGGGGTTTGTCGGCGTGCAGGCAGGCGATCGCGTCAGCCAGGGTCGGCGCGACCGAGCATACGCGGATAAAGGTGCCAGGAGCCTTGATCGCAACTGTGTCGGCAACGAGGAGATGGCGCAGTTCAAGCTCACGCAGGCGGCCGACGGCGTTGTGAACCAAAAGCCCATGCGTCGCGGCCACGATGGCGTGCTGTGCAGCGCCGCGTGCATGTAGGAGTCGTACCGCCGCTCCAATGGTGGCCCCGGTGGTGATCATATCGTCGACGATCACCACCCCGCGGCCGTGCACGTCGCCGGCGATGTCCAACGCGGTGACGGCTGAGCCGCTTTCGCGCTGTTTGCGTACCACCGCAACCGGGCCGTGCAGCACCGCTGCATACCGTTCCGCCAGCTTGACCGCACCCAGGTCGGGGGCTACGACCACCGCTCCCTCCGGCAGCTCGGCGGCGAGCTCACCGGACAGAACGGGGACGGCAGACAGTGTTTCCACCGGGATGCGGCATACGGCTTCCAGCGAGGGTGTGTGGGGGTCGACAACGACCAGCCGGTCGGCACCCGCGGCGGTAATCGCGTCGGCGATGACTGCTGATCCGAGAGCCTGACCCGCCCTGGTGCGACGATCCTGGCGGGCGTAGCCGAAGTACGGCACCACCGCGGTGACCCGCGTTGCGCGGGCCCGACGGCACGCGTCGAGCAACAACAGCAGTTCGACGATGTGTTCGTTGACCGGTGGCGACGTCGGTTGGATAACGTAAACATCTGAGCCACAGACATTTTCAACGGCAGGACGAAGCTCCCCGTCGGGAAATCGCTGCACGGAGCAGCCATTGGACTCGACTCCCAGATAGTTGCCGATGGCGTTGGCCAGACCCGGGTTGGCGCTACCGGAGACGATTCGCAGAACAGTCATCGACCATCCTTTCCGTCCCGCATCGAGTCTAAGTTGGCAACGTGCGTGCCGCTTCGGGCAGATCACCCTCGACCATCTCACCAACTCGGCGTCGGGCCGAGGGGCCGAAAGTCCTCTATGGGCCGCTCACACGCCGGCGCCCACCGATCCTGAGCGACGTTCCGGGGAATCCCGCCCAGGCCATGACTGCCGACCACGACAAGTTGGGCAGACTCCGGTTCCCCAGGAGATGGAGCGCTGGGCGGTCGAACACCAGCTGGCGGTGAACGGTAACGTCGGGATGGCGTTCCCGCCAACCGGCCAGTCATTCGGCCAGAATTTCCGCTGCCATCCAGTGCGAGGGGCGACCATTCCCTGCTCAGCACGCCCGAGGTGTCTGCGGAGCGAACACTTTCCGGCTTGCTCAATGACGCTGTGAACGGGCGCGCTGGTGCGGAGTGGTCAAGTGGCGTCCCTTTCCCAGGAACACGCGGAGCCGGTCCAGCGGCCAGGTGTTGATCACCTCGCCGGCCGATACCCAGCCGCGCTGCGCAACGGCGACGCCGTAACGGATGTAGTCCAGATGCGGGACGGCGTGGGCGTCGGTATCGACGGCGAACACAACCTCATACTCGCGGGCACGACGCACGAGCTCGTCGCTGAGATCCAACCGGTCGGGAAAAGCGTTGATTTCCAGCGCCGTATGGGTGCGTGCGGCCGCCGCGAACACCGCATCGACGTCGAAATCGATCGGTGGACGCCGAGCCAGGACGCGCGTGGTCGGATGACCGATGATGTTGACGTAGGGGTGTTCGATCGCGGCGATCAGGCGTCGGGTCATCTCGTCGTGGGTCTGGTCAAAATCGGAATGCACCGAAGCAACCAGGACGTCGAAGCCGGCCAAAAAGTCGTCGTCCCAGTCCAGGGAACCGTCGGCCGCGATGTTGAGTTCCGAACCGTGCAACAACTCGATGCGGTGACGGCGAGCCAGCTCGGGCAGCTTGCTGCGTTGTTCGAGCGCCTTGTCGGGTGTCATCCGTTGCATCGCCAGCTGTGTGGCGTGATCGGTGATGGCGCAATACCGATATCCGCGTCGGGAGGCGGCCGCGACCATGTCATCCAGGCTGGCGATACCGTCGGTGAGATTGGTGTGTACATGCAGGTCGCCGACAATGTCGGTTACTTCGACCAGGGCAGGGAGATGACCAGCCAGCGCGGCCTCGACTTCGCCACGGTCTTCCCGCAACACCGGGGGGATCCACGGCAGGCCGAGTTTGGCGTAGATGTCGGCTTCGTCCGTCGATGCCAACAGCTTGTTGTTGTCGACTCGGAACAGCCCGTACTCAGACAACTTCAGCCCGGCCCGCACCGCCAATTCGCGGATGCGGACGTTGTGAGCCTTCGACCCGGTGAAGTATTGCAGCGCCGCACCCCAGACCTTCGCAGGCACAACGCGCAGGTCAACCTGGATGCCCTTCGTTGTCAGCACGGAAGACTTCGTCGGACCATGGGCCAGCACGCGATCCACCAACGTCATGGTGCAGAAGTGATCCATGACCGAGGCCGGATCGTCGTCGGCGGCGACCAACAGGTCGATGTCGCCGACCGTATCGCGCATCCGCCGCAAAGATCCCGCGTAGTCGACCCGGCTGACCTGCGGTAGCGCGGCAATCTGCGCGACCAGATCCTCGGCAATATCCAGAGCGATCGCCAGCGGCATGCGCCCGCCGACCTGCTGCATTTGGCGGATCGCGCGGGCGAGGTTGCGTTCGCTGGTCTCCCCCCAGCCCTTCAGGTTGCGCAGCTGCTCGCCGTGCAGCGCGTTGAGTAGCTCCGGCATCGACGAAATGCCCAGCTCCACATACACCTGATGGGCCCGCTTGGGCCCGAGCCCGGGGATTCCCAGCAGCGTGCGCAAACCGGCGGGTAGCTGGGCGTGCAGCTCCTCAAGAGCGGTGATGCGGCCGGTCTGGCGTAACTCGAGCAGCTTTTCGGCAGTGTGCGCACCGACCGCCGGGATGGTCATCAAACCTTTGCGGTCGAGAGTGTCGAGATCAATCGGGTGTCCCGCAACGGAGCGGGCTGCCTTCTCATACGCACGCACCCGGTAGGGGTCGCCGCCGGAGATAGCGATCAGATCGGCCAGTTCCTGCAGCGCCTCGGCTGCAACGTCATTCGAACGCATGAGACAATCCCGCCAAGCTCAATCCGTGCACCTGTTACCGGCTAGATACAGAATGGAGCCCAGCAGAGCTGCTGGTCAGCAGTCGAAAGACCCTATTCTTGGGACTCCTGACCACGGATGGGCAGGACCTCCGGCTCCCCTAGTTCGCCGCCGCAGCGGTAGCCTCAAGAATTCGATCGGCCGATACGGAGAATTTGCAGCATGAAAATGTGGATCCAAATTGATGGCCACGATGAAGATGACGAATATCCGGATGGCGCCACTTATGAAGTGCTCACGGGCGGCGTGTTAAAGGTCAGCAGCGGCAAGGATATTCATCTCTATAGTCCGGCATACTGGCAAGAGGTCACGATTGATACCCGTCCCGCGGGCGAGCGCGACGAACGAACCCAACAGCTCGACGAAGACCTCAGGTGGCAGTGATCGTCGCCCCGCGAGGGTGAGCGAGGCGAATATTTCGGTGCGATGAGCAAAGGTGAGGTCACGACCGTCAAGAACAAAGGCCTCCGGCGCGGCGCACTCGGGCTGTTCTCCGGCGTCGTGGTCGGCTTGGCGTCCATGGCGCCCGCCTACAGCCTTGCCGCGACATTGGGTCTCATCGTGGCCAGTGGCGGTGGGCAGCTCTCCGGCGTCAAAGCCCCAGCGGTTGTTCTCATTTCATTCATCCCGATGTATTTGATCGCCATCGCCTACCAGGAGCTGAATGAGGCCGATCCGGATTGCGGTACCACATTCACGTGGGCGTCGCGGGCATTTGGGCCGGTCGCCGGATGGCTCGGCGGCTGGGGAATCATCGCCGCGCAAGTGATTGTGATGGCCAACCTGGTCGAGATCGCCGGGGCATACTCGTTCAGGGTCATCGGTGACCTGGGCTGGCATTCGGTTGCGGACCTGGCCAACAGCAGGTTCTGGTCGACGGTCGCGGGCGTCTTCTGGATTGTGATGATGACCTATGTCTGCTACCGCGGCATCGAGGTCTCGGCCAGACTGCTGTACCCGCTGCTATCCGTCCAAATCATGGTGCTGATTGTCTTTTCGGTGGTCGCGCTGGTCAAGACGTATACCCATAACGCCCAGGCATTTTCGCTGCATCCGTCGCTGTCCTGGTTCTGGCCCGGCGGTCTTGATTTCCAGACGACCACCGCTCCAGCAGTTCTCATGGCCATCTTCATGTACTGGGGCTGGGACACCGCTGTGACATGCAACGAGGAATCTGACGACCCCAGCCGAACACCGGGCCGTGCGGCGGTCATCTCGACGTTCCTGCTGCTGGTGACCTATGTCCTGGTGACCGTGTCGGCCGTGGCGTTCGCCGGTGTCGGGCCGCAGGCTATCGGGCTGGGCAACCCACACAACTCGAAAGACATCTTCGCCTCCATCGGTCCGGAACTGTTCGGAAACGGCGCCCTCGGAAAGATTGCACTGCTGTTGCTGGCGGCGTCGATCCTGACGTCTGCCCTCGCATCAACACAGACGACGATCTTGCAGACTGCGCGCACCACTCTGGCGATGGGGGTGTACAAGGCGCTGCCTGACTCGTTCGCGAAGATCCACCGTCGCTACCTTGCGCCGACCACATCCACCGTCACGGTCGGCGTAGTGTCCATCCTTTTCTACGTCCTGTTCACGCTCATCAGCGAGAGCCTGCTGGCCGCACTGATCGGATCGGTCGGGTTGATGATCGCGTTCTATTACGCGCTTACCGGGTTTGCGTGTGCGTGGTATTACCGCAACACCCTTACCGAATCGGTGCGGAACTTTGTTGTGCGCGGCGTCATCCCGTTGCTGGGCGGCGTGGGCTTACTGATTGTTCTCATCTATGGGCTCACCCAGTACGCCAAGCCCGAGTGGCTGACCGACGACAACGGCAACAACATCACGATCCTCGGGTTCGGCGCCGTCGCAGCGGTCGGCATCGGCGCGCTGATGCTCGGATCGATCCTGATGGTGCTCTGGTGGGCGATAGCCCCGGGCTTCTTCCGCGGCCACACCATCACGCGCGGCAACACAGCAGCGCAATGCGGTGAGGACGTCGTTCAACCAGCAGACCCATGATTGCTTCGTGGCGACTCGAGATGCACCGCACCGACGAACGGCCATCGGAGATGGGACTTCCGTCCCTACCGGTCGACCATGCACCGCCGAAACATCCAAACGATAGCGACATAGCGATCGCAGGTGACTTTGCCGGGTGCCTAACGGGACGGCCATGTCATCACTACGGTCGGTCGCTCTCGAGGACCAACCATCCTGCGGTCGTCGCAAATTGAGTGTGAGATTCCAACACGACGCCATCTCACAGATAGAGCCGATGTCCCTATCATCGGTTCGCGCCGGGATGCGAGAGGCCGCGGAGTCGATTCTCTGCTTGGGTCGACAACTCAGTGGCTGGTGATGGCCGTCTGCGCGCAAATGGCCTTCACGAACTGGGCGATCGCATGCTCGGGAAGATGGCGTGCGATACCGGCTTCGCTGACGATCCCCACCAACCGGTGGTTGTCGATCACCGGTAGCCGGCAAATCTGAGGCTCTTCCATGACGTTGAGCATCTCTTCAATACCGGCCTCGGCCTCGACACGATAGGTGTTGCCCTGGGCCAACTCACCCGCGGTAACGGTGTTGGGATCGCGGCCGGGCGCGATGCACTTGGTGACGATGTCGCGGTCGGTGATCATTCCGTGCAGACGGTCATCGTCACCACAGACCGGCAGGGCGCCCACACCCAGATCGCGCATGTGCTTGGCTGCGGCGGTCAGTGTTTCGTGCTCGCCGACACAGGTGGCTCCGGCGTGCATGATTTCACGCGCAATATGTTCGCCGCCATTTGCGCTGGAGCATGTCCCGAGTCTCGTGGGACTTGGGCGACGATCCATGGTGAACTCCAGGACACCCACCTGGCCAACAGATTGGCATCCGCGACGGCAAACGAGCCCCCGCGGACCACACGACCCAATCAAGGGTTCCCAACCTAACTCGCTGGTTTCGTGTGCGCCGCGACGAAGGGCAGGCCCGTTGGAACCAACCGGGCATAGGCCTGCCACTCCGGTCCGAACTCTGCCGCGAGCGCCTGCTCCTCGCGACGAGCGCGGCCGAGGTTAGTGGCGACTTCTTCCGCCAGTAGCAGCACCACGCTCCACGTCCGGTAGAGCAAGACGCCGCCTAGGAACTGGACGGCAGCCCCCAGGTACATCGGGTGGCGGACCAAGGCGAACGGACCGGATGTGACCAGCCGGTGGTGCGCGAAGAGCTCGGCGCCCACTTCGGTCGAGACGTTGTACATCTTGCCGAGGGCTATGCGGCCCCAGATGACGAACCCGAACCCCGCGGCATACAGAACGCTCCCGAGCACGAGCGCCACGGCTCGCTGCGGACGCGAGAGGCGCAACGGAATCGGCCGCCACAGCAGGATGAGCGCTCCGAGGCCGACCAGTGTTTCCATAACCATCCCTAGATACATTGGCAGCGACAAGCGCTCGTAGGCGCGACCGACGATGCGCCCTTTGGGCCGGCGCCACGCGTGCGAGACCCCGCGCAACACCATCAGACTCTCCGCAAGGGCGCCGAGCACACCGATGCGCCTGGCCCAGACTTCGCACTGTTCAAGGGTCAGCACGTCGTACCGCTCAAACCTCACCATTTCGCTCCTCGGCCACATTTCGCCCGCTTGTGCAGCGTATAGCGCTGAATGAGGGCGTTGGCACCGAACACCTCGCATGGAAAGCACCTTGGCCGTCTAGCACAATCAGCAATCCGTCATCGACCTGCAGGTTCAACCAGATCGGCCATCGTGTCCCGAGCAGGCGGTGTCTGGGAGCTTGCTGGGCTCCGGGACCATCGGGTATGTCGGGTTAGCTGGCGGCTTGTACCGCGACATGCTTCTCGGCGGCCGCCGCGGCTGCCTGTTCGGGCACGGGCACGTCCACGGTCAGGATGCATTGTCATAGCTGGCTTTAATGTCGTCTTCGTTGGCGCCAGTCGGCAGCGTGACCGAGCGGGTGAAGGAGCCGTACGAAAACTCTGAGCGGCCCTCGGATTCCTTTTTCTCACTGCGTTCGGCCTTGATCGTCAAGTGGCCGTCGCGCACGGTGATGTCGATGTCCTTGGCTGCATCGATGCCGGGCAGTTCGGCGCGCAACAGGTAGTGCCCATCTTGCATCTCGTCCTCGAGTCGGATCAGGTGCGCGTCGATCATCGGCCGCAGGCCTGTCTACGATGGAAAGCCGGTCCATAGATCCGACCACAAATCGGACCAGTCCGGAAGCCACGAGCGAGGTTGACGACGTGCAGGGAGATTAGCCATGATGCTCCTTCGTTGTTGGTTGTTGTAGGACTTACCATTTCAATCTTTCAAGTTATGCACTGCCATCGGGTAGGGGCCGAAGTCGCATCCGCTCAGCCTTTCACCACGCCGAGGGGAATGAGGCGGGCGACCTTGCGGGCTAGCCCCGCGAGATGGCTGGTTTCGATGACAGCGTCGATGTCCTTATAGGCCTCGGGTTTTTCTTCGGCGAGCCCCCTTCTGGACTTGCCGCGCACCAGGATGCCGGCATTCTCAAGGCTTCTGCTCAACGCCTCGGCGTTGGCGTGGCGGGCGGCTTGGTGGCGGCTTTGCACTCTGCCGGCGCCGTGCGCGGTGGAAAAGAAGGCGGGGTTATCGGGCACGCCGGCCAGCACGTAGGAGGCGGTGCCCATCGTGCCAGGGATGAGCACCGGTTGGCCGACCGCGGCCAGGTCGGGTGGCACATCGGGATGGTGCGGCGGTAGCGAGCGGGTTGCGCCTTTGCGGTGCACGCACACAGCGCGTGTCTGGCCGTCGACGGGGTGCTGTTCGATCTTGGCGAGGTTGTGCGACACGTCGTACAGCAGGTCCAGCGATGTCTTTGTTTCCTGCTCGAACACCCGTCGGGTCGCTTCGGTGAGTAGTTGACGGTTGGCGCGTCCGTAGTTGGCCGCCGCGGCCATCGCGGCCAGGTAGGCCTGTCCTTCGGGTGAGCGGGCGGGCACGCACGCCAACTGGCGGTCGGGAACTTCAATGCCGTAGCGGTCCATGGCGTTTCCCATCTGGTGGACGTGATCGGTACAGATCTGATGCCCCAGGCCGCGCGAGCCGGTGTGGATCATGACGCAGACGGTGCCTTCCGTAAGTCCCATCTGTGTGGCCGCGGCGGTGTCATAGACGCGTTCTACGGCCTGCACTTCCAGGAAGTGGTTGCCTGAGCCCAGGCTGCCGATCTGCCCAAGCCCACGTTCGATCGCCCGCGCGCTGACCGCCGCCGCGTCGGCCCCTTTGAGCATGCCGCCGTCTTCGCAGCGCTGCAGGTCGCGCGCGACGCCGTGTCCCTGTTGCACCGCGAACCGCGCGCCGCCGGTCAAAACGTCTTCCAGCACGCCGCGGTTGGGCAGCCGCCACACGCCCTTGGTGCCCACACCGCGCGGAATCGCGACGTCGAGGTGATCCATCACCGCGCGGATCTTTGGTTGCAGCCGCTGGCGGTCCAGGTCGCTGACCAAAAGCCGTACCCCGCAGGAGATGTCGAAGCCGACCCCGCCAGGGGAGACGACCCCGCCGGCGTCGATGTCGGTCGCGGCCACACCGCCGATCGGAAACCCGTAGCCCCAGTGCACGTCCGGCATCGCATACGACGCCCGAACAATCCCGGGCAGCGTCGCCACATTGGCCACCTGCTGCAGCGCCATATCGCCGTGCTCGTCGGGCAGCAGCGACCGCGACGCGAAGACGATACCGGGTACGCGCATGGCACCCTCTTGCTCGATCCGGAACCGGTACGAGGTTTCCTCGATAATCTTCATGCGTCCGCTCCCTCACACATCAATCGTGACCGCGCACCGCCAGCCCCCTCGGCCACGTGAGAAGCGAAGGTCGTTGAGCGACACTGCCTTCGGCACGGCGCCCACCTGGGGAAGCGTGCTCGCATCGACCATCGCAAAGGTGGCGTCGACGGCGCCGTCTGTGGTTTTGATGTCGAGGTCGACGGGCACCTCTCCGACAGTGTCTAGGAGGTAGATGACCTCGTCGAGGACGCCGACCAGCAGATCGTCGTTACGATCGGTGGTGAATCGGCGCACATAGGTGTGGTTCGGCTGAGCCGTCGAGGTATCCAGAAAGCTGGCGACGGTGCCGAGCACTGCCTGGCGAATGCAGCCATCGCGGGTGGGTGCCCACGCTTCGATTCGCAGGTCTGCGGTGTGCGGCACACTCCGATGCCCTGATGCCTGCTCTGCCATGGCTATTCGTGCTGCACTACGGGTTTGCGGTCGCACTCACGCGGCTCAGCCGGGTGATGAACCCGTTGCCGGCCAGCACCGCCTTCCGCTCGAGCACGTCCGGTTTTTTGAAAAGGTACGTGACGCCCGGAACGATGGTGAGTTCGCACTCGCGCGGGATCGCCGCCTGCGCCCGCCGATCCAGTTCCGGCACCACGTCATCATGGCCGCCGACGATCAGCAGTGTCGACGTGCAAACCTTGCCAAAAGCCTGACCGGCGAGATCGGGCCACCCGCCGCGGGACACCGCCGCCACGAGGGCCACAATTTTCTTCATCCTTCGAGTGTGTCGCGATGTTGGCGACGCGCCGAAGGGCCGTAAGGCCACTCCGGTGGGGACCAACGCCTCCTCACCGGCAATCACCGACCATCTAACGTCGGAGTAAGCCACGTAAAAGAAGGACGGCGCCATGTCTGTTCGCAGCACACATTCGGGCATCGTGGTCGGAGTTGACGGATCCCCGTCGTCGACGATGGCTGTACGGTGGGCCGCACGCGAGGCAAGCATGCGCAACATTGGACTGACGATCGTGCACGTCTCAGAACCGCCAGCGCTCTGGCCCGCCGCCCCCATCCCGGCCGTGATCTACCAATGGCACCAAGAAGGGGTCCGCACGCTCGTCGCCGATGCGATCAAGATCGCCGAAGACAGTGTGCAGCAGGGCAATCGACCCCCGATCGACAGCGAACTGTTGTGCGCAGCGCCCGTACGCGCCCTTATCGACCTCTCCAAAGAGGCGCACATGGTGGTAGTCGGCTGCCGCGGACAAGACGCGCTGCAGCGAACCCTGCTCGGCTCGGTGAGCACCGGATTGATCCATCATGCCCACTGCCCGGTCGCGGTGATCCACGACGAGGCCCCGATCCTGCTGGGCCCCTCGCAATTGCCGGTGCTGGTCGGCATTGACGGCTCGCCGGCCTCGGAGCTGGCCACCGCAATCGCCTTCGACGAGGCCTCTTTCCGCGGCGTGGACCTACTGGCAGTGCACGCCTGGACGGACACAGCGGACACCTCGGGTGCGCTCAGCAAACAATGGTCGACCCTGCAATCCCGGGCAGCCGAAATCCTTGCCGAACGCCTGGCCGGTTGGCAGGAACGCTATCCCGACATCACGGTTCACCGCCGGCTGGTTTTGGACCGCCCGGCGCGCCATCTGATAGAGGAATCCGAGTCTGCCCAGCTCGTCGTGGTCGGCAGCCACGGCCGAGGCGGATTCGCCGGGATGCTACTCGGATCGGTCAGCACCGCCGTCGCACACGCGGCCCGCATCCCGGTGATCGTCGCCCGCCAGCGCTAATACGTTGTCCAGCATAGTCTTTAGCGGCTATTGGGCATGGACGGCATCCCAAAAGGACGGATCGCCGGATCCTAGGTGAGGGTCAACTGGACCGTACTACCATCCCTTTGGTTGTTCACTTGGAGCCTAGTGTCCTGCGCCGCTCGCCGCGGTGCCCGGCTACTCGAAGGAGCTGGCTGGTCACGCAAAGGTGTCGTCGCGATCGGGTTCAGCGCCGAAACGGAATCGTCGGCCGCTGATGCTTGCAGCGCGTATCCGAACGTAGCGAAGTTTCAGCGTCGCAACCCAGGGCCGCAGCCCGGCACGATCCGCCTCAGTGATCTCCGCGCTGGTCGACAACACTTCGGCGTTGCCCTGGATAATGACGCTCCACCCTCCATCGCGTGAGTAGCCGTCAGCTTCGAACGCCACATGCTTGTTGATCACCACACTCAACAGCTTGGTGCCTTCGGCAGTCCGAAACAGCACGGTGGGGCGCTCGACGACGAAGTTAACCGGAAAGATTTCAGGTCGCGAGCCCACGCATATCACCAACCGGCCCAACGCCGCGCTGGACAGCAGCTCCCAGCTCTCATCCTCACCGAGGATGGTGACCGGCTCCTCGCTAACGGCCATGGCCAACCCTAACCCGGCACGCGAGGACAGCGGCAGAGCCGACATGACGGTCCTAACGTACGATCTGGCAGGCGTCGCGTGGTTATAGTCATGCCCGCTGTACTCACACGCGCCGCACCCCCACGACTGCGCCAATCGTCCGGAATGCCACCAGCACGCCGCGCACTTCGGTGAAACCCCGCCCAGAGCCTTGACCGGCTAGGTTTTAGTCAGGTATTCAAGAACGTCCCCGCCCTCGTAGCTCAGGGGATAGAGCACGGCTCTCCTAAAGCCGGTGGCGCAGGTTCGAATCCTGCCGGGGGCACAGGTGTTTTCGCAGGTGAATGATGGCTTGCAGGTATTTGCGTTCTGATCTTCGATTTTTCTGGTCGGTGCTTGGTCGGTGATTTTTTGGCATCTGATGACGCACTCTGGCTGGTGATGGTCAATCGTGCCGCGACGTCGAGTCGGGAAGCGATGTCATCCAGATCGGTCGGAAACAGACCCGCGTAGTGGTTCAGCGTCGTCGCCGCTGATTCGTGACCGAGAAGGCGCGCGACAGCGACGACTGACGCACCCTCCTGGATGGCCAGCGATGCGGCGGTGTCGCGCAAGTTGTGCGGGGTGATTTTTAGTCCGAGCGCCTCGACCGCGGGATCGAAAACGTCGCGTCGCCCAGTTACGGTTCCGCAGAGGTGTGCTCGCTTCGGAAGGAAATACCAATCCATCCGGGTTGCACTGGGCTTTGTAGTCTGCGAGCTCGCCCGACACGATCGCGGGAATCGGCACGGTGCGTGCCTGGTGGTTCTTGACCGGCGACAACTCGCCTCGAGGTGCCTCCTCTGAATACGCCCGAACGACTCGCAGGGTCCTGCCTTGCAGGTCGACGTCGGACCATCGCAGTGCCGCTAGCTCCCCCCAACGCAGCCCGCAATAACCGGCGACCAGCACCAGCAGCCGGTCCCTTGCTGCGTCAAACTGTTCCGCAAGCAGCCAGAGCTCGTCGTGTGTCAGCGGTCGCGGATCGTTGCCCTGCACCTTTGACAACCGGATACCAGTGGCCGGATTGCGTTGTATCACGCCGTCGCGGACGGCGTAGTCAAACACCCGCCGCAGAACGCCGAGCGAGTGGCGGGCGGTAGCGGCTGACTGCGTTCGTGACAATTCAGCCGCCCAGACCTGCACCTCAGAGGGTCTCACCGACACGAGTGGCCGACGTCCGAATGTCTCGGCGATCTGCTTCGCAATCACGCCACGGATCTTGCGCTCGGTGGCAGGCTGCCGAGCCGGCTGGGCCTTCAGCCAGATCTCGCACCACTCTCTGACTGGCCTATCCCCTGCCGCCGGGTCAGACCAGACACCGGAGCGCAGGCTCTCCACCTGGCGCCGTTCCCATTCCTGCGCATCACGTTTCGCGGAAACGTCCGCGACGCCACATAGCGGCCTCGGTAGTAGATGCGAGCCCGATAGACCCGCGTACCGCCAGGACCTACGCGTCCTTCAATCACCCTGCCTGCCAACGTGATTCGCGTCGAGAGTCGAGCCACTCATCGACCTCGCAAGGATCCCACCGGAGCGCAGTCCCAACGCGGATCGCCGGTGGTCCATCGCCACGCAATCGCCAGGCACGGATACAACCCACGCTCACCGTCAGCCGCTCCGCCAACTCCTGGATCGCCAGCAGCTCGCCGGGCGGATGCTTACCATCATCTAACAACTTCGAGGGTCCCGAAACTCTGATCGCCTTTTCCGGCATTTGTGACACAGCCATCGTGTTTCCTTTGTGGTGGTGTCTGTTTAGTTGTGGTCATCGGATACCACTGGGCGCTTCGCTACCACGGCAGCCAACTTCGCCATAAATCAACACAGTTTGCGTGCCACGGTGTTGGGGGGCACTCAGGTTGAGCACCAAAGGGTAGAGATCCGGCACTGACCGTGAGCAGCTTGTTGGCTGGTCATGCCGGGGTTTGGTGTTCGCGGTGCCGGGGCGGCACGGTGATCACGTCGTTGTAGGTCGACGGC
>DATJQO010000050.1:0-3724 GCA_035505695.1 Mycobacterium sp.
CGCATCGTCCGCCAAGCCAACATCCTCGGGTTCACCGTCCGCTTCGACCCGATCCAGGCCGCCTGACCACCCACACGACTGGGTGCAACACGACAAACACCAAATCACCCCGAGAGCCGCGACTCACCCATCATTTTCGGACCAGAAAGTGCGGCTTGGGCCTGTGCTAGTTCCGGCCACGTGTGGTTGGCAGGGATACGCTTTGCGGCATCGGCGACGGCGGCGGAGGCTGGCTCACCGCGGAGTTCGAAATCGTCAAGTGCGGCGCGCAATTCGAATAAGGTTGCGCCCTGGTGGCGGGCGAGTTCGAGGGCGGCGCTGATGTCAGCTTGGCGGGCGCCGGGGTCGGTGTGGGTGTGGGCGCGTAGCCGCAGCAGTTCAGTGTCGTAGAAGCACATCCCTGTGTCCTTGGCCACCGCCAGTGCGATGTCCAGGCGGTGGCGGCCCTGTTCGGGTTGGCCGGCGGCGATCAACAGCCGTCCGAGGGCTCCGTCGAAGTATGTGCGGTAGACGTTCGCCCCGGCCGTGCTGAAGGTCTCGAGGAGGGTGGTGAGGGTCGCGATGTGTGCCGACAGGGCGGCCGGGTCGGGGTGGTCGGCGCCGAGTGCCGCCAGGCCGCCGATGATGGCCTGGTGGGTGGCCCCGTACAGCCGCCACATCTCAAAGCCGCGCCGCTCGGCCAGCTCGGTCAGATCGGCGGCCAGTACCGCGGCACGGTCGAGCTGACCGGCTTCGGTGCGCACGCCGGTCTCGATGCAGCGCGCGTAGGCGAGGCTGAACGGGCCCTGGGGAAAGCCGAGCTCGTTGGCCCGGCGTACGGCGCCCGCCAGCTCGTCCTGTGCGCCGGCCAGATCGCCGCAAACGAGGCGGATCCAGGCAAGGAATATGCGCGCCGTCGCGATCGGGTCGCGGGGATTGAACCACACCGCGTCAATCCGGTGTTGATCTGCTGCGGCCCGGACGGCGGTGGCGGCCTCAAGGTGGGAGGCGGCGGCAGCGAACTCGCCGCGCATGCACGCCACCAGCCCGAAGGAAGCGCCGATCACCGGACGGAACCACTGTCGCCCCTGCTCGAGCCCGGTTCGCAGGACCTCGAGCACCTGGGCAGCCCGGCGCAGGTCGGCAAGTGCGATGTAGTAGCCCGTCAGGGCGGCTAGCGTCGCGAACAGTTCGTCGTCGCGCAGGTCGGTCCCGACCAGCCTCAGACACCGCTCGAAGTCGGCAGCAGCGTCGCGGCTTTTAACGCCCTCCGCGGCCGTGGCGATGAATCCCCGCTCCAACCGCAGCGTGACCTCGCGGCGGTCGCGGGCCGGGCCGGGTATGGCGCGCTCAAGCTGTATGAGGGCGAGGCTCAGATAGGTGCGGGCCTCGGCCAGCGCACCGCGACGCTGCGCAGACCCCGATGCCTGCTGGTAGGCCGAGGCGGCCTCGTCGAACCGCTCCGCCCGTTCGTAGTGGCCGGCGACCAGTTGCCAGTCCCGCTCACCGCCCACACCGTCGACCAGGGCATCGGCCACCTTGGCGTGCAGGCCGCGCCGCACGCTCGGGGGCGCCAATTCGGCGGCAACCTCGCGCAGCAACTCGTGGCGAAAACGCCAAGTGCCGGTTCCCCACGGCTCGAGCACCAGCGCATTTTCGAGCTCGTCTATGACGTCATCGACTTCGTCGTCGCTCAGGTCGACCACCGAACCCAGCAGGTCCCGGTCAATCTGGCGGCCAATGACGGCGGCCGCCTCCACCACCGGCACCACTTTCGGGCTGGCGCGCAGCCGAGCGAACAATGGCTCATACAAGGTTTCGGGCACCCCGGTCTGGCCAACTCCGTTGACGACCTGCTCGATGTAGAAGGGCACCCCGTCGCAGCGTGTCGCCACCGCCGCCCGTTCATCGGCTTTTAGGTTCGGATCCAGTGCGATGATCAGAGTTTCAGTCTGCTCGTCGGTCAGGGGCGCCAAGTCGAAAGCTTTGTGCGGCAAGTCATCCGGCAGCCATTCACCGGGCCGACCGGTGATCACCGCCAGGAGCCGACCCTCACCAGAGTTCAGCAGCGCGCCAAGGACCTCGCGGGTCGACGGATCGAACCAGTGCACGTCCTCGGCTACCACCAGCCCGGCACCGCCGCCGATACGCGCTAGCAGATAGGTCTGCACCTCCTGCGCGATCAGCTCGTAGAGTTTTCGGCCTTCTGCAGCCACCTGCTCGTAACCTGCCGAGGGATCGATGCCCAGCACCGGCGCCAACAAGGGCAAGGTGCTCCGCGCATCCAGCCCACGCGCGCGAACCTCGGCGTCCAGCAGTCGCAGCCGTTGTACTTGATCAGTGCTGCGGTCGATGCCACAGTGACGCTCCAACAACGTGCGCACCGGGTGCAGGCCGGCGTCGGTGTGAAACGGCGACCCGACCAACTCCAGCACCACCGACCCAGAGGCCTCGACCAGTTGGGCGGACGCGACCGCCAGCCGGGACTTCCCTATTCCGGGCTCGCCCTGAAACACCACGCCGGGAGTGCTCAACGTGCCGGCCTGCGCCTGCGCCCAAGACTGTGCTAGCTGTGCCAACTCTCGATCACGGCCCACCAGCGGGCTTTGACTCGATCTGGGCGACGGCGTGCGCTCAGCCACTACGCGGTAATGGGTGATCGGTTCCTCGACGCCCTTCACCAGCGCTGCCGGGCGGGCCTCCAACTCAAAGTTGTTGCGTATCAACGCCTCGACCGCGTCGGAGACAACCACTGCGTCCGGCGGGGCCAGGCCTGAGACCCGTGCGGCCAGGTTGGCGGCCAACCCGTACACGTCGTCTTGGGTGGTGTCCAGATACACCAGGCCACGGTGCACCCCCACCCGGACGTTGATCTCGATCCCGAAGCGGCGCCGTGCCTGATCGCTTAGTTTCGCCACCTCGCGGGTGATTTCCAGCCCGGCCCGTACTGCCCGCCGCACATCATCCTCGTGAGCGATCGGGTGACCAAACACCGCCAGCAGTCCGTCACCCTTCGTGTAGCCGATGTGACCCTGATACCGGTTCACGACGCGCAGTACCTGCTCGCGATAGCGACCCACTAAGAGTCGATACGTCTCAGGCTCCACCTGAGTCGACAACACCGTCGAATCCACCAAATCGGCAAAGAAAATGGTCAACCGCCGGATCTCACCCGGTTCGCTGGGCGCGGCCAACACGTCTTCGGCCTCGGCATTCGCGCTGTCAGCCGCCAATACCTGCTGCGCCAACGCCGTCGCGGCGGCACGATCACCGCGGTTGACCGCCGCCACCGCCCGATCCAGCAACACATCAACGGACGCGCCACCATCACGACGCCGGCCGATTGGTGCTCCGCCGTGCCGACCGTCATTCACCTGAACATTGTGTCACCGCCGGTCAGGCCTGTCTGCCCCTCAGGGTCCTCCAAACGCGCCGCCGGGAACTGCGTCTGACTTTCGGACCAGACACCACCTACCTCGGGGCCCGATATCAACGTTTGGCGCACCGATTGGGCAAGAAGAAAGCCATTGTCGCCGTGGAACACTCGATCCTGACCGCGGTGTGGCACATGCTCACCAACGACGTCGACTACACCGATCTCGGTGGCGACTACTTCGCCCGCCTCGACCCCCAACGCGCCATGCGCCGCATCGTCCGCCAAGCCAACATCCTCGGGTTCACCGTCCGCTTCGACCCGATCCAGGCCGCCTGACCACCCACACGACTGGGTGCAACACGACAAACA
>DATJQO010000051.1:0-27580 GCA_035505695.1 Mycobacterium sp.
AAGCCCAAGGATTCAAGGTCACCCTCGAACCCGCCGCCTAACACCCCAAATACACACTGCCACAAACAAACCCGGCTCCTCTACAGTCCCGGGGTGGTAACGTCTGCCGTGGTCACCTTGATCCACGTACCAGCCCCCGACGCCTCGGCGTGTCGGGGGCTTTTGCGTCTTTTCGCGGTGCTATGGCGACCCGGTCGCCATGTCGTCGATTCGGCGCAACGCGATCGAGCACACCCTAAGGTAGGGCGCCGCCCACCACGGAACGGCAATGCCCACCCGCGCGCCCCCGCGTAGCGGGTCCACCCAGTGGCGGGTGGCGGGCACGCCGGCTACCCGCCACGCCCAGTGACGTCCCGCCTCGAAGTCGGTGACGACGAACGGGACGGCCACCAGCAACGACGTCTGTATCGTGCCGGTCGCGCCCAGTGCCAGTGTGGTGTGCGGCTCATCGAGCGTTGCCCGCCGGATGGTCGGCCCCCATTTCGGCCAGGCGTCGAGATCGACCAGCAGCTGCCACACCGCCGACGGCGGCGCCGTGACCTCCCGGTGGACGGTGAGCAGGTATCCACCGGCCGTCACGGGGCCGACCCCCCGAGCCGGCGTTGCTGTGCGACCACCTGGTCGAGGTCGCTGAGCCGTCGCAGTCCGGCCAGCGGTTGCCGCACGCGCCGATTCGGGGCCAGGTACCGCTTGTTGCGGTCCAAAAACCACCAGTACCCGCCGGTGTAGGGGCATGCGCTCGCGCCGACCCGATCGCCCGGGCGGTAGGGACAGCCACCGCAGTAGTCGCTCATGCGGTTGATGTACGCGCCGCCCGCCGCGTACGGCTTGGTCGCCATCAACCCGCCGTCGGCATGCTGTGACATGCCGACGACGTTGGCCACCATCACCCACTCGTAGCCGTCGACGAAGCACTGGTGGAACCAGTCGGTGACCGCGGCGGGATCCCAACCGCGCTGCAGGGCGTAGTTGGACAACACCATCAGCCGGGGAATGTGGTGCACCCAGCCGTGGTCGCGCACCTGCCCCAGCACGTCTTTCAGACAGCGCGCGTCGACCGCGTCGGCGTCCAGGTCTGCGAACCATGCCGGCAGTGCCGCGTGCGCGCTGAGCGCGTTGCGCCGGCGATAATCCGGACCGAAATGCCAGTAAACGTGCCAGACGTAGTCGCGCCAGCCGATCAGCTGGCGGATGTAGCCTTCGACACTGCCCAGCGGGGCGCGCCCGGCGTGGTAGGCGTCCTGGGCGGCGTACACGCAGTCCAATGGGTCCAGCAAGCCGAGATTCATCGGCGCCGACAACAGGCTGTGTGCCATGAACCGGTCGCCGGAGAGCATGGCGTCTTCGTGTGGGCCGAAGTCGGGCAAGCGATCTCGCAGGAACACCTGGAAGGCGGCCATGGCTTCGGTCACGGTCACGGGGAATTCCCGCGGTCCGTCGCGGCCGACGAACGCCGCATCGCCGTCACGTTCCCAGCGGTCGAGGTCCGCGCGCACCCGTTCGTCGATCTCGTCCTCTTCCGCTTGCCAGGGAGCGGGAACGGCCAGGCGGGCGGCCTTCTTCGGTGGCGGTTCGCGGTTGTCGGCGTCGTAATTCCACCGGCCCCCGGCGGGATTGGCGCCGTCCATCAACACGTCGAACCGGCGACGGGCGTGGCGGTAGAAATTCTCCAGCAGCAGCGTTCGCTGCCCAGCCGCCCACTCGTCGAATTCGCTTCTGGCGATGCAGAACCCGCGCGGCGGAAGCACCTCGACCCTGGGCATGGACCGCACGAATCGATCGGCTGCCCGCGACGTCGGCTGGCACACGCTGATGCGGCCGGAGACACGTTCCAGCGCTTCCGCATAGGTGCGGGTCTGCAGGAACGTGGCTTGATCGCCCAGCTCAGCCGCGCGGTGTCGCAACGCTGAGAGCACCAGGTGGGCCTTGCGCCGGTGGAATCGGCGGCGCCCAAACACCGCCCGGGACTCGATCAGCAACACCGGCTGGTCGCGATGGTCCAGGAAGTGCGGGCCGAGTTGGTCGGCGAAACACCACCGGCGAACGGGGGAACTCATCGCACCTGCTGGCGCTGAGCTGCGCTTATCTCGCTGCAAACATTGTCCAAGCGGGGGATCCGAGACTCGAGTGCGGTGAGCGGCCGCGACTTGACCGCCATAGTCATCTGTTCACCAACTTAACGACCGTGGCGCCGGTGTCAATCGGCACCGGCGCCAGCGGCTCGCGTCCGTTCACCAGGTCGTAAACCGGCGTCGATCTGGGCGGCCCCTACCCGTATGTTTCGCCGCATTTCGTCATCTGACGTGCACCGACACGTCACAGCACCGATGCCGACTAGCTCATCGTCTACGCAACGTTGTTGTACATGAGCATTGCTTCTGTCCTGATACCCAGCGATGTACCGGACAGCGCGACCGGCTCGTCCGCCGGACCGCGCTATTCGCTGTTGCTGTCCACCGACGCGAGCATAATCGAGGCGGCGCAGCGACTTCGGTACGACGTCTTCAGCAGCACACCCGGGTTCACGCTGCCGGGATGCAACGATGAGCAACGCGACGTCGACAGGTTCGACGAGTACTGCGACCACCTGCTGGTCCGCGACGACGACACCGGTGAGCTGGTGGGTTGTTATCGGATGCTGGCGCCGGCGGGAGCTATTGCCGCGGGCGGGCTCTACACCGAGACGGAATTCGACATTCGCGCTTTCGAGCCGCTCAGGTCGTCGCTGGTGGAGATGGGCCGCGCGGTGGTGCGCGAGGGTCATCGCAACGGTGGCGTCGTGCTGTTGATGTGGGCGGGCATCCTGGCCTACCTGGACCGCTACGACTACGACTACGTGACGGGCTGCGTGTCGGTGCCGATCGTCGAAGAATCCGGCGGCCCGGATGTCCAAACCCCCGGTCGGCAGGCGCGCGGAGTACGCGACTTCGTCCTGAGCCGCCACGCCACCCCGCCGCAATACCGGGTCTACCCGCACCGGCCGGTGATCATCGACGGGAAGGCCCTGGACGACATTCCCGCGCCGGCCCGGCCGTCGGTTCCGGCGCTGATGCGCGGCTATCTGCGGCTGGGAGCCCAGGTTTGCGGTGAGCCGGCGCACGATCCGGAATTCGGGGTGGGGGATTTCTGCATCCTGCTGGACAAGCGGCGCGCCGATATCCGGTATCTGAAACGACTGCGGTCGGTGTCGGCCGCCGCTGAGCTGGGCGGCAACCGATGAAGGCCCCCGCAGGCACCGGGCACTCCTGGCTACCGCGCGCCTCGTGCGACGCCGGCTGTGTGCGGGTGGGCGACGCGGCCGCGTCGCGGCGGCTGTCGGTGGCGCTGCGGATAACGCTTCGGGTGATGCTGGCGTTGCTGCTAGCGCCGGGACTTCCGTTGGTGGTGGTGCCGCTGCCGGGCCAGACACGCGTGCAACGCATCTACTGCCGGTTGGTGCTGCGCTGTTTCGGCGTGCGAATAACGGTGTCGGGCAACCCGATCCGCAATCTGCGTGGGGTGTTGGTGGTGAGCCCGCACATCTCTTGGCTGGACGTGTTTGCCATCGGCGCGGTGTTGCCGGGCTCCTTTGTCGCCCGCGCCGATATGTTCACCGGCCGCGCGGTCGGGCTGGTGGCCCGCATCCTGAAGATCATTCCGATCGAGCGGTCCAGTTTGCGGCGGTTGCCCGGGGTGGTGGACACCGTCGCGCGCCGGCTGCGCACCGGTCAGACAGTCGTGTGTTTCCCGGAGGGCACCACCTGGTGTGGCGTGGACTGCGGCGTCTTTTATCCGGCGCTGTTCCAGGCCGCTATCGACGCCTGGCGTCCCGTGCAGCCGCTGCGCCTCACCTACCACCAGGTCGACGGCAGGGTGTCCACCGTGCCGGCCTTCGTCGGTGACGAGACATTGTTGAGCTCGATCGGCCGGTTGCTCACCGAGCGGCGCACACTGGCGCGGGTGCACGTGGAATCGCTGCAGTTGCCGGGGCGCGACCGGCGCGCCCTGGCCACCCGCTGCCAGTCCGCAGTGGGCGCCGGCGCCGCCCGGCAGGCTCGGCGCGGACACGTGCTGGTGGCCTGAGCCAACCGGCGGGCCGGTATCGTGGGGCCCGTCATGGTCTACCTGGATCACGCCGCCACCACCCCGATGCACCACGCCGCCGTCGAGGCGATGACGGCCGTACTCGGCACGGTCGGCAACGCTTCCTCGCTGCACACCAGCGGCCGGACGGCGCGGCGGCGGATCGAGGAATCGCGTGAGCTGATCGCCGACAAGCTCGGCGCGCGTCCGTCCGAGGTGATCTTCACCGCGGGCGGTACCGAGAGCGACAATCTGGCCGTCAAAGGCATCTATTGGGCCCGCCGCGACGCCGAACCGCGCCACCGGCGCATCATCACCAGTGAGGTCGAGCACCATGCCGTGCTGGACTCGGTGAACTGGCTCGTTGAACACGAAGGCGCCGAGGTCACCTGGCTGCCGACGGCCGCCGACGGTTCGGTGTCAGGCACCGCGCTGCGCGAGGCACTGCGAAGCCACGACGACGTTGCGCTGGTGTCGGTGATGTGGGCCAACAACGAGGTCGGCACCGTCATGTCGATCGCCGAGCTGGCGGCCGTCGCGACCGAATTCGGCGTCCCCATGCACTGCGACGCCGTTCAGGCCGTCGGGCAGTTGCCCGTCGACTTCACCGCCAGCGGGCTGTCCGCGATGAGTGTGGCCGCCCACAAGTTCGGCGGCCCGACCGCGGTGGGCGCGCTGCTGCTCCGCCGCGACGTCGCGTGTGTACCGCTGTCGCATGGCGGCGGGCAGGAACGCGACATCCGTTCGGGCACCGCCGATGTCGCCGGCGCGGTCGGGATGGCAACGGCGGCCCGCATCTCCGTCGACGGACTCGAGGCCAACAGCGCCCGGCTGCGGGCGTTGCGGGATCGGCTGGTCGAGAGGGTGCTGGCCGAGATCGATGACGTCACCCTCAACGGTGCGCGCGACCCGATGCGACTTCCCGGCAACGCGCACTTCACCTTCCGCGGCTGCGAGGGCGATGCGCTGTTGATGCTGTTGGACGCCAACGGGATCGAGTGTTCGACCGGATCGGCGTGCACTGCCGGTGTGGCCCAACCGTCGCATGTGCTGATCGCCATGGGCGCCGACCCGACCAGTGCGCGCGGATCGTTGCGACTCTCGTTGGGCCACAACAACGTTGACTCCGATATCGATGCGGTGTTGCAGGTGCTGCCTGGGGCGGTGGACCGGGCCCGCCGGGCTGCGTTGGCCGCTGCGGGGGCTTGAAAGTGAAGGTGCTCGCTGCCATGAGCGGCGGCGTCGACTCGTCGGTCGCCGCTGCTCGTATGGTCGACGCCGGGCATGACGTGGTGGGTATGCATCTGGCGCTGTCCACCGCACCCGGCGCTTTGCGCACCGGCTCGCGGGGATGTTGCTCGAAAGAGGACGCCTCCGATGCGCGCCGTGTCGCCGATGTGCTCGGAATCCCCTTTTACGTATGGGATTTCGCAGAGAGGTTCAAAGCAGACGTAATCGACGACTTCGTGTCGTCGTATGCGCGCGGGGAGACTCCGAACCCTTGCGTGCGGTGTAATCAGCGAATCAAGTTCTCCGCCTTGTCGGCCAAAGCGCTTGCGTTGGGCTTCGACACGGTGGCCACCGGCCACTATGCCCGGTTGTCCGGGGGGCGGCTGCGCCGCGCCGTGGATCGCGACAAAGACCAGTCCTATGTGCTTGCCGTGCTGACCGCCGAGCAGTTGCGGCACGCCGCGTTCCCGATCGGAGATACGGCGAAGCCCCGCATCCGTGCCGAGGCGGCGCGTCGCGGCCTGGCGGTCGCCGACAAGCCGGACAGCCACGACATCTGCTTCATCCCGTCCGGGGATACCAGGGCCTTTCTGGGTGAGCGGATCGGGGTGCGCCGGGGCGCCGTGGTGGGTGCCGACGGTGCGGTACTTGCCGAACACGACGGGGTGCACGGTTTCACCATCGGCCAGCGTAAAGGGCTGGGCATCGCCGGGCCGGGGCCCGACGGCCGCCCGCGCTACGTGACGGCAATCGATGCCGACACCGCGACCGTGCGGGTGGGGCCGGCGGCCGACCTTGACGTGTATGAGATTGTCGGACGGGCGCCGGTCTTCACGGCGGGCGTTGCGCCCTCAAGTGCCCTCGAGTGCGCGGTTCAGGTCCGGGCGCACGCCGAAACAGCTGATGCCACAGCCGAATTGATTGGTGGCGAGCTTGTCGTGCGATTGCGCGCACCGTTGCGCGGGGTAGCGCGTGGTCAGACGCTGGTGCTGTACCGGCCCGACCCCGAAGGGGACGAGGTGCTCGGCAGCGCCACCATCGCCGGCACTCGACGCTGACCTCTTACGGCCGCACCGTGTAGTGATCGCTTTCGGTTTCGATGTCTATCCGGCCGGCGTCGGAGAATTGATCGAACCACTCCAAGAGGGGCCGGCGGGGCATCTGTGCAAGGTGGTCCGCCAGCATGAAGCGAAGAATACGTGTCCGATTCTCCGTCGAGTCGGGAAACGACAACTTGTAAGGAACGTGGCGCTTCTCATAATGCGCGTTCAACGTTCGCAGCGCGAGCTCGACGTCTTCCGATGCCTGGTAGGGCATTTCGCGGGCCAGTTGCCGGAAGCCGGTGACCGACAACTCGCAGAGCGCGTTCGTGCGCGCGGCGACGGCCGTCAGAAAGACGCCCGCAGGCGCCAGCGCGGCGATGAGCCGGCCCAGCGTGCGTTGTAGGTCCGGCACGTAGTAGAAGACGTGGTTGGCCAGCACGACGTCGAACCGTCGCTCGACGGGGACGGGCAGCGCCGCGGATTCCATAAGGGGCGAAGTGGAGAAGCGGGCCAGGCGTTCGACAGCTTGACGACGCGCGGATTCCGCCGTTTCCACCAGCGTCAGGCGCAATCGCTGCGGCGTCCAGCCGGTCAGTTCGAGCAACCGCGCTGTGAATGTCCCGGTCCCACAACCGAAATCGAGAATATCCACGGTGCCATCAGCTGGCTTGATGCTCGCTAAATGTGCCTGGTACGCGCGAGCGTCTTGTTCGGCCTGGGTGGCATGTTGTTCGAAAAACGCGTAATCGCCGGCGATCTCATCGAAATCTTTCGCCGGGTTCCGGCTCATCAGCCGGGCACATTCGCGGCGATGTTCGTCATCACGATGTCGGACACCGATTGCGCGAAGCCGCAGAAGGTGACTTCCAGCAAGGCCAGCGACAACACCCGATAGTCGCGGCCGCAGCCCCCGGGCCGCAGGTGCAGCGAGGTGGCGTCGGCATTCCACTCGCCGACGTACTGCTGGCCGGCCGAGTCGCTTGCGCAGTCGCCTACCGCGGTCACCAAGGCGCCGAAGGCGCGCCGCGCGGTGTCGACATCTCGGTAGGCCGCCGCTCCCTCAGAGATCAGCGCACCGTCGGGCGGGTCTTGGAAGGTCGTCTTGTGGAACTCTTCGATCTCGGGCCCAAACGTCGCCGTCTCGGCGTAGATGAACCGGCATTGCCGCGGCGTGGTGCCGGCGAGCACGTCGATGTCCACCGGGCTGGTGCCGTCCATCGAGGGGATGATGGTGAGGTAGTCGCCGGCCCCGGTGATCGCACGCATCCGCGACTGATCCAACAGAATGGTGTCGACACTGAAACCGTGGCCGCCGTGGTCGCGGCTGGCGCCGACGCCCGCCACGCCCGATCCCTCGATCACCCGGGTGCACGCCGCCGTCAGCACCACTGCCCCGCACAACAGCAGCGCCCGCGTCAGTCTCGCCGTCTGTGACACCGTTTCGCCACCCTTCTGGCGTCGAACCTACCCGTGTGGCGCGCTGGCAGACACCCCTGGGGACTTTCGTGCAACCTGGCGTCCAATACGGTTGGGCGGGTGAGCGTTTTCGCGACGGGCAGCGGCGTCGGATCGTGGCCGGGCATCGCCCCGCGCGAGGCCGCAGAGATCGTCGTCGGTGAACTGGCGGGCGCGCTGGCTCACATCGTCGAGCTGCCCGCCCGCGGAGTGGGCGCCGACATGCTCGGTCGCGCCGGCGCGCTGCTGATCGACGTGGCCATCGACACGGTGCCGCGCGGCTATCGCGTCGCCGCTCGGCCCGGAGCGGTCACCCGCCGTGCCGTCAGTCTGCTCGACGAAGACATGGACGCGCTGGAAGAGGCTTGGGAGGCCGCCGGCCCGCGCGGCTCCGGCCACGTGGTCAAGGTGCAGGCTCCCGGGCCCATCACGCTGGCCGCCGAGCTGGAGCTGGCCAACGGCCACCGGGCGATCACCGACATCGGCGCCGTGCGGGACCTGGCGGCGTCCTTGGCCGAAGGTGTTGCGGCACACCGCGCGGCGCTGTCCCGGCGACTCAAGACGCCGGTGGTCGTGCAGTTCGACGAGCCGTCGCTGCCGAAAGCATTGGGCGGGCAGCTGACTGGGGTCACCGCCCTGAGCCCGGTCGCGCCACTCGACGAGGCAGTGGCCGGCAGCATGCTCGACACCTGTGCGGCCGGCGTGGGCGGTGCGGTGCTGCTGCACAGCTGCGCCCCAGGGTTGCCGTGGGATCTGTTGCAGCGCAGCCTGATCCAGGCGGTGTCGGTGAACGCGGGCACCTTGGTAGCGGCAGACCTCGACGGCATCGCGGCATTCGTCGAATCGGGTCGCACCGTCGTGCTGGGTGTGGTCGCCGCCAGTGCACCGGAGCGCAGGCCATCACCCGAACAGGTGGCGGGCGCAGTGGTCGCGGTGACGGATCGCCTCGGCTTCGGCCGCTCGGCGCTGCGCGACCGTATCGGCGTCACCCCGGCGTGTGGTCTGGCCGGGGCGACGCCCCAATGGGCGCGCGCGGCGATCATGCTCGCCCGCCAAGCGGCCGAGGCCTTCGCGGACGATCCGGACGCCATCTAGCGTCTTTGCGGAGCTGAGCGAGCAATCGGCATGAATCCGGGCGGAGAAGTCCGTGTCGGCGTGCTCGGATAGCCTGCCAAGGTGAGCTCAGCAGAAGCTGATCAGGTATCGCCCGAGGTACGGCGGCAGTGGCAGGAACTGGCCGACGAAGTTCGTGAGCACCAGTTCCGCTACTACGTCAAAGACGCTCCGATCGTCTCCGACGCCGAATTCGACAGGATGTTCAACAAGCTTGTCGCCCTCGAGGATCGTTACCCGGAGCTACGGGCCCCGGATTCCCCGACGCAGCTGGTCGGTGGCGCCGGCTTCGCCACCGACTTCACCGAGGCCCAGCACCTGGAGCGGATGCTCAGCCTCGATGACGTGTTCGACCGAGACGAGCTGGTCGCCTGGAGCAATCGCGTCGAGAACGAGATCGGCAGTGACCCGTTCTACTTGTGTGAGCTCAAAGTCGACGGGGTGGCGTTGTCGCTGGTGTACCGCGAGGGCCGGTTGCAACGCGCAGCGACGCGCGGTGACGGCCGAGTAGGCGAGGACGTGACGCTCAATGCCCGCACCATCGGCGATGTGCCTGAGCGGCTGAGCGCCGACGCCGACTTTCCGATTCCGGCCGTGCTCGAGGTGCGCGGCGAGGTGTTTTTCATGCTCGCCGATTTCGAGGCACTCAACGCCAGCCTGGTGGAGGATGGCAAGGCGCCCTTCGCCAATCCGCGCAACAGCGCGGCCGGATCGCTGCGCCAGAAGAATCCGGCCGTCACCGCCCGGCGCAAGCTGCGGATGATCTGCCACGGCATCGGCCACACCGACAGATTCGCTCCCGTCACGCTGCACGAGGCGTACACCGCGCTGAAGGCCTGGGGGCTGCCGGTCGCCGAGCAGACGGCCCGCGTGCGCGGCCTTGCTGCCGTGGAGGAGCGGATCAAGTACTGGGGCGAGCACCGCTATGACCTCGACCACGAAATCGACGGCGTGGTGGTCAAAGTCGACGACTTCGCGCTGCAGCGCCGGCTGGGCACGACGTCTCGGGCGCCGCGCTGGGCCGTCGCCTACAAGTACCCAGCCCAGGAGGCGCAGACCAAGCTGCTCGACATTCGGGTGAATGTCGGGCGCACCGGCCGCGTCACACCGTTCGCGTTCATGACACCGGTCAAGGTGGCCGGGTCGACGGTCGGGCTGGCCACGCTGCACAACGCCGGTGAGGTCAAGCGCAAGGGGGTATTGATCGGCGACACGGTGATGATCCGCAAAGCCGGCGACGTGATTCCAGAGGTGCTGGGCCCGGTGGTCGACCTGCGAGACGGGTCGGAACGCGAATTCGTCATGCCCACCAGATGTCCCGAGTGCGGTACCCCGTTGGCCCCGGCCAAGGAAGGCGACGCCGATATTCGGTGTCCCAATGCCCGGTCCTGTCCGGCCCAGCTGCGCGAGCGCGTGTTCCACGTCGCCGGCCGCGGCGCCCTCGACATCGAAGGCCTCGGTTATGAGGCGGCCACCGCGCTGCTAAAAGCCGGGGTGATCGCTGACGAAGGCGATCTGTTCACCCTCACCGAGGACGACCTACTGCGCACCGAGCTGTTTCGGACGAAGGCGGGCGCGTTATCCGCCAACGGCAGGCGACTGCTCGACAACCTGGACAAGGCCAAGAAAGTGCCGCTGTGGCGGGTACTGGTGGCGCTGTCGATCCGGCATGTCGGCCCGACGGCGGCGCGGGCGCTGGCAACCGAATTCGGCAGCCTGGACGCAATCATGTCGGCCTCCACCGAGCGGCTGGCCGCGGTGGAAGGTGTCGGCCCCGCCATCGCCGCTGCGCTCACCGAGTGGTTCACCGTCGATTGGCATCGCGCGATCGTCGACAAATGGCGAGCCGCCGGGGTGCGGATGGCCGACGAGCGCGACACGAGTGTGCCGCGCACGCTCGAGGGGCTCACCGTGGTGGTCACCGGTTCGCTGACCGGGTTCTCCCGCGACGACGCCAAGGAGGCCATCCTCGCGCGCGGCGGCAAGGCCGCCAGTTCGGTGTCGAAGAAGACCGACTACGTCGTCGCCGGGGATGCGCCGGGGTCCAAGTACGACAAGGCGGTGGAACTCGGGGTGCCGATTCTCGACGAGGAGGGCTTCCGCCGGTTGCTTGCGGAGGGGCCCGCCGCCGAAGCGGGGTCGGAGTAACCGGCCACCCTCCGCCGCAAGCGGTTCTATCGTGGGCGCTATGACCCAGATCGTCGACCGGCTCGCGGACTCATCGCCGTGGTCACCCCGTGAGGCTCAATTGCTGGCGGTGACATTGCAGCTGTTGCAAGAGCACGGCTATGACCGGTTGACGGTGGACGCGGTCGCCACCGCCGCCCGCGCCAGCAAGTCCACGGTGTATCGACGTTGGCCATCGAAGGCCGAATTGGTGTTGGCCGCGTTCATCGAGGGCGTCCGCCAGGTCGCGGTCGCCCCGAACACCGGCACCTTGCGCGGCGATCTGCTACAGCTGGGGGAGATGTGCTGTCAGGAGGGCCGCCAGCACGCCAGCACCATCCGCGCCGTACTGGTCGAGACGTCGCGTCACCCCGCGCTGAAAGAGGCCATGCAGCATCAGTTCCTGGATCAGCGCAAAGCCCTGATCCAGCATGTCCTGCAACAGGCCGTGGATCGTGGTGAAATCGTCCAGGAGGCCATCAGCGATGAACTCTGGGACCTATTACCGGGGTATCTCATCTTCCGGTCGATCACGTCCGGCCGGCCGCCGACTCGGCGCACGGTGCAGGTTCTCGTCGACGACGTGATCCTTCCGGGCCTCACCCGATTCGGCACCTAACCGGAAGGACGGCCGGGTGCTTCGAGAATAATGTATACGCGCGCGTCTCTTGTACAGTACGGTTCCGTACCGTACTGTGAGAGCTGCCGATGGGGCTTGCGTCACGCAACTGGCGTAACCCGAGGGTGATCGTGACACCGTCGAAAGGTCGACGGGTGAAGGCGATTTCAATTTCCACCATGGTCAGACGAGGATGGATGGCGCTGACCGCGGTGGTCGTCGTCGCGCTCGCGGGATTCGTCATCTATCGCCTGCACGGGATCTTCGGCTCGCAGGCCAACACGTCCGCCAACAGCGGCCTGTCCAACGAGATCGTCCCCTTCAATCCCGAACAGGTGGTTCTGGAAGTCTTTGGCGCACTGGGCGCGGTGGCCACCATCAACTACCTTGATGTCAACGCCCGGCCACAGCAAGTAAAAGACGCCCCACTGCCGTGGTCGTTCACGATCACTACGACCGAGCCTGCAGTCGTCGGCAACGTCGTCGCTCAGGGCAACGGAGACACCCTCGGCTGCCGCATCATCGTCAACGGTGAAGTGAAAGACCAAGGCACCGTTAACAAAGTCGACGCCTACACCTACTGTCTGGATAAATCTGGATGAGCAACCATCAACAGTCGCCGGCCCGGTTGCCGCACACCATCCGTCGGCTGGCATTGCCGATCCTGCTCTTCTGGGTGGCGGTGGCCGCGATCACCAAAGGACACCACGATCACCATTGGGGTGATCGCGCTGATGTTGTTTTTCGTCTATCGCTCGGTGCTCACCACGCTGCTCGTGCTCGCAACGGTCCTCATCGAAATGTCCGCGGCTCGAGGGCTGGTCGCTTTTCTCGGCAACGCCGGCGTGGTCGGGCTGTCGACCTATGCGACGAATCTGCTGACGCTGTTGGTGATCGCCGCCGGAACGGACTACGCAATATTTTTCGTGGGCCGCTACCAAGAAGCGCGCGGTGCCGGTGAGGATCGCGAAACGGCTTTCTATACCATGTATCACGGCACCACCCATATCGTCCTGGGTTCCGGGCTCACCGTCGCCGGTGCGGTGGCCTGCCTGGGCTTCACCCGGCTGCCTACTTCCAGGGTCGCCGACATGCTCATCCTGGACCGGTCGCCAAGGCCATGTACCCGGCGTGGCCCAGGTGCAGACCATCACCAGGCCGCTGGGCACCCCGCTCGATCACAGCTCGCTGGCATTTGTGGTCAGCAACCAGAGTACGGCCCAGCAGGAAAACCTGACCTACCAACGCGATCGTGCCGACGACCTACTGAAGCAGGCCGGGGAACTGGCCAATACGATCAACGTCCTCAAGCAGCAGTACGTCCTGCAGCAGCAGTTCGCCGATACCACCCACGCCGGGGCCCAGAACTTTCACGACACCATCCTCACCATCCAGGATTTGCGCGACAAAATTGCGAACTTCGACGACTTTTTCCGGCCGGTCCGCAGCTACTTCTACTGGGAGAGGCACTGTTACGACATTCCCGCCTGCTTCGCGTTTCGGTCGCTCTTCGACGCGCTCGACGGCATCGACCAGCTAACCGAGAAGTTCCAAGACCTCACCGCGACGCTGGACAAACTCGACGCGCTGCAGCCCAAGCTGGTGGCGCTGATACCGCCGCAGATCCAAAGCCAGCAGACCCAACCGCGATCTGACGTTGGCCAATTATGTCACCCTGTCAGGCATTTACGCGCAGACGGCGGCCGCGATCGACAACGCCACGGCATTGGGGCGAGCCTTCGACGCCGCCAAAAACGACGACACCTTTTATCTGCCTCCCGAGGTTTTCAACAACCCCGACTTCAAGCGTGGCCTGAAGCTGTTCTTGTCGCCCGACGGCAAGGCGGCTCGGATGATCGTCACCCACGAAGGTGATCCCGCGACACCCGAAGGCATTTCGCACATCGTCCCGATCGCGAAGGCCGCGCACGAGGCCTTGAAGGGCACGCCGATGGCAGGCGCCCAGGTCTATCTCGGCGGAACCGCCGCGACATACAAGGGCATCCAGGAGGGGGCCAAGTACGACTTGATGATCGTCGCGTTCGCCGCCTTGAGCCTGATATTGCTGATCATGATCATCATCACGCGCAGCCTGATTGCCGCACTGGTCATCGTGGGCACCGTCGCACTGTCACCGGGCGCCTCGTTCGGGTTGTCGGTTCTGGTCTGGCAGTACATCTTCGGCATTCAGGTTGTATTGGGTCGTGCTTGCGCTGGCGGTGATCGTGCTCCTGGCGGTGGGATCGGACTACAACCTGCTGTTGATTTTCCGATTCAAGGAAGGGATCCACGCCGGCCTGAAGATCGGCGTCATCCGCGCGATGGCCGGCTCAGGATCGGTGGTCCACCTCCGCCGGCCTGGTTTTCGCCGTAACGATGTGTGCGTTCGTGTTCAGTGGTTTCCAGGTTCTCGGTCAAATCGGGACCACCATCGGCCTCGGCCTGTTGTTCGACACGCTGATCGTGCGGTCGTTCATGACGCCTTTGGTCGCAACGCTGCTCGGGTGGTGGTTCTGGTGGCCGCAGCGGGTGCGCCCGCGCCCGGCCAGCACGATGCTGCGCCCCTACGGGCCGCGGCCCGCGCTACGTCAGCTGCTGCTGTGGGAGGACGATGACCCGGCGGTGATGTCCCGGTCACGTTGAGCGCCAAGCTAATTGATCAGCGCAGCATGGTGGCCACGATCCCGGCCAGATAACCGAGCCGGGCCACCTCCGAGGGCCGGAATTCCGGACCCGGGCGGCCCAGCACCACCGCCGTGCGCGGGTCGCCCAGCGGGGCCGCAACCATTGCAATGTCCATGTCGCGCCACGCCGGGGGCACCCAGCCGCCGGTGTTGTCCAGCGTCGCGGCGCGCTCGATCGGCAGCCACGGGGCGAAGTCGGCCTTCGTTTCCGGAGCGCCCGGGCTGCCGGCGAGGCGGTGTAGCTCCTCGCCCGAGCTGCGCAACACCGTGCACCAGCTGACCCGCAGCACCTTGGGCGACTCGTCGACCAGAACTTGCAGCCGGGACGCGTTGTCGTCGGCCGCGGCGACGTGGTCGAGAAGTTCCAGCTCACGATGCGCTTCCAGCAGACCGATATGCGGACGCACACTGTCCACCCGCACACCGCGAAGCGACTCGGCGGCGGTGATCAGCGTGTCCGGCATCGCTCCCGGCGGCAGTTCGATTACCAGGTCGTCGATCGCGTAGCCGCCGCTGCGGTCCACCACGTCGAGCGACAGTATGTCGGCGCCCACCGATCCGAGCGCCACCGCCAGCGAGCCCAGGCTGCCCGGGCGGTCGACCAGCTCGATGCGCAGCAGATATGACGGCACGGCCAACACTGTTGCACAGGGATGTGTCCACGGCATTTCGGCTTGAAGCGATACGGGGCAGTGCGGACGGCGAGCGTGCGGCCAGCTTCACGGTGGGCGCCGAGCCTGCGGCCAGCTTCACGTTCGCGGCCGGAGCCGCGTTAGGCTTTGCGCTCGTGTCCCAGATCTCCCGCGACGAGGTGGCGCACCTGGCACGGCTGTCCCGGCTGGCGCTGACCGATAGTGAGCTCGACAGCTTCGCCGGACAACTCGACGCCATCCTGACGCACGTCAGCCAAGTGCAGGCGGTCGATGTCACCGGCGTCGAAGCGACCGGTAACCCCCTCAAGGACGTCAACGTCACCCGCCCGGACGAGACGACCCCTTGCCTGACTCAACGGGAGGCGCTGGCCGAGGCGCCGGAAGCCGTTGATGGCCGCTTCGCGGTGCCCCAGATCCTGGGAGACAGCGAATGACCGAAGTCATCCGATCCGACGCCGCGACGCTGGCCGCCCGAATCGCGGCCAAGGAGCTGTCGTCGGTCGAGGTCACCCAGGCGTGCCTGGACCAGATCGAGGCGACCGACGACCGGTACCACGCCTTTTTGCACGTGGCTACCGACGAGGCGCTGGGCGCGGCGGCCGCCGTCGACGAGGCGGTGGCCGCAGGCGAGCGGCTGCCGTCACCGCTGGCCGGGGTCCCGCTGGCGCTCAAGGACGTCTTCACCACCATCGACATGCCCACCACCTGCGGCTCCAAGATCCTCGAGGGCTGGCGTTCCCCCTACGACGCCACCGTCACCACCCGGTTGCGCGTCGCGGGAATTCCCATTCTGGGCAAGACCAACATGGACGAGTTCGCGATGGGCTCGTCGACGGAGAACTCGGCATACGGTCCCACCCGCAACCCGTGGAACGTCGAGCGAGTGCCCGGTGGCTCCGGGGGTGGCAGCGCGGCGGCGCTGGCCGCGTTCCAGGCGCCGCTGGCCATCGGATCCGACACCGGAGGCTCCATCCGGCAGCCTGCCGCGCTGACCGCGACGGTCGGTGTCAAACCGACCTACGGCACGGTGTCCCGCTACGGGCTGGTGGCTTGCGCGTCGTCGTTGGATCAGGGTGGCCCGTGTGCGCGCACCGTGCTGGACACGGCACTGTTGCATCAGGTCATCGCCGGGCACGACATCCGCGACTCCACCTCCGTCGACGCGGCAGTGCCTGACGTGGTCGGCGCCGCCAAAGCGGGTGCCTCAGGTGACCTGCGCGGGGTGCGCGTCGGAGTGGTCAAACAGCTACGCGGCGAGGGTTACCAGCCCGGAGTGCTGGCGTCGTTCGAGGGCGCCGTCGAGCAGCTGACCGCCCTCGGCGCCGAGGTGAGCGAAGTAGACTGCCCGCACTTCGAATACGCGCTGGCCGCCTATTACCTGATTTTGCCGTCGGAAGTGTCGAGCAATCTGGCGCGCTTTGACGCGATGCGCTACGGGCTGCGGGTCGGCGACGATGGCACGCACAGCGCCGAAGAAGTAATGGCGATGACCCGGGCCGCCGGTTTCGGGCCAGAAGTCAAGCGGCGCATCATGATTGGCACCTATGCTCTCTCGGCCGGCTACTACGACGCGTACTACAACCAGGCCCAGAAGGTGCGTACGCTGATCGGCCGGGACCTCGATGCGGCGTATGCGTCCGTCGACGTGGTGGTATCGCCCGCAACTCCGACTACCGCATTCGGCCTAGGGGAGAAGGTCGACGATCCGCTGGCGATGTACCTGTTCGACCTGTGTACGTTGCCGCTGAATCTGGCCGGCCACTGCGGCATGTCGGTGCCGTCTGGTTTGTCGCCCGATGATGACCTGCCGGTCGGGCTGCAAATCATGGCCCCCGCGTTGGCCGACGATCGCCTGTACCGGGTGGGGGCCGCCTACGAGGCCGCCCGCGGGCCATTGCCCAGCGCAATCTAGCCTCTGCCCGGCGGAGCTGCCCCGCCACAAGGCAAGATGAAGGGCATGCGGATCGGAGTTCTCACCGGAGGCGGCGATTGCCCTGGGCTGAACGCCGTGATTCGGGCGGTGGTGCGCACCTGCGACGCCCGGTACGGCTCGTCGGTGGTCGGATTCCAGGACGGGTGGCGCGGGTTGTTGGAGAACCGGCGTATGCAGTTGCGCAACGACGACCGCAATGACCGCTTGCTGGCCAAGGGTGGCACCATGCTGGGCACCGCTCGTGTCCACCCGGACAAACTGCGGGCGGGGCTGAACCAGATCAAGCGGACGCTCGACGACAACGGCATCGACGTGCTCATTCCCATCGGCGGTGAAGGCACCCTGACCGCTGCGCATTGGCTCTCGGAGGAAAACGTGCCCGTGGTCGGTGTTCCGAAGACCATCGACAACGACATCGATTGCACCGACGTGACTTTCGGCCATGACACGGCGTTGACCGTAGCCACCGATGCCATCGACAGGTTGCACAGCACCGCCGAATCGCACCAGCGGGTGATGCTGGTGGAGGTGATGGGCCGGCACGCGGGCTGGATCGCGCTCAATGCCGGGCTTGCTTCGGGTGCGCACATGACGTTGATCCCCGAGCAGCCTTTCGACGTCGAAGAAGTTTGCCGACTGGTCAAACGGCGCTTCCAGCGCGGCGATTCGCATTTCATCTGTGTGGTGGCCGAAGGCGCCAAGCCGATCGCTGGCTCAATCACGTTGCGAGAAGGCGGGATTGACGAGTTCGGCCATGAGCGCTTCACCGGCGTGGCTGCCCAGCTGGCCGTGGAGGTGGAAAAGCGGATCAACAAGGAGGTCCGGGTGACCGTGTTGGGGCACGTCCAGCGCGGCGGCACCCCGACGGCCTACGACCGGGTGCTCGCCACCCGGTTCGGTGTCAACGCCGCCGACGCCGCACACGCGGGGGAGTACGGGCAGATGGTGTCGCTGCGCGGGCAGGACATCGGCCGGGTGCCGCTGGCGGATGCGGTTCATCAACTCAAGCTGGTGCCCGAAGACCGCTACGACGAGGCCGCCGCCTTCTTCGGTTAACGCTCAGTTTGGGCAAACGTCGGGTGGCTCCAAGCTGACGACGGCCTGAATTTGCCGGCCGGAAGACCAGGTCAGACACGGTCGGCACATATTTGTGGTTTTCGGACCGGTTCTTCGCGGTTATACCGGGCGGATGAGCAACCGCGGTTCATTTCGCGGAGTCGTTCAGCAGTCCGCGGCATCGGCGGGGCCATCGGGCCAGCCGCCGCATCGGCCCCGTTTGCCTGCCTCGCGCATCGGGGCGGACCCGGCAGCCCCTACAGCGCCGCAACCCTACCGTTGGGATGCGTCCCCTTACCGGTCACCGCCCACTGCGCGGGCATCGGCGCCGGCGAAACCGGGGCGGTCAGGGCCTGCACGGCTGCCGGGTGGGACGGCATTGGATGGACTCGACCACGAGGAGATAGACGTCTGCCCGCGGTCCGGCTGGCGGGGTGTGATTCGTCGCCTTACCGGCATTGATCTGGGCCCGGGCAAAGGCTCGCGATACGAACAAGAGCTTCGGGACCGCATCCGAATGGCCGTGGGCGGCGCATTCCCCGTCGCAGTTCTCAACCTGAAAGGCGGTGTCGGCAAGACCGCAGTCTTGACGGCACTCGGCTCGACCTTCGCCGAGGTGCGCCACGACCGGATCGTCGCGGTCGATCTCGACGCGGGGGACCTGGCAGAGCGGCATGGTCGCCGAAATCCCCTGAGCATGGCCGACCTGCTGGCCGACCCCGCGGTCACGCAGTATACGGACGTGCGTGCGCACACCTATATGAACAGCTTCGGCCTGGAAGTGCTCGGTCTGCCGGACTACGCGCGCACCGACTGGCGGCTCGAACGCCATGACGTGGTCAAGGCGTTCTCAATTTTGCGGAACCACTATTCGGTCATGTTGGTGGACTGCGCCAAGGCGCTCAATTCGGGTGTGATGGAGGCGGTTCTACCCGAGGCGCGGGCTCTCGTCGTGGTGACCAGTACCTCCATCGATGCCATCCGAAAGACCGCGACGACACTGGATTGGTTGTGCCACAACGGCTATGAACACTGATGAAATCGACGATCCTTGCGATCAACCAGGTCGAGCCGGGCAAGGTAGACGGTGTGGCCGCCAAGGAACTCGAGCGATTGTCCGCTCGCGTCGCGGCCTCGGTGGTGCTGCCGTTCGATCGACACGTGCATCAGGGGAAACAGATCGAGCTTGATCGGGTGAGCAAGGAAAGCCGGCGGAGCTACCTGGAGATGGCGGCCGCGCTGGCCGATATGTTCCCGGGTAAAAGCGGACAGGCGGGCAGAATACCGGCCTCGCAGTCACCACGGTGCTGATCTGGTGGTGACCTGCTTCGCCCGGCTTCGCCGCGCTCGCAGTCACCACGGTGTGATCTGGTGGTGACCCACTAGGATCGACCCCATGAGTGTTGCTGCCGGCGCCGAACTCATGGATTATGACGACGTCATAGCGCGTTTCGATCCGGTACTCGGCCTTGAGGTGCATGTCGAGCTGTCCACCGTCACAAAGATGTTCTGCGGCTGCTCCGCCGCGTTCGGCGCCGAACCCAACACTCAGGTGTGCCCGGTGTGCCTGGGCCTGCCCGGTTCGTTGCCGGTGCTCAACCGCGCGGCCGTGGAGTCGGCCATTCGAATCGGCCTGGCGCTGAATTGCGAAATCGTGCCCTGGTGCCGCTTCGCGCGGAAGAACTACTTCTACCCGGATATGCCCAAGAACTACCAGATTTCGCAGTACGACGAGCCGATCGCCATCAACGGCTACCTCGATGCGCCGCTCGACGACGGCACCACCTGGCGGGTGGAGATCGAGCGGGCGCACATGGAGGAAGACACCGGAAAGCTGACCCACCTGGGCAGTGAGACCGGCCGCATCCACGGTGCGACGACGTCGCTGCTCGACTACAACCGCGCCGGCGTGCCACTGATCGAAATCGTCACCAAGCCCATCGTGGGCGCCGGGGCCCGGGCGCCGCAGATCGCCCGGTCCTATGTCACCGCGTTGCGAGACCTCTTGCGCGCCTTGGATGTATCTGACGTCCGAATGGACCAGGGCTCGATGCGTTGTGACGCCAACGTGTCCCTGATGCCGAAGGGGGAAGTCGAGTTCGGCACCCGGACCGAGACGAAGAATGTCAACTCGCTGAAGAGCGTCGAGGTCGCGGTACGCTACGAAATGCAGCGTCAGGGCGCCGTTCTGGCGTCCGGCGGTCGAATCACCCAGGAGACCAGGCACTTCCACGAGGCCGGATATACCAGTCCGGGCCGCACCAAAGAGACCGCTCAGGACTACCGCTATTTCCCCGAACCCGACCTTGAGCCCGTCGCGCCCAGCCGCGAGTTGGTCGAGCAGTTGCGCCAGACCATCCCCGAGCTACCGTGGTTGAGCCGCAAGCGGATTCAACAGGAGTGGGGTGTCTCCGATCAGGTCATGCGAGATCTCGTCAACGCCGGCGCCGTCGAACTGGTCAGCCAGACCGTCAAGCACGGCGCATCCAGCGAGCAGGCCCGCGCCTGGTGGGGAAACTTCCTGGTGCAGAAGGCGAACGAGGCGAACGTCGGATTAGACGAGCTGGCCATCACGCCCGCCCAGGTTGCCGCGGTGATCGCACTGGTCGACGAGGGCAAGTTGTCGGTCAAGCTGGCCCGCCAAGTCGTGGAGGGCGTGCTGGCCGGGGAGGGTGAGCCCCAAGACGTGATGTCGGCCCGCGGTCTGGAGCTGGTCCGCGACGACTCGGTCACCCAGGCCGCCGTCGACGAAGCGCTGGCCGCCAATCCTGATGTGGCCGAAAAGATCCGGGGTGGCAAAGTGGCCGCGGCGGGCGCGATCGTAGGTGCGGTGATGAAGGCCACCCGAGGCCAGGCCGATGCCGCCCGGGTGCGCGAACTGGTCCTGGCGGCCTGCGGGCAGAGTTAGCGAACGGGCGCCCGCCGAGCGTGCAAATGGCGTCGCGACGCGCTGATGAGGCGTCGCAGGTTGCACGGTCGACGGGCGAAGCGGCTGACGGGCGACGCGGCTAGCTCTTGTCGTCGTTGTTGCGCGGGAAGCCGCCGCCCTGCGGGAACAGCGGGAACACCACGTCGTCAAGTTTCTCGGCGTCGCCGGCTGTCTTGTTGACGGTTCCGCCCCACACGTTTCCGTCCGGCGACATCCGCAGCGCCCAGGCGTGGGCGTGGGTGTCCTTGCGGACCACGTCGGGTTCACCGGTGACCGCACCCGTCGACGGCGCCAGCCGGACCGCGACCGTCAGCTTGGTGTTGATCAGGTTGACCAGCACGGTCCCGTCCATCGCCGCGCACCCGGCCACGCCAGGTTTGTCGGGCCAGGTCCACACCGTGGAGACCTCGGAGGTTTTGGTGATGCGCTGCAGCCGGTCCGCCGTCGGGGTGCGGTCGGCGACATACAGTGAGCCGTCGACCGGATCGATGCACAGCCCGCCTGCCGAGCCGACGCCGGACAGCGCGGTCGTCGGCGGCGCCTGACCGATGGTGGTCGGCTGCTCAATGCGAAGGACCTTGCCCGCCAGCGATTTGGGATCGGGCGCCGCCGCCGGGTTACCCGCATCACCTGTCATCACGACCAGCGTCGTGGGGCTGGTGAAGATCAGCGCTCCGGTGTTCCCGTTGGCGCCCTTGGGGATCCCGGTCAGGATGTCCTTCGGGATGTCGCCATCGGCGATCCGGACCACACGATTGTCCGTGGGCGTGCTGATGTAGGCGTACATCAGACGGTCTTGGGTGTAGGTCGGCGACAGCACGATGTCCATCAAGCCACCGTCGCCGGACGGGTCGACCGGGATGACCATCTTCACCCTCGGCTCGGCGCTGACCGAGATCTCCTTGACCGCACCAGTGGTGCGTTCGGCGACCAGCGCGGTTTTGCTGTCGGTGCCCATGATCAGCCCGCTGGTGCTCTCCAAACACCCCTGCATCACCCCGGGGGCCGGGCAGGCCTTGGGGAACGGCGTGGGCGGCAGGGGCGGGGGCGGGGGAGGCGTCGAGCTGGGTTGCGGGCGAAGTTCCGGGTCGGTGGTGAACGGCTGGGATTGCGCGTCGTTGAACCGCGCGCATCCGCTCAACATCAGCACTACCGCCCCGAGCGCAGCGAGCCCGCGCCGAATCGACCGCCGTAGTTGCATGCTCGACAGGCTACGGACAGTGCGGCCACCACCGCCACACGCGTGCCCCGCTCCGTGGACGGAGCTCCTTCTCGATGGCTGCGGCGCGTTGCCCGGCGGGGGGGCCCCAGATCAGCCCGCTTCCGGCTCGAGGGGGCCACCAGCGCGGGATTTGGGGCCAATCTGGGCCTGTTTGGCGGGCAAACCGCCGATTGCCTGCCGAAAGCGCCGCTCAAATCCCCAATTCGGGGCCAAATGCCCTTACCCTGACACCCGTGACCAGTCAATCGAATGACGCACATTGGCAGCGGCCGGGCGAATCCCCGGAGCCAGCCCCGGGGCGCCCCGCCTCGGCGCGCTTGGTCGACCCCGAAGATGATTTGACGCCGGTCGGTTACCCGGGCGACTTCAACCCCGGCACCGGAACCACCACCGTCATCCCCTACCGAGAAGCAGCCGCCGGGAGCGGCAGTGCGACCGCCGGCTACCACGTGCTCGACCAGCAGGAGCCGTTGCCCTATGTGCAGCCGCAGCCGGCGGCCCGGCATACGGCCGCGGAGCCTGCCGAGATCGATGCGGACGAACACCATGGCCGACAGCACGAGCGTGGCCGCCGCGGCACCCAACATCTGGGTTTGCTGATTTTGCGGGTGGGGCTGGGCGTGGTGTTCGTTGCCCACGGGTTGCAGAAGTTGTTTGGCTGGTGGGGCGGCTCGGGGGTTACCGCGTTCAAGAATTCACTGTCCGACGTCGGCTACCAGCACGCCGACATCCTCGCCTATGTGAGTGCCGGGGGCGAGCTGGTGGCCGGTGTGCTGCTGGTGCTCGGCTTGTTCACCCCGGTGGCCGCAGCGGGTGCGCTGGCGTTTCTGATCAATGGCATGCTGGCCACCATCTCGGCGCGGCCGCATTCGCATTCGTTGTCCTACTTCCTGCCGGACGGGCACGAATACCAGATCACCCTGATCGTGATGGCGGTCGCGGTCATTCTGGCCGGGCCTGGCCGCTATGGGCTCGACGCCGGCCGCGGCTGGGCCCATCGACCGTTCATCGGTTCTTTTGTCGCCCTGCTCGCCGGTATCGCCGCCGGTGTCGGGGTGTGGGTGCTGCTCAACGGTGTGAACCCGATCGCCTAGAAGCAGGCGTTTGCCGCTCATCGATACGGGTTGGGAACCCGCCCGGCGCTGGCTTGGCTCAGCTGGGGCAAGGTTGCGAACGTAACCGCAGGCAATCGCGCTTCTCCGCCGCTCTTGAGCCGAGCGCGCGCCCAGGATCCGCGGTGGAAACGCAGCCCGTCGATGTCATCCCAGGGCACGGTCTGGCTTCCCCACAGCGTTCGCACGGTGACTCCCCGGTCATCGGCGACGGTACGCAACCGGACGATCATTGCCGACAACACCGCCGGGATGACAAGCAGCAGCGCGCACGGCGGCCAGACCGCCACCGGTATCAGCAAACCCAAGGTGAACAATCCCACGGCCAGATGCGCCATCGGCGACACCTTGATCACCACCGGGGTGCGGGACGGCGAATCAGTAGTCACCTGACCATCATTTCACCCGTGCCGCAGGCCTGATCTTCGAGCACCTCGGTGCACGAGCGGCGGCTGACGATGCCGGATTTGACTGCTGAACTGTGCGAAGGCTACCGTCGGAGGCTATGGATACCGCCGGAAAGCCCGGGATGCTCGTAGTAATTAGTCAGCGCGTTGGTGGCTGACTAGCCCTTGGGCATTTGAAGCGATCCAGCACCAACGCGCAACCCTCGTGCAGCAGATGAGCTGTCGGGGGTTTTTTCTTGCCCCCAACGAGATTCCCAGACTGAATAAGGACTGATCGACAGTGAGCGCTCCCACCTGGCAACACGCCACGCAGACACAGCGTGCTGCCGACATCGCCTCAGACGCAGCGAAACCCGCCGCAAAGTCTCCGGCGGTAAAGCCGAAACGGCTTGAGCCGGAGCAACTAACCGGTGCCCAGTCGGTGATTCGGTCGCTGGAGGAACTCGACGTCGACATCATCTTCGGCATTCCTGGCGGCGCTGTACTGCCGGTGTATGACCCGCTTTTCGACTCGAAAAAGCTGCGCCACGTGCTCGTCCGTCACGAGCAGGGCGCCGGACACGCGGCCAGCGGCTACGCGCATGCCACCGGAAAGGTCGGGGTGTGCATGGCGACGTCTGGCCCCGGCGCCACCAATCTGGTGACGCCGCTGGCCGATGCGCAGATGGACTCGATACCAGTGGTCGCCATCACCGGCCAGGTCGGCCGCACGCTGATCGGCACCGACGCCTTCCAGGAAGCAGACATCTCGGGCATCACCATGCCGATTACCAAACACAACTTCCTGGTCCGCTCGGGTGACGAGATCCCGCAGGCGCTCGCCGAGGCGTTCCACATCGCATCTTCGGGCCGCCCGGGTGCGGTGCTGGTCGACATCCCCAAAGACGTGCTGCAGGGACAGTGCACCTTCAACTGGCCGCCGCGCATGGATCTGCCCGGCTATAAGCCGAACACCAAACCGCACAACCGCCAGATCCGTGAGGCGGCGAAGCTAATCGCAGCCGCCCGTAAGCCGGTGCTGTACGTGGGTGGCGGCGTCATCCGCGGGGAGGCGACCGAGCAGCTGCGGGAGCTGGCAGAGCTGACCGGCATCCCGGTGGTCACCACCCTGATGGCGCGCGGCGCCTTTCCGGACAGTCACCGCCAGCATCTGGGCATGCCAGGGATGCACGGCACCGTCGCCGCGGTGGCGGCCTTGCAGCGCAGCGACTTGCTGATCGCCCTCGGGACGCGCTTCGACGACCGGGTGACCGGAAAACTCGACACCTTCGCGCCGGAAGCCAAAGTCATCCACGCCGACATCGACCCGGCTGAGATCGGCAAGAACCGGCACGCTGACGTGCCGATCGTCGGCGACGTCAAAGCCGTCATCATCGAGTTGCTCACCACGCTGCGCCACTACGAGGTTCCGGGCAATCTCGACATGACCCAATGGTGGGCCTACTTGGACAACGTCCAGTCCACCTACCCCCTGAGCTACGGTCCGCAGAGCGACGGCAGCCTCAGCCCGGAATACGTCATCGAGAAGCTCGGTCAGATCGCCGGCCCGGACGCGATATACGTCGCCGGTGTGGGCCAGCACCAGATGTGGGCGGCCCAGTTCATCTCCTACGAAAAGCCGCGCACCTGGCTCAACTCCGGTGGGCTGGGCACCATGGGGTTCGCCGTGCCGGCCGCACTGGGAGCCAAGATCGCCCGCCCCGACGCGGAGGTGTGGGCGATCGACGGCGACGGCTGCTTCCAGATGACCAACCAAGAGCTGGCCACCTGTGCCATCGAAGGGGTGCCGATCAAAGTCGCGCTGATCAACAACGGCAACCTCGGGATGGTGCGCCAGTGGCAGAGCCTGTTCTATCAAGAGCGGTACTCGCAGACGGATCTGGCAACGCATTCGCATCGCATCCCGGACTTCGTGAAGCTGGCGGAGGCCTTGGGTTGCGTCGGATTGCGGTGCGAGCGTGAAGAAGACGTCGTTGACGTCATCAACAAGGCGCGCGCGATCAACGACCGTTCGGTGGTGATCGACTTCATCGTCGGCGCGGACGCGCAAGTGTGGCCGATGGTGGCAGCGGGGACCAGCAACGACGAGATCCAGGCGGCCCGCGGCATCCGCCCGCTGTTCGACGACGAAAGCGAAGGGCACGCCTGATGAACACCCACACGTTGTCGGTGCTGGTCGAGGACACTCCCGGCGTGCTCGCGCGGGTGGCGGGACTGTTCTCGCGGCGCGGCTTCAACATCGAGTCGCTGGCTGTGGGCGCCACCGAGCAGAAAGACATGTCGCGGATGACGATCGTGGTCTCCTGCGAGGACACCCCACTCGAGCAGGTCACCAAGCAGCTCAACAAATTGATCAATGTCATCAAGATCGTCGAGCTGGATGAGGACAATTCGGTGTCCCGCGAGCTGGCGCTGATCAAGGTGCGCGCCGACGCCGGTACCCGCAGCCAGGTGATCGAGGCGGTAAACCTGTTTCGCGCCAAAGTGATTGACGTATCAACTGAGGCACTGACCATTGAGGCCACCGGTAACCGCGGCAAGATCGAAGCGCTGCTGCGGGTGCTGGAACCCTTCGGTATCCGTGAAATCGTGCAGTCGGGCGTGGTGTCGTTGGCCCGCGGTCCACGCGGTATCAGCGCGGCCAAGTAAATTTTTCAGCTGATTAACACAAAAGGAGATAGGGAAGTGCCATCCGAGGCGTTGGAAATGTTTTACGATGACGACGCAGACCTGTCGATCATCCAGGGCCGCAAGGTGGGCGTGATCGGATACGGCAGTCAGGGACACGCGCACTCGCTGAGCCTGCGCGACTCTGGGGTGCAGGTGCGCGTCGGCTTGAAGGAAGGCTCGAAGTCACGGGCCAAGGTCTTAGAGCAGGGCCTGGATGTCGACACTCCAGCCGAGGTCGCCAAGTGGGCCGATGTCATCATGGTGCTGGCGCCCGACACCGCGCAGGCCGACATCTTCAAGAACGACATCGAACCGAATCTGCGCCCCGGTGATGCGTTGTTTTTCGGGCACGGACTCAACATTCACTTCGGCTTGATCAAGCCGCCTTCCGATGTCACCGTCGCGATGGTCGCCCCCAAGGGGCCGGGTCACCTGGTGCGCCGTCAGTTCGTCGACGGCAAGGGGGTGCCCTGCCTGATCGCCGTCGACCAAGACCCCACGGGAGAGGGCGAGGCGCTGGCATTGTCCTACGCCAAGGCCATCGGCGGCACCCGGGCCGGCGTCATCAAGACGACGTTCAAAGACGAGACGGAAACCGACTTGTTCGGTGAGCAGGCCGTACTGTGCGGTGGCACAGAGGAATTGGTGAAGACCGGCTTCGATGTGATGGTCGAGGCGGGCTACCCGCCGGAGATGGCCTACTTCGAGGTGCTGCACGAGCTCAAGCTGATCGTCGACCTGATGTACGAGGGCGGCATCGCCCGGATGAATTACTCGGTGTCCGATACCGCCGAGTTCGGCGGCTACCTGTCCGGCCCGCGCGTCATCGATGCCGGCACCAAGGAGCGGATGCGCCAGATCCTCGCCGAGATCCAGGACGGCACCTTCGTCAAGCGGCTGGTGGCCAACGTCGAGGGCGGCAACAAGGAGCTCGAGGCGCTGCGCAAGAAGAACGCCGAGCACCCGATCGAGGTCACCGGCAAGAAGCTGCGCGACCTGATGAGCTGGGTGGACCGGCCGATCACCGAAACGGCTTAAGGCCTTTCGGCGGGCCGCGAAACATCAACCTCCGCAGCCTTTTTCGGCGTGGCGCGTACGTGGGTTATGTGTCGCGGAGGCGGCGGGCCGTGTGGACGACGCGACGGGCGAGGTGGTCCAGCGCGTTCTCGGTGGCCTCGTCGCACTGGTCGATGTTGTCGTGAGTGGACACGAGGCTGACCCCGTAC
>DATJQO010000052.1:0-96043 GCA_035505695.1 Mycobacterium sp.
TAGACCCCGCCAAAGAAACCCGCCGACTCATCGCCAGACTCCAAGCCCTCGGACACACCGTCACCATCGAACCCGCAGCCTAAGACCACCTAACGATCAGATCCGGCTTACGCCGGATGGCTTCGCCCTGCCTGGTCACCATCGATTCACGTACCAGCCTGCCTGACCGCCCCGGCGAGCTCATGTCCGTGCTTCGCATCCCCGATGGCAGTTTCGGCTGCCTTGCGATGAACTTCCTTGCCGAATACCCAGCCAACCGCCAGACCGACCAGCGAGCCCAATGCCTCAAAGAGTTTGATCCTGTGATCCCATCGGGTATCGCCTGCAGCCATGTATAGCATCACGCACGCTAAGAGATAGACCGCGACGAGCACTGCCGCGAGCAGCTCTGCGAATCCGCGGCTGGAAGAGGTAGGGGTTTGCGTTTTCCGTGTTACGAGCATTGTTCTCCGCATCTGAGATATCTGACGGCAATGTCACGATTGTGTCGGTCGCGACGCCGACAAGCGCCTGAGATACCGCGTCCTATAGTGCAGCGTTGCACTCACATCCAGCGATGCCGCCTACTGGTGGCGAGAGTAGCAAGCCTTCGCCACCGTCCAGCCGCGAGGCAGTCCTGCTCGTGCGCTACGCGAGCCCCATGGCGTTGTCGCTAGTCACCACGGCCTTGATCGTGGCCGGAAACCAGTGCGTCTTGCCACGTGCGGTGGGTATTCCGTCGGCCATCAACCCGTCAGCGATCGCCTGGAATGTCAGTCCGTTGGCGCGCTCGGCGATGATCCGCCGGGTGATCTCCGACGGAAGTGCTGGCGCTGCGCCTAGTCGCTCTCCACGGGCACGCTTGGCCGCCAAGGCATCTCGGGTGCGTTGGCTGATCAGGCGGCGCTCGTACTGGGAGCCCGAAATGATGATGTTAGCTGCCATCTCACCAGCCGGCGTACCGGTGTCGATGTCGAGGTCAGCGAAGTGCAGCGCCCAGTCCTCGCGAGCGGCCCGCTCCATCAGGCCCGCGCCGTCCACCACCGAGCGACTCAATCTGTCCATCTTGGCCACCAGTAGTCCACCGGCCTCGATAGCAGTAAGGAAAGTTCTCACAGGTGATCTCCGAGCTACGGCCTTCGTGCGACTTCATAGCAGCAGATCTGGTTCGGGCCGTGGTGGCGGACGGGAGCGCCAGCGGACGGGAGCCGCCACGGGTGGTGCTGATCTTGAGGTGGGGGCGTGTATGAGGTGGCTCGAACAGAGTTTAGACCGGTAGGGGCTGCTCGGTAGGCTGTCGTGATGGATGGAGTGGCAGACCGGGCTCGGCGAGTGGCTGAGGTCCGGCTTGCTCCGATGGCCACACGGCTGGCCCATGTTCGTGGTGTCGCAGCGGCGGCCGAGCGCTTGGTGGAGCGTATCGACCCGTTGGAGGCGGACTCGCTGGTTGCGGCGGCGTGGTTACACGATGTCGGCTATGCGCCATCAGTACGCTCGACGGGCTTTCACTCGCTAGACGGTGCTGTGTTTGTGCGGGCGGAGGGTTTCCCAGCTTTGGTGGTGTCGTTGGTGGCCTATCACACGGGGGCGGTGTTCGAGGCGCGCGAGCGTGGGTTGTCGGAGGCGTTGGCCGAGTTCGTGGAGCCGCCGGATTTCCTGCTGGATGTGTTGACGTGTGCGGACATGACGACCGGCCCGGACGGTTCGCCGGTGCGGGCTGATGATCGGCTCAGTGAGATCCTGTCCCGATACGCCGAAGACGATCCGGTGCATCGCGCGATCACGTTGTCGGCGCCTACATTGCTTGCCGCGGTCGCTCGCGTTGACGCCCTTACCGGTTAGATACCCCGGCAGCGGGATCTGGCCTACCCGAGGTATGGGGTGGTGCGGTGTTCGAGGTAATGCTGGATGCGTAGGCGCATCGACGGGTGCATGTTCAGCGCGGCAATGTCGGGCGGATCGGTCCAGGCGATGTCGGTGCTTTCGGAGTCCACACGGAGGTCCCCGCCGACGAGTCGGGTGGTGAAGCACAGCGAAAACTGTTGCCGAACTTCGCCGTCGGTGTAGGCCATCACATGGTGGGGGTCGGTGTAGACGCCGATCAGGCCCGTGACTTCGACGTCGAGTCCGGTTTCCTCTTTCACTTCGCGCACCGCGGTATCGACGATCGATTCGCCCAGCTCCATTCCCCCGCCGGGCAATGCCCAAAGGTCGTTGTCGCGTCGTCTGATCAGCACGATGCGATCTTGGTCGTCGGTGACGACGGCGGTGGTGGAGGGAACCACACTGTTGGCCGGCGGCGCGTCGGGATCGTTGTAGTAGTCGGTTCGGGCCATCTGGTCCTCCAGGGCGTCGACGGGGCCATTATGCGGAAGTTCGCAGGGGGCGGGCGCTGTTCCAGACTCGTTCGAAGGCGGCCTGGTGGTCGTGCCACAACTCGGGTGCGTCGTCGCGTCTGATGACGATGGCGGGATTGTCGCTGGCCGGGGCACCGTAGAGGTGCGGGTTGGCGATGAGCGTGTCGTCGGCGCGAAACATCGAGGTGTACAGCGGTGTGGTGTGCGTACGAATCTCCAATCCTGCGGTGCCAACGAGCGGTTGCAGGCGTGCCAGGGTCATCCGGCAGCGCCCTGCCAGGCTGGATCCGATCTGTTCCTCGGCGCCGCGCTGGGCGACCGCGGCGGAGTCCGGGTCGCCGATGATGAACCGGACAGCGACGCCGCGGTCGGTGGCGGCGGTGAGCAATCTGGGGAATCTGGCGACGCCGTCGAACAGGAATGTGCCGCCATAGACGAGGATGTCGATCGCCTCGCGGGCTCCGCCGAATAGCTCGGTCCACACCGTGACGGGGATGTCGGCTCGGCTGCCATAGACACTGACCGCGACCGTCCCGGTGCCAGGCGGACGCATGGTGGGGAACAAGTCCGGCCACAAAGCTTGAGGATCGCAGCCCAAAGCGTCGGCGGCGGCGCGAGCATTCACGGCTTGGGGCAGCGATTCACCTCTCAACCAACGCCCCACCGTCTTGACGTCGACACCGGCGGCCGTTGCGAGTCTGGTTTCGCTGAAACCCTTCTCCTTCATCCGCGCCGCCAGCGCGTGATTAGGAACAGGCGCTTTGTCAGGCTGCCCATCCTCTGACACCGGTGACCGTCCTCCTGTCGTGGTTGGTTCTGGCGGCCGCGCTGAGCTGCTGCCTGGGTTGTGATTTGTCCAGTTTGTCACCCCCGTTTGTCCGCTTCGTCCATCGGATGCCCTGGGAATGTCCGGTTTGTCCGTCTGAACTGGCGATTGCGGCCGAGTGGTCGTGACACGACACAGCAGGAAGGACATACAAATGAAGCTCAGGATCGATACGGCAGGGGTGTCGTTCGTGTGCACCCGGGCACCGGAACAGCGGATCGCGTTCGATACCGGCCAGCCGAAGGTGGATCGGGAGACGGGTTTGCCGTTGTGGCAGGTCCAGCTGATGGCGTTGGACGCCTCGGGTGGGGATGTCATCGCCGTCACCGTGGCAGGTGACCCGAATGTGACGGTAGGCCAGCCGGTGCAGGTCGATGCTTTGGTCGCGCTGCCCTGGAGCCAAGAGGGACGCTCCGGGATCGCGTTTAGGGCGGATGCGATCCGCGCGTCGGGTGCCCCGCTGGCCGGGGTTATCGCCCCACCCAGAACCGCCACCGCCACCGGAAGCACGGGCAAGCCCGCCGCCTAACCGCCTGGTTGACGGGTGAGCGCAGCACCGCAACACCCAGCCCCCTGTGGTGGTGCGCTCACCCGCTCAACCAAACCACCGTTAAGTCCTGCACTACCTCACGGAAGACTTTGTCATGGCCGCAGCATCAAAACCACACGGCGCCAACAACTCCCGCAGCACAGAATCCGACATCGACGACACCATCACCGTGATCGTGGTAGCCCTAGCGAAAGGGCTGGGGGTGCTGCTGTGGTGGTCGGTGTTGTTCCCGATGATCAGCCTCCCCCTCCTCGCCAGCATGTGGGTCGGGTTCCGCGACGGAGCGGTGTTCGGTGTGCTCCTCGCGACGGTGTCCGGGCTGACTCTGGTGGCCTGGTCGCAACTCTGGCCCGCATCGTTCCAGCAGTGGGTGACCGCGCGGATCCGGAGCCGGTGGCGGAGCTGGTGGGTCTACCGGCACCGTTGGACCGCGATCTGCACCCTGCACGGCCTGACCGCGACACTCGATGACCGCACCCTCGTGCCGGCACTGCGGTCGGTGACGGTTGGCGCGGTGAGCGACGTTGTCGTGGTGCGAATCCTCACCGGCCAATCGGTGGCCGACTGGCAGAACAGATCCGCAGCCCTGGCCGACGCGTTGCGCGCACAGCGGGTCACAATCCGCTCGATCAAGCCCGGGGAGATTGGGATTACCGCACATCATGGTGATGCGCTGGCCGCGCCGATCCGGCTGCCCCGCCCCGCCACTGATACGAGGGTGGATCCGTCCAGCGTCCGGGTAGGGGTCACCGAAAACGGTGCCTGGTGGCGGCTACCGGTACTGGGCCAGCACATTCTGGTCGCCGGCGCGACCGGCTCCGGGAAAGGCTCGGTGCTGTGGTCGATCATCGCCGCTCTGGCACCCGGGGTGCGGGCCGGCTGGACCCGGCTGCTGGTCATCGACCCCAAGGGCGGCATGGAATTCGGGCGCGGACAGCCACTATTCACCGGCTTCGCCTACGACAACGGCGCCAACACCCTGGCGCTGCTGCGCGCCGTCACGACCACGGTGGCTCAGCGCGCGCAGCGGCTGCGCGGCCACACCCGGCTGCACACCCCCACCGCTGCCGAACCGTTGATCGTGCTGATCGTCGATGAAATCGCCTCCCTGACCGCCTATATCGGCGACCGCAAAACACGGACCGAAGTCGAACAACTCTTGGGTCTGCTGCTGTCCCAGGGCCGCGCCGACGGTGTCTCCGTCATCGCCGCAGTGCAAGACCCGTCCAAAGACGTCCTCGCGATCCGACAGCTCTTTTCAGTCCGGGTGGGGTTGCGGATGACCGAATCCACCCAAACCACGATGGTCCTCGGTGCCGCCGCCCGCGATGGCGGCGCGCTCTGCGACCAGATCCCCACCAACACCCCCGGTGTCGCCTACGTGTGTGGGGACGGGAGCGCTGAACCCGTGAGGGTTCGGGCTTTCCACGTCACCGACCCTGACATCGACTACCTCACCACCCACTTCGCACCCCACCAGCCCTCGGCCGGCACATCCGAGACGGGGAGCGCCCACCCATGACGTTCACCCCGAGTCACACTCCGGCCGCAGGCGGGGCTGCGGCGATCACGATTCCGGTCCTGCCGGGTGTTCCGGCGGGCGTCGACTCCACCGATGTGGTGGTACAGATGGTGCACCGCGCCGCCTCTCCGGGCTTCGAGTCCTGGTGGCGCAAAGCCGAGAATGTCGGGTTCTGCGCCAACCCGATCCACCTGATCGGTACCGACACGTCTGGCAGGGCGCATCAGGTCCTGTCCCGCTGCAACAACCGTCGTGCGGTCGCCTGCCCGTCGTGCTCGGATCTGTATGCCCGCGACACCTGGCAGCTCGTGCACGCCGGCCTGCACGGCGGACACCACGACATGCCGTCCACCGTCGCCGAGCACCCGCAGGTGTTCGTCACCCTGACCGCACCGGGTTTCGGGCCCGTGCACACCATCCGAGACGACACCCACAATAGCCACGATCGCCGGTGTCACGATCCGGGCCGCAGCGGCTACCGCCGGTGTCGGCATGGGAAACCGTTGTGGTGCAGCACTATCCACGGCGACAATGATGCCCGGTTGGGTCAACCGTTGTGCGAAGACTGCTACGACTACACCGGGCACGTCCTGTTCGCCTGGCACGCCCCCGAGCTGTGGCGGCGCTTCACCATCAGCCTGCGCCGACTGCTGGACAGCCACCAGCGGGCCATGGGTGAAGCCGCCAATAGTATTCGTATCAACTATGTGAAGGTCGCCGAGATGCAGCGGCGCGCCATCCCGCATTTTCACGCCGTCATCCGCCTGGACGGGCCACCCGTGCCGGGCGAGGCACCCACGCCGCCGGTCTCCTCGATCACCGCCACCGACTTGGCGGTCCTGGTTCAGCGGGCCGCCCGTGCGGTCACGCTCACGGTCACCGACCCTGAGCGCCTCGGCGACGGTGAGGGTCAGGTGGTGCGGTTCGGCACCCAAACCGACACCCAACCACTGGAGCCGAACCACGGCCACGGGCGCGGCGAACCGCCCCGTCCGTCGGGCCGTTCGGTGGCGGCCTATTTGGCCAAGTACGTCACGAAATCGGTCGCCGAATTCGGTGTCGGCATCCGGCGCATGTCCCCTTTAGCCCTCACGGAATTGGACGTCACCGCCCATGTGCGGGCTATCCTGACCACCATCACCGGCCTGGCCGGTCACCGTCCTTACGACGGGATGGATCGCTGGCTCCACACCCTGGGGTATCGGGGGCACATCACGACCAAATCCCGGCTGTTCTCCACCACCATGGGCACCCTGCGCGCCTACCGAGCCACCTGGACCCGCCAGCAACAGGCCGACCACGCCGCGACAACCAAAGACGCGGAACGTCGTCGGGCGACATCCACTAGTGATGCGGTCGACTGGGAATTCGATCGGGTCGGGTTGTGCGGTCTCGGCGAGCGAGTCCTGATCCTGTCGGCGGCACAGCGGATGATCGAACACCGTTACACCGCCCGCGATAATCTGCGGGCACATGATCCACCCGCTCGACCGGACTGGACGACATGAACACCCACAAACCTACGAATCACGTCGGGGCGCAGCGCGAACCGTTCTACCGGCGCGACGACCTCATCGTTCGCGGGGCTTCATCCAACGCCTCGTATACGGCAAAGCTCGCAGCACCCGGACCACCGGGCGAAAGAACAGATTTCGGCAACGGCAACCGGAGCATCAGGAAAGGGAATCAGATGGACACCGAACCATGGGGTGAATTGGTCACTGTTCAGGCGGCGGCGGATCGGCTCGCGGTCAGTCGATGGATGGTATACCAGCTGATCTGGGACGAACGGGTCAAATCGGTACACATCGGGAGGTGCCGTCGAATTGTTCGGCAATCCCTCGATGATTACCTTTCCGGATTGATCGAGGGAGCCGCGTGATGGCCGCGAAAAAGCGCAACCCGAACGGCTCGGGCAATATCTCCCAACGCGAAGACGGGCGCTACGAGCTCAAAGTGTTCGTCGACACTCCGGACGGCCGACGGAAACGAATCAGCGTCTACGCCTCGACCTGGGAGGACGCGGACGCTGAACGAACACGCCTAAAGGATCTGCAACGCAAAGGAATTCCGGTTGCCAGCACCACATCCACTGTCGAGCAGTACATGCAGTATTGGTTGACGGAGATCGCGCAACCGAGCGTGCGGGAGACGACCTTTTCCTCATATGAACTGTTGGTGCGCTTGTATGTGGTACCGGGACTGGGCAAACGGCGGCTGCGTGCGTTGCAAGCGCAACACATCCGCGCGTGGCTGAACGGACTGCGGACAACCTGTCAGTGCTGTGGACAAGGGAAAGACGCCGAGCGGGCGATGAAGGGCAGGGCGCGATGCTGCGCGAAGAAACCTGCCGAGTGCTGCGGGCAGGTCGCGGGTACCGGTACGTTGCGTTATCTGCTCCGACTTGTGCGTGCGGCACTGCAAGACGCCGTCGAGGAGGAACTGCTGGCTCGAAATGTTGCCCGACAGGTCAAAATGCCGGCCGGCTCGATCCGCAAGGTGACGCCGTGGTCGGCGGATGAAGCCCGCACGTTTCTCGAAACTGCACGACACGACCGGCTCTGTGCGTTGTGGGCGGTCGCGTTGGCTATCGGTCTGAGGCGCGGGGAGGCGCTCGGGCTTCGGTGGGTCGATGTGGACCTGGTCAATGGACGGGTGGTTATTACGAAGGCGCTTTCACGCGTTGGGACAAACCTCGCCCTGCGAGATGTGAAATCCGAATCGTCTGCCGCCTCCGTGCCGTTGCCGGCGGAGCTCGTGGCGATCTTGCGGCGGCATCGGCTTGATCAGTTGGGCGACACACAGGTCGCACGGGGCAACACACTCGGTCTGGTGTTCACGACGAAGAACGGGACGCCTCTGGAACCGAGAAACATCAACCGGGCGTTCGAGACGTTGTGCCGACGGGCTGGCATGCGAAGCATCCGTCTCCACGACCTCCGGCATTCGTGCGCGACGTTGTTGTTCACGATGGGCGTCGAGGCAGCGACAGTGCAGCGCGTTCTTCGTCACAGCTCGATTTCAGTGACGACAGGGACGTATGTGGACGTCATCGAACAGGTTCAGCGTTCAGCCGTCGCTGGCATGGACTCACTGCTTAACCCCGCAAAGTGAAGGCGAACGCGATGGCTATTGTCGTCAAAACTGTCGTCAAAGTTCCGACAGCGGCGCCTCCACGACGATGAAAAGAGCCTCTGAGCTGTGCGCGCCCGAAGGGATTCGAACCCCCAACCTTCTGATCCGTAGTCAGATGCTCTATCCGTTGAGCTACGGGCGCCCGTCTTCAGTTGTCTCGCGTGGCGGAGGCGAGAGGATTTGAACCTCCGGTCCCCTTGAAGGGGGACAACTCATTAGCAGTGAGCCCCATTCGGCCGCTCTGGCACGCCTCCATCGGACTTCCTGAGGGTACCGAACCCCTCCGGCCGTCCCCGAACCGCCGGAGGCATAGCGTACACAGCGCCGACCTATGCTGTCGACGTGACCGCCCGCCTGCGACCCGAGTTGGCTACGCTGCCAGTCTATGTCCCCGGCAAGACGGTGGCGGGTTCCATCAAGCTGGCCAGTAACGAAACGGTGCTCGGCCCGCTACCCAGCGTCCGCGCGGCCATCGAACGGGCCACCGAGCTGATCAATCGCTACCCCGACAGCGCCTGTGTGCAGCTCAAGGCGGCGCTGGCCAAGCACCTCGGGCCGGATTTCGCGCCGGAGAACGTCGCCGCCGGTTGCGGCTCGGTGAGTCTGTGTCAGCAGCTCATTCAGATCACCGCCTCGGTCGCCGACCAAGTGGTGATGGGGTGGCACAGCTTCGAGCTTTATCCGCCCATGGTGCAGGTTGCCGGCGCTGTCGCGGTCAAAGTGCCGCTGACCGACCACGCGTTCGATCTCGACGCAATGCTTGCCGCGATCACCGACCGCACCCGGTTGATCTTCGTCTGCAACCCCAACAACCCGACGTCCACGGTCGTAGACCCGGAGGCGCTTTGCCGGTTCGTCGAGGCCGTGCCGGCCCACATCGTGATCGCCATCGATGAGGCCTACGTCGAATACATCCGCGACGGCATGTTGCCCGACAGCCTTAGGCTGGTTCGCGCGCACAGCAATGTCGTTGTGCTGCGGACCTTTTCGAAGGCTTACGGCCTGGCCGGCTTGCGCGTCGGTTATGCGGTCGGCCACCCCGACCTGATCACCGCGCTGGACCAGGTCTATGTACCCTTCTCGGTGACAAGCGTCTCGCAGGCCGCAGCCATCACCTCACTGGACGCCGCCGGTGAATTGCTCGCCCGCACCGACGCCGTCGTCGCCGAGCGCTCGCGTGTCTCCGCCGGGCTGCGCGACGCCGGGTTCACCATCCCGCCGTCTCAGGCGAACTTCGTCTGGCTGCCGCTGGGGCGCCGAACCGCGGACTTTGTGGCGCGGGCCGCCGACGCGCGCATCGTGGTCCGCCCGTTCCCGCCGGACGGCGTCCGGGTCACCATCGGTGCGCCGGAGGAAAACGACGCCCTGCTGCGGTTCGCCCACGGCTGGGCCGCAACCAACCTTAAGGAGAGTTAGTGAGCTTGGCGCGCAAGCAATTCAGCGATTTAAAGGAGCGCGGCGGCGCCATCGCGGACGCCGAGCTGGACGATTTCTGGGCGACTCTACAGCCTGCGACAATCGAAGGCCTGATCGGCGAGTGGAAAGGCGGCGAGTTCCGCACCGGCCACAAGATGAACGGGCGGCTGACAAAGGCCGGCTGGTTCGGCAAAACCTTCAAGTCGGCCAGTGACGTGCAGCCGCTGGTCTGCGTCGACGCCGACGGGAACAAGTTCTCCAACGTGGCGATGGGCAAGGGCGAGGCCAGCCTGTGGCTCGAGGAGTTCCGCGGCGAAGTCACCGCGACGATGGTCTACGACGGCCAGCCCGTGCACGACCACTTCAAGAAGATCGATGACGACGCGGTGATGGGCATCATGAACGGCAAGGGCGTCCGGGACAACGGCCGGTATTACTACTTCTACCTGGAACGCGTGTAGTCGCTCGAACGTGAAACCGGCTTCACGTTCGGCGGCTTCTGAAGCGGCGCCCGAACTACCCCGGGTTGCGGCCGGTGAACGCGACCAACTGCTCCAGGGCGCCGGCATCCGCCGCAACGTCGACCGGCTCATTGAACCCGACGCTGCTGCGTAGCTCCGGGCGAATCACCTCACGCGCCAGACCCAGCACGTATTCGCAGAGTGGCTCCGGGGCGTGGATCTCGTGTCCGACCGCGGCCGCGTAATCCCACGCATGCCCAGGAACTCGATCGACAGGATTGCGCACGCGCTCTTGGCGGGCATCTCGCCATTGCCGAACGGCACCGAGCGTCCAGGCCGCGGCGATGCCAGGCGTCCAGCGCGGGCCGCGCCGCGGCAACGACCTGTCGTTCCACCGAATCGCTTTCGTCGCGGTCCGGGATATCCGCGCCGACCATGCCCCCAACTGCCGCGACCGACCTCAGCAAATGCCCGGTCAGGGCGGCGACGTCGAACTCCGTGCACGGGGTCTGCCGGGTCAAGTCGTCGGCGGCGATGGGATCCAGGACTCGTTGCAACACCCTAGGGTGTCCTCGGCGCTGTGCAGCTCGTCGGTGGGCGGGGAATGCGGGCCGGGTCGCAGATCAGGAGACATGTTGGCCACGCTACGGTCTCGATATGGCGCAAGCATACGAATCCGTCACCGTGGAAACCAAAGACCACATCGCCCAGGTGACGCTGATCGGACCGGGCAAGGGCAATGCAATGGGGCCGGCGTTCTGGTCAGAGATGCCCGGCGTGTTCGCCACCCTGGACGCCGACCGCGAGGTACGGGCCATCGTCATCACCGGATCCGGCAGGAACTTCAGCTACGGCCTGGACGTACCCGCGATGGGCGGAATGTTCGCCCCGCTGATGGCCGACGGCGCGCAGGCCCGCCCCCGCACCGACTTCCACGCCGAGATACTGCGCATGCAGAAGGCGATCAACGCCGTCGCGGACTGCCGCACCCCCACCATCGCGTCGGTGCACGGCTGGTGCATCGGTGGCGCCGTCGACCTGATCTCCGCCGTGGACATCCGCTACGCGAGCAGCGACGCTAAGTTCTCGGTGCGCGAGGTGAAACTGGCCATCGTCGCCGACATGGGCAGTCTGGCCCGCCTTCCGTTGATCTTGAGCGACGGACACCTGCGCGAGCTGGCGTTGACCGGTAAGGACATCGACGCGGCGCGGGCCGAAAAAATCGGACTGGTCAACGACGTGTACGAGAACGCCGACCAGACGCTGGCCGCCGCCCACATGACGGCCGCGGAAATCGCCGCCAACCCACCGCTGGCGGTGTACGGCGTCAAGGATGTCCTCGACCAGCAACGCACCTCGGCCGTCGCGGAGAATCTGCGCTACGTCGCCGCCTGGAACGCCGCCTTCCTGCCGTCCAAGGATCTGACCGAGGGCATTTCGGCGACGTTCGAAAAACGCCCGCCGCGGTTCACCGGGCAGTAGGACACCCGCCCCCCGGCGACACGTACCCTCGCTGGGGTGGCGAACCTGACCCCCGACGGCAAGATCCGCGTCCCGGCCGACCTGGATTCCGTAACGACGATCGGTGACGAGGACCGCTCCGAAAACGACGACGCTGCCGTCGAGCGGATATGGCAGGCCGCGCGGCACTGGTACCAGGCCGGGCTGCAGCCTGCCATCCAGGTGTGCCTGCGGCGGAATGGCCGCGTCGTGCTCAACCGCGCGATCGGTCACGGCTGGGGCAACGGCCCCAGCGATCCGCCCGATGCGGAGAAAATTCCCGTCACCACCGACACGCCGTTCTGTGTGTACTCGGCGGCCAAGGGCATCACCGCAACCGTGGTGCACATGCTGGTCGAACGCGGCGTCTTCTCACTCGACGACCGGGTCTGCGACTACATCCCCAGCTTCACCAGTCACGGCAAGCATCGCATCACCATCCGCCACGTAATGACCCACAGCGCCGGGCTGCCGTTCCCCACCGGGCCCCGACCGGATGTCAAACGCGCCGACGACCACGAATACGCCCAGCAGATGATGAGCCAACTACGCCCGATCTACCGGCCGGGACTGCTGCACATTTATCACGCGCTGACGTGGGGTCCGCTCATGCGGGAAATCATCTACGCCGCCACCGGGAAGGAAATTCGCGAGATCCTGGCGGCCGAGGTCCTTGACCCGCTGGGCTTCCGGTGGACGAACTTCGGCGTCGCCAGCCAAGACCTTCCATTGGTCGCCCCTAGTCACCCCACCGGCCGTCCGTTGCCGCCCGTGATAGCCCAGATCTTTCGCAAGGCGATCGGCGGAACCGTGCACGAGGTGATCCCCTACACCAACAAGCCGCGCTTCCTCACCACCATCATCCCGTCGTCCAACACGATATCGACCGCCAACGAGCTGTCCCGGTTCGCTGAAATCTGGCGCCGCGGTGGAGAACTCGACGGCGTGCGGGTGATGAGCCCGGAAACGCTGCGCGGCGCAGTACAAGAATGCCGACGGTTGCGCCCAGACTTCGCGATCGGGCTACAGCCGGCTCGCTGGGGTACCGGGTTCATCCTGGGAACCGACCGGTTCGGACCGTTCGGGCGCAACGCCCCCGACGCGTTCGGTCATCTCGGCCTGGTCAACATCGCGATTTGGGCCGACCCGGCACGCCGGCTGGCGGCCGGTGTGGTGAGCAGCGGCAAACCCGGGCGTGATCCCGAGGCCCGCCGCTACACCAGGCTGATGGACACGATCGCCACCGAGATTCCGACCGGTTGAGCATCCCCGCTGAGGGAACACTGCGGGCATGGCTACCTACCGCGTGCTCAACCCGCACGGAGACGTCGTCGCAACCAAGGACATCGAAAGCGCCGACAAGGCCCACGCGTGGTTCGCCGACAACGCGGTCGAGGGCAACGAACTCGGCTGGCGCATGGAAGTCGAGCAGGACGGCGAGTGGCCACTTCTTCGACAACGGTGAAGGCGATCGCAGCTATTAGGGTTTGTGCCCCGGCGGCCCGGCACCCAACAACGCATGGGTAACGCGAGAGCGGTGGCGGAGGGATTTGAACCCCCGGACGGTTTTAGCCGTCTCTCGCTTTCAAGGCGAGTGCATTAGGCCGCTCTGCCACGCCACCGCTGACTAGGGTAACGGGGCTAGTAGCGTGACCGGCATGCGCGCCATCGTCGCCGAATCCCCCGATCAACTTTCCTGGCAACAAGTACCCGACGTCTCCGCCGGGGCCGGCGAAGTGCTGATCACGGTCACCGCGGCCGGTGTGAACCGCGCCGACGTGCTGCAGGCCGCCGGTAAATATCCGCCGCCCCCGGGGGCCAGCGACATCCTCGGCATGGAGGTGTCCGGTGTTGTCGCCGAAGTCGGTGCGGGCGTGACGAAATGGTCTATGGGGCAAGAGGTTTGCGCTCTGCTGGCCGGCGGCGGATACGCCGAGCAGGTCGCCGTTCCGGCCGGACAGGTGATGCCGATCCCCGCCGGTGTCGACGTTGTCGACGCGGCCGGGCTGCCCGAGGTGTCTTGCACGGTGTGGTCCAACCTGGTGCTCACCGCTCACCTCAGCCACGGCCAACTGCTTCTGGCGCATGGCGGTGCCAGCGGTATCGGCAGCCACGCCATCCAGGTCGCACGTGCGCTGGGCGCCCGGGTGGCCGTCACCGCCGGGTCGGCGGAAAAGCTGGACTTCTGCCGCAAGTTAGGCGCCGAGATCACCATCAACTACCACGACGACGACTTCGTCGCGCGGTTGCGCGAACAGACCAGCGGCGCCGACGTCATCCTCGACATCATGGGAGCTGCCTACCTGGACCGCAATATCGACGCTTTGGCCACCGACGGACAGCTGGTCATCATCGGCATGCAGGGTGGGGTGAAGGCGGAGCTCAACATCGGCAAGCTGCTGGCCAAGCGGGCCCGGATCATCGGCACGACGCTGCGGGCGCGGCCGGTCTCCGGACCGAACAGCAAAAGCGAGATCGTGCAAGCGGTCATCCACTCGGTATGGCCGATGATCGCCGACGGCCGGGTCCGCCCAATCATCGGCGCCCGCATGCCCATTCAGCAGGCCGCCGACGCGCACCGGCAGCTGGTGTCGGGAAAAGTAACTGGAAAGATCGTGTTGACCGTCTAGCGGCATGCGGGCTGGGATCGCCACCCGCTCGCGGACTCGAGGCTTAGCCGAGCGATGCCAGAGCACGCACCAACTGATCGACTTCGGCGGTGGTCGAGTAGTGCGCCAGCCCGACGGTCACCGCGCCACCGATGTCGTTCACGCCCAAGACGTCGAGTGCCCGCGAGTTGTCGTTGGTGATGGCCAGAATGCCGTTATCCGCCAATCGCTGTACCACCCGCTCGGCCGGCACCCCGTTCAACGCGAAGCTGACTACCGGTATCCGCACCTCAGGGCGGCCGATCACCATCACCAGCGGCAATGACCGTAGCGAGACCATCAGGTAATCGAAGATCCGGTTCATATACAGCGCGGCGGATTGCATCGACACCGACAGGCGCTCCCGGCGGCTGCCGCGAGCGGATTCATCAAGAGCCGCCAGATACTCGATGCTTGCCACCAGCCCGGCCAGCAGACCGAACTGGTGAGCGCCGACTTCCAGACGTGCGACGCCGGTGGCTGTGGGGTCTGTCGAGATTGAGGTGAACGAGTTGACCAGTGCCGGATCGCGGAACGCGATCGCGCCGACCGGCGGACCACCCCACGCCAGCGCGTTCACCGCCACCACGTCGGCGTCGGTTTCTTTGACGTCGAGCAACCGGTAAGGCGCCGCGGCGGAATGGTCGACCACCACCAACCCGCCCACATCGTGGACCAGCTTGGTCATCGCCCGCAGGTCGGTGACCGTGCCCAGCGCCGCAGACGCCGAGGCGACGGCGACCAACCTGGTCGACTTCCCGATCAGGCCCTCCCACTGCCACGTCGGCAGCTCACCGGTCTCGATGTCTACTTCGGCCCACTTCACCTTGGCGCCGTAGCGGTGCGCCGCCCGCAGCCAGGGCGCGATGTTCGCCTCGTCGTCAAGGCGGCTGACGACGACCTCGTAGCCCAGGCCGGCCCGCGAAGACAATGCTTCGGCCAGCGTCGACAACAAAATCGCGCGATCGGCTCCCAGGACGACGCCCGCCGGCTCAGCGTTGAACAGATCGGCCACCGCCGCACGCGCCGCCTCCAGAACGGCGGCGCTGCGCTGCGCAGATGGGTGCGCACCCACCGCGGTGGCGCTCGACCTCCGGAACGCCGTCGAAACCGTGGTCGCAACGGAATCGGGAATGAGCATCCCCGCCGGCGCGTCGAAGTGCACCCATCCGTCACCCAGCGACGGATGTAGTCCGCGCACCCGGGCGACGTCGTAAGCCATGCCAGCCACCTTAGAGCTTCCGCATTTCGCGAAATTGTGACGGTAGCGGGTGCCTGAAAGGGTCCAAGCCGTTCCGGCCAGACGGTGGCTTCCCGAGCCAGGACACCCGGCCAGCCATACTAGTCCAGTGGGGCTCTGGTTCGGAACGCTGCTGGCCTTGTTCTTGCTGATAGCGCCCGGAACGATTGTCGCACGTATCAGTCAGCTGACTTGGCCGGTCGCCATCGCGGTTGGTCCCGCCCTGACCTACGGTGTGGTGGCGCTCGCCATAATCCCTTTCGGCGCAATCGGAATCCCGTGGAACGGTTGGACCGCGCTGGCCGCGCTGGTTGCGGTCTGCCTGCTGATGACGGGTTTGCAACTGCTGCTCGCCCGCTACCGCGACGCTGATGCCGAAGCCCGCGGGATCGGCGGCTGGCCGGCCGTGGCCGTGGCGGCCGGTGTGCTGTTGGGTGCACTGCTGATCATGTGGGCGGCCTATCGCGGCATCACGCATTGGCAGTCCATCCCGAGCACCTGGGACGCGGTCTGGCACGCCAACGAGGTGCGCTTCATGCTGGACACCGGGCAGGCGTCGTCAACGCACATGGGTGAGCTGCGCAACGTCGAGACACACCAGGCGCTGTACTACCCGTCGGTATTCCACGCCCTGATCGCGGTGTTCTGTCAGCTCGCCGGCGCGGCTCCGACCACCGGCTACACGTTGGGTTCGGTGGCAGCGTCGGTCTGGCTGTTTCCGACCAGCGCGGCGATGCTCACCTGGCATCTGCTCAGGCCGAGCACGACCCCGTGGCACACCGCCGGCGCAGCGGCGACGGCGGCAGCGCTGTCCGCGTCGTTCACCTCGGTGCCCTACGTCGAGTTCGGCGTCGCGGCGATGCCGAACCTGGCCGCATACGGGGTCGCGGTACCCACGTTCGTGCTGATCGCCTCGACATTGCGGCATCGGGACCGCATTCCGGCGGCCGTACTGGCGTTGGTGGGTGTCCTGTCGGTGCATCTGACCGGCGGGTTCATCGTCATTTTATTCCTGGTCGGGTGGTGGCTCTTCGACGCGGTCTGGCATCCGGTGCGCGGCCGGGTGGCCGACGCGTTGACCCTGACGGCAGTGGTGGTCCCGACGGCCCTGATCTTGGCGCCGCAGTTCCTGGGGGTGATCAAGCAGGCCGACATCATCGCCGGCCACGCTTTCCCCAGCTTCAAAAGCGTCAAGCAGGGCGTGATCGACGCGCTGCTGCTGCACACCCGCCACCTCAACGACTTCCCCGTCCAGTACGGCCTGGTGGTCTTGTCGTATGTCGGCATGGCGATCCTGCTCTACAAGCGGATCTGGTGGCCGGCCGCGGTATGGCTGTTGCTGACCGTGGCGACCATCTACTCCGGGGCCCCCTTTCGCAACCCGGCCGGGCGCGCCATCGAGGAGTTCAGCCAGTTCTTCTACAACGATCCACGGCGGCTCGCGGCCGTGGTGACGATGCTGTTGACGCCAATGGCGGGCGTCGCCCTGTTCGCGGCGGTGCTGGTTCTCATCGCCGGCGTCCGGCGAGTCACCGACCGGGTCAAACAGTCCCCCGCAAGGGGGAGGTACCCCCAGCCCAGCCCGGCATGGACCGCCGCCACGGCGTTGGTGCTGGTGGCGGCCACCGTGCTGATTGCCCGGCATTACCTCTACCGGCACCTGGTGCTGTTCGGCGACAAATACGACTCGGTGATCATCGACCAGCGCGATCTGATGGCCATGGCGTACCTGGCCTCCTTGCCCGGTGCCCGCAACACCGTGATCGGCAACTCCAATGTCGACGGCACCGCCTGGATGTATGCGGTGGCCGACCTGCATCCGCTGTGGACGCACTACGACTTCCCGCAGCAGACCGGCCCGGGCTACTACCGATATATTTTTTGGACCTCTGCCCGTAAAGGCGAGTCCGATCCCAAGGTCGTCGAGGCGATCAAAGCGCTCAACATCCGGTACATCCTCACCAGCGTGCCCAACGTGAGAGGGTTTGCCACACCCGACGGACTAGTCTCACTGGAGAAGTCGAAGTCGTGGGCGCTGATCTACGACAACGGTGGAGCCCGCATCTACGAATGGCGTGGGGATGACGCGGCGCCACACTCTTAACTCCGCAAAGGATGGTGATGGATTGAGTACCCGCAGCGACGACGACGACGTCGAGATCATCGGCGGCGTCGATCCGCGAATCTTGACGACACCTGACGATGACGCCGAGGAGCGTTCGCTGACCGACCTGGTCGAGCAGCCCGCGAAGGTGATGCGTATCGGCACCATGATCAAACAACTGCTCGAGGAAGTGCGCGCCGCGCCGCTCGACGATGCGAGCCGCAATCGCCTGCGCGAGATCCACGCCACCAGCATCCGTGAACTGGAGGAAGGCCTGGCCCCGGAGCTCCGCGAGGAGCTCGACCGCCTCACCCTGCCGTTCAGCGAGGACACGGCGCCGTCGGACGCCGAATTGCGCATCGCGCAGGCACAGTTGGTCGGCTGGCTGGAAGGGCTGTTCCACGGCATCCAGACCGCCCTGTTCGCCCAGCAGATGGCGGCCCGCGCACAGCTCGAGAAGATGCGCCAGGGCGCGCTGCCTCCGGGCCTCGGCAAGCCGGGCACCGGGTCGGGACACGGCCAGTATCTGTAAGCGGGCTTGGATAGTTGACGATGCCGGGTCCGGCCCCTCATATCGAGACGCACAGCGCGTGGGTGGAATTTCCCATCTTCGACGCCAAGTCGCGCTCCTTGAAAAAGGCCTTCCTGGGCAAGGCGGGCGGCACGATCGGGCGCAACAGCTCCAACGTCGTTGTCGTCGAAGCGTTGCGGGACATCACCATGTCACTCGAGTTGGGTGACCGGGTCGGCCTGGTCGGTCACAATGGGGCCGGGAAATCGACTCTGCTGCGCCTACTTTCGGGCATCTACGAACCCACGCGGGGCTGGGCGAAGGTCACCGGCCGCGTCGCACCGGTCTTCGATCTGGGGGTCGGCATGGACCCCGAGATCTCCGGCTACGAGAACATCATCATTCGCGGCCTGTTCCTCGGGCAGACCCGAAAGCAGATGCTGTCCAAGGTCGACGAGATCGCCGAGTTCACCGAGCTGGGTGACTACCTGTCGATGCCGCTGCGCACCTACTCCACCGGGATGCGGGTCCGGCTGGCGATGGGCGTCGTCACCAGCATCGACCCCGAGATCTTGCTGCTCGATGAGGGGATCGGCGCGGTGGACGCCGATTTCTTGAAGAAGGCCCAGTCCCGGCTGCAAAGCCTGGTCGAGCGGTCCGGAATCCTGGTGTTCGCCAGCCATTCCAACGAATTTCTGGCCCGGCTGTGCAAAACCGCGATGTGGATAGACCACGGAGTCATCCGCATGTCCGGCGGTATCGAAGACGTGGTGCGTGCTTATGAAGGCGAGGACGCTGCCCGGCACGTCCGTGAGGTGCTGGCCGAAACGGCCGAACAGCCATGAGCGAATCCGTTGTCGCTGTCGTCGTCACTCATCGGCGTTCCGACGAGCTTGCCAAATCGCTGGATGCGCTGAGCAGCCAGACCCGGTTGCCCGACCATCTGATCGTCGTGGACAACGACGGTCGGGGCGACGGTCGGGTCCGTGATCTCGTTCAAGGACAACCGATTCCGACGACCTACCTGGACTCTCGTCGAAACCTCGGCGGCGCAGGGGGTTTCGCCCTCGGCATGTTGCACGCGCTGGCGCAAGGAGCCGGCTGGGTATGGTTGGCCGACGACGACGGCCGACCACAGGACTCTGACGTGCTGGCCACCCTGCTGGCCTGTGCCGAGAAATATGGCCTGGCCGAAGTATCGCCGATGGTGTGCAACATGGATGACCCCGAACTTCTGGCGTTCCCGTTGCGCCGTGGCCTGGTATGGCGCAGGCGCACAAGCGAATTGCGCACCGAGCCAGGACAGGATTTGCTGCCCGGTATAGCGTCGCTGTTCAACGGCGCGCTGTTCCGGGCGTCCACCCTGGAAGCGGTCGGTGTCCCGGATCTGCGGCTGTTCATCCGTGGCGACGAAGTGGAGGTGCACCGCAGGCTGGTGCGCTCCGGGTTGCCGTTCGGCACCTGCCTGGACGCGGTGTACCTGCATCCCTGCGGCTCTACGGAATTCCGGCCGATTCTGGGTGGCCGGATGCACACCCAGTATTCCGACGATCCCGTCAAGCGGTTCTTCACCTACCGCAACCGCGGCTACCTGTTGTCGCAGCCGGGTCTACGCAAACTGCTGGTCCAGGAGTGGATCCGGTTCGCCTGGTTCTTCTTGGTGACCCGCCGCGACCCGGCAGGGCTGCTGGAGTGGATTCGGTTGCGCCGCTTGGGGCGCCGTGAACGATTCGGCAAGCCGGGAGAATTCCGATGACGTTCCTCGACGCGGCGGCACAGTCGCGCACCTTCACTCGCGCCCGAAGCGATCTGGTCGACGGCTTCCGTCGTAATGAGCTCTGGCTGCACCTGGGCTGGCAGGACATCAAGCAGCGCTACCGCCGCTCGGTGCTGGGGCCGTTCTGGATCACCATCGCGACCGGAACCACGGCCGTCGCGATGGGCGGTTTGTATTCGAAGCTCTTCCATCTCGAGCTCTCGGTCCATCTGCCGTACGTGACGTTGGGGCTGATCATCTGGAACCTGATCAACGCCTCCATTCTCGAGGGTGCCGAAGTGTTCGTCGCCAACGAGGGACTGATCAAACAGCTGCCGACGCCGCTCTCGGTGCACGTCTACCGGCTGGTGTGGCGGCAGATGATCCTGTTCGCGCACAACATCGTGATCTACGGCGTCGTCGCGATGATTTATCCCAAACCGTGGTCGTGGGCGGATCTTTCGGTCATTCCGGCGCTGGGGCTGATCGTGCTCAACTGCATCTGGGTGTCACTGTGTTTCGGCATCCTGGCGACCCGGTACCGCGACATCGGTCCGTTGCTGTTTTCGGTCGTGCAGCTGCTGTTCTTCATGACCCCGATCATCTGGAATGACGACACCTTGCGGCAGCAGGGGGCTGGACGCTGGTCGAACATTGTCGAACTCAATCCGCTACTGCACTATCTCGATATCGTTCGAGCCCCGTTGCTGGGCGCTCACCAAGAATTGCGGCATTGGGCCGTGGTCCTGGTGTTGACCGCCGTCGGCTGGGTGCTGGCGGCCTTCGCGATGCGGCAATACCGCGCCCGGGTGCCCTACTGGGTTTAGGCGTTCCTCAGATCCCGGCGCAGAGACTGATAAAGCGCAGGGGGGCGCAGATACTGGCCCAGACATGCGGTCTGGGGCCGTTGTAGGCGGGTGGTGGAGGCGGCGGGGCCGACGTAGGCGGCGGAGCCGACTCTGGTGGGGGTGGCTGTGCGGCAACCACGCACGTGTTGGACGCCGCGTCATACACGGTCCCCTGGCCACACTTTGCTGCTTGACTCACGGCCGGCGATACCGACGTCGCGATGGCGAGCGACGCCAAGACGGCCGCAACGACAACTGCGAAACGATGAACCCTGCCGATCATCACGAGCCTCCGTGCCGCGCGAATCGTAACGCCGGCTGCATCGACACGAACAGGGCCGAAAGTACTAATCAACGCGCCCGAGTAGCCGAACAACGTGGTGACGCTGACGGCGCGACCCATTTGAATCGAAACTCGGCGCCGGACCCCGCGAAGGGGCAGGATGCGATCGTGAGTGACGCCTCGGCAATCGGCTGCGTTGGCAAATTGACCCTGGCAACCCGCGGTGGTCGCGGCGCCGGGGAGGTGCTGGTCACCGTGCGGGGTTCCAAGGAGGTCTTCCTGGCATGGTCCGACGATCCACTGCCGAAGGGTTCCAAAGTGCTGGTGGTCGAAGTCCGGGGGGCGCGGACGGTGGTCGTCGAGCCGTGGGACGAGCCGCCCGATGTGATGTGACGGCCCAAACTGCCCGATTTAAAACGGTGAAACGCAGAAGGAGTTCAACATGCTCGGTTATAAGGTGCCTGCCCCGGACGAGGCGATGCTCATCTCCGGTGGCCGGGCCAAAGGCAATGCCCCGTTCCGCGTGGTGACCGGCCATGGCGCCTTCATCATGCCGATGTTCCGCAAGGTGCGGTTCCTCACGCTGGCCATGTGCGAAGCGGAAGTCGCCGAAAAGTGCGTCACTCAACAGGGCATCACCCTCAACGTCCGGGCGGTGATCGCCTTCAAAGTCGGCAACGACGTGGAAAGCATAACCAGTGCGGCACAACGCTTTCTGTCCGAACAAGACCAGATGTCGGTGCTGACCGGTCGAATCTTTGCCGGTCACCTGCGGTCGATTATCGGTTCAATGACCGTCGAGCAGATCATCCGGGAACGCCAGAAGCTGGCAACCGAAGTCCTCGACGGGTCCAAGGAGGAGATGGCGCGGATCGGCCTGACCGTCGACGCCCTGCAGATCCAGTCGATTGACGACGACGGGCTTGGCTACATCAACGCGATGTCGGCACCGCACAACGCCGCCATCCAGCAGCAGGCGCAGATCGCGCAGGCGCAGGCAAACCAGGCGGCCGCGGAAGCCGAGCAGGAGTCACAGCGCAAACAAGCCGAATTCGCCCGGCAGACCGCGATAGTCAAGGCGCAATACAAGGCCGAGGTCGACAAGGCCCAGGCGCAAGCCGCACAGGCCGGTCCGCTGGCCGAAGCCCAGTCCCAACGGGAGGTGCTCCAAATGCGCACCGAACTGGCCGAGCGCGCCGCCGAGCTACGCCAGCAGGAACTGGTCGCCGAGGTGGTCAAGCCGGCCGAGGCCGAAGCCGAACGCGTCCGGATCTTGGCCATCGCCGACGCGGAGAAGATGAAGATCCAGGCCGAGGCAGCGGCGTCGCACAACCGGGTGGCGCTGGACAAGATGATGATCGACCAGCTCCCGCAAATCGTGGAGAAGGCCGCTCAGGGACTCTCCAGCGCCAACCTCACCGTGCTCAATGGCGCCGAAGGGCTCAGCCAGGTGGCCAGTGGCCTGGTCTCACAGGGCAAGGCGATCTTCGATGCGCTGCGCGGCAACGTGGACTACTACCACGACGACGAAGACCGCGCGCCGCGCATCACCGGGAACTCCGAATCGGGTTCAACCACGCCCTCGCGCGGGTAGCCGTCGCCGAAGCGGCTTGCTCGATAACGGTGGCTTCTGCCCCGTGGTGGTGCGACACTGGTACGCCACCCAAGCAAACTGGGCGAAAGGTCCACGGACGTGAGCGACGAACCATCAGCAGCCGATGCCGCGCGGGAAAACCTCGCGGCCGAGCTGGAGCGGCTACGGCAGCGGCGGGACCGCCTCGAGGTCGAAGTCAAGAACGACCGCGGCATGGTGGGAGATCACGGCGATGCGGCCGAGGCCATACAGCGCGCTGACGAACTGGTGGTGCTTACCGACCGGATCAACGAGTTGGACCGGCGTTTGCGGACCGGGCCCGCTGACTCCGACGAATCGGCAACGCTGCCAGGCGGTACCGAGGTGACCGTGCGGTTCGCCGACGGCGAAGTGGTCACCATGAACGTGATCTCCATCGTCGAAGAAACACCCGCGGGCCGGGAAGCGGAGACGTTGACCGCGCGCAGTCCGTTGGCCCAGGCCCTGGCCGGGCACCAGCCGGGCGACACCGTCACCTATTCGACGCCGCAGGGGCAGAACCAGGTGGAGCTGATCGCGGTCAAGCTGCCCCGTTAGCGCACAGGGACCGCCTGGCGGCCCCGTTAGACTCGCCCCAATGGTCGCCCCGCTGCCCGATTCCGCGCCCCAGGGACCACTGGGCCCGCACCTGAATCTGACGACACAGGTCGGGCGTTTCGTCGTCACCGGCGGCCTGGCGGCGATCGTGGATTTCGGCCTTTACGCGACCCTGTACAAAGTCGCGGGCATGCAGGTTGACCTGTCCAAAGCCTTGAGCTTCATCGTCGGCACCATCACCGCCTACCTGATCAACCGCCGGTGGACTTTCCAGGCGGCTCCAAGCACCGCCCGGTTCATCGCGGTGATGGTGCTGTACGGCATCACCTTCGCCGTTCAGGTGGGGCTCAACCATCTCTGCCTGGCCCTGCTGCACTACCGCGGGTGGGCCATCCCCGTCGCGTTCGTGATCGCGCAGGGCACCGCGACGGTGATCAACTTCATCGTGCAGCGTGCGGTTATCTTCCGGATCCGCTGAGCCACCCGGAGCAGGCGGTACCCTCGTCACGATGTTCACCACCAAACGGCTCACCGGCTGGGGCCGCACCGCTGCGTCCGTGGCCACGGTGCTCTCCACTCCAGACCCGGAAGAGATCGCCAAGGCCGTTTCCAACGCTCGCGACCGGGAGAACGGGCGCGGCGTGATCGCCCGCGGGCTGGGCCGCTCCTACGGCGACAACGCGCAGAACGGTGGCGGCCTGGTGATCGACATGACCCGGCTGAACACCATCCACTCGATCAACGCCGACACCAAGCTGGCCGACCTGGACGCCGGGGTCAATCTCGACCAGTTGATGAAAGCGGTGCTGCCGTTCGGCCTGTGGGTCCCGGTGTTGCCGGGAACACGCCAGGTCACTATCGGCGGCGCGATCGCCTGCGACATCCACGGCAAGAACCACCACAGCGCGGGCAGCTTCGGCAACCACGTGCGGTCGATGGACCTGCTGACCGCCGACGGCCGGGTCCGCCACCTCACGCCCACTGGCGAGGATTCCGAGCTGTTCTGGGCGACCGTCGGGGGCAACGGGCTGACCGGGATCATCCTGCGGGCCACCATCGAGATGACGCCCACGGAGACCGCGTATTTCATCGCCGACGGCGACGTCACCGCCAGCCTCGACGAAACAATCGCCTTTCACAGCGACGGCAGCGAGGCGAACTACACCTACTCAAGCGCCTGGTTCGACGCCATCAGCCCGCCGCCCCGGCTGGGCCGGGCGGCGATTTCCCGCGGTTCGTTGGCGAAGCTCGAACAGCTGCCCAAGAAGCTGCAGCGAAACCCGCTGAAATTCGATGCGCCGCAACTACTTACGGTGCCCGACATCCTCCCGAACGGCCTGGCCAACAAATACACCTTCATGCCGATCGGCGAGCTGTGGTATCGGAAGTCCGGAACCTATCGCGGCAAAATCCAGAACTTGACGCAGTTCTACCACCCGCTGGACATGCTTGGGGAATGGAACCGCGCATACGGTAAAGCGGGCTTCGCTCAATACCAGTTCGTGGTACCCACCACCGCCGTCGAAGAGTTCAAGGGCATCATCGGTGACATCCAAGAGTCGGGACATCACTCGTTTCTCAACGTGTTCAAGCTGTTCGGCCCGGGCAACCGGGCTCCGCTGAGCTTCCCGATTTCCGGCTGGAACGTCTGCGTGGACTTCCCCATCAAGCCTGGACTCAACGAGTTCCTCAACCAACTCGACCGGCGGGTACTGGAATTCGGCGGGCGCGTCTACACCGCCAAGGATTCCCGGGCCGGTGCGGAAACCTTCCACGCCATGTATCCGCGCATCGACGAGTGGATTGCCCTGCGCCGCAAGGTCGACCCGTCGGGTGTCTTCGCCTCCGACTTGGCCCGCCGTTTGGAGCTGCTGTAATGGTGCTCGACGCCGTAGGAAACCCGCAGACCATCCTGCTGCTCGGTGGGACCTCCGAGATCGGGCTGGCCATCTGCGAGCGCTATCTGCAAAACGCCCACGCTCGCATCATTCTGGCCGCCATGCCCAATGATCCGGGCCGTGACGACGCGATAGCCCAGATGAAGGCCGCCGGCGCCCGGTCGGTGGAGCTGATCGACTTCGAAGCTACCGACACCGACAGCCACCCGAAGATGATGGACCAGGCCTTCGCCAACGGCGACGTCGACGTGGCGATTGTGGCGTTCGGCCTGCTCGGTGACGCCGAGGAACTGTGGCAAAACCAGCGCAAAGCCGTGCAGATCGCCGAAATCAACTACACCGCCGCGGTTTCGGTGGGAGTGCTGCTCGGTGAGAAGATGCGTGCGCAGGGCTTCGGCCAGATCATCGCGATGAGCTCGGCCGCCGGCGAGCGGGTGCGGCGGTCCAACTTCGTCTACGGCTCCACCAAGGCGGGGCTGGACGGATTCTATCTGGGATTGTCAGAGGCGCTGCGCCAGTATGGGGTTCACGTCCTGGTGATCCGGCCCGGCCAGGTGCGTACCCGGATGAGCGCGCACATCAAGGAAGCTCCGCTAACCGTCGATAAAGAGTACGTCGCCAACCTCGCGGTGACCGCTGCCGCAAAAGGTAAGGAATTGGTTTGGGCGCCAGCAGCATTCCGTTATGTGATGATGGTGTTGCGACACATCCCGCGGAGCATTTTCCGCAAGCTGCCAATCTGACCATGCGTAACGCGCTGGCCACCCTCGGCCAGATGGTCCTGGCGGTGCTGGTATCCGGTGTGGTCGCGGCGCTGTCGCTGATCGCCATCGCGGGAGTGCAATGGCCGGCGTTCCCGTCGTCCAACCAGCTGCACGCGCTGACCACCGTCGGGCAGGTGGGCTGCCTGGCCGGTGTGGTCGCCGTCGGCTGGGTGTGGCGGCGGGCAGGCCGGTACCGGCGCCTGGCCCAGCTGGGTGCACTGGTGTTCGTATCCGCGTTCACCGTCGTGACGCTGGGCATGCCGCTGGGAGCGACCAAGTTGTACCTGTTCGGAATCTCCGTCGACCAGCAGTTCCGCACGGAATACCTGACCCGGCTCACCGACAGCGCAGCTCTGCAGGACATGACCTACATCGGGCTGCCGCCGTTCTACCCGCCGGGCTGGTTCTGGATCGGCGGGCGTTTCGCCGCGCTGACCGGAACCCCGGCCTGGGAAACGTTCAAGCCGTGGGCCATCACCTCGATCACCATCGCGGTCGCGGTCGCGCTGGTGCTGTGGTGGCGGATGATCCGTTTCGAGTACGCACTCATCGCCACCACCGCGACCGCGGCGGCGACGCTGGCCTACAGCTCCCCCGAGCCCTACTCCGCGATGATCAACGTGTTGTTGCCTCCGGTGCTGGTGCTGACCTGGTCGGGTCTGCGCGCCGGCACCCGCAAACGTGACGCCACAGTCACGCAGGAGGCCGAGCGTGACAACGGCGTCACGCTCGAGCGGGATGGGCGCGGCGGGTGGGCCGCGGTCGTGGGCGCCGGCCTATTCCTGGGCTGGACGGCCACTTGGTACTCGCTGCTGTTCGCGTTCAGCGCTTTCACGATGCTGCTGATGGCGCTAATCCTGGCCGGCGTGCGCTGGCGGCAAGACGGCATCAAGGCCGCCCTTGAGCCGCTGCGCCGGCTGGCCGTCATCGCCGTCATCGCGGCGGTGATCGCGAGCACCACCTGGCTGCCGTTCCTGCTGCGCGCGGCCCGCAGCCCGGTCAGCAACAGCGGCAGCGCCTTTCACTACCTGCCCGCCGACGGCGCCGAACTGACCTTCCCGATGCTGCAATTCTCGCTGCTGGGAGCGATCTGCATGCTCGGCACGCTGTGGCTGGTGGTGCGGGCCCGTTCCTCGGTGCGCGCGGGCGCCCTGGCCATCGGGGTGGTGGCGGTATATCTGTGGTCGCTGTTGTCGATGCTGACCACGCTAGCGCGCAGCACGCTGTTGTCGTTTCGGCTGCAGCCCACGTTGACCGTGCTGCTGGTGGCGGCCGGGGCGTTCGGTTTCCTGGAAGCGGCCCGGGCGCTGGCCGGCCGCAGCCGGGCCGTACTCCCGGTGGCCGGCGTCATCGGGCTGGCCGCTGCGATCGCGTTCAGCCAGGACATCCCCGACGTGCTGCGCCCCGACCTCACCGTCGCCTACACCGACACCGACGGCAACGGCCAGCGCGGCGACCGGCGGCCGCCCGGCTCGGAAAAGTTCTATCCCGCCATCGACACCGCCATCACGACCGTGACCGGCCGACCCCGCGACCACACCGTGGTGATGACCGCGGACTACAGCTTCCTGTCCTACTACCCTTATTGGGGATTTCAGGGGCTGACATCGCATTACGCCAACCCGCTGGCACAGTTCGACCTGCGGGCCGCGCAGATAAATAAGTGGTCCACGCTCAAGAGCGCCGACGAGCTCATCCATGCGCTGGACACCTGCCCCTGGCCGCCGCCCACGGTATTTCTCATGCGTCGCGGTGCAAGTGGCAACTACACCCTGCGGCTGGCCGAGGACGTATATCCCAACCAGCCCAACGTCCGTCGCTACACCGTCGATCTGCGGGCGGCCCTCTTCGGTGATCCGCGTTTCGCCGTCCAAAGTGTCGGCCCGTTTGTGCTGGCCGTCCGCAAGCCCACGACAGGCCGCTGATGAGCACCGACACCTCGCCTCAAACGGGGGCTCCAACGGCCGAAGAACTACCATCTAGCTCCGTGAACGACACGGGAGCCAACCACCGGATCGCTCGGTTGGTTGCTTCCGTCGCCGGGCTACTCGGGGCCCTGCTGGCGATCGTCACCCCGCTGCTACCGGTCAACCAGACCACCGCGCAACTCAACTGGCCGCAACACGGCGCGTTTGAAAGCATCGACGCACCGCTGATCGGGTACGTGGCCACCGATTTGAACGTCTCCGTGCCGTGTCAGGCCGCCGCCGGGCTGGCCGGGCCGCAGAACACCGGCAAGACGGTGCTGTTGTCGACGGTGCCCAAGCAGGCACCGAAGGCCGTCGATCGCGGACTGCTCATCCAGCGTGCCAACGACTATCTGGTGCTGGTGGTGCGCAATGTCGCGGTGGTCACCGCGCCGCTCAGCGAGGTGCTCAGCCCGGCCTGCCAGCGGCTGACCTTCACCGCGCACGCCGACCGCGTCACCGCCGAGTTCGTCGGGCTGACGCAGGGGCCCAATGCCGAGCACCCCGGCGCACCGCTGCGCGGCGAGAAGAGCGGTTATGACTTCCGGCCGCAGATCGTCGGGGTGTTCACCGATCTGTCCGGGCCGGCGCCGCCGGGCCTGAGCTTCTCGGCGACCGTCGACACCCGCTACAGCAGCAGTCCCACCCAGCTCAAGATGGCCGCGATGATCCTCGGGGTGGCGCTGACCGCTGCCGCCCTGGTCGCGTTGCACATCCTCGACACCGCCGACGGCACCCGGCATCGCCGGTTCCTGCCACCACGCTGGTGGTCGATCGGCGGTCTGGACGCCCTGGTCATCGCCGTGCTGGTGTGGTGGCATTTCGTCGGCGCCAACACCTCCGACGACGGCTATATCCTGACCATGGCGCGGGTTTCCGAGCACGCCGGGTATATGGCCAACTACTACCGCTGGTTCGGCACCCCGGAGGCCCCCTTCGGCTGGTACTACGACCTGCTGGCGTTGTGGGCCCATGTCAGCGCCACCAGCATCTGGATGCGGCTGCCCACCCTCGCCATGGCGCTGACCTGCTGGTGGGTGATCAGCCGTGAAGTCATCCCTCGGCTGGGTCATGCGGTCAAACGGAACCGGGCCGCAGCATGGACGGCGGCGGGCATGTTCTTGGCGGTCTGGTTGCCGCTCGACAACGGCCTGCGGCCCGAGCCCATCATCGCGCTGGGCATCCTGCTGACCTGGTGCTCGGTAGAACGGGCGGTGGCCACCAGCCGGCTGCTGCCGGTCGCGATCGCCTGCATAATCGGCGCTCTCACGTTGTTCTCCGGGCCAACGGGTATCGCCTCGATCGGTGCGCTGCTGGTGGCGATCGGGCCGCTGCGAACCATCTTGCACCGCAGGTCCAAGCAATTCGGCGTGCTAGCGCTAGTGGCGCCGGTCTTGGCCGCGGCCACTGTCACCACCATCCTGATTTTCCGTGACCAGACCCTGGCCGGTGAGGTCCAAGCGAGCATGCTCAAGCGCGCCGTTGGGCCCAGCCTGAGCTGGTTCGACGAGCACATCCGTTACGAGCGGCTATTCATGGCCAGCCCGGACGGATCAGTAGCCCGGCGCTTCGCCGTGCTGGCGCTGATCCTGGCGCTCGGGATAACCGTGGCAATGTCGTTGCGTAAAGGGCGAATTCCGGGCACCGCTGTCGGGCCGAGCCGCCGCATCGTAGGCATCACCATCATCTCGTTCCTGGCCATGATGTTCACTCCCACCAAGTGGACACATCACTTCGGAGTGTTCGCCGGCCTGGCCGGTTCGCTGGGGGCGCTGGCAGCGGTCGCGGTCACGTCCGTGGCGATGCGAGCGCGACGCAACCGCACCGTGTTCGCCGCCGTGGTGTTGTTCTTGGTGGCGTTGTCGTTCGCCAGCGTCAACGGCTGGTGGTATGTGTCCAATTTCGGTGTGCCATGGTCGAATTCATTCCCGGCATGGCACTACGCCTTTGCCACTGTGCTGCTCGGGCTCACTGTTCTGGTGCTATTGCTGGCGGCATGGTTCCACTTCGTCTCGCCGGACAACGGTCAACCCAACGTCCGCGATCGGGCGCGGTTGATTCGAATTATCCAGTCTCCGTTGGCGATTGCCACCTGGATGCTGGTTATCTTCGAGGTGGCATCGCTGACCCTGGCGATGACCGCCCAATATCCGGCATGGTCGGTGGGCCGGTCCAACCTGCAGGCTCTGACGGGCAAGACCTGCGGACTGGCCGAGGACGTATTGGTGGAACAGGATCCCAACGCCGGCATGTTACCCCCGGTGACGGGTTCGGTGGCCGATGCCCTGGGCGCGGGCCTTTCGGAAGCCTTCACTGCCAACGGTATTCCGGCCGATGTGCGCGCCGACCCGGTGATGGAACGCCCGGGCGATCGTAGTTTCGTCAACGACGACGGCCTTATCACCGGCAGCGAGGCCGGCACCGAGGGCGGCACCAGCGCCGCACCGGGCATCAACGGCTCCCGCGCTCAACTGCCTTACAACCTCGACCCGACCCGTACCCCGGTGCTGGGCAGCTGGCGCTCCGGCATCCAGGTGCCCGCCCACTTGCGCTCGGGCTGGTACCGGCTGCCGGCCCGGGACCAGGCTGGGCCGCTGCTGGTGGCGAGTGCGGCCGGCCGCTTTGATCCCCGCGAGGTGCAGGTGCAGTGGGCCACCGATGATCAAGCGGCCAGCGGCCACCCCGGCGGGTCGTTCCAAATGTCCGACGTGGGAGCCTCCCCGGCCTGGCGAAACCTGCGGTTGCCGCTGTCGGCCGTCCCGAGCGCCGCCACCCAGATCCGCCTGGTGGCCGACGATGACGACCTGGCGCCGCAACACTGGATCGCGCTCACGCCGCCGCGCATCCCGCAGCTACGCACGCTGCAGCACGTCGTCGGCTCACAGGACCCGGTGTTCTTGGACTGGCTGGTCGGACTGGCGTTCCCATGCCAGCGGCCGTTCGGTCACCACAACGGCGTCGACGAGACACCGAAATGGCGCATCCTGCCAGACCGGTTCGGCGCCGAGGCCAACTCTCCGGTCATGGACAACAACGGCGGCGGACCACTGGGCGTCACCGAGTTGCTGCTCAAGGCGACGACCGTGGCCACCTACCTGAAGGACGACTGGTCCCGGGATTGGGGCTCGCTGCAACGGTTGACGCCGTACTACCCGGATGCCCGGCCGGCCGTTCTGCAGCTGGGCACGGCCACACGCAGCGGCCTGTGGAACCCGGCGCCGCTGAGACATTAAGCGACGCTTTCCAACTTGGGCGCGCAGCCGGGCGCGGAATTCTGCAGATCTCGGCCGCGCACCGTGCTAAGAAATCCCCGTAGGCGTGAGATCGAGGTGGGTGCGATGAATCTCCACGAAATCGCCGGTGGCGCCCAGGCAAACGGCCGGTCCGCAACTCCCACCCTCCGCAGCCCCGGTGTGGTCACGGCCCGGGTGGAGTTCCCCGAAGCCCAAACCGCCGCACTCACTTACGAAGTCACCCGCCCGCCGCGGATGGGTACCGTGACGCTCGACGCCGACGGCACCTACACCTACACCCAGGCGGCCCGGTTACATGCCGGAGCCGGCGGAGGAGTGCATATCGATGGATTCATCGTCACCGCGTACAACGCTGTGCACAGCGCCATTGCAAGCCAGATCATCTCCCCCGGGGTATCCCCCCGAGCCTTACCTCGTTCACCATTGCGGTCGGTTACTTCCCGATGTGCGCGGCGGTCAGCCCGAACGGGAGCGAGCTGGTGGTCACCAACTATGGCGCTAAGTGTCGGTCATCAAGACCGCCCAAAGCAAGGTCACCGCAACCATTCCCGTCGGCGACACTCCCCTTGGAGTGGCTATCAGACCGGATGGTGAGGCCGCCTTTGTCGCCAACCTCAACAGCGACAGCGTGTCGGTGGTCGCATTGCTCTTCAACACCGTCGCGGCCACCATTGCCGCCAGCGGAAATCTCGCCCACCCTGCGAACATCGCGGTCGGCCCCGCGAACACCGCAGCGGCGGGCCAGTTTTACGTGACCGGCGACAGCGGCGTGGTGGGCATCGATGGCGTCTCCCACCAAGTCAGTCTCTCAGCCCCAGGGAGCCGGCCGGCCGCGATTGCCGTCAGTCCCGACGGAATACACCTTTACTGGGTCAGCATTATCGAAAACACGCTCTCGTCGGCGAACATCAAGACGCAGAAAGTCGCCACCGTCGCCGAAGGTCAGCGCCCGTGCGGCGTGGCCGTCAGTCCGGACAGCGCCCGCGTGTACGTCGCCAACGAAGCCAACAACTCAATCTCCGTGATCGACACCGCGACGAACGCCGTCGCCGCGAACATCCCCACCGGCACTTATGCCCCGGTCTGTCTGGCGGTCAGCCCCGACGGCAGCGTCCTATACGCCACAAAGACTGACGGCGGCATATCCGACGGCACGGTGTTGGCCATCGACACCGGCAGCAACACCGTCATCACGACCCTCGCTGTCGGTAAGCGACCGTTTGGTGTGACGGTCAGCCCGGACGGCGGCCGGCTCTACGTGGTCAACTCCAACGACAGCACGGTGTCGGTGATCAGCGTCTAGCTGCAGGTCTACGCATGACGGCGCCCCTGATGAGCATGGCCCGCGACGAGCGGGCCGACCTCGCCGCCTTCCTGGCCACCCTGACACCCCAGCAGTGGTACACGCCCACCCTCTGCTCTGGCTGGACAGTCAAAGACGTTGTCGCACACATGCTCAGCTACGAAGAACTCGGCTTCCTGGGGTTGCTGAAGCGGTTTGCCAAGGGCCGCATCGTGCGCGCCAACGAGGTGGGTGTCGACGAGTTCGCCGCACTCAGCCCGCAACAACTGCTCGAGTTTCTGAATGACCACCTCACCCCGCAGGGGCTGACCGCGGGCTTCGGCGGAATGATCGCGCTGGTCGACGGCACGATTCACCACCAGGACATCCGGCGCTCACTGCACCAACCGCGCACCATCCCGGCCGATCGGCTCACGCGCGTGCTCGGCTTGGTGCCCGGTAACCCGCGGCTCGGGGCGGGGCGCCGGATCAGGGGACTGCGCCTGGCCGCTACCGACGTCGAATGGGCACAGGGACACGGACCCGAAGTCACCGGCCCGGGCGAATCGCTGTTGCTGGCGATGACCGGCCGCCCGGCAGCGCTTGCCGACCTCGGCGGCCCGGGCCTGCCCACCTTGGCCAAGCGGGTCGGTGCCCAAAGCCGCTAAACGGCCGGCCGGCCCGCTCGGGCGGCCCTGCATCCTCAGCGGACTCAGCAGCGTCCCTTACCATCGAGCCTCGTGCCCCACGACGGTAATGAGCGATCCCAGCGGATCCCACGGTTGGTGGCCGCCGTCGCAGGCATCCTCGGGCTGCTGCTGTGCGCGCTGGTTCCGCTGCTTCCGGTGAAGCAGACCACGGCGACCGTGCTGTGGCCGCAGGGCACGGTGGATGGGCACGTCGCCCAGGTCACCTCCGCCCTGGTGTCCGGGGCGCCGCGCGCGCTCGACATCTCCATCCCGTGTGCGGCGATCGCCACCTTGCCGGCCAGCGGCGGCTTGGTGTTCTCGACGCTGCCCACCGGCGGGGTGGACACCGGCAAAAACGGCTTGTTCGTGCGCGCGGACAAAAACCTCGTCGTCGCCGCGTTCCGCGACACCGTGGCAGCGGTCGCGCAGCGCTCGGCGGTCTCCGGCGGGGCCTGCAGCGTGCTGCACCTCTGGGCCGACAACGGCGCAGCCGGTGCGGAATTCGTCGGCATCCCCGGCGCTTCCGGCGTACTGCCGTCGGAGAAGAAACCGCAGGTCGGCGGGATCTTCACGGACCTCAAAGTGCCCGCCCAGCCAGGGTTGTCGGCCCGCATCGACATCGACACCCGATTCATCACCGCGCCCACCGCCCTCAAGAAGATGGTGATGGCGCTGGGTACCTTGGCGGCGCTGACGGCCATCATCGCGCTGGCAGCGCTGGACCGGCGCAGCCGCGGCGGCACGCTGGTGAATTGGCGCTCCCCGATCTCCTGGCTCTCCCGGTACCGCCCGCGCGATCAGTGGAACTCGTGGCGGCACGTCGGCATCGCCACCTGGGTCGCCGACGCCGGTGTGATCGCCACGCTGCTGCTGTGGCACCTCATCGGCGCCACCTCGTCGGACGACGGCTACAACCTGACCATCGCCCGCGTCGCACCGAAGGCCGGCTACATCGCCAACTACTACCGCTACTTCGGTGCCACCGAGGCGCCGTTCGACTGGTATCTCGGCGTGCTGTCCAAAATGGCCGCGGTGAGCACCGCCGGCGTGTGGATGCGGATACCCGCCACCCTGGCCGGTATCGCATGCTGGCTGGTCATCAGCCATTGGGTGCTGCGCCGACTCGGACCCGGCAAGGGCGGCCTGGCGGCCAACCGGGTAGCCGTGTTCACCGCGGGCGCGGTATTCCTGGCGGCCTGGCTGCCGTTCAACAACGGCCTGCGGCCCGAGCCGCTGATCGCCCTGGGGGTGATGATCACCTGGATCCTGGTCGAGCGGGCGATCGCACTGCAGCGCCTGGCCCCAGCCGCGTTCGCGATCATCGTCGCGATGCTCACCGCGGCGCTGGCGCCGCAGGGCCTGATCGGCATCGCCCCACTGCTCACCGGCGCGCGCGCCATCGCCCAGACGATCCGGCGGCGCCGCGCCACCGACGGGTTGTTCGCTCCGGTGGCGGTGCTGGCGGCCGCGTTGTCGTTGATCCTCGTGGTCGTTTTCCGCAGCGAGACGCTGGCCACAGTCGCGGAGTCGGCCCGCATCAAGTACAAAGTCGGCCCGACGATCGCCTGGTACCAGGACTTCCTCCGGTACTACTTCCTCACCGTGGAATCCAACCCCGATGGGTCTATGGCGCGGCGATTCGCGGTGCTCGTGCTGCTCTTGTGCCTGTTCGGGATGCTGGTCGTGCTGCTGCGGCGCGGCAGCATCCCCGGTGTGGCCACCGGCCCGGCCTGGCGGCTGATCGGCACCACCGCGATCGGCCTGATGCTGCTCACCTTCACGCCGACCAAGTGGGCCGTCCAGTTCGGCGCGTTCGCCGGACTGGCCGGCGCCCTGGGCGCGGTTACCGCGTTCGCCTTCGCACGGATCGGCCTGCACAGCCGCCGCAACCTGACCCTGTACGTCACCGCGCTGCTGTTCGTGCTGGCCTGGGCCACCTCGGGCATCAACGGCTGGTTCTACGTCGGCAACTACGGAGTGCCGTGGTACGACATCCAGCCCGTCATCGCCAGCCACCCGGTGACGTCGATGTTTTTGACGCTGTCGATCCTGACCGGGCTGCTGGCCGGCTGGCAGCACTTCCGCATGGACTACTCCGGGCACACCGAAGTCAAGGACAACCGGCGCAACCGCGTGCTGGCCTCCACCCCGCTGCTGGTGGTCGCGACGATCATGGTGCTCGGCGAGGTCGGCTCGCTGGCCAAAGGCGCCGTGTTCCGCTACCCGCTCTACACCACCGCCAAGGCCAACCTGGCCGCCATCACTGCGGATCTTGCGGGGACCTCCCCGCAAAGCTGCGCGATGGGCGACGACGTGCTGGCCGAGCCGGACCCCAATGCCGGCCTACTGCAGCCGGCTCCGGGTCAGCAGTTCGGGCCAGCCGGCCCGCTCGGGGGAATCAATCCGGTCGGGTTCAAACCTGACGGGGTGGGCGACGATTTGAGGTCTTACCCGGTGGTGACCAAACCGGGCGTGGTGAATTCCGACGCCTCCCCCAACAAGCCCAACGCCACCATGACCGATTCCGCGGGGACGGCAGGCGGGAAGGGGCCGGTCGGGGCGAACGGGTCGCACGTGGCATTACCGTTCGGTCTGGACCCGGCCCGCACACCGGTAATGGGCAGCTACGGCGAAAACTCGCTGGCCGCCACCGCGACCTCGGTCTGGTACCAGCTGCCGCCACGTGGCCCGGACCGGCCGCTGGTGGTGGTCTCCGCGGCCGGTGCGATCTGGTCGTATAAAGAGGATGGCACCTTCACGTACGGGCAGTCGCTGAAATTGCAGTGGGGCGTCGCGCGCCCCGACGGCACCACCCAGCCGCTCGCCGAGGTGCAGCCGATCGACATCGGGCCGGAGCCGGCGTGGCGCAACCTGCGTTTCCCCTTGACGTGGGCGCCACCCGAGGCCAACGTGGCACGCATCGTCGCCTACGACCCGAACCTGAGTTCCGAGCAGTGGTTCGCATTCACGCCCCCGCGTGTCCCGGTGCTGCAGACCCTGCAGCAACTGATCGGTTCGCGCACGCCGGTGCTGATGGACATCGCCACCGCCGCCAACTTCCCGTGCCAGCGGCCCTTCTCCGAGCGCCTTGGTGTTGCCGAACTTCCGCACTACCGGATCCTGCCCGACCACAAGCAGACGGCGGCGTCGTCTAACGGGTGGGAGTCCAGCGAGGCCGGCGGTCCGTTCCTGTTCACCCAGGCGATGCTGCGCACCTCGACGATCTCGACGTATCTGCGTGGCGACTGGTATCGCGACTGGGGATCGGTCGAGCAGTACTTTCCGTTGGTGCCGGCCGATCAGGCGCCGGACGCCGTTGTCGAACGGGGTGTGATCACAGTGCGCGGCTGGAGCCGACAAGGACCGATTAGGGCCCTGCCATGAGCATCATCAACCACGAACAACAAGCGGCCCCCGCGCGACGGGATACCCGGGACGACGTGCGCGTGACGCGGTGGGTGGCAACGGTCGCCGGGCTGCTGGGCTTCGTGTTGTCGGTCGCGACACCGCTGCTGCCCGTCGTGCAGACCACGGCGATGCTGAACTGGCCGCAAAACGGCCAATTGAACAGCGTTACCGCGCCGTTGATCTCGCTGACGCCGGTCGACGTGACGGCCACCGTGCCGTGCTCCGTGTTAGCCGGCCTACCGGCCGAGGGTGGAGTAGTGCTGAGCACGGCACCCAAGAAGGGCAAGGACGCCGCGCTCAACGCGTTGTTCGTGGTCGCCAGCAGCCAGCGCGTCGACGTCACCGACCGCAATGTGGTGATCGCCAGCGTGTCGCGGGCTCAGGCCGCGTCCCCGCAATGCCAGCGCGTGGAGATCACCTCCACGCGCGCCGGCACCTTCGCCACCTTCGTCGGGTTGACCAATCCGGCGGGCAAGCCGGTGAGCGGGGGCTTCTCCGATCCCAACCTGCGCCCGCAGATCGTCGGGGTCTTCACGGATCTGACCGGGCCCGCTCCGCCGGGACTGCGATTCTCGGCGACCATCGACACCCGCTTCTCCACCACGCCGACGACGCTGAAACTGTCCGCGATGGTGCTGGCGATCGTGGCCACAATCGTCGCGCTGGTCGCGCTGTGGCGGCTGGACCAGTTGGACGGCCGGGGTTCAAGTGCCCGACTCCTCCTCGGGCCGTTCCGGCCCGCATCGTCGTCGGGCGGCATGCAGCGCCGGATACCGACGCGCTGGCGCAAGTTCACACTCGTCGACGCCACGGTGATATTCGGCTTTCTGTTGTGGCATTTGATCGGGGCGAACTCCTCGGACGACGGCTACATCCTCGGCATGGCCCGGGTCGCCGACCACGCCGGCTACATGTCCAACTACTTCCGCTGGTTCGGCAGCCCGGAGGACCCGTTCGGCTGGTACTACAACCTGCTGGCGTTGATGACCCACGTCAGCGACGACAGCCTGTGGATGCGACTGCCGGACCTGTTCGCCGGACTGGTCTGCTGGCTGCTGCTGTCGCGTGAGGTGTTGCCGCGGCTGGGGCCGGCGGTGACCTCCAGCGTGGCCGCCAACTGGGCGGCCGGCATGGTCCTGCTCACCGCGTGGATGCCGTTCAACAACGGCCTTCGCCCGGAGCCGATCATCGCGCTCGGTTCACTGGTCACCTACGTGCTGATCGAGCGGTCGATGCGGTACAGCCGACTGACCCCTGCGGCGCTGGCGGTCATCACGGCCGCATTCACGTTGGCCGTCCAGCCCACCGGCCTCATCGCGGTGGCGGCGTTGATCGCCGGTGGCCGTCCGATCCTGCGAATCTTGGTCCATCGTCATCGCCTGGTCGGCACCTGGCCGCTGGTCGCCCCGATGCTGGCAGCCGGTTTCGTGGTACTGACCGTCGTCTTCGCCGACCAGACACTGTCAACGGTATTGGAGGCCACCAGGATTCGCACCGCGATCGGTCCGAGCCAGGCATGGTACACCGAGAACCTGCGCTACTACTACCTCTTCCTGCCCACCGTCGACGGTGCGGTGTCACGGCGATTCGGCTTCCTGATCACCGCGCTGTGCCTGTTTACCGCGCTGTTTATCATGCTGCGCCGCAAGCGAATTCCCGGGGTGGCGCGCGGGCCGGCATGGCGGCTGATGGGTGTCATCTTCGGGACCATGTTCTTCCTGATGTTCACGCCGACGAAGTGGGTGCACCACTTCGGCCTGTTCGCCGCGGTGGGCGCGGCGATGGCCGCCCTGACCACGGTGCTGGTGTCGCACGAGGTGCTGCGCTGGTCGCGCAACCGGATGGCGTTCGCGGCGGCGGTGTTGTTCGTGTTGGCGCTGTGCTTCGCCACCTTCAACGGCTGGTGGTACGTGTCCAGTTACGGTGTCCCGTTCAACAGCGCGGTGCCGAAGCTGGCCGGAATCACGATCAGCACAATGTTTTTCATCCTGTTCGTGGTTGCCGCACTGTATGCGCTCTGGTTGCATTTCGCGCCCAGGGACTATGGCGAAGGCCGGCTGGCGCGGGCTGCGACGGCGGCGCCGGTGCCGATTGCGGCCGGGTTCATGGCGGTGGTGTTCATCGCGTCGATGGTCGCCGGGATCGTGCGCCAATACCCTACCTACTCCAATGGGTGGGACAACTTGCGTGCATTCTCCGGGGGCTGCGGACTGGCCGACGACGTGCTGGTCGAACCGGACAGCAATGCCGGCTTCATGACGCCGCTGCCGGATAATTACGGCCCGCTGGGCCCGTTGGGTGGTGTCAACCCCATGGGATTCACCCCCAATGGCGTCCCGGAACGCACCCTGGCCGAGGCGATCCGCGAGACGTCGGTCCCGCAGCCCGGCACCGATTACGACTGGGATGCGCCGACCAAGCTGACCGCCCCGGGCATCAACGGGTCGCTGGTACCGCTGCCCTACGGCTTGAATCCCGCTCAGGTTCCGCTGGCCGGCAGCTATAGCACGGGCCCGCAACAGCAGAGCCGGCTGACCTCGGCGTGGTATCAGCTGCCCAAACCGGACAACGGACATCCCCTGGTGGTGGTGACCGCCGCGGGCACGATCACGGGCAACAGCGTGCTGCACGGCCACACCGCCGGGCAGACCGTCGTCCTCGAATACGGCAAGCCCGGTCCCGGCGGTGACATGCTGCCGGCCGGACGGCTGGTGCCCTACGACCTGTACGGGGAACAGCCGAAGGTCTGGCGCAACCTGCGCTTCGCCCGGTCCCAGATGCCCGCGGACGCGGTGGCGGTCCGGGTGGTGGCCGAGGACTTGTCCCTGACGCCGGAAGACTGGATCGCGGTGACCCCGCCGCGGGTACCCGAGCTGCGCTCGCTGCAGGAGTACGTCGGCTCGTCGGCGCCGGTGCTGCTGGACTGGGCGGTCGGTCTGGCCTTCCCGTGCCAGCAGCCGATGCTGCATGTCAACGGCGTCACCGAGATCCCGAAGTTCCGCATCACCCCGGACTACAACGCCAAGAAGCAGGACACCGACACCTGGGAGGACGGCGTCAACGGCGGTTTGCTGGGCATTACCGATCTGCTGCTGCGGGCCCATGTGATGTCGACGTACCTGTCCCATGACTGGGGCCGCGACTGGGGTTCCCTGCGCAAATTCGACACCATTGCCGACGCCCATCCCGCGCAGCTGGAGTTGGGCACCACCACCCGCAGTGGGTGGTGGTCACCCGGCCAGATGCGCATTAAGCCATAGGTTGCCGCGGATACCGTTGCATTGCGGGGTTTTACGGCCATTTCGGCCTTAATTGTCCGCCCGTCAAATAAGAGTCCGAATTAACGTTGGAGTAATTACCCAGCCCGAGTTTAGATTTGCGCTTTGCGGGTTAATACCTATTTCGCTGTGATCCAGTTCACACGGGGAATTAGGTGGCCTCATGCACGCGCTTACTCGCTTCGGGACATGTGCGGCGGTACTCACGGTGGTGATCACCTCGGCCGCGGCAGTCAATAGCGCCCAAGCAGCCGCCGAAGGCGGCACCAGGGTCGTCTTGGATAACGTGCTGCGGCTTTGCGATTTCAGCCGCGTGACCATCGCCCCGATGGTGCCGCATCCGGCGCTGGCCACCGGTATGGCCCTGATCCATACCGCGGGCTCCAACGCCATTGCGGAGGTTCACCTCTATGACGAACCCGAGCCGGGTACCCACTTCGACGTCGGCCTCATCGAAATGCCTCGTCCGGCGTCGAGCACCTGCGGGCCGGCGGATCCGGGCACCGCATTCACCGGCCTGGACACCGATGCGGCGGGTAACGCCACGGTGACCATTCAAGACACCGTCCGGCCCGGTACGACGGGAGTCTGGGTAATCGTCGAACGTCGGAACGCACATTCTCAGAACCCGGCCGAGTACTACACATCCGAGTTCGTCGCGCCGGTATAAACCCGCGCGATAGCCGTTAATGCAAAGCCGTTATTGGCCACCGCCATGGTGGGTCAATTCGGATTGGACCGCGCCCGCCCGGTGCCGTGCTCGTTCGTCTGCCTGTTCCTGTTCGGCGGCCGTGACGACAATGGCGTCCGAGCCCGGGAAAACCGTTGCCACATGGCCATTACCACGCCAGCGCACTACGTACGGCGGTGCGCCGTCGGCTCCCTGCACCTCTTCGATCAGGCCACACTGATCCGCGAGCTCCGTCGTCGTCCCCTTGATCACCAGCCAGTCGCCTACGTTGGCCTTCATCGTCGACTCCTCCCATCGATTCGGCTGTCTGACCGATCATGCGCCTGGGCCGTGGCGCGCGGGAGGGCCATACGTCACTGTTGGCGCCCGGGTCGGGACGAACTTCCCACCCGGACGGGACTTCGGTCCCTATTCCCACGCTGACGTCAAATGGTCCGATACAGAAGCCGACAACCGACCGGCTTCGAAGGAGAGGCACGGCAATGAGCACTTCACCGCAGCTGCAGGACCGGACGCGGTTCTTCTGCCGGGCACTGGGACCTTTCCTGGTCGTTGTCGACGTCACGGCGGTGGCGCGCGCATCGGATATGCAGGTGCTGCTGTCACAGTTCGAGGCCAATTCGCTGTGGACCTGGGTGACCGGCGCATTCATTTTGCTGTTCGGCCTGATGATGGTCGCAGCTCACCAATACTGGCGGGGTGCACCCGCGATCATTGTTTCCCTGCTGGGCTGGCTTATCGTGCTGCGCGGGCTGCTCCTTTTCGCCTTTCCGACGGTCTTCGTCTCGGTGGCCAACAGCATGATCGGCGCGCAAGCCTGGTGGGTGACGCTTTGCGTCATCTTCGCTCTCGTCGGGCTGTACCTGGCCTACGTCGGGTGGGCGCCGCCACCCGAGCGATCAAGCGCACAGTCCCAAAGCGCGACCCCGGACCTACCGCGAGCGGCGTGACCCGTCGGTGTCCACCTCACGACGACCCTCTCAATGCGAAGCGCCGGACGAGACGACCGGCACCGTGAGTTCCGCGGTGGTCAGCGACGCGGCAGTGGAGAACATGGCGACGATGAGGCGCGGCTCGGGCGTGCTCGTTGTCAAGCGCGGCCCCAACGCCGGATCGCAGTTTCTTTTGGACCAACCGGTCATGTCCGCCGGCCGGCATCCGGGCAGCGATATCTTCCTCGACGACATCACGGTCAGCCGCCGGCACGCCGAATTCCGAAGGGATAAGGGCGGATTCCGCGTCATCGACCTCGGCAGCCTGAACAGCACCTATCTCAACCGGGAGCCCGTCGACTCGGCGGTGCTGGCCGACGGTGATGAAATCCAGATCGGTAATTTCCGTCTGATTTTCCTCGCCGGGCCGACGCCGCCTTGACCGCGTAGGGCTTGACTGTAATACCGTCGCGACATGAGCGACTACGCCTCAGAAGCGGTGGACCGGCTGCCGTTCTCTACTGAAGAAAAGTCGCAGCGCTACCAAACGGAGAACTACCGCGGAGCCGTGGGTCTCAACTGGTACCTCACCGATCCGACGCTGCGGTTCACCATGTCTTACTACCTGCAGCCCGAGGAGCTTGCGGTCGTCGAGCCGCACCTGACGGGCATGGGTGAGCTGATGGGCGGTCCCGTGGCGCGGTGGGCCGAGGAGACAGATCGCAACCCGCCCCGGCTGGAGCGCTACGACCGGTGGGGACACGACATCAGCCAGGTCGTCATGCCGGCGTCGTTCAAGCAATCCAAGCGCGCGATCCTGGACGCCCAGCAAGCCCTGCGCAGCGACGCGCGGGCCGCGAAGGTGAGCTCAGAGCTGAGCCTGTTCGCGTCCAACTACCTGCTCAACCAGGCCGACATCGGGATGGGCTGCGCGCTGGGCACCGGAGGCGGCATGGTCTCCTCCCTGGTGACTGCCTACGCCCCGGCCGATGTGCGAGAGCACGTGCTGGCCAAGTTCGCCTCCGGCGAATGGGCCGGCGAGACGGCCCAGCTGCTGACCGAACGTACCGGTGGCTCCGACCTGGGCGCGCTGGAGACGACGGCGACGCGGTGTGGTGACGCCTGGAAGTTGAACGGCTTCAAGTGGTTTGCGTCCAACTGCGCCGGGGAGGCGTTCGTCGTACTGGCCAAACCCGAAGGTGCTCCCGACTCGACCCGCGGCGTCGCCAATTTCCTGGTGCTACGCACGCGGCGCGACGGTTCCCGCAACGGAATCCGGGTGCGCCGGCTCAAGGACAAGCTCGGCACCCGCTCGGTGGCCTCGGGCGAGGTGGAATTCGTTGACGCCGAGGCGTTCCTGCTGTCCGGGGAGCCCACCGCCGACTCAGGCCCGTCGGGCGGCAAGGGGCTGGGCCGCATGATGGAGCTCACCAACGCCGCACGTCTCGGCATCGCCCTGTTTGGGCTCGGCAACGCGCGCCGCGCCCTCGTCGAGTCGCTGTGTTATGCCCAACAGCGCCATGCATTCGGCGGCGCGCTCATCGACAAGCCGCTGATGCGGCGCAAGCTCGGCGAGATGATCGTCGACGTCGAAGCGGCGCTGGCGCTGGTTTTCGACGCTACCGGCGCCACCAACCACCGCCAGCCGCGCAGCATGCGTCAACGCATCGCGGTGCCGGTCACCAAGCTGAAAGTCTGCCGGCTGGGGATCACCGCGGCGTCGGACGCGATCGAAATCCATGGCGGCAACGGCTATATCGAGACCTGGCCGGTAGCCCGGCTGCTGCGCGACGCGCAGGTCAACACCATCTGGGAGGGTCCCGACAACATCTTGTGTCTGGATGTGCGCCGCGGCATCGAGCAGAGCCGTGCGCACGAGACGCTGTTGGCGCGGCTGCGCGACGCGGTGTCGGTGTCCGACGACGACGAGACCACTCGACTGGTCGCCGGGCGCATCGAGGATCTCGATGCGGCGATCACGGCGTGGACCAAACTCGACCGCGACGTGGCCGAGGCGCGGCTGTTCCCGCTGGCCCAGTTCATGGGCGACGTCTACGCGGCCGCGTTGCTCACCGAGCAGGCCGCCTGGCAGCGGGCCACCGGTGGCGGCGAGCGCAAGTCGCTGGTGGCCCGGCTCTACGCGCAGCGCTACCTCGCCGACCGCGGGCCGCTGCGCGGCATCGACGCTGACTCTGACGAGGCGCTGGAGCGTTTCGACGAGTTGGTGGATGGTGCGCTGCAGGTTTAGCGGCGTCCCAAGTCACATCCGTCACTGTGGTCGCAGCAACGGAACCACCTCCCTGCTCCGCGAATGCGATAGCGCAGGCGCTAGCACTTTCGGGAGTCACCGTATGGTCGGCTCGCCGGTAAAGATGGGGCTGATGTGACTCCCGGCCCGGGGTCCTAGACGGGGATCAGCCCGTGCTTGCGGGCCGTGCGGAACCACAATTGCTTGTCCCGCAAGAGCCGCATCGATTTGCGGATCAGCAGCCGGGTCTCGTGTGGGTCGATGACGGCATCGATGAAGCCCCGTTCGGCGGCGATCCACGGGATCGCCATGTTCAGGTTGTAGCCCTCGATGAAGTCCCTCTTGATCGCCTGCGCTTCGGGCGTGGTCGGATCGGGGAACCGCTTCATCAGTAGCTGCGCGGCGCCCTCGGCGCCGATGACGGCGATGCGCGCGGTGGGCCAGGCGAAGTTGAAGTCAGCGGTCAGCTGCCGCGACCCCATCACGGCGTAGGCGCCGCCGTAGGACTTGCGGACCGTGATCGTCACCTTCGGCACGTCGGCCTCGACGACCGCATACAGGAACCGTCCGCCGCGCTTGATGATGCCGCGCTTCTCCTCCTCGGCCCCCGGCAGGAAGCCAGGCGTGTCCACCACGAAGACCAGCGGGATGTTGAACGCGTCGCAGAACCGGATGAATCGTGCCGCCTTGTCGGAGGCCTCGTTGTCGATCGCGCCGGACAAGTACACGGGCTGGTTGGCGATCACGCCCACCGGATGCCCGTCGACCCGGGCGAACCCGGTGATGATGGCCGGCCCGTGCTGTGCGGCGACGTCGAGGAAGTCGCCGTCGTCGAAGATCCGCAACAGGATCTCGTGCATGTCGTAGGCCGCGTTGTCGGAGTCCGGCACGATCGCGTCGAGCTCCAAGTCGGTCGGGGTGATCTCCGGCTCCAGCCCGGGGTTGACGATGGGCGGCTTGTCGAAGCAGTTGGACGGCAGGAACGACAGGAATTCGCGCACGTACTGGAACGCCTCGGCCTCGGAGTCGACCACCTGATGGATGTTGCCGTAGCGGGCCTGCGCGTCGGAGCCGCCCAGCTCGTCGAGGGTGACCTCCTCGCCGGTGACCTCACGGATCACGTCAGGACCGGTGACAAAGAAGTAGCCCTGGTCACGCACCGAGACCAGAAGATCGTCCTGGATCGGCGAATACACCGCTCCCCCGGCGCATTTGCCGAAGATCAGGGAAATCTGCGGCACCAGTCCGGACAGCGCCTCGTGACGACGGCCCAGCTCGGCGTACCACGCCAGCGAGGTGACCGCGTCCTGAATGCGGGCTCCGCCGGAGTCCTGGATGCCGACGATCGGGCAGCCGGCCATCGCGCACCACTCCATCAGCCGGGCCACTTTGCGGCCGAACATCTCGCCGACGGTGCCCTGAAACACCGTTTGGTCGTGGGAGAACACCCCGACCGGTCGGCCGTCGATCATCGCGTGACCGGTGACCACGCCGTCGCCGTACAACGCGTTGGGGTCGTTGGGGGTACGTGCCAGCGCGCCGATCTCGAGGAAGGTGCCTGGATCGACCAGCGCGTGGATGCGGGCGCGAGCGCTCGGGATGCCCTTCTTGTCGCGCTTGGCGACGGCCTTCTCACCGCCCGGCTCTTTGGCCAGCTCGAGACGAGCGTGCAGCTCGGCCAGCTTCTCGGCGGTGGTGTGTAGAACGGGAGCTGTCCCTGAAGCCGGCACTGTGTCTGTCACTACTTGCCTACCTCACTCTTCCGGCCAAGCCCTGCCTCGATGTTGTTGAGCGCCTGCGTCACGTGCGCGCCGACCTTGGCGATGTAGGGCTCGTCGATGGCCTGGATGTGCTCCCCACCGATCGGAACCACCTCGAGGTCGGACACGTATTCACCCCAACCACCGTCCGGCTGACGCACGGCGTAGCGCGGCTCGAACATGATCGCGTCGTCATGGTAGCGATCGGCCATGTAGAGGGTGACATGGCCGTCGTATGGCTGAATCTGGGCGGTGTCGATGGCCCGGTTGTCCAGGTATGACGTGCGCTGGTGCTCGATGATCCCGGCCGGGATCTGCACACCGCTCTCCTTGACGGCGTCGAGCACAAACCGGATCTGGCCCTCGTCGTCGAGCTCCTCGAGCTGCTCGTAGGGGATCGCCGGGATGGTGACGTTGAACGTCTTCTCGGCGAAGCGGGCGTAACGGTCCCAGCGCTTGCGGATCTCCTCCTTGGTCTGGGGGACCTCCTCGCCGGCCCGCACGGCATCGATCAGCCCGACCCACTGCACGTCCTTGCCGAGCCGCTTGAGCCCGATCGCGCACGCGTAGGCCAGCACCCCGCCCAGCGACCAGCCGGCCAGTATGTAGGGCCCGTCGCCCTGCATCTCGATCAGCTTCGGCACATACTGCGCCGCACGCTCTTCGATGGTGCCCTCGACCCGCTCGAAGCCGTACATCGGGGTGTCGGCGGGCAGCCGGCTCAGCAGCGGCTCGTAGACCACCGTCGAGCCGCCCGCCGGGTGGAACACGAACACCGGCGGCTTCGAGCTGCCCTCGGTCCGCGCCCGCAGGGTGCGGACGAACCCGTCGATCTGGCCGGCCTCCAAGTACGTGCGCACCTTGTCGGCCAGTGCCTCGATGTTTTCCGACGACAGCACGTCCTCGACGGTGATCGGCCCCTCGGCGCGCTCCGAGAGCCGCTGCGCCATCTTGGCGGCGTTGTCGTCATCCAGCTTGGGCAGCGGATTGAAGATGCCGCCCGGCGATTTGCCCGTGACGATCGCCCAGGTGGCGAAGGTGACCCGCTCGGCGGCGTCGCGCGGCGGCACATCGGAGTTAAGCGCCTTGGCCACTGCCACCTGGTTGAGCGCTTCGGCGGCTTTACTCAGATTCGGAGCCGGGTTCGGCTGCCCGCCGTTGGACCCGTTGGCCGTGGGGCCCGACGGGTTCGTCGGCGGCGGCGGGATGGGCACGTCGGACGCCGGGGGCGCTTGGGTTTGCGGATCGGGCGCCGGAGCCACCACGGTGCCCGGTGTTGCGCCGCTGATCAGCTCGGCCTGTGCCCGGGCGATCTCCTCGGCGGTCTGCGTCTTCTGGTACTCGTGCAGCTGCTCGACCTCCTCGCGGTGCTCGACCGCGTACTCGATCAGCTTCTCGACGTTGTACAGGTTGGCGTCTCGCACCGCCGCCAATTGGATGGGCGGCAGGTCGAAGTCGTATTCGACGCGGTTCTTGATGCGCACCGCCATCAGCGAGTCCAGACCCAGCTCGATCAGCGGCACCTCCCACGGGAGGTCCTCGGGTTCGTACCCCATCGCCGCCCCGACAATGGCGCCCAGTCGCTCACCGATGGTCTCGCCCGAGTCTGGTGACCATTTGGCGAAGCCGGCCGGCATGTACCGGTTGGTCAGGCTGTCCGCCAGGGTCTCCGAATCCGGGTTCTCGGCGGCCGCGTCCGGGACGGACACCGCGCCGTTGGCCGGAGCCGCGACGGCTGTGCCCGCGCCGACCGCGAGGGGCGGCACGGACTGTGCGCCGCCGCGGGTGACCAGTGCGTCGTAGACCAGCGTGAAGGACTCGTCGATGCGCGCGTGCACCTGGACCGACGCGCCCCCGGGATGCCGGGTCATCGTGGTCACCAGCCGGGCGCCGTCGGCCGGCTTCGCGCGCTCCTCCGCCGCCGTCAGCTGCGCGTCCGAAATGACTTCCCCGGCAGCGGCTTTGACCAGCGTCGCCAAGTCCGTCAATCCCCGGGGCGCGTACTCCCAGACATGGCGGCCGTCCGGCAGCGCAACGTGGTTGCCCGGCATGATGACCGAGCTGGTGCCGTGCGAGAAGTGCACGTCCAGCCAGTGCTCCTTGCGCTTGAAGCGGGTCGGCGGGATGTTCGCGTAGTCGCCGGGGCCGGTAGCGCGGGTGAACAGGGTCCAGATGTCCAGGTCGTGGCCGTAGACGTAGAGCTGCGCCATGGTCGAAACCATCGACTCGACTTCGTCTTGCTTGCGGGCCAGCGTCGGGATCAGCTGGGCGTCGTGTAGCCCGGCCGACGCGGTGGTCAGACCCACCTGCATCAGCGCGACCGGGTTGGGCGCCAGCTCCAGAAAGGTGGTGTGGCCGCTGTCGACGGCGTTGCGGATGCCGTGGGTGAAGTAGACGCTGTGCCGCAGGCCCTTCTTCCAGTAGTCGACGTCGTGGATCGGCTCGCCGCCGGGCTTGATGTAGCTGCCCTCGTGGACGGTCGAGTAGATCCCGCAGGTTGGGCTCATCGGCTTGATGCCCTGCAGCTCCGCAGCCAGCTCCCCGAGCAGCGGATCCATCTGCGAGGTGTGGCTGGCGCCCTTGGTCTGGAATTTGCGGGCGAACTTGCCCTCGGATTCCGCGCGGGCGATGATCGCGTCGACCTGCTCGGGCGGCCCGCCGATGACGGTCTGGGTGGGGGCGGCGTAAACGCACACCTCCAGGTCGGGGAAGTCGGAGAACACCGTCTTGATCTCGTCGGCGGAGTACTCCACCAGCGCCATCAGCCGGATGTACTCGCCGAAGAGCATGGCCTCGCCCTCGCCCATCAGGTGGGAACGGGAGCAGATGGCCCGGGTGGCGTCGCGCAGGGACAGGCCGCCGGCGAAGTAGGCGCAGGCGGCCTCGCCCAGCGACTGTCCGACTACCGCGGCGGGCTTGGCGCCGTGATGCTTGAGCAGCTCACCCAGCGCGATCTGGATCGCGAAGATGGTGACCTGGGTGGTCTCGATGCCGTAGTCCTGCGAGTCGTCCAGGATCAGCTCGAGCACCGAGTAGCCCAGCTCGTCTTGCACCAGCGCGTCGACCTTCTCGATCCACTCGGCGAAGGCCGGGTTACGCAGGTACAGGCTCTTGCCCATCTTGCGGTGCTGGGCACCGAACCCCGCCAAGACCCACACCGGGCCATTGGTCACCGGCCCGTCGACACTGAACACGTTCAGCCGCTGCTTGCCCTCGGCGATCGCCCGCAGGCCCTTGATGGCCTCCTCGTGGTCGTGGGCCAGCACCACCGCCCGCGAGCGGCCATGGTTGCGCCGCGACAGCGACCGGCCGATCGACTCCAGCGACGAGGCCTGACCCTCCGGGCTTTCCATCCAGTCCGCCAGCTCGGCGGCCGCGGCCTTCTTGCGCGAAGTCAGGAACGCCGACACCGCCAGCGGGATCAGCGGCTTGGCCGGGCCCTCAGCCTCCTCGTGCGCGGCAAGCTCTTGCAGCGCGATCTCTTTGAGCCGCAGCGCCTCGTCGGTCAGGCCCGGCAGTTCGGGTTCTTCCTCGTCGTCCGCCACGGTGTCGGTGATGATGTTGCCGAAGTCGTCGAACTGCAGCGCGTGGCCCCCTATGGTGGGGGCCTCGGTCGGTTCGGCAGCGGCCTTGGGCTCGGGCTCGGGCTCCCGCTCGATGACGTCACGAGGCAGTACCTCGCGCACCACCACGTGCGCGTTGGCGCCGCCGAAGCCGAAACTGGACACCCCAGCTAGCGCATAGCCGCCGTAGCGGGGCCAGTCGGCGGCCTGGTCGATCACCTTCAAACGCATCGCGTCGAAGTCGATGTAGGGGCTGGGCCCGGCGAAGTTGATGGACGGCGGCAGCTTGTCGTGCTGCAGCGCCAGCACCACCTTGGCCATGCTGGCCACACCGGCGGCCGACTCCAGGTGGCCGATATTGGTCTTGATCGCGCCCAGCAGCGCCGGGCGGTCGGCGGGGCGGCCCCGGCCGACGACGCGGCCCAGCGCCTCGGCCTCGATCGGGTCGCCGAGGACGGTGCCGGTACCGTGCGCCTCGATGTAGTCGACGGTGCGCGGGTCGATGCCGGCGTCTTTGTAGGCCCGGCGCAGCACGTCGGCCTGTGCATCCTGGTTCGGCGCGATCAGACCGTTGGACCGGCCGTCGTGGTTGACCGCGCTGCCGGCGATCACAGCCAGGATCTGGTCCCCGTCGCGGCGGGCGTCGTCGACCCGTTTGAGCACCAGCATTCCGGCGCCTTCGGAGCGGGTGTAGCCGTCGGCGTCCGACGAGAAGGACTTGATCCGGCCATCGGGGGCCAGCACCGCGCCGATCTCGTCGAAGCCGAGCGTCACCGCGGGCGTGATAAGCGCGTTCACGCCGCCGGCCACCGCGACGTCGGCCTCGCGGTTGCGCAGCGCCTGCACGGCCTGGTGGATCGCCACCAATGAGCTCGAACAGGCGGTGTCGACAGCGACCGAGGGCCCGCGGAAGTCGTAGAAATAGGACACCCGGTTGGCAATGATCGAGGTGGCGGTACCGGTGATCGCGTACGGGTGGGCGGTGGTCGGGTCGGACACCGCCATCATGCTGTAGTCGTTATTGGAGACGCCCACGAAGACGCCGACGGGCTTACCGCGCAGGCTTGACGCTGGGATGCGGGCGTATTCGAGCGCCTCCCAGGTCAGCTCCAGCGCCATCCGCTGCTGCGGGTCGATGTTGTCCGCTTCGGTCTTGGCCACCGCGAAGAACTCGGAGTCGAACCCCTTGATGTCCTTGAGGTAACCCCCTCGGGTGCGTGCCTTCGCCATGCGTTCGGCCAGTCGCGGCTCTTCTAAGAATTCCGACCAGCGGCCCTCGGGCAAATCGGTGATGGCGTCGCGGCCTTCCAGCAGCGCCTGCCATGTTTCCTCGGGGCTGTCCATGTCGCCGGGCAGCCGGGTCGACAAACCGACGATGGCGATGTCCACCCGCTCGGCCGGGCCATTGCGCGACCAGTCCATGATTTCGATGCCGTCATCGGCCGTTTCCGGTTCGCCCTCGATGATCCGAGTGGCCAGTGATTCGATGGTGGGGTGCTGAAAGGCCACCGCGACCGACAGGGTGACACCGGTCATGTCTTCGATGTCGGCGGCCATCGCCACGGCGTCGCGCGACGACAAACCCAGTTCCACCATCGGCACCGACTCGTCGATCTCGTCCGGTGACTTCCCGACGGCCCTGCCCACCCAGTTGCGCAGCCACTCCCGCATCTCGGGGACGGTTGTTATGCGCCGCTCTCCCCCGCAAGCGAGTGGTACCCCCACCTCATCGCTCCGTTCTGCATCGTCGCCGGCGCGCATCTCGGTCTTCTCGGTTGGAAGGTTCCCCTGCGCCACGGGGGTGTTGGTGTCAGGTTCTGTGTCAGCCATGGTGTCCGGTTCAGTCGTTAGCGCCAGCGAAGGCGGTCGGGGACCCGACGCCGCTGCGCAAGCTTCCGTCGAGGTACGCGGCGCGGCACGCGCGGCGCCCGATCTTGCCGCTGGAGGTACGCGGGATCGTCCCGGCCTGCACCAGCAGCAGGTCGCGGACGGTCACCCCGTGGCGCACGGCGATAGCCGCCCGGATGTCGTCGGCGATGGGCTGGTAGTCGAGCTTGTGCGTACCGGGGGCACGCTCGGCGACGATCACCAGCTGCTCCGAGGAGTCCTCGGGGTCGTATTTGAGGCCGGTGTGCGGATTGTCGAACACCATCTGGGGCAGCTGGTTGGCCGGCACCGAGAACGCGGCGACGTAGCCGGTGCGCAGAGCCCGGCTGGCTTCCTGCGCCGAGTACTCGAGGTCCTGTGGGTAATGGTTGCGGCCGTCGATGATGACCAGGTCCTTGATGCGGCCCGCTATATAGAGGTGTCCCTTGTAGTAGGTGCCGTAGTCACCGGTGCGTACCCACAACCCGTCGTCAGCGGCGCCCTCGGCGTGCGACTGGCTGATCCGCGACTTGAGGATGTTGCGGAAAACCTCGTTGGTTTCTGCTTCCTTGCCCCAGTAGCCGGTGCCCAGGTTCTTGCCGTGCAGCCAGATCTCACCGATCTGCCCGTCGGGCAGCTCGGTGGCCGTGTCGGGATCGACGATGACGGCCCACTCGTCGACACCGATGACGCCGGCGGAAACCTGGGCGACGGCATTGGGCGCGTCGGCGGGCACCTCGACGAAGCGTTGATTGTTGAGCTCGTCGCGGTCGACGTGGATGACCGTGGGCGCCTCGTCCATGGGTGTGGTGGAGACGAACAGCGTCGCCTCAGCCAGACCGTAGGACGGCTTGACCGCCGTCTCGCGCAGGCCGTAGGGAGCAAACGCTTCGTAGAACTTACGCATCGAGGCCGGGGACACCGGCTCGCTGCCGTTGAGGATCGCCTTGACGTTGCTGAGGTCCAGCGGCGGCTCGCCTTCCTTGGGCACCCCGCGCACGGCGGCGTGCTCGAAGGCGAAGTTGGGCGCGACGGTGAAGACCTCGCAATCCGGGGCGTCCTCGGGTTTGCGCGCCATTTCGCGGATCCACCGGCCGGGGCGGCGCACGAACGCGGCGGGGGTCATGAAGGTGAAGTTGTGACCGAGCACCGGGGACAGCAGGGCGGTGATCAGGCCCATGTCGTGGAAGAACGGCAACCAGGACAGACCGCGGTCGCCTTCCTTGCCTTCGAGGCCGACGAGCACCTGCAACACGTTGGTGGGCAGGTTCAGATGGGTGATCTGCACGCCGGTCGGGACGCGGGTGGACCCGGAGGTGTACTGCAGGTAGGCGATGGTGTTTTCGTCGGCGGTCGGTTCCTGCCAGGTGGAGGAGACCTCGTTGGGCACCGCGTCGACGGCGATCACGCGGGGCCTCTCCTTGGCGGAGCGGGCGCGAATGAACTTGCGGACGCCTTCGGCGGCGTCGGTGGTGGTCAGGATCGTTGAGGGTGTGCAGTCGTCGAGCACCGCGTGCAGACGGCCGACGTGACCGGGCTCGGCCGGGTCGAACAAGGGCACCGCGATCCTGCCGGCATACAGCGCGCCGAAGAAGGCAGTCAGGTAGTCCAGGTTCTGCGGGCACAGGATGGCGATGCGATCACCGGGCTGGGTGACCTGCTGCAGGCGGGCGCCCACAGCGCGGTTGCGAGCGCTGAAGTCTGACCATGAGATGTCGCGGTACACACCATCGCGTTCGGTGGAAAAGTCCACGAACCGATAGGCCAACTTGTCGCCGCGAACCCTCGCCCACTTCTCAACGTGACGAACCAGGTGGGTGTTGTCGGGGAACCTGATCTTTCCATTCACGATGAACGGGTTGTGGTACGCCATTCCGCTCTCCTGTCACGACAGTTTCTAGGTCGGCTAGGCCGACTGTTCCGTTCTAAGTCGGCTACGCCGACGGTTATACCCCTGCGCGTGGACCGGTCCTCACACGAAACCCTTGGGCAGCGCCGGTCGACGCCGGCTTCGACCCGGACCGGGTCCGGAACAAAAGTCTGATAGCTCTTAAATTCCTCTTAATGTTAAGCGGCGGCCCGCGGCACACCAAATCACAAGGTACCGCTGATCGCCACCGGTAACGGGCTAGCTAACGGCTGTGTCCTGCCGTCTGGCTTCTTTACGGGTCATCCATGTTTCGGATGCGGCGCATTCGCGATCAGTCCATGCACCCAGTTCAATGTCCAATCGGTCGCCGGCTCCCCGTCCAGATTCCAGAACTGCGTCGTGGCATACAACGCGTGCACCGGTTGCCCGGCACCGCCGGCCAGCGTGTTCAGCGTGGTCGGCAGATTAGCCACACTGAACGCCTCTTGAGGTGCGGCGCAGATGAGGTCACCCAGCGCGCAGATTTCGTTGGTCTTGTCGTTCAGCGCGCCGAAGCCACCCGGCCGGGCACCGGTCATCGTCAACCCCAGCCCGGACAGTACGGGCACCTCGTGCAAGGTCACCTCGGCGCCCTCCCCCGGCGGGTTGGGTCCGATGTCGTTACCCACCCCGGGCTGGCGACGACCGTCGGCGATCAGGGTCAGACCGAGTACCAGGTCGTCGTCGACAGGTCCGCGGCCGTTACCGATATCACTGGCGATGTCGCCGGCGATCACCGCGCCCTGGGAGAAGCCCATCAGCACGTAGCTGGTCAACGGGCACTTGTTGTTCATGTCCGTCATGGACTGCACCGTCGCGCGAGTGCCTTCGGCCCGGCTTTCGTTGTAGGACATCTGCGTGTCGCCGCTCAGCGGGTTGTGGAACTGCGCGGTGTAGGGAGTGGTGTACGTCTGCACGCGCGAGGATGGAAACTGCTGGCTGACCGTCGCGGTCACCTTGTGCAGCAACGCGTTCGGAAACTGCATCGGGTTGAGCGGATCATCCTGTGGGGCCGACTCCCAGGTACCCGGAACGTTGATCAATTGGACGTCGGGGCAGGACGCGTCTTGAGAGGCGGGCCGTGGCTTGTGCGGATGGGTGGTCGTCGACGACGGCGGCAGGACGCCGGGCGGCACCGCGGCCGGCGGCGACGGGCGGCTGCGCAGCAGGACGACCGCGGCCACGATGACCAACAAAACCACGCCGGCAACCGCCAGGGCGGCGATCCAGGCGAGGGTTCGATGGCGGTTACGCCGGGCGCTGGTAGGCATGGTCTCCTGCTGGCAGAGCGGGCGAGTCGCAGCGACGCGGCCGTCCCGCGCTCTGCTGCACGCCCTACACGGTACCGGCTCCGCCTGTCAGATCCTGTGGGCGGCGACCCGCTTCGCCCGGCTGCGCCGCGCTTGCGATCGCCGCTAGCGAATGGCGCCGACGATGTCGCCGGACATGGCGCCCAGTTGCCCCGACCACGAGCCCCAGCCGTTGTCGCCACCGGCGGGGAAGTCGAAGTGGCCGTTGTGCCCGCCGACGCTGCGGTACTGCTGGTAGAACTCTCGGGAACTGCCCATCGCCGCGCCCGCTTGGCCGATCATGGCGGCGTCGTCACCGCCCATGTTCGTCGGGCTGTAGACCCAGACCCGGGTGTTGTTCTGCGCCAGCAGCGAGGCGTGCACGTAGGGGTCGTGCCATTTCCACCGGCCCAGCTGGGGGGCGCCCCACATGCCGTTGCCGTCGATGCCGCCGAACTGCTGCAGGCCGGCCAGGATCGCGCCATTGTAGTTGGTGCTCGACGGGTACAGGAACCCGGACAGCGAACCGGCGAAGCCGAAGCGGTCGGGATGGAAGGCCGCCAGCGCCATCGCGCCATAACCACCCTGAGAGGCGCCGACGGCGGCGTGGCCACCGGGTGTCAGGCCCTTGTTGGCGGCCAGCCAGTTGGGCAGCTCGTTGGACAAGAAGGTGTCCCATTGCTTGCTGCCGTCCTGCTCCCAGTTGGTGTACATGCTGAACGCCCCGCTCGCCGGCGCCACCACCGAGATTCCCTTGCCGGCCAACGTGTTCATCGCGTTACCGGCGGTGACCCAGTTGCTGACGTCCGGGGCCGCATTGAAGGCGTCCAGCAGATAGACCGCATGCGGACCGCCCCCCAGGAACGCCACCGGGATGTCCCGGCCCATCGCTGCCGAGGGGACCATCAGGCTTTCGTAACCCGCCGCCCGGGCTTTCCCTGCGGATCCGGCCGTCACCGCGGCGCCGACCAAGCCGATCGACAACGCAGCCACCCAGACCATCTGCAGCAGCGTCGACATACCCCGCACGACCCTCATGTCTACCCTCCATCGTCTAGTCGCTGTCAGGCACACTAGCCAGCGCCGTGCCAGTCTGTCGCACAGGGTAGTGAAATAGCTCACACGGGGTGCAACGACTGGTGGCGACGCCCCCGAAGGGTCGCCGCCGCCAGTCGCGTTGCTAACGGTTTAGGTGCCCTGGCCTTGAGTGGAGCCGGCGTTGGAGGCCGTAGCCGGACCGGCGCCCGGCGTAGCACCCAGCGTGGCCTGCAGGTCAGGCTTCATGGCCTGCAGCTGCGCGCCCCAGTAGGGCCAGTCGTGGGTGCCGTTGGCGTCGAAGTTCCACACCGCGTTGTGGCCACCGGCCGCGTTATAGGCTTCCTGGAACTTCAGGTTGCTGGTCCGCACGAAGCCCTCGAGGAACTTCGCGGGCAGGTTGTCGCTACCGAGGTCCGACGGCTTGCCGTTACCGCAGTACACCCAGATGCGGGTGTTGTTGCCGACCAGCTTGCCGACTTGCAGCGACGGGTCGTTGCGGGCCCAGGCCGGGTCGTCCTTCGGCCCCCACATGTCGGCCGCCTTGTAGCCACCGGCATCGCCCATGGCCAAGCCGATCAGCGACGGGCCCATCCCCTGTGAGGGGTCGAGCAGCGCCGACAGCGAGCCGGCGTAGACGAACTGATTCGGGTGGTAGACCGCCAGGATCAGCGCCGATGACCCCGCCATCGACAGACCGACGGCCGCGCTGCCGGTCGGCTTGACCTGCTTCTGCGCCGACAGGTAGGCCGGCAGCTCGCTGGTCAGGAAGGTCTCCCACTTGTAGGTGGTGCAGCCGGCCTTACCGCAGGCGGGCTTGTACCAGTCGGAGTAGAAGCTGGACTGGCCGCCGACGGGCATGACGACCGAGATTCCGGACTGGTTGTACCACTCGAACGCCGGGGTGTTGATGTCCCAGCCGTTGTAGTCGTCCTGCGCGCGCAAGCCGTCGAGCAGGTACAACGCCGGCGAGTTGGCGCCACCGCTTTGGAACTGAACCTTGATATCGCGGCCCATCCCAGCAGAGGGAACCTGAAGGTACTCCACCGGCAGACCGGGGCGCGAGAACGCCCCGGCGGTCGCCGAGCCCCCCACGGCGCCGATCAAGCTCGAGAGTAGGGCCGCGCCAACGACCCCCACCAAGAGCCGACGCGGCGTACGTGCCACGGCGCCGCGAAACCTGTCGACAAGCGTCATCCTTGCTTCCTCATCCTTTCGGCCTTTCGGCGCATTCCACCGATTGGGCTCATCCTCGATTTGGATCGGTCTGCATACGATCAGGCGCAGCAGTGCCCGTGTAGTCAACCACACGTTTCGCCATCCGGTCGCATCGAGGCACCGGCCCGAAGCTTCGATCGGCGCTCGTACCCAGCGGTTTTCAGATTAGACATGTGCCCAAAAAAGCCCGTTTGCGCATGTGCTTGACCGTCACTGTCAGCTGGTGAGGGCCTAAATGTGATGTTGCTGTCAATATTTCGCAAACCGCGCGCCGTGATTGATTTGAGATCTGTCGAAAAATTCTTCTGCCGAGCCCTTACTCGCGCGGTGGTGGCGGGATCGTCTCGGGCACGGGAAGCCCGCAGCGGGCGAGCTCGTAAAGCGGAACTCGATCGATCTGGTACTGCGTGAATTCGAAGGCATGCAGGAAGTTGGAGACGAATCGATGCAGGCCCATCGGCGCGCGCACGGAGGACAGCACCGCCTGTGTCTCGGGGCATTGCAGGGCCGCGACCGCCTGTGCGATCCAGTTCACATCCAAGTAGGCCGGAACGCCCGGGTACACCTTCACCCACGGCCCGTCGGCGATCACCCAGTCCGGGAAGAGGTTTTTGTCATGCCCAATCCGGCCGTGCTTCAACCGTTCGGTGTGCTGCGCCAGTGGATTTGCCAGTCCGATCTGGTCGATCACCCTGACGTCCAGCCCGACGTTCATGCCAACCATGCCGAGGTTGGTGAAAAACACTGCGTGTTGCGGCTTTTGGGGCGGTTTGGCCATCGGTACCAGATCCCACTGGGTGTAGTTGCCGGACGGCAGCAATAGTGCCCCTTCCGGGGTGTTGTCGAGCGCCACCAAGATCGCCGCCATCCTCGGATAGCCCAGGTAGTCGGCTGCAGTCAGCGGATGTGCGTGCCCAGTGGCCTGTGCGTAGAAGCGGCGCTCGTCGACGATCCCGGAGTAGGTGACATGGGTGGCGTCGTCGCCCATCCCGGGTGAGTTTGCTGCCCACAGCGACCAACCCGCCACGCCAAGCCAGAGCAGGCTGGCCGCACCGGCCACCCAATTGCCGGTCTCCCGTGAATAATCCTGGCCGTCCGGGATCGGCACCGGGATGACGGCCACCGGAGCCAGCAAGCAGAATAGGGGCGCCAGCAGCACCCGGCCGTGCATGAAGTCGCCGCCTTGCCGGATCCAATAGAGCGCCTGCAGCAGCCCGCTCACCAGTACGAAGGCCACCACCGCCGGCGGGCTTTGCACCGCCCGGGCCACCCGGCCGTAGTTGGGTGCCAGCGCCGGGCGCAGAAACGACGGCCGGCGGCGTGCGGCCAGCAGCAGCACGCCGAGCGGCACCAGCAGGACCACCGGCACCCACACCGCGTAAGGCGCATTGAAGTTCGCCAGATAGATCATGCCCTGAGACCACTTGTCACCGGCCGCGTCTTTAGCCAAAGCGGTGCCGGGTACTAACAGGCCGTAGTAGCCCATCCGGAAAATCTGGTAAGCGACCGGCACCAACCCCCCGGCGACGACAATCAGTGCGCGCCGGCGCCAGGTGCGCGCGGCGATCAACATCATGATCAGGGCCAAGCCGCCCATCAGCGCCAGTTCGGGGCGGACCATGACGCTGAACCCGGCGACGAACGCCAGCGCACCGACGAAGAATCTGTTATCCGGCCGGTTCCGCACCGGCTGCCCCCAGCAGACCATCATCCACGACAGCAGCCCGAGGTAGGCCAGCGTCAACCCGCTCTCCAGGCCGGAGGTGGCGAAGTCGCGCGCCGGTGGCAGCGCGATGTAGACCAACGCGCCGGCGGGCAACATGATCGCCTTGCGGCCCCGCAGGCTGGGGCCATACAAGCGGCCGGCACCCAACATGAGCAGCCCCACGCCCAGCACCGACAGCATGAGCGCCAGCGCCAGCGCCACATACTCCATGCGCATCGGGCCGGCCACCCAGCTACCGGCATACATCAGATAGGTCCACGCTGTGGAGGTGTTGGCCTCGACCCGCTCGCCCTGATTGAAAACGGGACCGTTGCCCGTCAACAGGTTTCGGACCGTGCGCAACACGATCAGTCCGTCGTCGGCGATCCAGCGTCGCTGCCAAGCACCCCATGCGAACAGCATCGCCACCACCGCCACGCTGACCCACAGGCTGACGCGGACCAGGGTGGTGTACGGGAATATCGGCCAGCCCAACCGCGTGATCACCGGCCGCCGGCGCATCATTTGCGCTTTGAGGGCCTCCAGTGGGGGGCTAGCCGAAGGCAACGGCGGCTCCTAGTGTTGCGATCCACGCCAGGAACAGCAGCTGCAACACCCGGTCGCGCAGCGCGATGTCTTCCGGTTCCCCGGCCAGCCCGCCGTCCACGTCCACGGCGTAGCGCAGGATCGCAATCGTGAACGGCACCATGGACACCGCAAACCAGGATCCCGAGTGGCGGTCACGCTCGAAGGCCCACAGCCCGTAGCACATCACCACCGCTGTGGCCGACATCGTCCAGACGAATCGCAGGTAGGTGCTGGTGTAGCTTTCCAGCGATTTGCGGATCGCCGCGCCGGTGCGCTCGGCGACTTGCAGTTCGGCGTAGCGCTTGCCGGCCACCATGAACAGCGACGCGAACGCCGCCGTCAGCAGAAACCATTGCGACAGAGGGATATTGGCGGCCACGCCGCCTGCGATGGCCCGCAGCAGATACGCCGACGACACTATGCAGATATCCATCACCGCTTGGTGCTTGAGGCCGAAGCAGTATGCGAGCTGCATGGCGATGTAGACGGCCATCACCAGCGCCAGGTTTGGGGTCAGCAGCCAGGAGATCGCCAGCGAAGCCACTCCCAGCACCGCTGAGAGGGTGTAGGCCAGCCATTCGGGCACCACGCCGGACGCGATCGGGCGGTGCCTCTTGGTGGGGTGCTCGCGGTCGGCGTCGACATCGCGCACGTCGTTGACCAGGTAGATCGACGAGGCCGCCAGGCAGAACACCACGAAGGCCACGCCCACCTTGGTGAGCACCTCGGCATAGTCGTAACGGACCGGGCCGCCCAGCGCGGCCAGCGGCGCGGCCAGCACGATCACGTTTTTGACCCACTGCCGCGGGCGCATCGCCTTGACCACCCCGACGATCAAGTTGCCCGACGACCCGGTCTTGCCCGATGACCCGGTCACCACGTCCTCACTCATTCGGCCACACCTTCCGTGCTCGGGCCACGATCCGTGCGAAGACGACGCCGAGGGCAATGCCGCAGGCCACGTCGCTGGGATAGTGCACCCCCAGCAACACCCGCGACAACGCCATGGGGGGCACCAGGACCGCGGCGCACACTGCGCCGGGCAGACCGATGGCCCGGCCCATCAGGATGGCGGCGGCCGTGGTGGAGGTGGCGTGCGCGGACGGAAAACTCAACTGGCTCGGCGTGCCGACGTTGACCACGACGGCCGGATGATGCGGCCGTTTGCGCCGCACCAGCCGCTTGACTAGGACGGCGGCGGCATGCGCGACGAACGCCCCGGCCCCGGCCAGCAACCAATCCCCGCGTCGCCTGGGCATCAACACCGCACCGAGCAGTGCCACCACCACCCAGCCGATGCTGTGCTCACCGAAGTGGGATAGTGCGCGCGCCGCACTCAGTACACCGGGCCGGTCGGACAAGGCTGACTGAACGGCTACCAGCGCAGCTACTTCGCCGCGCGGGGGTGCCGATTCAGGCATGCTCTGGTTCGGCGTGTGCCGGTAACAACGCCGTCTCCCATTTCTGCTTGCTGGACAGCACGGGCAGCGCGCCGCGATACGTTCTGCGCATCTCGTCGAACCGGCTGGCCAGCCGGCGCTGCCGGCGCAGCGAGGTGAACAACAGCCGGAACATCTTGCGCCGATCGCGCTGCCGGTAGACCACGCCGCAGCCGTCGGCCGTGGTCACGGTGACGCCGTCCACCGTGCACAGCCGGAACCAGCGGGCGTCCTGGGTCGCCACGTTGTACTCCGGGCGCTGGTGGTGAGCCGGGTCGGCGGCGGTCGCATTGTGCAATATCCCGCGCGCCAGCCGGTAACCGATCGAGACCGGGTTCACCGGCGGCTTCATCGCCTTGCTCCTCCGCAACGGCGGCGGCAATTCGCTCGCGGCGGGGAGCACCACCGCGTCGGAGTATTCGTTGCGGATGCGGTGCACTTCGGGCAGGGCCGATTCCAGAATCGAGAAGATGTGCTCCGGACCGGCGAGGAAGTCGTCGATGGCTTTGTTCTGAATCGCCACGGTCGAATATTCAAGGCACGCAAGGTGTTTCATCGTTGCCTTCAGGTGGCTGCGGATCAGCCCGGTGACGTCGCCGTCCCAGTGCATCGCCGCCACCACCAGGCGGTTGCGCAGATGGAAGTAGGCCTGCCAGTCGATGGCGTCATCCTTGTCGCTCCAGGCCATGTGCCAGATCGCCGCGCCGGGCAGGGTGACGGTGGGATACCCGTGTTCAGCCGCCCGCAGGCCGTAGTCGGCGTCGTCCCATTTGATGAACAGCGGCAACGGCTGTCCCAGTTCTTCGGCGACCTGGCGCGGGATCATGCACGTCCACCAGCCGTTGTAGTCGACATCGATGCGGCGGTGCAGCAGCTTGCTGCGAGTGTTGTTGTCGTTCAACGGAAATTCGGCGAAGTCGTGGTCGTACTCGGCGTGTGGTGCGGCGGTCCACATGAAGTTCGCACGATCCACGATTTCACCCATGATGTGCAGGTGCGACGGCTCCTGGAGGTTGAGCATCTGGCCACCGACAAGCATTGGGCTCTTGGCGAAGCGGTGCATCGCCAACACCCGCAAGATCGAGTCCGGCTCGATGCGGATGTCGTCGTCCATGAACAGGATCTGTTGGCAGTCGGTGTTTTTCAGCGCCTCGTACATCACTCTGCTGTAGCCGCCGGAACCGCCGAGGTTGGGCTGGTCGTGGATGGAGAGCCGATTCCCCAACCGGGCGGCCGCGGCGGGGAAGTCGGGGTGATCACGCACCTTGCGGAGGCCCTGGTCGGGCACGATCACCGCCCCGATCACCTCATCCACCAAGGGATCTGCGGTGAGATCGGCCAGCGCGTTGGCGCAGTCCGCCGGCCGGTTGAAGGTGGGAATGCCGACGGCGATGTTGGCTTTGCCCGGGGCCGGCTCGGTCGCGTACCAGCCGCCGCTGAGCAGGGTGACCTTGGTGTCGGTGGTGATATCGAACCAAATCCAGCCGCCGTCTTCGAACGGCCGTAATGCGACCTCGATTTCAAGCACTTGGGGCTGATCTTCGGTGCCGCCGAACTGGCGGCCCTCGACGAAGATGCGCGCGCCGGTGGCCTTGGTGCGGTAGACGTCCACCCGTCCCGAGCCGGTCAGCGCGACGCGCAAGACCACCGACGCAAGCGTGGTCCAGCGACGCCAATAGCTGGCCGGGAAGGCGTTGAAGTACGTGGCGAACGACACCTCGGATTCGGCGCCGATCTGCACCGAGGTCCGGCTGGTCGCATGCGCGCGCCGGGCGTTGGTGGTCGACTCCTCCAGGTACAGCTTGCGCACGTCGAGGGGCTCACCGGGACGCGGCAGGATTATTCGGGCCAACAGGCTCACGGCAGTCATCGAGCGGCGCCTTCTTGTTCGATAAGCGGTGCGCCGTCGCGCAGGTGCGGCGCGAGGACGTTGTCGTACATGTTCAGTGCGCTGGCAATGGCCATATGCATATCCAGATACTGGTAGGTGCCGAGCCGCCCGCCGAAAAGTACTTTCGAGGACGCGGTTTCGGCCTTCGCCCTGGCTCGGTAGGCGGCCAGCAGGGCACGGTCGGCCTCGGTGTTGATCGGATAGTACGGCTCATCGTCGTCTTCGGCGAACCTGGAGTACTCCCGCATGATCACGGTCTTGTCGCTCGGGTAGTCCCGCTCGAGATGAAAGTGGCGGAATTCGTGGATGCGGGTGTAAGGGACGTCGAGATCGTTGTAGTTCATCACCGGCGTGCCCTGGAAATCTCCGATGGGTAGCACTTCGACCTCGAAGTCGAGGGTGCGCCAGCCCAGCCGACCGTCGGCGTAGTCGAAGTAGCGGTCCAGCGGGCCGGTGTAGATGACCGGCGCTTCGGGACTGTCGGCGCGCAATTGGTCGCGGACATCGAACCAGTCGGTGTTCAGCCTGACCTCGACACGGTCGTCGGCGGCCATGTTGTGTAACCATGCCGTGTAACCGTGCACCGGCAGGCCCTCGTAGGTGTCACTGAAGTAGCGGTTGTCGAAGGTGTAGCGCACCGGCAGCCGGGTGATGTTGGATGCGGGCAGCTCTTTGGGATCGGTCTGCCACTGCTTGGCGGTGTAGCCCTTGACGAACGCCTCGTAGAGCGGTCGCCCGATCAGCGAGATGGCCTTCTCCTCGAGGTTTTGTGCGTCTTCGGTGTTGATCTCCGCGGCTTGCTCGGCGATCAGCCGGCGCGCTTCGTCCGGGGTGAAGTACCTGCCGAAGAACTGCGAGACCAGTCCGAGTCCCATCGGGAATTGGTAGGCCTGCCCGTTGTGCATCGCGAACACCCGATGCCGGTAATCGGTGAAGTCGGTGAACTGCCGCACGTAGTCCCAGACCCGCTTGTTGGAGGTGTGGAACAGGTGGGCGCCGTACTTGTGTACCTCGATGCCGGTCTGCGGCTCGGCCTCCGAGTATGCGTTGCCACCGATGTGCGGGCGGCGTTCCACCACGAGCACGCGCTTGCCGAGTTGGGTAGCCACGCGCTCGGCAATGGTCAGGCCGAAAAATCCGGAGCCGACGACGAAAAGGTCGAAACGAGCGGTCATCGGTTGCTTAGGGTATCTGAACGCGCGGGCCTAACCCATTTGGCGAGGCTGGGAAGTCGGAGTTGTTCGTTCAGCAGACAACTACAGCCCGGGTGCTCATCAGATTACCGGCGAGGTCGCAATTGCCTCACGATTCAATATCACCACTCTAGCAACAATGTTCTCACTCGTACCATCAACTCTGTGTGGTTCATGCCGGACAGGACGGGCAGGACACGCCGACACAACGCAGTGCGAATTTAGTTGTCCAGATATGAGGAGACTTCCGTGCCGAACCGACGCCGACGCAAGCTTTCGACAGCCATGAGCGCGGTTGCCGCCCTGGCAGTGGCGAGTCCTTGCGCATACTTCCTGGTCTACGAATCGACGGCGGGCAACAAGCCGCCCGAGCACCACGAGTTCAAGCAGGCGGCGCAGATTGCCGACCTGCCCAGTGAGCTGATCGGCGCGCTGTCGCAGGGACTTTCACAATTCGGGATCAACTTGCCCCCGGTGCCTGCCCTGGGCGGGGGTGCGACCAGCACGCCCGGCCTGACCAGTCCCGGCCTGGGCACTCCCGGTCTCGGGATTCCGGGCCTGACGAGCCCCGGTTTGACCAGTCCCGGCTTGACGAGCCCGGGCTTGACCAGCCCCGGCCTGACGAATCCGGCTCTGACCAGCCCCGGTCTGGCGCCCACCACGCCCGGGCTCACCGCCCCCGGCGCGTTGCCGACCACACCCGGCGCGGGCGCCGCGACCCCGGGCGCCGGGGTGACGACCCCGGGCGCCGGGCTCAACCCAGCCCTTTCCAACCCGGGGCTGACCAGTCCGGCCGGGATCGCTCCGGGAGTGGCCAGTCCGGCAGTAGCTCCCAGTGAAGTGCCGATCACCACGCCGACCGGATTAGACCCGGGCGCTGACGGCACCTACCCGATCATCGGGGATCCGTCGACACTCGGCGGCGCTTCGCCGATTGGCGGCGGTACCGGCCTGGGCAGTGGCAGCGGGAACTCTGGTGGTGGCGGCGGGCTGGTCAACGATGTGATGCAGGCCGCCAACCAGCTGGGCGCCGGGCAGGCCATCGACCTGCTCAAGGGCCTGGTGATGCCCGCGATCATGCAGGGCGTCCAGCACGGCGCCGCAGGTGCGCCGGCTGCCGCGGGTGCACTGCCGGGGGCGGCGGCGCTGCCCGGTGCTGCCGGTGCGCTGCCCGGCGCCGCGGGTGCGCTGCCGGGTGCCGCAGGCGCCCTGCCCGCCGCTGCCGGTGCGCTTCCGGCGGCATCTGCACCGGTGCTGCCCCCCGTCTAGAGCTTCGGGAACCCGCCACCAGACGGCACCGCAGAGTCATGCAACCCACTCTGCGGTGCCGTCGAACGGTTTCCCGGGAATTCCGCCCCGCCGATCTCGTGTCGCCTCATTAATAACACTAGAAACACAAGTAACATCGCCTGGTGTCTCGTACTCGTCGTTCGCCGACGACGTTGCTCACCGCGACCGCGGCGACCGTCGTCATCGTTTCCTGGGTGGCGGACACGACACACCGTCCCAGCACCACCAGCCCACCGCCGGTGCACGACACGCAACTGGTTGAGCAGCCGCTAGTCGGACTGGGAGGCGGTGTCACGGTACGCGAGATCAGCCAGGACAAGCCGTTTTCACTGATTGCGCTCACCGGTGACCTGGCCGGCACGTCGACGCGGGTGCGCGCAAAACGCCCCGACGGCTCCTGGGGGCCCTGGTATCAGACCGAATACGAAACCGCGGCCCCCGATGCCGCGTCGGGGGGCGACGACGGCTCCCCCCACCCCGCCGGATCAGTCGAGGGTCCACGCGGTACCGACCCGGTCTTCGTCGGCACCACCACGACCGTCCAGATCGCGGTCACCCGCCCGATAGACGCGCCGCTGACGCTGGGGGCACCTCCGGGGCCGCCGAGAGACCCACCGGACAGAAACGGTTTGGGATACAAGCCGGCGTCCAAGGAACAACCCTTCGGGCAAAACATCTCGGCCATCCTCATTTCGCCGCCGCAGGCGCCGCCGAAAAAGCAGTGGACGCCGCCCTCCGGGGTGTTGATGCCGGGCCAGGCTCCGGCCATCATCAGCCGAGCGGAGTGGGGTGCCGACGAGTCGCTACGATGCGGTAGCCCGCAGTACGACAACGGGATTCGCGCCGCGGTCATCCACCACACCGCCGGCAGTAACGACTACTCCCCCCTGGAATCGGCCGGGATCGTCAAAGCCATCCACACCTACCACAGCAAGACCCTGGGCTGGTGCGACATCGCCTACAACGCGCTGGTCGACAAATACGGCCAGGTGTTCGAGGGCAGCGCGGGTGGACTCACCAAAGCGGTCGAGGCTTTCCACACTGGCGGATTCAACCGCAACACGTGGGGTGTGGCGATGATCGGCAACTTCGACGACGTACCGCCTACCCCGATCCAGCTGCGCACGGTGGGCCGCTTGCTCGGCTGGCGGCTCGGCATGGACGGTGTCGACCCGAAGGGAACCGTGGCATTGGAATCAGCCGGTAGCCACTACACCACCTACCCGGCCGGCGCTATCGCGACGCTGCCAACCATCTTCACCCACCGCGACGTCGGAAATACCGATTGCCCGGGCAACGCCGCGTACGCGTTGATGGATGAAATACGGGATGTCGCATCACATTTCAACGATCCCCCGGAAGAGTTGATCAAAGCGCTGCAGGGCGGGGCGATTTACGAGCACTGGCAGGCGATCGGCGGGATGAACAGCGTGCTGGGCGCGCCGACCTCGCCGGAGGACAGCGCCGAAGGCGATGCCCGCTATGTCACCTTCGCCAAGGGCGCGATGTACTGGTCACCCGAAACCGGCGCCCAACCGGTGACCGGCGCGATCTATGACGCCTGGGCGTCGCTGAGCTACGAACGTGGCCCGCTCGGATTGCCGACCAGCGCCGAAATTCGAGAGCCACTTCAGATTACGCAGAACTTCCAGCACGGAACCTTGAACTACGAGCGGCTGACCGGGAATGTCACCGAGGTGGTGGACGGAATCACCACGCCACTGTCGACACAATCCCCGAGCGGACCCACTGTGCCGCCCGAACATTTCTCGCTGCCCACTCACCCGGCCGCCACCTAGTCAGGCCCCATCAAAGCCACCAACGTTCCAGCACCCGCCCCACCCCATCGTCACTGTTGGGGGCGGTGACCTCATCGGCGGCGGCCAGCACGTCGGGGTGGGCGTTACCCATCGCCACGCCGTGGCCGGCCCACCGCAGCATCGGTAAGTCGTTGGGCATGTCGCCGAACGCCACCACCTCGTCGCGGGCGATCTCCAACGGTCTGGCGATCTCGTCCACCCCAGTGGCCTTGCTGATGCCCAACGGCACGATCTCCACCAGTCCGTTGTTGGTTGAGTAGGTGATATCTCCCTCGATGCCGATGTGCTTGGCCAGTTCGGCGGCCATGTCGGCGCTGCGGGCGCCGGTCCGGCGGATCAGCAGCTTGATCGCCGGGGCGCTGAGCAGGTCTTGGATCGACACCTCGGTGTTATCCGGGTTCAGCCAGGCGTGCTCGTAGCCGGGCGAACTGATGAACTGCGGAGTCGCCGTGTCGTGGGCGCGTTCGCCGATTCGCTCCACCGCCAGCCCCGCGCCCGGGATGACGCGCGTCGCCAACTCCGCCAGTTCGGCCAGGGTGTCGACGGGCAGGGTGCGCGCCGACACCACCCGGTCGGTGGCGGAGTCGTAGATGACGGCACCGTTGGCGCACACCGCAATCGGCGCGAATCCGAGCGCGTCGACGACGGGGCGGATCCAGCGTGGCGGGCGGCCGGTCGCCACGACGAAGGTGGCACCGGCGACGACGGCGGCGCGGATGGCGTCGCGGGTGCGCGGGGTGATGGTTTCGTTGTCGTCGAACAGGGTGCCGTCGACATCGCAGGCGATGAGCGCGGGCTGGGTCACTTTGGCGTCATGGGGACGATTCCGCCTTCGCGCTAGTCGGTGTCAATGCAATCCACTTTGGATCTGCCCCGGTCGGGTCACCCCGTCGGTTCCGTATTGCTGCATTCGTGCCTGCAACTCCGACAAGCGGAGCGCCCGGGAATCGTCCTGGGTGGGCGCGCCGCCGCCCAGCCGGCGGGGCGCCCAGAATTCGCCTTGCGGATGCGGATACTCCCCCGGATCCGGTACAGCAGCGTGTTCATTGCTTCCCGTAGCGCCACGTTGAGCTGCTCGGCGGTGCCGCGCGGCGGCAGCGGCCGCCCAGCGGCCACGGTGATCGGGACCTTGTTACGGAACACCTTCTTTGGGTGATCTTTGGGCCAAATCCGATGGGCACCCACACGATCACCGGAACAATCGGTACCTGCGCCGCCAGCGCCATTCGCGCGGCCCCGGTCTTGAATTCCCGGAGTTCGAAGCTACGGCTGATGGTGGCTTCGGGGTGCATCCCGATGAGCTTGCCCTCCCGCATCAGCTGCACCGCCACGTCGAACGCGTCGTGTCCATTCCGCCGATCCACTGGGATCAGCCTGGCGTGCTTGATGACGTAGTTGACCGCCTTCACATCGGCCATTTCCGCCTTGATCATGAAGTACATGCGGCGGCCGCGTTCGCGCACGGCCATCAGGGAGGGCAGCCAGTCCAGGTAGCTGGTGTGGTTCTGGGCCAGCAAGGCACCGCCGCGCTGGGGAATGTTCTCCAGGCCGTGATAGGTGAACTTGGTCCCCTGCATCGCGACCATCGGCGGGACGATCCACTCCCCCAACCGGTAGAACGGCTCAGCCATGTCTTCTCCTTCGGCTACCCAGACTGGCGCGGGGTACGGCCCGCGGCCCTGGCCGCGGCTTCGGCGGCTTCCCGCTGGGCGGCCTCCGCCAGGGTCGGTGCCCCGCCGCCTAGCCGGTGCGGCACCCAATATGCACCGGCCGGGTGCGGATAGCGCTGCTGCGCATCGTGCAGCAGCGTGGTCATCGACTCGCGCAGCGCGGCGTCGGTCTGCGGGATGTCTTCTGCCGGGTGCAACGGCGCACCCACGTGCACTGTAATGGGCACCTTAGTGCGCCCTAAATTCCGCGGATGATCCTTGGTCCAGATCCGCTGTGCACCCCAGACGATCAGCGGCACGATAGGGACCTCCGCCTCCACGGCCATGCGGGCGGCGCCGGTCTTGAATTCCTTCAGCTCGAAGCTGCGGCTGATGGTCGCTTCCGGATAGACGCCCACTAGCTCGCCCTCGCGCAGCCGTTGCACGGCGACCGCGTAGGAATCCGCCCCCGCCCGGCGGTCCACCGGAATGGTGCGAGTGTGCTTGATCAGGAAATTGACCACCTTCACCCGCTGCATCTCGGCTTTGATCATGAACCTCAGCCGACGGTGCCCGCGATACACGGCGAGCGCGGCCGGCAAGAAGTCGACATAGCTGGTGTGGTTGATCGCGATGACGGCGCCACCCCGCTCGGGAATGTTCTGTTCGCCGTGGTAGGTGATCTGCGTCCGGGTGGCCAGGACCACCAGTCGGGCCAGTATTTCAAGTGCGCGAAAAGTCGGCTCCACCATCGATCACTGCTCCGGCGCCCCTGCGGCCTGGGCGCGGCGAGCCGCTCGCGCTGCTGCCTCTTCGGCATCCAGCCGGGCCGCTTCGGCCAGGGAAGGGGCGCCGCCGCCCAGCCGGCGCGGCACCCAATACTCGCCGGGCGGATGCGGCCCGTACATGTCTTGCGCGGTTTCCAACAAATGCTGCATCCGTGCGTGCAGCAATGTGTTCAATTCGGCCGTACCCAGCGTTGGTTGGATCGGTTCGCCGACGAGCACCATCACCGGCACCTTCGGACGGAAGAGCTTTTTCGGGTGCCCCTTGGTCGAGATCCGCTGCGCGCCCCAGACGATCACCGGAACGATCGGCACCCCGGCTTCGACCGCCATGCGGGCGGCCCCCGACTTGAATTCCTTGATCTCGAAGCTGCGGCTGATGGTGGCTTCGGGGTAGACGCCGACCAGCTCACCGTCCTTCAGGTTCCGGACGGCGGCTTCATAAGATGCGGCCCCGTCCTGCCGGTTTACCGATATGTGCCGCAAGCTGCGCATAATCGGCCCGGTGAGCTTGCTGTCGAAGACCTCCTGCTTGGCCATGAACCGCACCTTGCGCCCCAGGCCCTGCTTGTAGGCGGGTAAACCCGCGAAGGTGAAGTCGAGGTAACCGGTGTGGTTGATCGCGAGGACCGCGCCACCGCTTTTCGGTAAGTTCTCCACACCTATGACAGTGATCTTCAGCCCCTGCAGGCGCCAGACCAGCCGGGCAAGCTGAATGACAGTCCCGTATACCGGTTCCACAGCAGTTCAGCCTAGTGGTCCCGGCTGTGAGCCGACTGAAGTGCCGGAAAGAGGCTGCCGTTGTCCTTCCCGTCGTCCCCGACCCCGCTGCCTGCCGTCGTCCGCCGGCTCGCGGCCGGCAGGCCGGTGCGGGCGGTCTGGGTGAACGACGACGGCGGCGTGACCTTCCGGATCGGCTCTGCCGGCCCCGGCATGTCCGGGGCTGAGTTCATCAAGGTGGCCCAGGCGCACAGCGCCCGGTTCGGTGGTGAAGCGTGGCGCCTGCGATGGGCGGCTTCCTACCTGGCGGTGCCGCAGGTTCTGGGGGTGGGTGTGGACGGGGACCGTGCATGGCTGCACACCCGCGGGCTGCCCGGCCTGTCGGCGGTGCATCCATGGTGGCTGGCGGCCCCGCGGTCGCCGTGCGCGCCATCGGTGCGGGCCTGCGCATGTTGCACGACCGGCTGCCGGTGCGGTCATTCCCTTTCCACTGGTCGGCGACCGAGCGACTGTCGACGTTGACCCCGGCCCAACGGTCACGACTCGGCCGCCCGCCGCCGGTCGACCGGCTCGCGGTCTGCCACGGCGACTCCTGCTCACCGAACACGGTGATCGATGACGACGGCCGCTGCTGCGGGCATGTCGACCTCGAGCAACTCGGTGTGGCCGATCGATGGGCCGACCTCGCGGTGGCGACCCTGTCGCTGGGCTGGAACTATCCGGGCCGAGAGTGGGAACGGCAGTTCTAAGCCGCCTACGGCGTCGAGCCGGACCCGCCGCGCATCGACTACTACCGGCGGTTATGGCACGCCGAAGATGGCGCCTCGCGCTAAGCTCGGGGGCTGAAAAACCGTTTCTCCCAAATCGCACTGGAAGGTATTTGTGCAGGTCACCAGCATTGGCCACGCCGGATTTCTGCTCGAGACCCAGGCGGGCCGCATCCTCTGCGACCCCTGGGTCAATCCGGCCTACTTCGCGTCCTGGTTCCCGTTCCCGGACAACAGCGGGCTGGACTGGGACAGTCTGGGCGACTGCGATTACCTGTACGTGTCGCACTTGCACAAAGACCACTTCGACCCGAAGAACCTGGCCGAGCACGTCAACAAAGACGCCGTGGTGCTGCTGCCCGACTTCCCGGTGCCCGACTTGCGAAATGAGCTGCAGAAGCTGGGCTTTCACCGGTTCTTCGAGACCGGCAACTCGCTCAAGCACCGGATCAGTGGGCCCAAGGGCGACCTTGACGTCATGATCATCGCCCTGCGGGCGCCTGCCGACGGGCCGATCGGCGATTCAGCGCTCGCTGTATCTGATGGCACCACAACCATTTTCAACATGAACGATGCACGGCCCGTCGATTTGGACGTGCTCTCAGCCGCGTTCGGGCACGTCGATGTGCACATGCTGCAGTACTCCGGGGCGATCTGGTACCCGATGGTCTACGACATGCCGGCCCGGGCCAAGCAGTCGTTCGGCGTCCAGAAACGGCAACGCCAGATGGACCGCGCCCGGCAGTACATCGCCCAAGTGGGGGCCAGTTGGGTGATACCGTCGGCCGGCCCGCCCTGCTTTTTGGACCCCGAGTTGCGTCACCTCAACGACGACCACACCGACCCGGCCAACATCTTCCCCGATCAAACAGTGTTCTTGGATCAGATGCGCCGCAACGGTAACCACACCGGGTTGTTGATGATCCCCGGGTCCACTGCCGACTTCACCGGGGCAACCCTGAATTCGCTGACCCATCCGGTGCCCACCGAGCAAGTCGAGGCCATCTTCACCACCGGCAAGTCAGCCTACATCGCCGAATATGCCGAGCGGATGGCGCCCGTCGTCGCCGCGGAGCGGGCCAGCTGGGCTCCGGCGAAGGGGGCGCCGTTGCTGGAGCCGCTGCGTGCGCTGTTCGAGCCCATCATGTCGCAAAGCGACGAGATCTGCGACGGGATCGGCTACCCCGTGGAGCTGGTAATCGGTTCTGAGACAATCATTTTGGACTTCCCGAAGCGCGCCGTCCGGGAACGGATCCCGGACGAAAAGGTTCGTTACGGGTTCACCATAGCGCCGGAGTTGGTGCGCACGGTGCTACGCGATCACGAACCTGACTGGGTGAATACCATCTTCTTGTCCACGCGTTTCAAGGCATGGCGAGTCGGCGGTTACAACGAATACCTGTACACGTTCTTCAAGTGCCTGACCGACGAGCGGATCGCTTATGCCGATGGGTGGTTCGCCGAGACACACGACGATTCGGCGTCGATCACGCTGGCCGGCTGGGAGATTCAGCGTCGCTGCCCGCATTTGAAGGCTGATCTCTCGAAATTCGGTGTGGTTGAGGGCAATACGTTGACCTGCAACCTGCACGGGTGGCAGTGGCGATTGGACGACGGACACTGCCTGACAGCGCGGGGCCACCAACTGCGGAGTTGCCGGGCGTGAACGAGACTTACGGCCAGTCGTATGACGATGGCCTGGTTCAGCTGGACCGCGCCGCGATCACGTTGCGGCGCTATCACTTTCCTTCGGGTACTTCGAAGGTCATCGCCCTTGGCACCATCCGTGGGTATAAATCCGAGAAACTGGGCCTGTTCGCGCAGCGGTTTTGGGTCTGGGGCAGCTCGGACTTGCGCCGCTGGCTGCCGCTGGACGTGAGCAGGCCGTTCAAGTCGACGTTGATCACGCTGGACGTCCCGGGAACCTGGCCCCGTCCCGCCTTCACACCGGCACGTCCCGACGAGTTCACCGCACTGCTGGAAGACCTGCTCAGTCAGCGCGGTTGACGGTGCTGGAAGGAAGCACGAGTACGGCTAGGCCGTACGGTCGATGAGCGCTTGTCGCGCCGCGTTGTAGCCGGGAATGAAGGTGATCCCCGGCCCACCGTGGCATCCAGCACTGCCGAGGTACAGGCCGTCGATCGGGATGGGCTGGCCCAGAAATCCTTTCGGGCCGGGTCGGTTGGGGCCGATCTGATCCGGGTTCAACAGACCATGGCAGTAATCGCCACCCGGCGCGCCGAACATCACACCCATGTGCCGGGGAGTGAAGGTGGTGTGCCGAGTGATGCTGCGTTCGAAATTGGGTGCGAGCCGGGTGATCTTGTCGGTCACCCGCTGGCCCATTTCGACCTTCGCCTGACCATAGTCGGCGCCGCCCTCGATCGGGAACCACAGGGCGAACGCCGAGGCGGCATGCTTGCCGGCCGGCGCCAGGTCTGGATCGTTCTGTGAAGGGATCTGCAGCACCACGGTCGGGTCGGCCGGAACGACACCGCGACGGCAATCCTCCCACTGTTGCTGGACTTCTTCCGGCGTACAGAACAGGCCTATCGACGCCTGCATCGCCGGGTCGTTGAGCGCCGCATAGGGTGCGACGAACTCCGGTGCTTCATCCAGCGCGAAGTGCATTTGCAGGTAACTGCCGCGGTGGTCGATCTTCGCGTACCGCTCGCGGATGTCGGCGGGCAGCGCGGCCGGGTCGATCAGTTCGTTGAGCGTGACGTCGGGCGCGACGCCGGAGACGACGATCGGGGCGGCTATGGTGTCGCCCGCCTCGGTGCGCACTCCGGTCACCCGGCCGTCCGCGAGCAGGATTTCGGTTACTTTGGTGCGCAACCGAACTTCGCCGCCGTGGCTTTCCAGCAGTTCGCCCAGATGGGAGGTGAGCGCACCGATGCCGCGACGCAGCTTCTTCATTTGCATGGTGTCACCGTCGGGCACCCCCAACCCGAAAGCGAGCGCCGCCGCGCTGCCGGGTATGGCCGGCCCCCGATAAAGGGTGTTGACGGCCAGCACCGTCATCGACCCGCGCAGCGCACCGTGCTTCTCGCGGTCCGGGAGGTAGCGGTCCAGCACGTCGGTGACCGAACCGAACAGCATGTCGTCGATGGCTGAGCGTTCGAATTCGTTCGTGGCACAGGCATACATCTCGTCGAAGGTCTTCGGTGGCGTGCCCGCCTCGAACCGGCCCAGTGCCCGCGCCGGCGCTTGGCTCCAGGCCATCAGTCCGGCCATTCCATTGACGGCGTCGGCCCCGTGCACCTCATTGAGGTGGGTGAACAACTTGACCGGGTCGCTGTACTGGACCAGCGGATCGTCACCGATGCCGCGCACCGCCACCGACATCACGTCCAGGTCGATCGTCGGCAGCGTGTTCAGGCCCAACTCCTCGACCACCACCGCAGCCGTCGGGAACTGCACCGACCCGGCGATCTCGAACCGGTAGCCGTCGAAGAGCTCCACTGTGGAAGCCATCCCACCGGCATAGAGCTTGGAGTCCACGCACAAGGTCCGCAGTCCGGCCTTCTGCAGCAGCACCGCCGCGGCCAGCCCATTGTGCCCGGCACCGATAACGATCGCGTCACAAGACATGTCTGACCTCCAGACTGCAGGCTGGCATGCGCCCAAAGTTTTGTCAATTATGACGAAACTTCACCTGACCCAGTTACCGCAGATGCCCTCGCGCAGCGATTCGAGGGCGACATGCGACATCCGCGCCAGCTCGCCTAATGATCGATTCTCACCAACCATCCAAGCTTCCATCGCACCGAATACCGCGGCGGCAATACAGCGGGCGGCCACCGTGATTCGCAGCCGCGCATCCGGTGATCGCTCCGCCGTGCAGCTGCGCCTTCGCAGTTGCGCCTCGATGGCGTCGGCGAGATCGGCCTGCACATCGCGAATGTGCCGAACGATGCGGTCCTGGTCGAGCTCACCACCCCTCATCGCGGCGATTTTCGCAACGGCTTCAACGTCATAGGGAAAGGCGAAGATGGCCGACTGGACGGAATCGATGACCGGCTCATCGATAGGTCTGGCGTCCAGCGCGGCGCGAAACCAGTTCAGGCCGGTGTAATCGGCGAACAGTAGATCGTGCTTGGACTTGAAGTGGCGATAGAAGGTGCGCAGCGACACCCCGGCGTCGGCCGCGATCTGTTCGGCCGAGGTGTCCTCCACGCCCTGGGCCAGGAAGCGCACCATCGCGGCCTGAATCAGCGCCTCCCTCGTGCGCTCGCTGCGCACCGTCTGCGCGGGCCTCACCATGGCAGTAAGGTACCTCGGCCTCCTTTTGTCAGTATTGACAAAACTTCACGACGAAGTGAGACTGCCGCCATGGTGTCGCTCATCGTCCACGCGTTACTCGGGCTCGCCGTCATCGGCTGGATCATAGCGTCGAATCCGAAGATCTTCGCGAAAGTGCCTGGGGGACCGTTGTTTTCACCACTGGAAGTCGTTTACTACCTCGTCGGTATCGCGTCGATCGTGCTGGGCTGGTACTTCAACGTCAAGTTCATGGGCGAGGCGCACGGACAGGGGAATCTCGTGTCTGGTCCGGCCAGCTATCCGCACTTCCTCCGCTCGCAGTTCGCCAGCGCGGCGGCCGGCTCGGGTATCTCGGACTACCTCATCGCGAATGTGATCCTGCTGCCGCTGTTCACCATCACCGACGGTCTGCGGCGCGGCATCCGCCGCCCGTGGCTGTACTTCGTGTGCAGCTTCTTCACCAGCTTTTCCTTCCCGCTCGCGTTCTACTTCGCTACCATGGAGCGGCAGCGCCGACACGAGCGATCCCGCGAGGCGGTGGCCGCCTAACCGGTCGTCCGTGCCCAGCGACGAGCCCACCGCTCCAGGGGAATCAGGGCCTCGCCGAGGGACCGCCCAAGCTCGCTCAACTCGTAGCACTGGTCGTCTCGCTGCACGATGAGGCCGGCGTCCGTGAGTTCACCCAGGCGGTCGTAGAGCACGCTGGGCGACATCCCGTCGCAGCGCTCCCGCAACGACCGCGCTCCCAGCGGGCCGTCAAGGAGCTCCCAGAGCATGCGCAGCGACCATCGCCGCCCGAGCAGGTCGAGCGCGGCCATGATCGGTCGCCCGGTGGTCGAGCCTCGCACCGGGCGGCCCGGCCGGACCGCCGATTGACGTTTCGTTTTCCGTAACGTAGGTTCATTTTCCATGGTTACGGAAATCGTAACGCCTCGCATTGGCGCCCTGGAACCACCCCACGAAGCCGCCGTGGCGGCGCAGCTTCACAAGATGATGCCGCCGGGCGTGGCGCCCATCGCGCTTTTTCGCACCGTGGTGCGCAACCTGCCCATGGCGGAGGCCATGACACTCTGGGGCAGCTACGAGCTGAGCCGCGCGCTGTCGCTGTCCTTGCGTGACCGCGAGATCGTCATCAACCGAACCTGCGCGCGCTGCGGTTGTGAATACGAATGGGGCGTACACGTCGCCTTTTTCGCCGAGAGGGCCCGCCTTGATCGCGATCAGGTCCGCTCGCTGACCCACGGTAGCCCCGGCGATCCGTGCTGGACCGCCGCGCGGGACCGGCTGCTGATGCGTGCCGTCGACGCGCTGTGCGACCACCGCGACATCGACGACGCCCTGTGGGCGGCCCTGCGCGACGAGTTCGATGATCGCGAGATTCTGGATCTCACCATGCTGTGCGGGTGGTATCACGCGATCAGCTTCACCGCGCGCGCCGCCCGGGTCCCGCTGGAGGCCGGCAGCCCCACCTTCGCCAGCGTCGCCTAGTCCAGCAGCTCGGTGCCGACGAACGGAACCAGCGCGTCGGGGACCCGCACGCTGCCGTCGGGCCGCTGGTGGTTTTCCAGGATCGCGACCAGCCACCGGGTGGTGCCCAGCGTGCCGTTGAGCGTGGCCGCGATCTGCGGCTTGCCGTTCTCGTCGCGGTATCGGGTGGACAGCCGGCGCGCCTGGAAGGTAGTGCAGTTCGACGTCGACGTCAACTCCCGGTAAGCCCCTTGGGTGGGCACCCACGCCTCGCAGTCGAACTTGCGGGCGGCCGAGGAGCCGAGATCACCCGCGGCGACGTCGATTACGCGATACGGCACCTCGATGCGGGCCAGCATCTCGCGCTGCCAGCCCAGCAGCCGCCGGTGTTCGGCCTCGGCGTCGCAAGGCGCGCAATAGACGAAGCCCTCCACCTTGTCGAACTGGTGCACCCGGATGATGCCGCGGGTGTCCTTGCCGTAGCTACCGGCCTCCCGCCGGAAGCACGACGACCACCCGGCGTAGCGCAGCGGCCCAGCGGACAGGTCCAGGATCTCGTCGGCGTGGTAACCGGCCAGCGGCACTTCGGAGGTGCCGACCAGGTAGAGGTCGTCGGCCTCCACCCGGTACACCTCGTCGGCGTGCGCGCCCAGAAATCCGGTTCCGGCCATCACCTCCGGGCGCACCAGCACCGGCGGGATCACCGGGATGAAGCCGTTGTCGACGGCCAGCCGCAGCGCCAGTTGCAGCAGTCCCAGCTGCAGCAGTGCCCCGCGACCGGTCAGGAAGTAGAAGCGCGAACCAGAGACCTTGGCGCCGCGCTGCATGTCGATCAGGCCCAGCGACTCGCCGAGCTCCAGATGGTCCTTGGGATCGTCGAACGCGGCGGGCTCGCCTACCACGTCGAGGACTCGATAGTCGTCCTCGCCGCCGGCGGGCACGGCGTCGATGATGACGTTGGAAATCGCCATGTGCGCCGCGGTGAACGCCGCCTCCGCGTCGGCCTGGGCGGTTTCCGCGGCCTTCACCTGATCGGCGAGCTCCTTGGCGCGCGCCAGCCTGGCCGGACGTTCCTCGGCGGACGCGGCGCCGACGCTCTTGCTGGCCGATTTCTGTTCGGCCCGCAGCGCATCCGCGGACGAAATCGCGGCCCGGCGTTCGGCATCGGCCGCCAATAGGGCGTCCACCAGCGCAGGGTCTTCGCCGCGGCTGACTTGGGAGCGGCGCACAGCATCGGGGTCTTCCCGGAGCAGCTTCAGGTCGATCACGGCCGCAACACTACTTTTTTGGCTCCGAGCGATGACGGAGCATCCACCGGCACTCACCCCAGGACTCACATCCGTAACTTTTGTCACGCGGCAACGCCGCTGCTGTCAGAATGGAGCCGATGTCGCAAGCGCCCGAGACCGAACTCCCGGAGGCCCCGGAGGCCGACGCCCCCACCGCCGCGCCGGAACAGCCGCACGCCCGCTTCCGGTGGCCGCGGAGTTTGCAAGCGACCGCCACCCGCCGAGCGCTGCTCTTAACCGCGTTGGGCGCACTGCTGATCGCGGGCCTGGTCACCGCGATCCCGATCGGTGGCACCGGGCCCGGGCGGCTGGCCGGCTATCTCGACAGCAATCCGATACCGACCGGAAGCAAGGGCGACGCCGCCTTCAACCGCGCCGCCGCCGGCGACTGTCTGATGTGGCCGGATACCACCCCGGAGTCGGCCAGCGTCGTCAAGTGCGCGGACAACCACAAGTTCGAGGTCGCCGAACCCATCGATATGCGGACGTTCCCGGGCGCCGAGTACGGGCCCAACGCCGCGCCGCCGTCGCCCGCTCGCATCCAGCAGATCACCCAAGAGCAGTGCGAGGCCGCGGTGCGCAACTACCTTGGCTCCAAATTCGATCCCAACAGCAAGTTCACCGTCAGCCTGCTCTGGCCCGGTGACCGGGCCTGGCGCCAGTCCGGCGACCGCCGGATACTGTGTGGCCTGCAGCTGCCGGGCACCAACAATCAACAGCAGGCCTTCAAGGGCAAGGTTTCCGACGTCGACCAGTCCAAGGTTTGGCCGGCCGGCACCTGTTTGGGCATCGACCCCACCACCAACCAGCCAATCGATGTGCCGGTTGACTGTGCCGCGCCGCACGCCATGGAGGTCACCGGCACGGTCAACCTGGCCCAGAAGTTCCCCGGCGCGTTGCCCTCGGAGCCCGACCAGGACGGGTTCATCAAGGACTCGTGCACCAAGATGACCGACGCTTACCTGGCGCCGATCAAGTTGCGCACCACGACCCTGACGCTGATCTACCCCACCGTGTCGCTGGCCAGCTGGACGGCCGGCAGCCGCGAGGTCGCGTGCAGCATCGGCGCGACGCTGGGCAATGGCGGCTGGGCCGCCCTGGTGAACAGCGCCAAAGGTCAACTGCTGATCAACGGCCAGCCGCCGGTACCTCCGCCTGACATTCCCGAAGAGCGGCTCACGCTGCCGCTGATACCGCTGCAGACGCCGACTCAGGTTGCCCCCGATCAGTCCAGCGCCCCGCCGGACGCCATCCCGCCGAACAATCAGCATCTGCCCCACCAACAGCCGGCGGCGCCGCCTGCTCAGGTGCCGGCCACCCAAGCACCGCAGCAGGGCCCGCCCGCGGATGGCGGAGCGCCACCGCCGGCCAACCCAGCGCCCCAGGCGCCGGCGGACGGCGGAGCACAGGCACCGGCCAACCCGGCGCCGGAGGCACCGCCGGCCCAGCCCGCACCGGGAGGCTAGCCGGGTGACCGTGCGGATGAGCCCGCAGCGGTTCGACGAGTTGGTCTCCGACGCGCTCGACCTGATTCCGCCCGAGCTTGCCGCGGCGATGGACAACGTCGTCGTGCTCGTGGAAGACCGCCACCCCGAGGACGGCGAACTGCTCGGTCTGTACGAAGGCGTGGCGCTGACCGAGCGTGATTCCGACTACTCCGGCGCGCTGCCGGACACCATCACCATCTACCGCGAGCCGCTGCTGGACGTCTGCGAGTCCGACGACGACGTCGTCGAGGAGGTGGCGATCACCGTGATCCACGAAATCGCCCACCACTTCGGCATCGGTGACGACCGGCTCGAAGAACTGGGCTGGGGCTGACGCCCGCGAACTCCGGCTGCTGTCCCGGGCGCGGCATCCCGGATTTGTCCCCGGCCGGTGCTATGAACGGCTTATGAGCGCTGATTGCCGCGACTGCCGGGCAGGCTTAGATCACTGCCACGGCACCATCATTCGCCATTCATTGCGCCGGTCAGAATGCACCGAGCCGGATTGCTTCAGCCCCGAGCTGCTGCCGCATGCCTTCATCATCGACTGCGACGCCGTCGGCTGCGGGTGCAGCGAATCGATCGCGCTGGCCGTTTGACCAGACGTCAGCCCATCGGGTCGCTGCTCGACCGTACCGCGTCCACGACCGAATGGGCTTCGGCCTCCGGATAGAACGGGGGCGTCAGAGCTCCCCAGCGCACACAACTCCACCGCCCGTGGGTAACCGGCGACAACACCACCGATTCGGCGTTGTCGATGTGGTGGTCCAGCGCAAAGTTGGCGTCCACTCCGGCCAGCACGGCGGCGGTCAGCCTGATCGCCGCGCCGTGACTCACGACGACGATGTCACCGGTGAAGTCGTGGTCGTCGAGGTAGCGCAGACGCAGATCGGTGAGCACCGGCACATAGCGGTCCAACACGTCGTTGCCGGTTTCTCCGCCGGGTAGCGGGAAGTCGAGCTCACCGTGATGCCACCGCTGGTAGATCGCATTGAACTCTTCGACGGCATCGTCGTCGTTGCGGTCTTCCAGCCACCCGACCTGCACCTCGTGAATGCCGGCGACCTCCACGGCGGCCATGTCGAGTTCGGCGCCGATCACCCCGGCCGTCTGCGACGCGCGGATCGCCACCGAGTGCGCCAGCATCGCCGGCCGTCCCGAACCACGGGCATAGGCCCGGGCCTGGTCGCGGCCCAACGGCGTCAGCTCCGCCCCGGGCGGCCGGGTGTCGAGCCTGCGCTCGACGTTGCCGTAAGACTGGCCGTGCCGCAGCAGGATCAATCGACCGCTCACGGCGCAAACCTCCCCGGCCCGTGCTCGGACTTGCCTTCCCGTAGCCGCGCCAGCCAGCGCGCCGCCTCATCGGCCGGCGGCGGCAGCACCCCGGCGGGCGAGCCCGTCGGCCAAGATCCCAGGTATCGCACATCGGCACAACGACGGTGCAGCGCTTTGAGTGCCTCTGCCACGGCGTCGTCGTCAATGTGACCCACACAGTCGGCGAAGAACACATAGGTGCCCAGCGCGGTTCTGGTCGGCCGGGATTCGATCCGGGTCAAGTCGATGCCGCGGATGCCGAATTCGGTGAGAGCGGCCAACAGCGCCCCCGGGGTGTTGTCGATGCGCAAAACCACCGACGTTCGATCGGCCCCGGTGCGGGCGGGCGGCGGCCCGGGCAGTCCCACCAGCAAGAACCGGGTGCAAGCGTTGGCTTCGTCAACCACACCCTCCGCCAGGGTGGCCAGGCCCCAACGCTCGGCGGCCAGCGGCGAGGTCACGGCCGCATCGGCCTGCCCCTCGGCCACCTGCCGGGCCGCGTCGGCGTTGGAGTACGCCGGCTGCGGCTTCGCCCCGGCTAGATGGCCGGCCACCCACTGCCGCACCTGAGCGGCCGCCACCGGGAAGGCCGCCAACGTCCGCACGTCGTCGGCGGTGCGGCCGGGCTTGACGACGATGCTGAACGCCACGTCCAGCGTTGTCTCGGCGAACACTTGCAGCGGCGAGCCCATCGCCAGGCTGTCCAATGTGGGGATCACCGAGCCGTCGATGGAGTTCTCGATCGGGACGCACGCGTAGTCGGCGTCACCGTCGCGGATAGCGTCCAACGCGGCCGCTGCGCTTTCCATCGGCAACTGCCGGAACCCATCCGGCCCGTCCGTGGGGACCAAACCGTCGGCCGTGATCTGCATCAGTGCCGCCTCGGTGAAGGTCCCCTGGGGACCGAGGTACGCGATTCGGACCACTCTCCAACCCTAGCGGCGCTCGGTGTCCGACGGGTTCTTGCGGCGCCGGCAGGTCTAAGTTAACTTAGGCTTACCTAATCATAGGAGAGTATGGTGTTACAGAGCTGCCCCGCCCCGACGACTGCCGAACGCGTTCGCAGCGCCTGTGTCCGCGCCGGCGGAGCGTTGCTGGCCGTGGAAGCCCCACAGGCGGGCCGAGAACCCCTCGCCACCCCGGTACATCACTTGCTGCAGGACGGAACCTTTGCCCTGGCGCTTCCTGCCGGACCAGGCGCCGCGGGGGACGATTCCCTGTCGGGATCGCAAGCTCTGCTGGAGCTGACCGATTACGCGCCACTGCCGCTGCGGGAACCGGTCCGTTCGCTGGTGTGGGTGCGCGGGCGGCTGCGGGAGGTGCACCCGGGCGAGATCACAGCGACGCTGGACGTCATCGCCGCCGAGCGGCCCCAGCCGGCCCTGCTTCAAGTCGATACGCCCAGATGCGCACCCAGCGCCGTGGACGAGCCTCGCTACACGCTGATGCGGCTCGAGATCGCCTCCATCGTCGTCGCCGATGCCACCGGCGCGGAAGCCGTCAGCTTAACGGATCTTCTGGCGGCCCGGCCGGACCCGTTTTGCGAGGTGGAGTCGAGTCTGCTTTGGCACCTGGAAACCGCCCACGGCGACGTCCTCGCCCGGCTGGTGTCGAGGCTGCCCGCATCGTTGCGGCGCGGGCTGGTCCGCCCGCTGGGGCTGGACCGCTACGGCGTGCGGTTTCGCGTCGAAGGCGACGACCACGACCATGACGTCCGGTTGCCTTTCCACAAGGCGGTCGACGACATGATCGGGTTGAGCCAGGCCGTCAGGGTGCTGATGGGTTGCCCGTTCGTCAACGGGTTGCGCGCGCGCCGATAACCGCTCCGGCGCGGGGACGTACCTTAGCCAGGTGAACGGCGAACGACCACCGCGGCGTCCGGGACGGCCTCCGCGACCGCTCCCGCCGGCCGACGCGCGCCACGAGCCGTCACAGGTGATTCGTCGGCAATCCAGGCCGCCGACACCGGAGACCGAGCCGACCAGGCCGCTGCTGCGGTCAGCGCCGCCGGCTGCTGCGGCTCCGCCTCCGGTCGTGCGCCGGTCACCGGCCTGCCCGTCACCACCCTCGTTTCCTCCCCCGCCGCCGGTCGCGCCCAGCGCACGCCGCAAACGCAGCTGGTTGCGCTGGCTGCGGGCGGTGGTGTCGGCAGTCCTGATCTGCGCCTTGCTGGCGGCCGCCGGAATCGTGGGCGGGGCCATCTTTTTCGACACCAAGCTGCACCGCGCCCAGGTGCTGGCCGATTACCCCGGACGGCCCGCGTCCGGGCGCGGAACTAACTGGCTGCTGGTCGGCTCGGACAGCCGCCAAGGGCTCAGCGCTGAGCAGCAGCAGCAGTTGGCCACCGGCGGCGACATCGGCAGCAGCCGCACCGACACCATCCTGCTGGTCCACATGCCGCAGTTGTGGTCCGACGGTCCCACCACGATGGTGTCGATTCCGCGCGACTCCTACGTTCCGATCCCCGGCCATGGCAAGGACAAGATCAACGCCGCGTTCGCGATGGGCGGCGCGCCGTTACTGGCTCAGACGGTCGAGCAGGCCACTGGGCTGCGGCTCGACCACTACGCCGAAGTCGGGTTCGGCGGATTCGCCGCGTTGGTTGACGCCCTCGGGGGGGTGACCGTATGCCCTACCACGCCGCTCAGCGACCCGTTGGCGGGCATCAACCTGGCGGCCGGTTGCCAAAAGCTCGACGGCCGCAATGCACTCGGATATGTCAGGTCGCGCGACACCCCGCGAGCAGACCTGGACCGGATGGTCAACCAACGGCAGTTCGTGTCGGCGCTGCTGCACGCTGCCGTCAGCCCCGCGGTGTGGCTCAATCCATGGCGCTGGTACTCGGTGCCGCGCGCCGTTGCCGACGCCCTGACAGTCGACCAAGGAGACCATGTGTGGGACCTGGTCCGGCTGGCCTGGGCGCTGCACGGATCGACCACCACCTTGACCGTCCCGATCGGGCAGTTCATCAACGGTGACGCCGGGTCGGTGCTGGTGTGGAACCACGACGAGGCCAGCCGCTTGTTCGACGCGTTGGCCTCCGACGCGCCGGTGCCCGCCTCGCTCGGCGAGGGACAGCCATAGCGGGCCGAGCTAACTGCTGCCTTCGGCCGCCTTCTGCAGATAGGCCTTGGTACGGCCCGGATGGTGGGTGGCAAGCCAGGCCACCCCGACGTCGCGGCAGAAGTCGAGGTCTTCGTATTCGTCGACGTTCCAGCAGTACACCGCCCGGCCCTGGGCGATAGCGCGGTCGGCGAGTTGGGGATATTCCTTCAGCGCCGACAGCGACGGCCCGACGGCGGTGGCACCGACGGCAGTGGCCGTGCCGCTGGTCAGGTAGCGAGCGGTTCTGCCGAGCAGGACCGTCGGCAGCAGCGGCGCGGCTCGCCGGATCCGCCACACCGCGGCGGCCGAAAACGACATCACCACGGCGCGGGACCGGTCGGCTGAGGCCGGCGCGGCGATGCCGAAGCGCTGCAGCAGCGCCAGGAGCTTGGTTTCCACCAGTGAGCCGTACCGGACGGGATGCTTGGTCTCGACGAAAATCTTCACCGGCCGGTGCCAGTCCAGAACCAGCGAAACCAGCGCGTCCAGCGTCAGCAGGCTGGTATCGCCGTGCGTGCCGTCGGGGCGCCAGCTGTCATGCCAGGCCCCGTACTCGAGCTCGCGCAGCTGGGCGAGGGTCATGGTGCTCACCAAGCCGGCGCCGGTGGAGGTCCGGTCCAGCCGGCGGTCATGCACACAAACCAGATGGCCGTCCCGGGTGAGGCGCACATCGCACTCCACGCCGTCGGCGCCCTCCTTGAGTGCCAGGTCGTAGGCGGCCAACGTATGTTCGGGTCGGGCGGCCGAAGCACCACGGTGGGCTACCACAAAGGGATGCCCGGCGAGCACCTCGTCGGCCCACGTCATACCCCTATGCTGCCGGTTCCTGCACGTGCAACTCAACCGGACCGGCGGACGCCGATGCCGCGGGCCGATCGTCTCCGACCACGACCCAGCGGTGCGCGGGGCGTTCGACCGGCTTCCGCTCGAATCCCTCAAAGACCCGGGCCGCGGCGGCCAGGGTGACCGCCGCCAGCAGGTAGGCGAAAACCATCATCACGGTGGTGTTGGCGATGCCTTGGGCGTCCGTGGCGAAGCTGGTGATCATGGCGAAGATGGTCACAACGTAGCTGAAAACCCACGCGACCCACCACTGAAGGATGGGTCTGCGCAGCCGCGCATAGTGCTCTTCGAGAATGGCCAACTCGATCACGTAGACCGGGGCCCACAGCAGGTTGGCCAGTGGCAGCACGCAGCCGGCCCACAGCGCCCGTTGCGAGCGTTGCTCAGGCAGACCGTGCTGCGAGAAGACCGCGGCACGGCGCGCGATCAGCCAACGGATCAGCAACACGCCAGAGGTGATCACCGCCGCGACGGCGGCCACACTGGCCAGGATTCCGAGCCAGTTGGCGCCGACGGCCACCCACGTGTTCAGCAGGGTATTCCTGTTGATGACCAATAGCACGTACCGCACGACATAGACCAGTGCGGCCATGGCGAGCACGAGCACGCTCACGAACAGTGCGGTGCGCACGATCGGGGCGGAAGGCCCTGTGCGGGCGGGTCTTTCGGCGAGCGCCGCCGTGGGTTCGACGCGGTCGGCTAAACCCCAGCGCGGAATCACGGCATAGCGCGGGGTGGGACCGAGGGGGCGTCGTCCGCGTCGCGGGGGTGGCGCCGCGCCGGGGCGCACTGCTATCCAGCGGAAGCCGGGTGGCAGTCGCGGCGGCGTGCGCTGCCACCCGGGAGCCGGTCTCGTCATCGGCGGCGGCGCACCGGGCGTACTCCATCGTGGATCGGCGGTCGGCGCATCGGCCAAGGGCGCCATCAGTGCCCCCCGGCAACGGGGACACCACTCGCGTCGCCGCTCGCGCACGTTCCACCGAGTGCTGCACTGGGAGCACACCTGGATCACCGGACTAGCCTAGCCGCGCGACGATGCTGGCCGCGGACAGCGCGGCCAGTTGAGAAGCGCGGCCGCGGGTGGCGCGGCGACGGGCATTTCGATGGACGTGAGCCGAGCCCTCCGGCAATGGGAGGTCAAAGGCTATCCACAGTTTCCACAGGTTTATGCACAGGTTTTGCCTTGGGTAAGGGGAGCGTAACTACAGTCCCTGCCGGCTGCCCGTTGGTGTCACTGTGGATACACCCCGGCGGCCAGTTCGCCCAATTGACAGCCCAGACCAGCCGTTGAGCGAAATGGATCGCCTTACTAAGCACCTGCCCAACAGCCCGCAGAGCCCAGGTGCACGCGCCCCGCTCCGCTTCTGCTCGCAACCCACGATGGCGGCCAACCCGCTGTTCAAAGGATCGTTTTTCAACCTCGCCACGAAGCGCTATGATCGCGTTCGCGAACAGTTGTTTGTGACTCACCTCACTACCGCGAGGCGAGGGAGCCGGTGAAAGGCGGCTGATGGCCACGCATTCGTTCGGTCCGAGTTCACCGGCCCCGTCGAAGTCGCACTCCGGCTCGCCCGCGTGGAACCACAGTTACAGCGTCGCCGCCTTGCGCGCCGGGCTGATCGCATTGGTGTTGCTGGCGGTTCTCGCCCTCATCGTTTTGTCTTGAATTCGCTCGGAACGGGTATCCGGGTGGCTGCTCACCGCGGTCATTCTTGCGGTGCGCGCGGTCATGGAGCAGGGTTGACTACGGCTGGCCGCCGCGTGGCAGCCCCGCGTGAATGAGCCCCAAGAGGATAATCGAAGAAAGGAATGCCGTGGCTGTATACACCCTGCCCGACTTGGACTGGGACTACGGAGCGCTGGAACCGCACATCTCCGGCCAGATCAACGAGCTTCACCACGATAAGCACCACGCCACCTATGTCAAGGGCGCCAACGATGCGCTGGAAAAGCTCGAAGAGGCCCGCGCCAAAGGAGACCACGCCGCAATCCTGTTGAACGAGAAGAATTTGGCGTTCAACCTCGGCGGTCACGTCAACCACACGATCTGGTGGAAGAACCTGTCTCCCAACGGGGGTGACAAGCCGACCGGCGAGCTTGCCGCGGCCATCGACGACGCCTTCGGATCGTTCGACAACTTCCGGGCGCAGTTCCACGCGGCCGCCACCACCGTTCAGGGGTCGGGATGGGCAGCGCTGGGCTGGGACACACTGGGCAACAAGCTGCTGATCTTCCAGGTCTATGACCACCAATCCAACTTCCCGCTCGGCATTATTCCGCTGCTGCTGCTCGACATGTGGGAGCACGCTTTCTACTTGCAGTACAAGAACGTGAAGGTCGATTTCGCCAAAGCGTTCTGGAATGTCGTCAACTGGGCAGACGTACAGGACCGCTACACCGCTGCGACGTCGAAGACTCAAGGGTTGATTGCGGGCTGACTTCTCTGGATCGACGGGGGCGTCGCGCCGACAGCGCGGCACTCTCGTCGTTTATCCGGTTCTGAATTGGGCACCCCAGACCGTGTGCGCCACTGCCCGTGTCGGGTTGCAAGCCGTTTGACCCGCAGGCATGCTTAATTACTCGAGTTACCAGTGTGGCTATTCGGATGGAGGCGTTGTTCGGAGGTCGACATGGAGACAGGGTCAGACCGGCCAATAGGGGTTTCCCCCTTCCATTCTCGTGGTGCCCTGAAAGGATTCGTCATCTCCGGGCGTTGGCCGGATTCGACCAAAGAATGGGCCCAACTACTCATGGTCGCGGTCCGTGTCGCTTCATTGCCCGGATTGCTCGCCACCACAACCGTGTTCGGTGCCCGCGAGGAGCTACCTGACGAACCCGAGCCGGGCACCGTCGGCCTGGTGCTTGCCGAGGGCACCGTGTTTGGTGAATCCGCGATCCAGCCAGGGTATTTCGCCGATCATCAGCCTCCGGCGTTACTGATGCTGCACCCGCCCTCGGAAACCACTCCCTCGTTGCCCGAATGCACCGGGGCGGCATCGGGATGCGTACTGCTGCCTGGGTTGCCCTACCTCGGACTCGAGCACCGGGCGGCGTGGGTGGAGGCCGAAGCTGATGGCACCATCACGTCCATGGTGAGCCGGGTGGGCGTGGACCCCATCAGCCATCCCGATACGGCAATCCTGGCAATGCTGCTTGCCGCATAAGTCCACTCTCCGCTCGATCGGTGAACAACCGGCGGACCCCAAGGCGTAGCCACCGATTCGTCGAGTCGACATGGTGCTACCAAGCCCGGTGGCAAACGGTCCCACCAGACCGGTGGGCAAGACCCAAATACTGCGACGCCGACGACCGCGAGCGTCAGTCGGCGGAAGCGCCCGCTAAGCGGACAACGGCCCCTTCCGCGACGGCTAGGATGCCGTCAGGGCCAATTCGGACACGCTGACAGCAAAGAAAGCGCTGAATGGACACGCATTGCTAGCTGGTTGCGGAGCGATCGCCCAGCGCCGTCTGGCCGCTCATTTGGATGGTCAGTGGGTTGCCGGCCCGCCATCCGCTGCCCAACGCCGAATTCTGCGGATAACCTGTGAGTTTCGCCGATTTTGTGGACACTTCAGCGAATCAGTTAGACGCTCGTCAAGTGGGGAGTCGGCAAGCGTCAGCTAAGCCTGCGCCGAAACTGTCGGGGTTTGCACCTGGTTATCGACACAAACGCTCGCTACCATGATCAGCAAATACACCAAGGTAATAGTTCATTATTGGAGCCCACTGGAGGTCGTTTCCAATGAGCACGACGTTCGCTGCTCGCCTCAACCGCCTATTCGACACGGTGTATCCCCCGGGACGTGGCCCGCACACCTCGGCGGAAGTGATCGCGGCGCTCAAGGCGGAGGGCATCACAATGTCGGCTCCGTACCTGTCCCAGCTGCGTTCGGGTAACCGCACCAACCCGTCGGCAGCCACTATGGCCGCGTTGGCGAACTTCTTCCGCATCAAGCCGGCGTACTTCACCGACGACGAGTACTACGAAAAGCTCGACATGGAGCTGTCCTGGCTGGCGACGATGCGCGATGACGGTGTTCGCCGCATCGCGCTGCGCGCCGCCGAGCTGTCCCCCGAGGGCCGGCACGAGGTCATGCAACGAGTGAACGAACTGCGCCGCATGGAGCACCTCGACATCTAGGCCTGCTACCGGCCGTTCGGCCAGACCTGGAGGCCTGCCGGCATCTCCGTCCGATTAGGGTTGGCACACGGGATCGCGCACGCGCGAGAGCGATGACAACGATAGCCAGCGAGATACCGGGAGGCGGCCGGGAATGGGCGTGTTTGGCAAGCGAAAGAGTCGCGCAACGCGTCGCGCCGAAGCCCGTGCGATCAAGGCTCGCGCGAAGCTGGAGGCCAAGCTGGCGGCCAAAAACGAGGTACGCCGTTTCGAAGCGGCCCGGCGGGCCGAGGACAAGGCGCTCAAAGCGCGGATCAAAGCGCAGCGGGACAGCGACCGGACGGCGCTGAAAATTGCTGAGGCCGAGCTCAAAGCAGCGCGGGAGGGAAAGATCTTGTCACCGACGCGGATCCGGCGGGTGTTGACGGTGTCTCGGCTGCTCGCGCCGATCCTCGCGCCGGTGATCTATCGGGCCGCCATCTCGGCGCGCGCGCTGATCGATCAGCGTCGCGCGGATCAGCTTGGAATCCCGCTGGCTCAGATCGGTCAGTTCTCCGGCCACGGCGCCCAACTGTCCGCCCGGATTGCCGGCGCCGAAAAGTCACTGCGGATGGTGCAGGACAAGAAGCCCAAGGACGCCGAGACCATGCAGTTCGTTTCCGCCATCACCGAGCGACTCAGCGATCTGTCGGCGGCTGTCACCGCCGCGGAGAACATGCCGGCCGCGCGGCGCCGAGCGGCCCACGCGGCGATCTCGACTCAGCTCGACGGTATCGAGGCGGACCTGATGGCCCGCCTCGGCCTGAGCTGACCGCAGAAGACAGCGACCTGGCATGGCGATGCGCGGCCGGTGGATTTCGCGGACCTTGGTCGCGGTGGCGGCTGCGGTCGTGCTCTGTATCGGTTCGGCGGTGCACACTGCGGCCGCTTGGGCCCATGTCCATGTCAGCAGCGACAATGCGGTGCGCGGCGCCACGTCGATCCTCACCTTTCAGGTTCCCAACGAATCGAATACCGGCGCTGCGACTACCGCGCTGACCGTCGTTCTGCCCAACGTGGCATCGGCGACTACCGAAAGCATGCCCAGGTGGGCGGCCAGGCTTGATCGCGACGCGGCTTCTGGCACGGTGCGTTCGGTGACGTGGACGGCCGCGCCAGGTGGCGGCATCGGGGTGGATCAATTCGGGCTTTTCCGAATATCGGTGCAGTTGCCCGACGCCGATACGGTCAGCTTCCCGGCCACGCAGACCTATTCGGACGGGTCGGTCGTCAAATGGGATCAGCCGCCGCTGGCGGGCGGCGGTGAGCCGGAAAATCCGGCACCCGTGCTGGCACTTTCAGCCGGACCCGCGGCGCCACATGAGCACCACGCGGGGACACCGCCCAGCCAGGTGAGCGCGCCCCCGCCGTCCAAATCATCCGACGACACGGCCCGACTGTTGGGCGGGGCGGCGCTGATAGTCGCTGCACTGGGACTTGTTCTTGCCCTGATCCGTCGCCGGGCATGAAGCTTTTGGCGGTTACCGCCTGCCTGGGGGCCATGTTGGTGGTCGCCACTCTCACCGCGCCAGTGGCCTCGGCGCACGCCACGCGGGTGTCCACCGACCCGGCAGACAACGCCGCGGTGCGCACCGGCCCTGATCGGGTGAGCGCGACCTTCAATGAGCGGTTGCAGACCACGTTTGCGGCCATGACGGTCGTCGGGCCGGATGGCCATATCTGGTCTAGCGGTGAACCGTCCGTGCAAGGTGCAGTGGTCAGCATCGGCTTGAGACCACTGGGACCGGTCGGGAGCTACACGGTGAACTACCGGGTGACGTCTGCGGATGGCCACGTGGTATCGGGGTCGTGGTCGTTTCGGCTGATGGTGCCCGGCACCGGCACGCCCGGACCGCCCGCCGCCGGCGCCGACGCCGGCATCCCCGTCTGGCCGTTCGTGGTGGTAGCAGCGGCGCTAATGGCCGGCGGGGCGCTGTGGGCGGTGCGACGCAGACCGTGACCGGGTCGCCGAGGCGCCGTGACACGTCCTGGCATGATGGGACGGAAGACCCGGTGGGCTAGCAACCTACAGACAAGGCTCGAGGAGCGGCCGCATGGCAGACACGCAGGATCAACCCGATAGCGGACCCGGCGAGGCATCGACCCCGCCGGAGAAGAAACCTCCCGCCAAGGCGGTCAAAAAGGCGGCAAAAGCGCCCGCTGCCAAAGCACCCGCCAAAAAAGTACCGGCGAAAAAAGCGCCCGACAAGAAAGCACCTGCGAAAAAGGCGCCCGACAAGAAAGCGCCCGCCCAAAGCCCCGAGCCCGTGGCGAACCTGGAAAGCCCCGCCGAGCAGCCCCTCGACATCCAGCAGCGGATCGAAAGCAATGGTGACCTCGCTGCTGCCGCCAAAGATGCTGCGGCACAAGCGAAGTCCACCGTGGACGCGGCCCCCAACCCGGTTTCCCCCGAAGTTTCGACGCTGGGCCAGTTCCCGGTGCCGGTCATCGTCGCCCTGGCCGTCAGCCTGCTGGCGATCCTGCTCATTCGCCAGCTGCGGCGCCGCTGAGCTGCGAAGGCGCCAGCATGTCCGAATGACCGTGTTATTCCGGCCAACGGCCGACCTCGTCGACGACATCGGACCCGAGGTGCGCAGCTGCGACGTCCAATTCCGGCAGTTCGGCGGAAGGCGTGAATTCGCCGGGCCGATCAGCACCGTCCGCTGCTTTGAAGACAACGCGCTGCTCAAATCGATGCTCTCACAACGCAGCGCAGGCGGAGTGCTGGTGATCGACGGGGACGGCTCGCTGCACAAAGCGCTGGTCGGAGATGTCATCGCCGAATTGGCCCGCTCCAATGGCTGGGCCGGAATTGTCGCCAACGGTGCCGTGCGTGATGCCGCGGCGCTGCGCGGCATCGACATCGGCATCAAGGCGCTGGGTACCAACCCGCGCAAGAGCACCAAGACCGGCGCCGGGGAGCGCGACGTCGAAGTCACCCTGGGTGGGGTGACGTTCGTGCCCGGTGAGATCGCCTACAGCGACGACGACGGCATCGTCGTTGTCAGGCCTTAAACCGCTACTGTTGCGGGCTTTTTAGCGAACCGCAGGCCGTCATCGTCGATCTTGCCGTACCGGATCGTTCGCATGTCGAACAAGTAGTTCTGCTTGAGCCGCCATGGCGCACGCGAACCCGACTTGGGTAGTAGGTGCATCGAACGCTGGAAATAGCCGGGGTTGAAATCCATGAACGGCAACTCGTCGACGTCATCACCCGGATGCTCGGGCTCCACGGTGTCAAAACCATTGGCGTCCATGTAGTTCAGCAACCGGCAGACGAATTCGGAGACCAGGTCGGCCTTGAGCGTCCACGACGCGTTCGTGTACCCGAAGGTGATCGCGAAATTGGGGACATCGGAGAACATGCACCCTTTGTAGGTCATCAACGAGGTCAGGTCGAAAGGTTCACCGTTCCTGGATGGCTTAACCCCGCCTAACAACTGCATGTTCAATCCCGTTGCGGTGACGATGATGTCGGCCGGCAACTCCTCACCCGAGGTGAGCCTGATTCCGGTTTTGGTGAACCGGTCGATGGTGTCGGTGACGACGTCGGCCTTGCCGTGCCGGATGGTCCGGAAGAAGTCGCCATCGGGGGCCAGGCACAGCCGCTGGTCCCACACGTTGTACCGCGGCCCGAAGTGCTTTTCGACGTCGTAGCCCTCGGGCAGCCGACGCCGAGCCATCGTCATCAGCGTTTTACGCATGTAGTCGGGGGCTTTGCGCGATAGCTGGTACTGGAAGGTGCTGAAAAGGATGGCTTTCCAGCGGTTCGCCATGTGGGCAAGGCGGTCCGGCAGCAGCCGGTTGGCCCGCTGGGCGAAGGGATCGACACTAGGCAGCGAGCCGATGTAGGTCGGTGAGCGCTGCAGCATCGTCACGTGGCCGGAGCCGGAATTCACCAGAGCGGGGATCAGGGTGATCGCGGTGGCGCCGGATCCGATGACGATGATCTTCTTGCCCGCGTAGTCGAGGTCCTCCGGCCAGTGCTGCGGATGGACGATGGTGCCCTGAAAATCCTCGGCACCGGCAAACGTGGGCAAATATCCCTCGTCGTAGTTGTAGTAGCCGCTGCAGGCGAACACGAACGAGCAGGTGATCTCGCTCTGCCGGCCGTCGTTGCCCACGGTCAGGGTCCAGTGGTTCTCGGCGTCCGACCAATCGGCGGCCAGGACGCGGTGGCGGTATCGGATGTGCCGGTCGATGCCGTTCTCCTGTGCCGTTTCCTTGAGGTAGGCCTTGATCGAGGGGCCGTCGGCGATCGACTTCGCCGAGCGCCATGGCTTGAACCGGAACCCGAGGGTGAACATGTCCGAGTCCGATCGGATGCCCGGGTATTTGAACAGGTCCCAGGTGCCGCCCAGATCGTCGCGGCGTTCGAGGATGGCGTAGCTCTTGGTTGGGCAGCGCTCCTGTAGGTGCCATGCCGCGCTTATCCCGGAGATGCCGGCGCCCACGATGACGACGTCAAGGTGCTCAGTCATGGGGCCACGTTATCAACGCTCTGTCGAATTGGTCAACAGTATGTCGACACTTTCGACGGCGTGTAATGTAGCGGCCGTGACTACCGCCGGCCCGACTCGTGCGCTGCGCGGCCGCCGTGCCATTCGCCCATCGGGCGACGACCGGGAGCAGGCGATCCTCGCGACCGCGGAGCGACTGCTCGAAGAGCGGTCGTTCGCCGACATCTCGGTCGACGACCTGGCCAAAGGTGCCGGCCTCTCGCGCCCGACGTTCTACTTCTATTTCAAGTCCAAGGAGACGGTGCTGCTGTCGCTGCTGGAGCCGGTGATCGCACGCGCCGACTCGGAGTTCGACGGGGCGGTGCAGCGGCTACCCGAGGAACCGCGCCGGATCTGGCGCAACGGCATCAAAGCGTTTTACCAGGCCTTCAGCTCGCACCGACGGCTCGCACGCGCCGCAACGCAGGCGCTGGCCACCAGCCCGGAGTTGCGGGGGGTGTGGTTGGGGTTCATGCAGAAGTGGATCGACCAGACGGCGGCCATGATCACCGCGGAACGGGCGCGCGGCGCCGCTCCGGACACCATCCCGGCCGCCGACCTGGCCACATCGCTGAACCAGATGAACGAGCGCACGATGATGGCCGCGCTGTCGGCCGAGACACCGGCGGTCGACGAGGACCGGGTCGTTGACACCCTCACTCACATCTGGGTGACCAGCATCTACGGCGAATCCAGCTAGTCGTCGCCGCCGCATGCGAACATATGTTCGTGCGGTGTGATGCGTCGATCCTGCACGCGGACCTGGATTCGTTCTACGCGTCCGTGGAACAGCGCGACGATCCCACCTTGCGCGGCCGCCCGGTCATCGTCGGTGGCGGGGTGGTGCTGGCCGCCAGCTATGAGGCCAAGGCGTACGGCGTGCGCACCGCGATGGGCGGTGCGCAGGCGCGCCGGCTGTGCCCCGACGCGGTGGTAGTGCCGCCGCGGATGACCGCCTATACCCGGGCCAGCGACGCGGTCTTCGAGGTGTTTCGTGACTGCACGCCGATCGTGGAGCCCATCTCGGTGGACGAGGCGTTCCTGGATGTGGGCGGGCTCCGAAGGGTTTCCGGCCCGCCGGTGCGGATCGGCGAGCGGCTGCGCGCCGACGTGCGCGACCGCGTCGGGCTGCCGATCACCGTGGGCATCGCCCGGACCAAGTTTCTCGCCAAGGTCGCCAGCCAGGAGGCCAAGCCCGACGGGTTACTGCTGGTGCCGCCCGATCGCGAACTGGCGTTCCTGCACCCGTTGCCGGTGCGGCAGTTATGGGGCGTGGGTGCGGTGACCGCCGACAAACTGCACGCACACGGGCTGGTGACCGTCGCCGACATCGCCGAGCTGAGCGAGTCGACGTTGGCGTCGCTGCTCGGTGCCGCGATGGGCCGCCAGCTGTTCGCCCTATCCCGCAATATCGACCGTCGCCGGGTGGTGACCGGGGTGCGGCGCCGCTCGGTGGGAGCGCAACGGGCCCTCGGCCGGGCCGGCAGCACCATGTCTCCCGCCGAGATCGACGCGGTGGTGGTCAACCTGATCGACCGCATCACCGGGCGAATGCGCACCGCCGGGCGCACCGGTCGCACGGTGGTGCTGCGCCTGCGCTTCGACGACTTCAGCCGGGCGACCCGATCGCGCACCTTGCCGTGGGCGACAGCGTCGACGCAGCCCATTCTGGCCGCAGCCCGGCAGCTGGTGGCCTCCGTGGCGCCGCTCATCGCCGAGCGCGGGTTGACCTTGGTGGGCTTCGCCGTGTCGGGCATCGACCGTAGCGGCGCCCAGCAGTTGATGCTGCCCTTCGGCGACGACCACGACAGGCCGGCGGTCGACGAGGCGATCGACCAGGTACGGGGTCGCTATGGCAAATCCGCGCTGACGCCCGCGGTGCTGGTTGGCCGCGACGCCGGCCTTGAGATGCCGCACCTACCCGACTAACTCGAACCGGTCCATTCCAGCAGTCGCTCCGCGGGCCAGGTGTTGACGATCCGGTCGACCGGGACGGCGGCATCCAACGCGCGCTGGGCACCATAGCCGAGGAAGTCCAGCTGGCCGGGCGCGTGGGCATCGGTGTCGATGCTGAACGGGCAGCCGATGTCGAGCGCCAGCTGGAGCAACCGGGTCGGCGGATCCCGGCGCTCGGGGCGGGAATTGATCTCCACCGCAGTCCCATTGTCACGACAGGCGGTGAACACCGCTTCGGCATCGAACTCGGACTCCGACCGGATGCCCCGGTTTCCGGACACCAGCCGGCCGGTGCAGTGGCCGAGCACGTCGGCGTGGGGATTGCAGACGGCACGCACCATGCGGCGGGTCATCGCCGCGGCATCCATCGACAGCTTGGAATGCACGCTGGCCACCACCACGTCGAGCCGCTCCAGCAGTTCCGGCTCTTGATCCAGGCTGCCGTCCTCGAGGATGTCCACCTCGATGCCGGTGAGAATGAGCATCGGCGCGAACTGCTCCCGCAGGCCGTCGATCACGTCGAGCTGTTTGCGTAACCGGTCCGGCGACAGGCCGTTGGCGATCGTCAGCCGCGGCGAGTGGTCGGTCAGCGCGCAGTACTCGTGGCCCAACGCTGAGGCGGTGGCCATCATCTCGTCGATCGGCGCCGAGCCGTCCGACCAGTTCGAATGCAGGTGCAGATCCCCGCGCAACGCGGCCCGGATGTCACCGCCACCGAGATCCTCAGCGGCCGAACGTAATTCGGCCAGAAGGTCCGGCTCGCGGCCGGACCAGGCCTGGTCGATCACCTTGGCGGTCTTGGGTCCGATGCCCGGCAGCGACTGCCAGCTGTTGCCCTGGCCGTGGCGCTCCCGCTCAGCGTCGTCCAGGTTCTCGATGATGTCAGCCGCGTTGCGATAGGCCATGACACGCCTGGGGTCGTGGCGGCTCCGGTCCTTGTAGTACGCGATCTGCCGAAGCGCGATTACCGGATCCATGATTCCAGTGTGCCTGGCCGGATCACAGGAGTTGGCCGGCGATGAACCCGGCGAGCGGTACGGCGAAGCCGCCGATATCGCCGCCGATAAGCAAGGCCATCGAGATCTCGGTCGCGCGGTTGGCTTTCTCGAATTGGTTGACGGTGTCGCGCCGCGCCCCGTGGCTGATGTAGCTGAGGATGGCGCCGACGAAAAGAAGACGACGACGCCCGCCGCGGTCAGGTTGACCCACGCCGGCCAGGCGCTGAGTTCGACGAAGACCGCCAGCAGCAGCGTCGCGAAGGAGTAGAGCAGCGCCGCGCGGTGCGCGATGTCGACGTACGGGTGCGGCGGTGGTCCTCGGCGGCCATGATCTGGCGGTATTTCCAGACGCCGAGAACCAGTGCGAGCAGGAAGATCAGGCCGGCCGCCAGCAGCGTCATCTTGGTCTCGAGGCCCAGGGTGGAAGTCATCGTCTGACGAGTTTAGTTTCCCTTA
>DATJQO010000053.1:0-3935 GCA_035505695.1 Mycobacterium sp.
ACCATTCTCTGAACTCGACTCGGGCGCTTGCCGGTTCATTGTTGGTGGTCAGGAATCGAGTGGGAAAGACGGGTTTCCGAGGTCGGTGGTGGCGGTGTTGCGGGATCGTTTGTCGATCTGGGCGAGTTTGCCTTCGGCTGCGGCGAGGCTGACCTGCAGGCCTTCGACCTCGCCGAGCAAGCCTTCGCGTTCGGCTTCTCTGATGCGCGCTTGGAGGTTGTCGCGGATCTCGATCAAACGGGGCCTTTGGGCCGGGTCAGGCCATAGCAACGCGCAACGGACACAAGCATGTTCATGGACGCAGGCCGATCCGAACGCGCGCCCGCAGGTGCCAATGGAGACCTTGCGCCGTTCGAAGTGGCCGAGGAACTGGTCCCATTCTTCGTCGGTGGGTGTGCGGTATTCGTCGGTGGGGCGCAACGCCCGCCGCCTGGCGAGGAAGGCCAGGTGGGACTGGATCGCCTCGTCGGGATAGACAGCCTTGTAGCCGAGGGTGACTTTGATGTCGCGGTGGCCGGCGATGATCTGCGCGATGTGCGGTGGCAGGCCGTTCATGACGGCATCGGTGATAAAGATCCTTCGAAAGTCGTGCGGCGCGTAATGCAGGGGGCGTCCATCGGCGGGATCCTTCAGGCCGGTGTGGACAAAAGCGGCGTTGAGCATGGTCCGCAGCGAGCTGTCGCTGATCGCTCGGATCTCGGAGGGAAATCGACGCTGGAACAAGACCGGAGCCGGTGGCCGCCAGACGCATTCGTAGCGGTCGTAAACCGGAACCAGCCGGACCGTTCCGTCGGGTTCCCGGATTCGGCGGATCACCGTCGACAACACGTCCGCCAACTCCGGGGAGACGACCAGGAGTCTCTCCTCGTCGGTCTTCGAGGGGACGATCTGCAACAACGGCACGAACTCACCGGAGGTCGGCAGCCGGTACTGGATCAGGCTGTGATGGCTGATCTCGAGCAGTTCTTCGACCCGGCAACCGGTGAGACGTAGGATTTCGACGGCGGCCCACGCCCAGAACGCGTGGTCTTCTTCATGGCCGAGGTCGCGGCGGCGGCCGGTCGCGGGGTCGTCGGCCCACACCATCTTGGTGGTCCTGGTGATCGAGCGAGTCAGCGTTTCGCCTGCGACGGTGAACGATTGACCGGGAAGGGTATCGCGGGCGGCCTGCAGGACCGCGGCGGCGTTCTTGCGCCGCGCATCGACAGTCCGTACCAGCACCGGCAGGACCGGTAGTCGTTCCCGGGTCCGTGCGTCCATGCGCGCCTTGCGATGGCGCTGGAATTTGCGCTGACTGATTTCTTCCTGACCGATCGGGCAGGGAGCCGCCCATTGAGCCCACCGGCTGGGATCCTCGATCGCCCACTGGGACAGGTCGAGGTAGAGCGCCCGCACCGGGGTCAGGCAGTCGCGGTAGCCGATCCGCTCCACCATGACGACGGACTTCTCGCCATGGGCTGAGGTGATCACCCGGGGTTTGGTCCGCTGACGCTGCTTCCACGCCTCGGCGACGTCTCTGGGCAGGTGCAGGCTGTCGATCCCGGGGTGATGCTGCTCGAGGTCGGCCCAGAACCGTTGCGCCAAGTAGTAGGCGAGATTCTTCAGGCTGGTGTAGTCCATCGCCGGCTGGCGTTCGGCCAGGTAGTCCACGAGCAGGTCGCGGACCGGGCGACACTGCAGCACGTAGCGGTCGACGAGTTCCTCGGGCGTGAGCTGCCCCGCGGTTCGGAACGCTCGCAGCCGTTGCGGCGCTTCGTCTCCGAACACCCCCAACTCCCGCAGCATCCGATAGAAGACCTTGTGATCGCGTGTCGGGCAGGTGAAGGTTTCGGCTTCGCGGTCCATCAGTTCCAGCGCGTCACCGACGGTGACGTCGGCCAGGGTGCCGCCCTTGGCGGCGATGATTTCGGCGCTGCGCCGCAGCGTGAGGGCGGCGGCGAAGCCGGACACGTGGGGATCGGCGGCGCACAACGCTCGAAGACGCGCGAACCCGTGCGGGTCGCGGGTGCGGGCCAGGTTGCGGGTCAGGGAGCCCTTGCCTGCGGCGCCCGCCACCAGGCAGCTCAGCGTGGGGCGGACGAGATCGCCGCAGATCGCTACGACCAGCGCTCCAGATAGCTCGTGCCACAGCCACCGCGACTCCCGCCCGCGCGCTTGCTGCCAGGCGATCGGCACTTTTCTCCAGGAGCCGCCCGCGCCGTCGGCGCCGCTGGCCATCCAGCGCTGCTGCCAGGTCTCGCCCGGCTGGTCGGCCAGCCAGTCCAGCAGCCACGCCAGCCCGCGGACGCGCCTGTCCTGGCTGTTGACGTTGTCGAGAACAAACATCCCGCTGGTGAGCCGCTCCCATACAGCTCCGCGGTCGTGCCCGGTGGCAGGCCAGTCCGTGACCACCGGCCGTGCGGGAAATCGGGTGCGCGCCGACTCACGCTGGGCCTTGGACGGACGAGAGGACACACCCGGAAACGTGATGACCTCGTTCAGCACGTCCGGCTCGGTCATGATGTCCGGCTCCCGAAAAGCACTTCCAGCGTCTCGGTCCGATAACCGGCAGCAGGAGCCGGCCGCGCCCGCTCGGCGGCCTGACGCGTCTGCTCCGCATGATGGGCCAAGACCCGGCGGATCACCTCCTCCTTGCGCGGCATCAAGTAGATCTGCGTCGTGGTCAAAAGGGCATGCCCGAGGACGAATTGCACATCGGTGAGCGGCAACGCCGGATCCTCGGCCATACGGTAGGCCGCGGTGTGCCGCAACGCATGCAGCGTCGCGGTGCCGCCGGCACGCCCGACCGCGCGCTCGAACATTCGATGCGCCGCGTGATAGCTCAACGGCCGCACCGGCATTCGCGACGTCCACCACAACGGCTGGCGCTTTCCCTTGGTGATCAGACCCTCGACCTGCAGCTGGTAGAGCCGCAGCCACACGAACGCGTCCGTCGACGCCGGCAACTCCTGCCGCTCCCGGGTTCCCTTGCGCACCACCGTGATCAGCTGCCGCCCCGGGTCCACCCCACCCTGGGTGGCCGACAGCAACTCCGACGCCCGCGCGCCGGTGGAGACGTAGAACGCCACCAACGCCCGATCCCGGTGCGAGGGCAGCTTCGCGAAGATCTCGTTGAACTCCTCGTCGGTGATCGACCGCGGAATCCGCGACGGCACCCTCGGCCGATACAAACCAGTGCGCTCACGCCGAAACGGCTCCATCGGATTGTGGTGCGCATGGGCGCGGCTACCGCGCCGCGATCGGTCCAGCGGAAAGGGATTCACGATCGGGCCGTCACCGGCGGCGAGGTGGAAGTCGTAGAAACAGCGCAGCACCGTCTCGGCATGCGCACGCACCGATGGCGCGTAGGCCGGACCGCTCGACGGACGCGCTGCCGACTCGTTGGGTCGCCGCCAGTGCGGGCGAGACGGCTTGCCCGCCACCAGCATCCAGCGGCAGAAGTCGCGGGCCTCGACTCGTGTCGTCCGATCCCAGCAGACCTCGATCGCCCACAGGAACCGGAACCACCGCAACAGGTCCATCCCATAGGAGCGCACCGTCGCCGCCGACCGGCCCGCGGCCTGCAGGTCCCGGAAGTAGGCCGATACCGCCTCCACGGGCTCACCGGCAGGGTCGAGCACCCGGAACGGCAACCACGGATCACCCGTCGCCTGCAACGAGCCCGCCAACGGCACGATCAACGCCGACAGATCCCGGGCCTGCTCGTTGTCTTCGATCACAGCCCGGACCCTAACCAACAAACCCGCGGCAGCCCGTCAACCAGGGAAAACGCGTGTCGTTGTTCAGTCAACAGGCAGCAGCCGTTCGGCGTCGGTCTTGGACGGCACGATCTGCAGCAGCGGGATGAGTTCCCCGGTGGTCGGCAGCCGGTATTGGATGAGGGCGTGGTGTGACAGTTCGGTCAGTTCCTCGATGCGGATTCCGGTGTGCCGCAA
>DATJQO010000054.1:0-7125 GCA_035505695.1 Mycobacterium sp.
TGACGACAACCGTGATGACAGCGGGCCACGGGACTTGTTTGCTGTGGTCTCAGCCGAGAACTGCGGGGCAACCAAGAGCGGCCCGCGAGCGCGCCGCGGTCGTGGGCTCCGTGATGCTTCGCCTGGGCCGCCACTTGCGACCAGTGTCGGCAGGGCGATGATACGAGCCGCCCGTACCTCAAGCGCTAGGGCAGCCCCGCGCGATCGAACTCCAGTTGGAGTCGAGGCCGACGGTGGTATCGATGGCGAAGGTTGGCGATCAGCTGGTTGACCTCGGTAGCCTGATCCGACCCAGCTGCGAGCTTGCGCATCTTCTTGAGCCGTCGAGCGGCACTTCGGTAGTGCTGGGCGCCGGCTTCGGACAGCTCGCGCTCCACCAGCTCGGTGTGCACCGGCAGTACGGCGAGAGGGTCGAATTTCTCGTATGCCTTGGCGAGGTCACTCCAGGTGCGGTCGTCATCGAGGCCAAGGTTATGCGCGACGTTCCAGGCGAGTGGGATGTCCTTGAGATGAGCCAGCGCAAAGACCACGGTGTCGCGCGGCGGCATTGGTGCCAGGCGCGCGAACACGTCTTCGCGGTAGTCAGGCCACGCGGCGCCGGCGGCCTGATAGAGGTCTGCGGCCGTGGTCGACGATGGCCAGCGGCGGAATACCTCCACCCGAGCAGCCAGTAGGTTGTCGGGCCTATACCTAGCGAGGAGTTCGCACCAGTAGTTTGCGGCCCGCCGCGACTGGTGGCCGGAGTCGAAATCGGTTGCCTGCTTCGCCCAGTCGATCGCGAGGTCGGTCTGGCCGATTTCCTCCAGGGCCTCGGCGGTGTCCTGATGCCACACCGCGACCCGCCGGTCTCGGGCATGGGTGCGGATGATCGCGTCAACGTCTCTATCGAGGACGGCCAGGCGCTGCGCGTTCCAGTCGAGGGCGTGCCAATCACCGGCGCGCGGCGCTGTCCATCGCTGATCGTCTGATGGGCGGGTGCCGAGATTTGCTGCGACCGCATCGAGTTTCGCTCGGTACCTCGCGATGCCCAGCTCCCCAAGAGCGGGCGCGTACGCGACCGGGTCGATCGTGAAGTAGTCACATTCGTTCTCGAACTGGAATTTGATCATCCAGTCGATCAACTGGGCGGTGGCCGGACGGGCCACTTCCGCCACCCGGGGATGAAGGTCCAACAGGTCGCGGCAGGCGTCACCGATGATTCCGCTGGAGTCATCGGCGCGCATGATTACCCTGAGCGCCGCCGCGATTGCCTTCTGAGTTACGGCGAACACAACGGTCGGGTTTTCGGTTTCGGCGGCTTCGCGTAGGGCCGTAACGGCGTCATGCATCCGGGCTCCGTGCGCATCGGCGACGTTCCACCGCCACACTTCCGCGCGTGTCCTGATCAGTGGCAGGACGGCGTCCGCGAGGGCAGTCACAAAGTCATCTTGATGAAACACAGTCCCAGACCGCAAGGAGGTGACCTTGTATCCCGGTCTGGAGTCGCTGTTATTTCGCCGAAATTGATCGGGACCAGCCGGATACGCTGTGTTCTTGCCGAATGATCTCGGCTAAATCGATTGCCGCATAACCAGACAACGACTTCGAAACCGGTACCGCCGAGAACCGTCTCTCGGTACTTCGTTGGTTACGAGATTTAAGCCGGATGGCGAAGTTCGTGTTCGACCGCGCGGCGAATCCACGAGGAGACGGACCGGTCGTCCGCGGCTGCCGCGGCGCGTACTTGCTCCAACAGCTCGGGCGGGAACCGAACGGGAACGGTGGCGGTCAGCCGACGGCGCCCTGGTCCCTGGGGTTCCTGGTTTTCCGGGCGCGCGTAGAACTCGTATTCCTCGTCGGGGGTCATGGGGTGGTTCATCTGTCTCTCCGGTATTGATCAGCGAGGTGTTTGGAGGCTTCGTAGCAGCCGATGGGGCGGCATCGTTTGAGGTTGCCGTCGCGGGCAGGGGCGAGGGGCACCATCAGGACTGTGCCGTCGACTTCGGCGACCATCAGCCAGTGGGCGGGTGGTTTGGCGGGGTAGAACATCGGGTCGGAAGCCCAGACTTCGCGGATGTCCTCGATGCCCAGGCGTGGGTGCTTGAACAGGTGGGCGGCTTGAGCGTTGATCTCGAACGGATCCTCATCGTCGAGCAGATCGAGATCGAACCGGTCGTCCGCCACCCTGGTCACTGTAATACAAACGGATACGAATTCCTGGCGGCCGGGGACTCTGCGCGGCTTTCGCGTGGTCGGTCGTTGACGACAGTTCTGACGACAACCGTGACGACAGTGGCTCGTCCAGCCACCACCGCTACAGCACCAAAACCGCGCTATCGTGCCTGTTCAGCACCCCTGCCTGCTCCTGGCAGTGTGGGGGTAGGGGTTCGAGTCCCCTTAGTTCCACCGAGAAAGTTCAGCTCAAGGGCCTTTTTTGCTCTTGGTGCTCTGTTACGTAGCAGTCCGTAACCACTTCCTGAAGTAACACCGCCAAAACGGAAACCAGCACTTGAATCCGGTTTTTTCAGTCCGCCTCCCGCGGAGGGTTCCCCCTTATCTTCAGCAGCCATGACACGCTGGCGTGTGAGCACTAGCCGCGGCGGGATCGATTGACTTGACTCCTATTTCATTCGGCAGGTCGACGTCCTATCGCCAAGCCCGCGGGTGATGTTTTTCGAGGGCATTGCTCGATCAGCTTCCCGATGTCATTGTCGGGGTGCGTGGCCGGCCGCTGGTCGAGATTCTGCGGCCCGCGTATGCCGCGCTGAGCAAAGGCGGAGGTGACGGGTGATCGACTCGTTGGATAGACCGCTGCCACCGTCTCGGCGCCGCCCCCGGCGCCCGGACGTGATGACCTATCAGGTCCGGGTCGATTTGGCAGGCACCACACCGCCGACCTGGCGGCGGCTGGAGGTTGCGTCTGACGTGTTTCTGGACGACTTGCACGAGATCATCCAGATTGCCTTCGGCTGGACCGACAGCCATTTGCATCGATTCGCCTGTGGCCCTGCCTATTACAGCGACGATACTGAGTACTATCTCATGCCCTTCGAGGTGGACGAAGGCGAGACGGGTGTACCCGAGCACCAGGTGCGCCTGGACGAGGTGCTGGTCGACGTCGGCGATCGGATGTTCTACTGCTATGACTTTGGCGACGATTGGCAGCACGTTTTGCGGCTGGAGGCGGTTGAGCCGCAGGCGCCTTCGCGCAAAGCGGTATGCACCCAAGGCGACCGCGACGGGCCGGCCGAGGACTGCGGCGGGATCGGGGCCTACGAGCTGATCGAAGCGGTGAAGGATCCGACCAACGACGACCCCGCGGCCGAGATCGATTATCGCCAGGTTCTCGGTGACATCGATCCGTATTCGTACCCGACAACGCTGTTCGACATCGGCAAGATCAATGCGGCGCTCGGCGATCTCGACAGGCATGTGGACATCGGTGAGTTGCCCGGCCCCCTGGCGGATCTGCTCGGCGCCGTGCGGACCACGTCCCACCGCCGGCGGCTGCGCCGGATGATGGGCGTTGCGATGCAGGAGCCGGTCCTCGTCGACCTGGATGCCGCCACGGCCGCAGTGCGACCGTACGCGTGGCTGATCGACAGGGTCGGAGACGCGGGAATCAAGCTGACGGCGGCCGGCTACCTCCCGCCGGTCGACGTCGAGGCCGCGTTCACTGAACTCGACCTCGCCGACGCCTGGATCGGCATGGGCAACCGTGAGCAACTCACGATCCCGGTATTGCATCTGCGGGAATCCGCGCAGCGAATGGGCCTGCTGCGCAAGCACCGTGGGCGCCTCATGGTGACGGCGCGGGGCAAGGCCGCACGCGGCGACCCCACGGCGCTGTGGTTCCAGCTCGCCGAACGCATGCCGCTCACGTCGAAGGATGTGTGCGAAGAGCAGGCCGGGCTTCTCTTCCTCATCGCGGTCGCTGCCGGTGAGAACGACCCTGACGGGTTGGTCGCCGACATGCTCGATGCCATCGGTTGGATGCACCGCGACCGTACACCGATCACGAGGTCGTCGGCGGGGCGCATCGCCTGGGATACCAGAGACGTGATGCGACGGCTCCGACTGCTGGCACAGGACAGTCGGGTCGTGGAGCCTGAGCGTGTCACGCCGCAAGCGGTGGCGTTTGCCCGCGCCGCGGTGCGGTCATGGCCATCCGCCGCGAAATCGACACCGCGGTCGTGATCCTCGCTAGGTCACAGCTATATCCGCGTTTCGCGGCGCGCCCGAGTGCTCGGGCGCCCGCGCCGCGCGGTGGGAGTAGGATTGAGTCCTATTTACCCGATGGGGGTCGCTCATGCGAACGACGCGGCAATTGAGCATCACACTGCCAAACGACATGGCTGAAGCGCTCCGCGAGCGGGTGCGCTCAGGGGAATACGCTAGCGAAAGCGAGGTGATCCGCGAGGGCCTGCGGGCGTTGTTCGCCCGCGATCAAGCTATTGAAGCCTGGCTTCGTGACGAGGTTGCCACCGCGTACGACGCCGTGATCGCCGACCCTTCGCGCGCCGTCACTGCGCAGCGGGTGCGGGCTCGGTTAGCCGCCGAGCAGGCCGGGAGCGTGTGAGGCCTAGCGTCGTCTTAACGCCCGAGGCGGAAGATCAGCTCGCCGAACTGTACCGCTATATCGGCGCCGCGGGGTCGGTCGAAGTCACGGCGCGCTACACGGAGGCGATCGTCGCTTACTGCAAGGAGCTGGCCGCATTCCCGCATCGCGGCCGCGCGCGTGACGACATCAGGTCTGGACTGCGCACAATCGGCTTCAGGCGACGGGTCGTTATTGCATTCGCTGTGTTGGACCGAGGCGGGCGACTTCTTCAAGGATCTCCGGCAGCTCCCGATCCTCGGCAAACAAGGCGTCGATCTTGGTGCGGATACGGTCGGTGGCTGATACTCGAACAGGCACGTGCGTGACTTCCTTCTTCGCAGACTTGCAGGTCGTGAAGCGGAACCTACGCCCGTGCTCCCTATTTACACCGGATTTATTTACACCGGATTCCGGACACGACCAGGTTGAGAGGCTTCTTCCAGCTACGCAGCACGGATGACGGAATCCGCCATCGTTCTGGGCGGTGGCCTGTCCGGCTGCTCGGCTGGTTACGCCCTGAACCAGGCCGGACTGCGCGTCTGCGTCATCGAACGGGCCCCCGGCCTTGGGAGGCCTCGGCGGCAGCTTCGAGCGCGATGGCCATTTCTATCCGCTGGGTTACCACCACATTCTTCGTCGTGACAGTACGCTCCTGTATTTCCTCGAGTTGATTGGCGCCCTCGAACAAGTGCACTGGCGCCGCGTCCATATGTTATTCAGGGTTGACGGTGAGCCGCTTTGTCCGGTCAACAAGCATGCTGACGTCCACACGAACGGAACCGACAACATAACGGCCGCCAGTATCGCCATTGAGCGATTCGTGCGGCGAACCCAGAGAAATACCAGTCCGGCAATCAATGCCGCTAGCCACCATGGCAGAAACCGGTTGTCGTGCAGAGACCCCCACGACGCCCACTGCGTACCCAGGCGGCGCTCGGCCGCGAACTGCCAAGTCCAATGCAGGTAGTTCCGCAGGCCCGCGGTGACCTGGATCAGCACCGCTGCCAGCACCAACCCCGCCGCAACGCCGCAGAGAATTGCGCCATATCCACGAGCCACGCCTTCACGACGCCTGTCGATCACCAGCAGCGCCAGTATCGCAAGCCCCGCGCTGCCGAGGAACGCGAGTCCAGTGTTTTGTTTGGCGGTGGTCGGCACAACCAATGCCATGCCGGCCAGAAAACTCAGGAGGACAGGAAATCCCTTTCCTTCCGCGTAGAGCAGCAAGAATATGGACACAAGAATTGCGAACGTGCAGTCCGCGTCGTAGCTTGGGTCCGGCCAAATGCAATAGATCCCAAGCACAGCCAGGGGCGCGCTGACGAGGAAGGCGGCCAGGCGCGGCTGCGCAACCGATCCGCGCAACAACCTCAATACGATCTGCCAGGTCAGCACCGTTGCGAATCCGCCTACGACGGCGGCGTATGCCACATGGTGCCAGAACGCTGTTCCGGTGGTCTTGATGAGCGTCGCTTGTACCACGTAGCTCAAAGGCGGGTATGCAAGGGGAAAATCCCGATAGGGCACCCACCCCAGGGATCTCCGATACGCGTCCTCCAATATGAAGCTCAGATCCCACAAGACACCCTGTCTTGAGTTCTGCAAAACCACCACCGCGGCCGTCGCGGCAAACAGTACCGAGCCTGCAATCGCGTCCTTGCACCGCACCGATACTGTCTTGTAGCGCATTTCGGCGAGACGGTATCACGAGAGGTTAGCCTCACGCGGACTGTAAATTTGTCGGCCGAGGCCCGAGAGCTGACGGTAGGGAGGCTGCCACGGCGCCTCGAGTCTTGGCCAACCCGCGGTGGAATTGCCAGCAGTCGCCTTATCCGTCGAAGCGCCACCACTGTTGCGTCGCGTAACACGGGGAGGCGTGAGAGGCAGCCGAGTCGTCACGGTCAAACCCCTTCGGCTGGAATCGGTTCGGTCTGGTACGGCTTCGATCGCTTCGATTAGGCTTAATTTATGGGTGGCGAGTTTATCGAGATCCGGATAACCGACCCCCGGGAATTCATCCAGCCGGAACCCGAGGCAGCGCGCCCGCGCCTGCTGGACTGGCAGGTTGACGCCAAGGGTAGGCACGTCGCCTGGCGTTACCGGATAACCCGCTACGAGCAAGACGGCCAACCGAGGTGGTGGTTGGACGGGACCGGCCAGCACCCGTGGACCAGCGATGACGTGGAGTATCTGAAGGATGTGGCCGAGCACCACGCCGGTCGGCTGTTGCTCAGACAGCGATGGCGGCCCAAGAGCATGTACAACGGCCAGGAGCCGCCGCTGTGGATCGGCGGTCGAGGGTTGTCCTATAGGTGACCGCTCTTGACGCCGTCAAGGCTCGAGAACGAAACCGCAGGTAACGAACGGTACTGAATCGGAACGAGACGGAACGAAACCGCACTTTAGACCACGTTCCCCCTAGTCAACGCAGGGGTTTTGAGTTCCCTTAGCTCCACCCCTTAGCTCCGCGGGGAATCGGGTGATCACAGCCCTGAATACATGCGACTCGGCTGCCGTCAACCGTCGGGATTAATGAGACCGGCGAT
>DATJQO010000055.1:0-5309 GCA_035505695.1 Mycobacterium sp.
CCGGCTGCTGTGAGCTCGGCGAACGTTGCGTCGTCCCGAGCCAGGTTGATCGTCTTCAGTCCACGAAGTTTGGCTAGCGCGATCAATGACCGCCCCACACCGGAGTTCGCGGCGTTCTGAACTACCCAGTCACCGGGCTGCAGGGAGGTGTATTCACTGAGCATCAACCCTGCTGTCGGGGGGTTGCTGCCCAGCATCGAGTACTGCTCGATGTCGCCGGCAGGGAGTGCGAACAGGCTGTCGGCGGGCACGAGGAGCCGCTCACGCCACGCACCGGCATACAGGGGTAGCACGACCAGATCGCCGACCTGAAGTCCATCGACCTCGGCGCCAGTGGCAAGCACGCGGGCGACCCCCTCTGCGCCGGGTATGTGGGGCAGCGGTGGTCGCGCCAGCACGCCGCTGACAACCAGTAGGTCGTGTTTGTTCAACGGCGAGAACTCAACGCTCACCAGCACCTCATGCGGGCCCGGTGGCGGCGGCTCCTCGATGTCGACGACGCGGAGCACCTGTGCGGGGTCGCCGAACCGTTCAATCTGGATGGCGCGCATATCAATTCCTCTCCATCGAAGGTTAGGCCGCTGTGTGATCCTGCCTAACGGAGACCCTCATATTGGCTAGGCTGGTTAATTTCGACAGCAGTTATCGCCGAATTTCGGCGTCGCTGCGCGTCTCGATGGCCTTGACGCTGTGGACGAACGCCTTCCTTAACACGCCCTTGCCGATCGTTCCGAGTACGGCCGACAGGACGCGTCCCTTGAAGTTTTTGCCCTCGCGGACAATGACAACGTCCACATTTGTGGTGCCGTCGGCATACGGGCTGAGGGTGTAGACATAGCCCGACGCGCCTCCCCAGGTGTTCGAGTCGGTGGTCGTCAGCGTGACGTGGCTGGGATCGGACCAGTCGTAGTGCAGGCGTTCCCAGATGCCGCCTGAGCCTTCGGTGACATCGGCGTCACGGGCGCCCTTGTGGTGCACTTTGAGGTCGCTATCGGCGCTATTTGGAAAGAGCTCCGAACGGCCCGGTCCGAAGTCAGTGAGCCCGGCGATGAACTGCTCAGGGGTGGAAGTTGTCGACTGGTGGAAGTGAAGCGTGGACATTGTGTCCTCCTTGCTTGATGGAGTTGATCCTTCGTCCACGGGAAGCGCATCGCCGCCAACGGGAATTCCTGCTTGGACCTCGGCGGGCAAGCCCTATTGATCCTGGTATTGCGAGGGACAGCCTTAAGATCGGGCAATGTCGCCGACGGGCAGCGCACTGTGAGTTCCTGCGCGCGCGCCGTGAACAAGTCCGACCCGAGGATGTCGGGTTGGATTCCGGTCCTCGCAGGCGCGTCCCGGGATTGCGCCGCGAGGAATTGGCGATGCTCGCCGGGATTAGCGTCGACTATTACCTGCGACTCGAGCAAGGCCGTGACCAGCACCCGTCCTCACAGGTGCTCGATGCGCTCGCCCGGGCACTGCGACTGGATGTCAAAGCCACAGAACATCTTCATCGGCTTGCGGGCTTGCAGGCGGCCGTCTCTGTAACAGGTCGAGGGCTATGCGCCGCCGCGGCTGCCGGTCTGGATCAGCTGATCGATCAGATCTCGATCGTCACCAACCGATACCAGGATGTGTTGGCCGCCAATGCGATTGCCCGCGCGTTGTCACCAGAGTTCGCCCCTGGCGAAAACTTCTTGCGGTGGCGGCTGCTGGCACCGGCTGCTCGCGATTTCTTCGTCGACTGGGACGAGGCAACTGAGGTCGCGGTGAGTGGATTACGGGAATCCGCGGTTGGCGATCTGGGTGATCCCCGCTTACGCGCCTTGATCGATGAGCTCTCGGCAGCCAGCGATCGATTCCGCGAACTCTGGGCACGCGCAGATGTTGGATATCGCACCGGCATCCTCCACATGCGACATCCCCTGGTGGGTGATCTCTACCTTCGCCGCGCGAGGCTCAGCGTCCCCGACTCCGACACTCAGGTGTTCATTTACCACCCCGAGCCGGGCAGTGATTCGGCTAAAGCACTCGAGGCACTCGCAGCCTCATAACCCGAACAGTGCCGGAATCTCGCCGACTACCCGCTCCTATCTCCTACTACGGTTCGAACACCAGCAGCGGTTTGCCCCCGTGTGCGGGAGCTTCGGCCAAATAGACGGCTTCGCTGAACTTTTCGAGCGGGATCGGCTGGCCCTCCGGCACGCGCAGCGCGCCGCTCGCGGCGAGCTGAACTGTCCGGTCGATCGCTGCGGCCATCCGATCCTTCGGGGTCTCGGTGAACCAGCGGAACAGCCAAAACCCCCGAACGGTCTTTGTTTCGTAGATCAGTGAGCGCGCGAAGATGGGGATGGTGAGTTTGTCGGGATCGGTCTGGCGGTGCGTGGACAGCGCACCGTAGACGACCAGCTCACCGTGCGGTGCCAGCGCACGCGACACGTCTGCACCCACCTGGCCGCTGACACAGTCGATCGCCTTGAACACGCCGTCGTGGCCAGCTATGTCGGCCACCCGTTCGCGCAGGTCCTCATCCTCGGTGCAGATCACCGCGGTGCCCCCCAGCGCGACGATGTCCTCGACAGCGGATCGACGGCGGACCACGTTGAGGGTCTTGAAGCCGACGTGCGCTCCCAGTTGGATGACCGACTGGCCCACGATTGAACCGGCAGCGGTCTGCAGCAGCCATTCACCCGGTCGAACATCGAGTTCATCACCGGTCAAGATCACGGCGGTGAGCGGATTGCTGAGAAGCTGGGCGGCCGTGGAATTGCTCATGCCAGCGGGAACAGGCAAGACCCGCCCGGCATCGGCGACGACATACTCCTGCCACGTGCCCGTAACTCCGATCGTGATGACACGCTGCCCGACGGTCAGACCCTCTGTGCCGCCACCGAGTTCGTCGATCACACCGACGGATTCGATTCCGGGTACGGCGGGAAACTCCGGAGTGAATCCGTATCTGCCGCGGATGGTATGCAGATCGCTGGCCTCCACAGGTACAGCTGCCACCCGGATCCGGACCTCGCCGGGACCGGGCTCCGGAATCAGGCGGGTCTGCACGCGCAGAACCTCGGACGGTTCGCCAACCCTGTCGGCGACGACTGACCGCATGGTTGTCATCTTCCTGACGCTTCTTCGATCGGATCCAGATCTCACAGCGGTTCGGTGTGCATAGCGTCGACCCCGCCCTTGGCGGCGAAGTCGCATTAGCGCGGCCCAATTCCAGCCGTACTGGCTCTCATGCTCCCACCAGGGCGGGGTTGTTGGGGTCTAGACCGTCGGCGGGGATTCGCCTCCCGTTCGTTGTCATCCATGACGGGTCAGACGCAGCGGTCGGCGCTGCAGTTGCGGTCATGATGTTGTCTCGGAGGATGAGCGCTCCTTGGACGCTGCTCGGCGCGTTGGCGGCGAGCTCAAGGGGCCAGCCCGTGTGCGACTCGCATATCGCCACAGGTCAGCGAGACGAGGGCGGCCACAGACCGCGGGACAGGTCGCGATCGAGCAAACGCGCACTGACATCGCCACCGTAGAAGAGGCTCGGGTCGAAAGCATCACCGAAGTGCTTGGCGAGCAACGACGAGAACAGCAGGGCGGCCGACTGCGGCCGGTGGTTCATGACGAGTTGACTGGTCTCGCCTGCGTCATTGAAGTACACGACAACGAAGTTGTAGATCTCGACTCCGCCCGGATGGTGGGCCTCGCTGCCACGGATGCGGGAGAGGTAGTCCTCCAAAAAGATATCCCCGCGCATGCCGTAGAAGCGGAAGTCCTGAAACGCGTAGAGGCTTCGCGCGAAGCTCAGCATCTTCCCCACCTCTTCTGCACCGCGCAGTTCGCCGTTGAACACGGCGCCCTGGAGGATGACATCGTCGGCGAGGTTGTCCAGCCAGTGTGGATAGTAGTCCAGGTGTGGCGCCTGGTTTTCGAGCTTGTGGGTGGTCTCGTTCCGTGTGGTGGTCATGGCAATTGTCTCCTTGTTCCTGGGTCGATCGGTTTGCAGTTGTTGGGCGGCGGCCAGTCGGACGTCGCCGAGGCGTAGCGGCCCCGGGAGGTCCGCGCCGGCGTTACCACTTCACCATTGAGCCAATGGCCTGCCGATGGCCGCACCCTTGGGGGTAGCCGTTCGGGCAGGTCATGGGAGCCGCAATATGCGACGGGGGGGTTAATGCCCTGTGCTCAGGGCTCACCCCGATTGCCATGCTCAACTGTCTCCGGCGTTTTAGCTCCCAGGGCCACGTCATGAGCGCCCAAACCGCGCCGACAATAACGACCTCTGCCAGTACGTAGAACGGCCAAGGTCCTAGAAAGTCCAGCATTGAGGCGTTGAGGGGTTTCCTGTTGAGGAAGCCGTAGTCGGTTCGCGCGATTGTGTTGAAGATGAAGGTGAACGCCCCCCACGTAAGGGTCGTGATGACCGCGAAGCGGTAGCTGCGCCAACCCGGGCGCATCCCGTACCCCCAGGTCAAATAGATGGCTGCCCATACAACGAGCAGGTGTAGCGCAAAGAACGTGAGGAAGCTGTGGCTAGGGAAGTCTGGCGCGTTGAGATCCGGTGTGATCAGCGCCTGTGAACTTAGGGGGAGACCCCAGTAGTAGGCGAGGGTGAAGGCCCACTTCCGCTGCGACCACAAAGCGTAGGCCGCCGTGAGCTCGGCGAGATCGCACAGTTGCAGCGGCACCGAATGGCCAATGGTTGGCTGGACCAGTTTGTACAACAGAGCCAGGCTGAATATCGCCATGGTCAGAGCCCCCAGGACGCGGCCGAGGAGTCGGGCCTGCGATTCGGTCTGCCGGCGTCCGATCCGGACCAGCGCAGCAGACCCGATCACGAAGACCACGAGCACCGTCCAATGTGACGGGCCGTAGGCAGAGAACTGCTGCGTCGCAGCGATCGGCGCCAAATTCGCCGACGTTACGGTGATGGTCATTGTCGGTAATTCCTTAACTGTTGTGCTGCCATCTGCGCTGTCTGAAGCGTGAAGTAGTGCTGACGCAGGGTGTGTCCGTTGTGATTGACGGCCCATACTTGGGGGCGAATCTCGATGATGGCGGTCATTGGTCTAGCTCTTCTCTCGTTATTCGGCCGGGGCCTTGTATCAACGATCGGCGTTGCGCAGATTGGATGGGGATGCCGCCTTTATCCCTGGTACTGGCAGGGACATGATTAGGCTTAGGTGGACGTGATGAATGACATCTGTGCAAACGCGCTGGATGATTACCCGCGTGTGCGGGGCCAGTAGGCAGCCCGAAGATGTTGTGTTGGTTCTACGGCGCACGGCGAGTTCCGGTTTCACCTGAAAGCAGCCGATGGGGAGGTCATCGCCAGC
>DATJQO010000056.1:0-51557 GCA_035505695.1 Mycobacterium sp.
GAGCGGTCAGCTCCAAGACTCCTCGTGACGTCCCGCGTCCGTCCGAGCTGGGCCGATGGTCGCTCCCTGGTCTATGGCGATAACGCGGAGATTGGGCGTGACCAACTCGCGATGAATCCGGACGAATCGGATGAACTTCTCGGCAGTCAAGCGGCATCGGGATCACTTGCCCGCCGAGCCCAGGGCTGGCCCGCGGCGCTCGGGCTAGCGGCGGCGAGCGGCATCCCAGCGCCGCCCGAGGGATCTCGACCGCTCCCGACCGGCCTGTACCGCTATCTGGCTGAAGAGCTCTACCAAGCCGCAAGCGGTCGCCTACAAACGTCCCTTCTGACACTCGCGCTACTCGGAGACATCCCGCCGCAATCCCTGGAGGCGCATGTCGACGGTCCACTGGATGAGCTGGTCGATGAGGCGAGGACGATTGGCTTTGACTCAGGGCATGAGGGCAAGTTTGAGTTGCACCCCCTGATCCGTGAGTTCCTCCTGCAGAAGTTGCAGGACCAGCGGGATAGCGAGGATCGCGTCAGGAAAGCGATCGAGGCTTGCCTCGACAACGGGAGTTGGGACAGCGCTCTCGACCTCGTCCTTCGATTCAAGCTTCTTGACCTGGTGGAGCCAACATTGACGCGCGCCTACAAGCCGCTCGTACGGGCGGGTCGCCTCGGCACCGTCATGGAGTTCTCAGCTGCAGTCTCATCCGCTCCAACGTTCCCACCGCCCGTCGTGGAGGCAGCGCAAGCGGAGATCGCGCTACGGGATGGCCAGCTTGAGTTGGCAAGCGAACTCGCACGACGAGCTCTGCCGGATCTCGCAGAAAGGCACCCGATCAGGTCGAGAACCGCATCGATCCTGGGCCATAGCTGCTTTCTCCTTGCCGACTTCCTTGAGGCGGAGAAGGCTTTCGCGCAGGCGCGAGACTCAGCCCAGGACGAACGTGACGAAGCTGAGGCGCTTCACGGACTCGCCGTTTCAAAGATCTTTGGAGAGCGTCCCGGGGCCGCGCGAGCCGTCGCCGCGCTGGGATCTCGCAGGACTCGCTCACCGACTGACCTCGTGCGGTACACGACGGCCTGGATCGCGATGCGCCGATTCACCCATCCACGTGCACTCTCTGGAGAGCTTCGCCTTGAGTCGGCGCAGCTCGCCTTGTCCCAAGTAGAGGATCCGCGTGCGCGAACGGCACTGACGTACGCGGTTGCCGGCGCCTTGGCCCAGCGCGCCGATTACAGAGATGCGAAGCGCTGGCTCGGATGGTTCTTTGAGGACGCCGAAAGGTTCGGGCTGGAGTTCGCCTTGCCATACGCCAATTGGACGGCCTCGCAAATTGCTCTCGGACTAAGACGATTCGCGGACTCCGAACGGGCACTACAGGCAGTTGAGGACGCCGCCTACCGCGCGGGCGACCGCCACCACGAACTGAACGCAAGAAGCCTCAGGGCACGTTTGGTTCTACAGACTGGTGAAGGGGCCGAGGCTGTCGCCTGCGTTACGCCTTCGCCTCCGGACCGCCTGATCCCCTCTTGGCGCGGGGAGTACTACGCCACTCGAGCACTTGCGCTTGCGTGCACCGGAAATGACGCAGAGGCACGCCGAGCAGCGGCGCTAGCCGAGCGAGCGTCGACGGCGCCCGAGATTCGACTTCTGGCCGAAGGAGCTCTCGCGGTGATCGGCACGAACCTGAGTCGGGCTCACGTCCTGCTAGCCGAAGCCGAGCGGACACAGGTCTGGGATCCAGTCGTGTGCGTGCTGCGGTCATCGCGATCGTTGGCTGACGCGCTCGTCGAAAGCGCCGAGGCGAAACCGACTCTGCAACGCCTTTACTGGCGAATCGATGACCAGACACTCGCGAGGCGGGCCGGCTTCAGGACACGCTCAACTCGAAGCCCTCAAGAGCTTCTCTCGCCGCGAGAAATGGAGGTCCTCGGCCTTATCGCCCGCGGATTCAGGAATCGTGAGATCTCGAAAGCACTCTTCATCGCCGATTCGACGACCAAAGTGCACGTGAGACACGTGCTCGAGAAGCTAGGGGTCCGGACGCGCACCGAAGCCGCCGCCCGACTTGAAATGCTCAGCCGGAGCTCGGACGCGACCTAGATAGCGACGGCCGCGGGAACCGCCGACTCGTCCGTCTCACGCGGCGGCTCCTGATAGACCGGCTGGAAGCGTTCCCCGCGGGCCGTCCGGTAGTCCTCATCGGCGCCCGCGAGAATTGCCTCAAAGGCGGCCACCGCTGCCGTGTCGAACTGGGTTTCAACGGCCTGAGCCATTCGCAGTCTCGCCACACGGCTCGGCATCGCGTCACGGTACGGGCGGTCGGACGTCATCGCGTTGTACGCATCCGCGACGGCGATGATTCTCGAAAGTAGAGGGATGTCGGTGCCGGCAAGGCCGTCCGGATATCCCTGCCCGTCGATCCGCTCGTGATGATGCCGAACGATTTCGGCGATCTCTGAATACGTGTCGACATTCGCAAGGATCTTCTCCCCGATTTCTGAATGCCTCTGCATCTCGCGGCGCTCCTCCAGAGTGAGGGCCCCGGGCTTTTCGAGCAAACCGGCTGGTAGCCCGATCTTTCCGATGTCATGAACGAGCCCGCATAGATAGGCAAGGTCACGCTGCGCGGGATCGAGCCCCATGCGCTCTGAGATGTCCGCCGCATAGATCGCGACAGCTGCGGAGTGACCGGCCGTATAACGATCTCGCGCATCAAGTGTCGCGATCAGCCCCTTCGCGAACGAGAGGTTCGCAGCGGTCAACTGGTCGTTCACCACCTGAAGGTCGCCCGCCAGACGCCGCTGCTCCTGATACATGAGGAACGTACGTTGAGCCGCGAGCGCAGGAGCAAAGAACAGAGGCAACGTCCACGGCGAGAGATCGCGGTAGGCAATGGCGAGGATGGCAACGACCGGCCCGTAGAAGGGAATCGATCCGACGACGACCGGGAAGAGCTCCCTCGCCGCCTCGTGCCAACTGCCCAGCTCCCGAAGCTCGAACGTCAGGCACGTGAAGCACGCGTCGACTACCTCGGCCGTCAGGGCTGCGGCGGTCGCGGCCGCAACGATCTCGCCGGCCCCAGAAGGTGCGATGTTGGCTACCGCAGCCGCCGCAGCCCCAGCAGCAGCCCCAATGAGGGCGCGATTGGCGACGAAAGCCACCCGACCCAGGATTGGGATCGAGAGTCCGAGCGCCGAAGCCGCGAACACCACCATCCCGGCAAGCGGCCCAAACAGGACCGCGGCGAAGACCGAGGGGAACATCGCGATCGAGACCTTGAAATTGACGTCCCCTCGCAGAGCGATCCGTCCGCGCTCGGCGAATGCCGCGACGACCGCGAGGGCCGCTACAGCCCACGGAGACCCAAGGCGCGCCCCTGCCACAACCAAGGCTGCGGCAAGCCCGACCGCCCAGCAGATCACCACGGCGAGGTAGATCCCCACGCGAGGGGTCAACTCCGACAGCTCCTGCCGAAGTCTCCTGATCACTTGCGTATCCCCCAAAAGGGGTATAGGGTTCACGGCGTCCGTCAGTCCCACTACTTAGTTGGGGGAAAAATGCTCAAGTTCGTGAAGCGGATCGCCGGTGGGTCCTCCGCATGGGGGACAATCGCCGGCGGCTCGTCTGCCTGGTAGGGCCTACGCAGTGAAGTAGGTTCTCCACTCCTAGGCGTCACCCTTCTGAGGGTGATTTGCAACGGAGTGAAGCCGTACTGGCACCTCGAGAAGCCGCCGCAAGGCGGCTTCTCAATGGTCCTGGGCGGCGCGTCAGTCGATGAGGCCGCGGCGAAAGCCAACGGCGACGGCATGCGCACGGCTGCGGGCCTGCAGCTTCGCGAGAAGGTGGCGAACATGGCTCTTTACGGTCTCCTCTGAGAGAAAGAGGCGAACGCCGATCTCGCGGTTGACAAGCCCATCCGAGATCAGCTGGAGCACTTCGATCTCGCGCGGCGTGGGATCCTGGCCGGTGCCCTGCTGGGGCGCCTGGAACGGGATCACCTCGGCCACGGACGCATCACGGCGCGCAGCCACCGACTCGAAGCGAGCCGTGTGCTCGCGATACCGGGTCAGGATTTCATTGCGCTGTGCCGCGTCCACGAACGGGCTATCGGCGGCCCATGGCCCCTGCTTTACCCCCACACCACCCGAACGAGTGAGTCGGCCGGCCGCTCAGAGCCGGCGGAAGCCCCGCCGACGCGCCCGGAGCTCCTCCGGCTCCGGCTCGGCGACCACCGCCGACACACCCGCCCGGCCGGTCGCGTGCAGGATCTTTCCGTCCCCGAGCCAGAACGCGACGTGGTCGACGGGGTCGCCATAGGTGACGAGATCGCCGAGAACGGGATCCTCGACCTCGAAGGCGGCCGCGTCCTGCTGGTGTGAATCTCGCGGAACGATCCGGCCGGTCCGCCGGTAGGCCATGTGCACGAGACCCGAGCAGTCGATCCCGAACTCCGTCAGCCCGCCCCAGAGATACGGAGCACCGAGATAACCCCTGGCCGCCTCGACCGGCGGGCCAGGATGATCGGGACGAAGAGCGGCGTCGCCCGGCTCGAGCGCCTCGCTCCTCACCCAGCCCGGGTAGGCGTAGCACGTCAGCACGCGCGCCCAGCCGTCGACCTCGATCTCGACGTCGACCGGCTCGCCCGGCAGCAGCTGCGTCACCTGCTCGGCGTCGTCGCCCGGCTGGGCGCGAACGGAGGCGACCGCCGGCCCGCACTTCATCCGACGTGCCGGGCGATCCTCTCCTCGAGCATCGGCCTGACCCGCGGCCAGTCCTCGTCGAGGATTGCGTACCACGCGGAGTCGCGGATCGAGTCCGGCAGGATCATGTGCCGGCGGAAGATCCCCTCGAAGCGGGCCCCTACCCCGAGCAGTGCGCCGCGAACACGCAGGTTGCGCGCATCCGTCTTGAACTCGACGCGCATCGCGTCCCAGTCCTCGAAGGCGTGCCGGAGCAGGAGATACTTCGCCTCGACGTTCGCCCCCGACCCCCACTGCGCCCGCTCGAGCCAGGTCCACCCGATCTCCAGCCTCCGGTGGGCAGGCTCGACGTTCAGATAGCGCGACGAGCCGACCGGGCGGTCCCTGACGTGCACGACGTACGGGACCTCGCGCTCGTTCGCCAGCGCCAGATCGAACCACCCGTCGAAGCCGAGCGAGTACATGTTCGTATACCGATGGATCTCGGGGTCGCGCTCGGCCGCCTCGCGCAACCCCTCGCGATGGCGCTCGGCGATCGGCTCGAGCCGGACGATGCGGCCGCGAAGCTCGATCCGTTCCGGTAGCCCCGTCACTCGACGTCGAGCGACGCCACGAGCGCCCGTTCGAGCATCCGGCGAGCATCGTCCGAGAGCGGCGTCGGCCCCCTGCGCGGCTCCCCGACGACGAGCGCAGCCCGCACCGACTCGACCGTGATCCCACGCCCGACGAGCACGGGCGCCAGCACGTCGTCCTCCAGCATCGCGAGGAGGACGTGGGCCGGCGTCACCTCGGGCGCACCGAGCTCGGCTGCGAGCGCCTGCGCTCGCAGAACGAGCTCCTTGGCCGACTCGGCGTAGCGCCGGAGAAAGGGCGATCTCGCCTCTCCCAGCGCGCGCCGCACCCCCTCGTAGGTCGAAGTCCGCGCGGAGAGCGCCAGGCGCAGCAGAATGACCGCCTCGGCGCCGATCGAGCGGCCGTCGGCCTCTGCCGTCGCTCGAAGCTCCTCATACAGCTCGTCGGGAACGTTCCGGACGTGCAGCGTCGCCATGGTGGCACGACGCTAGCACGTTGCTAGCGATCGAGACGATCGACGAAGAGCCTGACCGGCTCGACCAGCTGGAAGCCGAGCCTCTCGCAGATCGGCAGCGACATGCGCCCCGCCTGCACCGTCAGCGCCGGAGTGCCGCGCTCGACGGCCAGATCCCACCGGGCGAGGGTGAGCGCGCGATACACACCGCGTCCTCTCGCGTCGGGATGCACACCGCCGCCGAAGAGGTTGACCGCTGCGGCGCCGAGTGCGGCGAACGCGCTCCCAACGATGCGACCCTCTACCGAGGCGATCAGCTGCCGACCGGTCGCCGAGGCACGCATCTCCTCGTAGCGCTGTCGGCGCTCCTCCGCCGGCATCGGCGGGAGCCCGAACACCTCCTCCGCCAGCTTCGCTGCGGCTTCGTACTCTTCGAACGACTGGACGAGCCTCACCTCGACGTCGTTCACGGCCGCACCGGACGGCGCCGAGACGAGCGCCATCGCGTTCTCGACCGCCTCGAAGCCGGGGGTGTCCTCGTTGACCAGCCCGAGCTCCTCGAGCATCGGGGCAAGATGATCGTGCTCGGGCGCGATCCACCAGCCGGCGATCGGCTTGCCGCGCGAGCGGACGATCTCTCGCACCGTCCCCACCGCCGCAGCGACGTCGAGGTCAGGAGCGAGTGGCTCGACGATCTGGGCCCCAGGCCACGGGTTGATCACGATCAGCACTCCGTCCTGCTCGATGCCCTCGAACGAAGGCGGCGTGGGCAGTTCCCGGAACGGGTGGAGCGCCTGCAGCCTGACCGGCTCAGGAATACGGCTCGCGGCGGCCGAGCCGGATTGCCCGGGATCGTCTCTAGGCGGCGAGACCGGCCAACTCGCGCAGCGCCGCGAGACGGGAAAGCGCCTGGCCCTCGAGCTGGCGGACCCGCTCACGCGTCAGATCCAGCTCGTGCCCGATCGCCTCCAGCGTCCAGGGCTCACCGTCGAAACCGAACCGCAGCTCGAGGATCCGCCGCTCCCGCTCCGGCAGCGCGTCGAGCGCCTTCCGGATGTTCTGGCGGCGCAGCGACTCTTCGGCTTCGTCGAACGGATCGGCGGCTTCGCGGTCGGCGAACAGATCGCCGAGCTCGCCCTCGTCGTCCGCGCCGACCGTCTGGTTCAGCGAGACGGACGCGGACGCTGCGGAGAGCGCCTCCTCGACATGCTGGAGCGGCAGCCCGGTCGCCTCGGCCAGCTCTTCCTTCGTCGCGTCGCGGCCGAGCTCGACCTCGAGCCGGCGCGCCGCACGCGAAAGCTTCTGCTGGCGCTCGACGACGTGCACCGGCACGCGGATCGTCCGCGCGTGGTTCGCCACGGCGCGCTGCACCGACTGGCGGATCCACCAGGTTGCGTACGTCGAGAACTTGTAGCCGCGCCGCCAGTCGAACTTCTCGACTGCACGGTTGAGGCCGAGCGTCCCTTCCTGGATCAGATCGAGGAACGGCACGCCGAGACCCCGGTAACCCTTCGCGATCGAGACGACCAGCCGGAGGTTCGACTCGATCATGCGACGCTTCGCCCGCGCATCGCCGCGCTCGATCGCCTTCGCGAGCACGACCTCCTCGTGGGCGGTCAGCAGCTTGTGCTTGCCGACGTCCGCGAGGAAGAGCTGCAGGCTGTCGCCGGCGCCCGACGGGCTGTCGGCCTCGTAGATGACCGGCTCCGGCTGGGCCTTCGCGTTCTTCTCCTCGGTGACGGGCTCGCGCACCTCGAGGCCGATGCGCTCGAGCTCGCGCAGCACCTCCTGCACGTCCGGATCGCCGAGGTCGTTCTCGACCGCGAACGCCTCGAGCTCGGCGGGCTCGACCCAGCCGCGCTCCTCACCCGCCTCGATCAGCGCGCGGGCGCTCTCGCTCTCAAGCAGTTCGTTCAGCTGGCTCTGGGTCAACGGAGACTCGATGTCCTTTCGATTCTGCGGGCGGCACGTGGAACCTTCCCGCGCCAGGGTACTCCCCTCCTGCGAACGTGCGGCGACGGCAGGAGATTCCCTGCGCGGGCTCTCCTGATTATGGACGTTCGGAACCGAAAAGTGTTGGCAGAGCTGTTGCGGACCCGTTACGACCGCTTGCGGGTCCGCTTCGGCGCCGGCCCTCGCTCACGGCGAGCCTGGAGGAGCTCCGCCGCCCGCTCGGGGGTGATCGTCTCGACGGCGTCGCCGGCGCGGAGGCTCGCGTTCGTCTCGCCGTCGGTGACGTACGGCCCGAACCGGCCGTCCTTGATCACCATTTGCTTGCCGGTCGCCGGGTCGGTGCCGAGCTCACGCACTGGTGGCGCCGCAGCGCTCTGCCTGCCGCGACGCTTGGGTTCAGCGTAGATCTTGAGCGCCTCGTCGAGAGTGATCTGGAAAATCTGGTCCTCGGTCGTCAGTGAGCGAGAGTCGTTGCCGCGCTTGAGGTATGGGCCGTAGCGGCCATTCTGTGCGGTGATCTCCTCACCGGTCTGCGGGTCCACGCCGACCACTCGGGGCAGCGACAGCAGCTTCAGCGCATCCTCCAGGGTGACCGTCTGCAGATCCATGCTGCGCAGCAGGGAGCCGGTGCGGGGTTTGGGACCGGAGGGTTTCTTGACCTTCTTCGAGGGCGCACCACCGTCGTCCTCCTCGGGTGGCGGCAGGATCTCGGTGATGTACGGCCCGTAGCGGCCGTCCTTGGCGACGATCTCGTGCCCGGTTTCCGGGTCCACCCCCAACACACGTCCCTCCTGCGGGGTGGCGAACAGCTGCTCGGCGACCTCCAGCGTCAGCTCGTCGGGGGTCAGCGAGTCATTGAGGTTGGCGCGCTGTGGCGTGGGCTCACCGTCGTCGCCGGTGACCATGCGTTCCAGGTAGGGCCCGTTCTTGCCCACCCGAACGTAGACGGGCCGACCCTGCTCGTCGTCAAACAGCTTGATGGAGTTGACTTCTCGAGCGTCAATGCCCTCGAGGTTGACACCGACGAGCTTCTTCAGTCCCCCGGCGCGGGCGACCGAATCGGGCACTCCGTGGTCGCCGCCGAAGTAGAAGCGGTTGAGCCAGTCGGTGCGCCGCTCCTGGCCCGACGCGATCGCATCGAGTTCGTCTTCCATCGCGGCGGTGAAGTCGTAGTCGACCAGCCGGCCGAAATGCTGTTCGAGCAAACCGGTTACGGCGAACGCGACCCACGAAGGCACCAGAGCGCTGCCCTTCTTGTGCACGTAACCGCGGTCCTGGATGGTCTTGATGATCGAGGAGTAGGTCGATGGGCGGCCGATGCCCAGCTCCTCGAGCGCTTTGACCAGCGACGCCTCGGTGAAGCGGGCCGGCGGGTTGGTGGCGTGACCGTCGGGTGTGAGCTCGACGGCGTCGACGCGCTGGCCCTGCGTGAGACGGGGCAGCCGGCGTTCTTCGTCGTCGGCCTCACCGCCGGCCAACTCGTCCACCGTCTCGACGTAGGCCTTCAGGAAGCCGGGGAAGGTGATGGTGCGCCCGCTGGCCGAGAACACGACCTCTCTTGGGGTCCCAGTCCCCGTCGACGTCCCGGCGATCCGCAGGCTCAGCGTGGTGCCGCGCGCGTCGGCCATCTGCGAGGCCACCGTGCGCTGCCAGATCAGCTCGTAGAGCCGGAATTCGTCGCCGTCTAGTTCGCGGCGCACCGCGTCCGGGGTCGCGAACGTCTCACCGGCGGGCCGGATGGCTTCGTGTGCCTCCTGGGCGTTCTTTACCTTGCGGGTGTATTGACGCGGCGACGGCGCGACGTACTCCGCGCCGTAGAGCTGACGCGCCTGGGTGCGCGCGGCGTTGATCGCCGACTCCGACAGCGTCGTGGAGTCGGTACGCATATAGGTGATGTAGCCGTTTTCATAGAGCCGCTGGGCGATGCTCATGGTGCGCTCGGAGGAGAACCGCAATTTGCGGCCGGCTTCCTGCTGCAGCGTCGAAGTCATGAACGGCGCATAGGGACGCCGGGTGTAGGGCTTTTCCTCCACCGAGGCGACGGAAAGCTGCGCGCCGCGCAGCCCGGCGGCCAATGCCGTCGCGTTGGCTTCGTCGAGCACCACCACCTCGTCTGCCTTGCGTAGCTGGCCCAACGAGTCGAAATCGCGGCCGGTGGCCACACGCTGGCCGTCGACGGACGTCAGCCGGGCGGTGAAGGTGGGCGGCAACGCGCTCGGATCCGACACGCCGGCATCCAGCTGGGCCACGATGTCCCAGTACGCGGCGCTGCGGAAGGCCATTCGGTCGCGTTCCCGCTGGACGATGATGCGGGTGGCCACCGACTGGACCCGGCCCGCCGAGAGTTTGGGCGCGACCTTCTTCCACAGCACCGGGCTGACCTCGTAGCCGTACAACCGGTCCAGGATGCGGCGGGTCTCCTGCGCGTCGACCAGGTCGATGTCCAGGTCACGGGGGTGCTCGGCGGCCTCCAGGATCGCCGGCTCGGTGATCTCATGGAAAACCATCCGCTTGACCGGGATGTTCGGCTTGAGGGTTTCCAGCAGATGCCAGGCGATGGCTTCGCCCTCGCGGTCGCCATCCGTGGCCAGATACAGCTCGTCGACGCCCTTGAGCAAGCCCTTCAGTTCGCTGACAGTGCTCTTCTTCTCCGGGCTGATGATGTAAAGCGGTTCGAAATCCGCGTCGACGTTTACGCCGAGCCTCGCCCATGGCTCCGACTTGTATTTCGCCGGCACGTCGGCGGCGGCGCGGGGGAGATCGCGGATATGCCCGCGAGACGACTCGACGATGTAGGTGGGGCCCAGGTAGCTGGCTAATTTGCGCGCTTTGGTCGGCGACTCGACGATGACAAGTCGCCTACCGCTCCCATTCCGGCCGCTTTCGCGGTCCTTTAGCTTCGGGTCAGCCAACTACGCCTACGCTCCATCTCTATCCCAGCCTCCTGTCGGGGCCGCCGTGTACGAAGAATGTCAGCCCGTCGCCGAAAATTCCGCGGAAATTCCGGTACGCCGGCGTTCCTTCGCCGTCGGGCATCTGACAATTTCGCACCCTTGGGCGGGGCTGCGCAAACCGGACGCCGGGACCGCAGATCCTTTTCCGTAGTTATACCCGCGGCCAGCGCGATAACGCCTCAGCGCCGTCCGGGAGCTCCCCCACGTTCTCTACCAGCCGCGATAGCCTGCGCCGGCCGCTGATCCGAAGTGCCGGGCGGCCCCCGCGGGTACCGATCAAGGTGGGCGCGATCCCGACCCGCATCAGGGCCGACGCCAGCGGAGAATGTGTGTCGGGCGCGTGCGGGTCCAATCCCAGCAGGTAATGCTCACCCTCGGGGCGCCCGGCCGCCAGCGTCCAAGCCCGCAACTCGCGCGGCCCGGGCAGCCAGCGAGGGGGCACCGTTTTGACCGCGCCGCGGGTCCATTCGGCGGCCAGGGTGGCCAACGAGGGGTCGACCGCTGTCCTGACCAAGGGAGTGTCTTCATCGGTGCGGCCGATTTCGGCGACCAAACCAGCCTCGCGGATCATGTCGGCCAGCGCCTCGGCACGCCAGGACTGGTCCACGACCACCGAAAGCCGAGCCCGCTGCGCCTCCGGACCGCCCACCATGACGATCTGCCCGGAAGCCGCCAGCACCCCGGAAAGATCGGCGACCGCGGGCGGCACCGCCTCCGCTGTGAAGAAGGAAAGCTGGCTCACGCCACCGACAGTAGGCCAGGTCGCTCGTCCACGCCTTCAGGAAACCGGCGCGGCGGAGTTTCGGCGGGAATAAAGGGATACGAAAACCCCCCGGGCGGGGCCCGCTAGGCGGGCTGCACGGGGGGTGTCCGTATCCGAGGAGACTCTGCTCTTTGTCGTTAGACCGAGCGGACTCCGGTGGCCTGGGGGCCCTTAGGGCTGTGGCCGATCTCGAACTCGACCTTCTGGTTTTCTTCAAGGGTGCGGAAGCCCGAACCCTGGATCTCCGTGTAGTGGACAAAAACATCCGCGGAACCGTCTTCGGGGGCAATGAACCCGAACCCCTTCTCCGCGTTGAACCACTTCACAGTTCCCTGTGGCATTTCTCGATCTTTCCTTTTCTTCTGGGTGCGGGGCACCGCCTTTCGGTGCCCCGGGCCTAGTACGACCGCCATACCTCGCTCAGTCGCCGGAACTTCACCCGACCGATTAACCTCGCAGGAACCGCGGCCGCAACGTCGATCCTGCGAAAGTTTGACACGAACACAGAAGCTGCGACCGCAATCAGTCAACCATGTTCATCGCGTCGGCGACAGACTTGTCCCACCGGCAGATTCCAAGAGGGTGCGAGATGGCGTCTTTCGGCAGCGACCTGCTCGCGGCCGCGCTCGCCGGTACTCCCCTCGGGGAACATCCGCTGCGCCATGTCGCCGAACTGCCGGCCCGCAGCGGCCGGGCGCACAGTTGGCCGACCTGGGCAGAGCCAGATGTGGTTCGCGCCTTCACCGAACGCGGCATCAGTGACCCGTGGTCACATCAGTCTGCGGCCGCGGAATTGGCCCACGCCGGCCGTCACGTGGTGATCAGCACCGGCACCGCGTCGGGCAAATCACTGGCCTATCACCTGCCGGTGCTCAATGCATTGGCGACCGATCCACGCGCCCGGGTGCTGTACCTCTCACCGACGAAAGCGCTAGGGCACGACCAGTTGCGCACCGCTCATGCACTGACGGCGGCCATTCCGCGCTTGCACGACGTCGCGCCCACCGCCTACGACGGCGACAGCCCTGCCGAGGTGCGCCGCTTTGCGCGCGAACGCTCCCGGTGGTTGTTCTCCAACCCCGACATGATCCATTTGTCCATGTTGCGAAACCACGCCCGCTGGGCGGTGCTGCTGCGTGGCCTTCGCTTCGTCATCGTCGACGAATGCCATTACTACCGTGGTGTTTTCGGCTCCAATGTGGCGATGGTGCTGCGCCGGCTGGTGCGGCTGTGCGAACGGTATTCGGCCAGACCTGACTGCAAGCCGACTTTCATCTTCGCCAGCGCCACGACGGATTCACCGGGCGCGACGGCCGCCGAGCTCATCGGGCTTCCCGTCGAGGAGGTCACCGAAGACGGCTCGCCGCAGGGGGCCCGCACGGTCGCGTTGTGGGAGCCCGCGTTGCGGGCCGATCTGACCGGTGAAAACGGTGCGCCGGTACGCCGATCCGCCGGCGCCGAGGCCGCACGTGTGATGGCTGACCTGATCGCCGACGGCGCACAGACACTGACGTTCGTTCGGTCGCGCCGCGCTGCGGAGTTGACGGCGCTGGGTGCCCAAGCCCGGTTGGACGACATTGCGCCGCAGCTTTCGTCGACGGTGGCGTCGTATCGGGCCGGCTATCTCGCCGAGGACCGCACCGCGCTGGAACGCGGCCTGGCCGAGGGCAGGCTGCGCGGCCTGGCCACCACCAACGCCCTGGAGCTGGGTGTCGACATCGCTGGGCTGGATGCGGTGGTGCTCGCCGGTTTTCCCGGAACGGTCGCCTCTTTCTGGCAGCAGGCCGGCCGGTCGGGCCGGCGCGGCCAGGGCGCGCTGGTGGTGCTGATCGCCCGCGATGATCCGCTGGACACGTATCTGGTCCACCACCCCGCCGCGCTGCTGGACAAGCCGGTCGAGCGGGTCGTGATCGATCCTGCTAACCCGTACCTTCTCGGCCCTCAACTCCTTTGCGCGGCAACCGAAATGCCGCTCGACGAGGCCGAAGTGCGTGATTTCGGCGCCGCGGAAGTGGTCCAGGGCCTGCTCGACGAGGGGCTGTTGCGGCCCCGCAACGGCAAGTACTTTGCCGCGCCGGGCCTGGAACCGCATGCCGCGGTGGACATCCGTGGGTCGACTGGCGGCCAGATCGTCATCGTGGAGGCCGACACCGGGCGGTTGCTCGGCAGCGTCGGCGTCGGCCAGGCCCCGGCGTCGGTCCACCCGGGAGCCGTGTACCTGCATCAGGGGGAGAGTTACGTCGTCGACTCGCTGGACACCGAGGACCGGATCGCGTTCGTGCATGCCGAGGATCCCGGGTATGCGACGTTCGCGCGTGAGATCACCGACATCGCCATCACCGGCACCGGTGAACGCTGCCGGTTCGGGCCGGTCACCTTGGGCCTGGTGCCGGTCAGAGTCACCCACCGGGTGGTCGGGTATCTGCGCCGCCGCCTTTCCGGCGAAGTGATCGATTTCATCGAATTGGACATGCCGGAACACACCTTGGCCACCACCGCGGTGATGTACACCATTACTCCGGAGGCATTGGCGCGCAAGGGTATTGATGCCCCACGGATCCCCGGTTCATTGCATGCCGCCGAGCATGCGGCGATCGGCCTGCTGCCGTTGGTGGCCAGCTGCGACCGTGGCGATATCGGTGGCATGTCGACCGCGGTCGGGCCCGATACCGGGCTGCCCGGCGTCTTCGTGTACGACGGCTACCCGGGCGGCGCCGGGTTCGCCGAACGGGGCTTTCGCCGAGTGAGTACCTGGCTGGGTGCGACAGCCGCCGCCATCGAGGCGTGCGAATGCCCAAGGGGGTGCCCGTCGTGCGTGCAGTCCCCCAAGTGCGGCAACAGCAACGACCCGCTGGATAAGGCGGGTGCGGTGCTGGTGCTGCGGCTGCTCCTGGGGGAGCTGCCTGATGAGCCACGCTGAGCAATCCAGTGGATGACGACCGACCCCTCGACGGCCGACCCCCACCGGTATGCCTGGTGACGCCCGTGCCAAAGCACATTTCCTGCTGCTCAAGAAATGGCGGCGTACTGTCGCACAGGACAACGAGCGGTCGACGATGACCCGTTCGCAATCCCGACTACGCGGACGCAGCAGGAAACTACCAAGGTCGCGACGGCATGGCAACTTCAGCACCGACCCAGGAGGTTGACATCGGCCGCCGCCTGAGGGTCCACGAATGCGGCTCATCGCCGTAACATTGGCCGCATGGCCCACGACTGGTTGCTCGTGGAGACGCTAGGGGGAGATCCCGCCGTTGTGGCCCGGGGACGTCAACTGAAAAACCTCGTTCCGATCACCACATTCCTGCGCCGCAGTCCCTACCTCTCCGCGGTTCGGACGGCGATCGCCGAGTCGGTGCAGACCGGTCAGAGCTTGACGAGTATCACTCCCAAGCGCGACCGCGTGATTCGTACCGAACCGGTGGTGATGTCTGACGGCTACATCCACGGTGTGCACGTATGGACCGGCCCAGCCGATGTCGAACCACCCGAACGTCCGACACCAGGGCCGCTGAAGTGGGACCTGACACTCGGCGTGGCCACCGACACCCGAGAGTCGCTGACCAACAGCGGCAAGAATCCTGAAGTGGAGGTCACCTTCGGCAGAGCGTTCGCAGAGGACCTGCCGTCACGTGAACTCAATCCGAACGAGACCAAAGTGCTTGCCATGGCGATCAAGGCCAAGCCTGACCAAACACTCTGCAGCAACTGGGATCTCACCGATTGGCAGGGAAATCCAATCCGGATAGGTTTCGTCGCGCGCACCGGTCTGGAGCAGGGACCGGATGGGCGCGACCACTTGGTCGCGCGGGCGATCAACTGGCGCGCCGAGTCGAAGGGCCCGGTGGTGTCGACAGATCATCTGGCGCAACGGATCCTCAGCGGGCTCGCCCAGGCCGGGGTCCATCGGGCGCTGGTGGACCTCAACAACTGGACCCTGCTGAAATGGCTCGACGAGCCCTGCACCTTCTACGATTGGCGCAGCGGTGAGACCGGCAAGCCCAAGGTTCATCCCGACGACGAGGCCCTGATGTCCTCCATGACAAGGGAATTCACCGACGGCGCCACCAGCCGGGTGCTGCGGCTGCCGGGCCACGAGGTGGATTGGGTACCGGTGCATGTCACGGTGAACCGGGTGGAACTGGAACCGGATACCTTCGCCGGACTGGTCTCACTGCGGTTGCCCACCGATGCTGAACTCGCCACCGCGGCGCTGCCGGAAGCCCCCGAGAGCAGGGGCTGACCCGGAAACCGGTCAGCTGTCGGCCGGTCCCGCCCGTGCCGCGGCCGTGGCCGCACCGACAAAGAGGACCAGCACCTGGACGGTGACGACGACGTCGAGAGTGTCGATTTCACAACGGACTTCATCGGCCCGCATTTGGCGTGCCACCGCCGTCGCCTGAGCGCAGGCCGCCGCGGCTCCGGACGGCAGCCGGGCCGCCGCGGCCAGCGCGGCCAGATCGGCCGCCGCCTGCGCACGGTGACGTGCCACCGCGGCCGAGCCGAGGTATGCACCGGCACCGGCAACCCACAGCAGCACCACCACCATGGCGGCGGCCACCACGGTGGCCGAGCCGCGGTCATCCCGACGGCTCCGCCACCGAGACCGCCTTTGCGGCGATGTCCAGTGCCGGCAACAGCTTTGAGCGTGCGACGACGGTGGCCACCAGAAACTCGCCGTCGTGGCGCAGCTCGACGCGCGCCCCGCCAGGCGCGATCCGGTGAGCGACCGCGAGCGCGGAGCGTTCGTCGCCGCGGGCAGCCAGCCGGGCCGCCTCGCGGGCGGCGTCAACACAGCGCAACTGCACCGACACCGCGGTGACACCGGCCAGGCAGAGCACCAACACGACGACCAGGGTGGCGATGCCCAGTGCCGCCTCGACGGTGCTGGCACCCGCATCGCCGGCTAAACCTTGGTGTTGAGCGCGCGACCGATGATGTTGGTCAGTGCGGACACAATGGAATCGCCGGTCACGACCGTGTACAGGATCGCGCCGAAGGCGGCCGCCGCGATGGTGCCGATTGCGTATTCCACCGTGGACATTCCCGACTCGTCGGACGCCAAGACCATCACGCGAGCTACCAATCCCCGAATCATGTTGACCATCAACGATTTCCTTTCCCTTCACAACAGCCCTGACTGCAAGACATCACCGGCCAACCCGGCCACCACCGGAACAATGCCCAGACACACGAATGCCGGCAGAAAGCACAGTCCGAGCGGCCCGGCGATCAGCACGCCGGCCCGCTCGGCAGCCGCGCCGGCCGCGTGCGCGGCGTCGTGCCGGCATTGCTCGGCCAAGTCGGCCACACCGTCGGCCAGGGCAGCCCCCGACGACGCCGAACGCCGTGCCAACCGCAGCAGCGCATCAATGTGCGGGTCGGCCGAGTCGGCCGACAGCTCCGGCGGAATCGACCATGCGGCAGCGGGATCGGCGCCCAGCGCGAGTCGATCGCCCGCACGCCGCAGCACCCGGGCCAGCTTCGGGGGCGCGGACGGGGCGGCGGCGGTCGCGGCGGCCGACACCGCCATGCCTGCTCTCAGGCACACGGCCAGCACGTCGAGACAGGAGGCCACCGCGATCGGATACGGGCCATGCGACAGCGGTTCGGCACCCTGCCGCGCCCGGCGCTGACGGGCCGCTGTCGCGGCACGCGCGCGCACCAACGACGGTCCGGGGCCGAGCCAGACGGCCACGGCCAGCAGCACCGCCGCGGTGGTCACGACGTGACCCGATCGGTGATGCGGTCCGACCACAGCAGGCCGCCGCACGCCAGCGTCGATCCGACGGCCAACAACCATCCGCCCGCCTGTCCGCTCAGCAAGAAGCTTAGCGGTCGGGCCCCGATCAGCTGACCCAGCAGCACGCCCAGCACCGGGAGACCTGCCAGGATCGCCGCGGTTGCCCGCGCGCCCGCCATATTCGACGACACCCGCGCGGAAAACCGTTGCCGCTCAGCGATGTCGCGTTGTGCGGCCTGCATCAGGGTGGCGATCGCCAGCCCGTTGTCGGTGCACAGCTGCCAGCACACCGCGAGCCGATCCCAATGCGCGGGCAAGGCCGACGCGCTGGCGGCGGAGCGGAGACCGGCCGCGACGTCGGCGCCCAGCCGGGCTCGCGCCGCCACCGCACGCAACGACACCGCCACCCGGCCGGCGGTTTCGTCGGCGGCCACGCAGAACGCACGCACCGGATGAGAGCCGACGCGCAGTTCACCGACGAGCAGGTCGAGTGCGCCCTCCAGCGTCTTGCCCTCGTGCATTGCGCGCCGGATTGCGCGGCGACGGCGATAACGCAGGGCCGCGGTTGCGCCCACCACGGCCACCGCGAGAGTCGTTGTCAGCGGCAGTAACACGACCGCGGCACACCCGACACCCACGGTGAGGCAAGCCGCACCGCGAGGTCCGACCAGCCCGAGCCGGCGGTGCTTTGCCGTCACCGGCGAGAGCCGGCGCCGCGGCGACGGCGGAAGAACAACCAGCGCGAGCGCCAACGGCAGCGCGCCGCCCAGTGGGCCGCTCACGCCGGCATCCGGCTTTGCAGCAAGCGATGCAGATGCTCCGCATCTTCTGTCATCCCGCGGTCGGTGTGCCACACCGTCACCGCACGCACCCTCCCCTGATGTTCACGCAGCACCGCGATTTCGCTGAGCCGGCGCCGACCGGCGCGGTCGCGTACGACGTGCAGCAGTACCTGAACCGCAGCGGCGAGTTGACTGTGCAGCGCCGCCCGATCCAGACCCCCCAGCGCGCCGAGCGCCTCCAGCCGGGCGGGGACTTCGCCCGGGTTGTTGGCATGCACGGTGCCCGCTCCCCCGTCGTGGCCGGTGTTCAGCGCCGCCAGCAGATCCGCCACTTCGGCGCCCCTCACCTCGCCGACCACGATGCGGTCGGGCCGCATTCGCAGCGCCTGCCGGACCAGTTGACGCACCGGAACCTCGCCGACGCCTTCGACGTTGGGGCACCGCGCAACCAGCCTGACGACATGCGGATGCCGGGGCGCCAACTCGGCGGCATGCTCGACGCACACGATCCGTTCGGCCGGCGATACGCCGCCCAGCATGGCGGCCAGCAAGGTGGTCTTGCCCGCCCCGGTTCCACCGCACACCAGGAAGGCCAACCGGGCCGCGATGATCTCGGCGACCAGTGCGGCGGCCTCGGGCTCGATGGTGCCCGCGGCGGCCAGGGCCGCCAGATCCTGACTGGCCGGCCGCAGTACCCGCAGCGACAAGCAGGTGCCTGCCACCGCGACGGGGGGCAACACAGCGTGCAGGCGGACCGCAAACCCGCCGGCGCCGATGCGGGTCAGCTGGCCGTCCACCCAGGGCTGCGCGTCATCCAGACGCCGGCCCGCGGCCAGCGCCAGCCGCTGGGCCAGTCGCCGCACCGCCGCTTCGTCGGCAAAGCGAACATCGCTGCGGCGCAGCCCGTTCCCGTCGTCCACCCACACCGCATCGGGCGCGGTGACCAAGACATCGGTGGTGCCATCCGCACACAACAACGGTTCGAGGATGCCGGCGCCGGTGAGTTCGGTCTGCAGCACCCGAAGGTTGGCCAAGACCTCGGTGTCACCGAGCATCCCGCCGGACTCGGCCCGGATCGCGGCGGCCACCACGGCCGGCCGCAGCGGCGACCCCGGTGCGCCCGAGTCGGCTGCCAGCCGCTCGCGCACCCGCTCGATCAGCGAACCGCTCACGCGGCCGTACCGTTCTGCCCCGACCCCGGCGCGGCGGCGCCCGGCAGCACGGCGAGCACCTGCCTTGCCGCGGCTGCGAGCGCAGATCGCCGTCCCAACCGGGGACCGCCGCGCTCTGCCTGCTCGGCGAGTTGCGGTTCGGCCTTCATGGACGCCAGTAACGGCAACCCGGCGATATCGGCGATCTCGGTCGCCCGCAGCCCTCCCGGCGCGGGACCACGTACCACCAAGCCCACGTTGGGATTGACTGCGGCAAGTACCGGAGCCAACGCGCCGGTCGCCGCACACGCCCGCACATCGCACCGGCTCACCACGACGACGAGGTCGGCCGCATCCAACGCGGCTTGGGTGGCATCGGTGAAGCAACGGGGAAGGTCGCAGACCACGGTGACGGCCCCGCGGCGGCCGGCATCGACAATCGCGTGCACCGGCCCGGCGTCCAACTCGTATCCGCGCCGGGTGCCCGACAGCACGCTGATCCCCCGGTGTCGCGGCAGCGCCTCACGCACCGCTGACCAGTTGAGCCGCCCTTCCTGTAGCGCTAGGTCCGGCCAGCGCAGGCCCGGTGCCTTTTCGGCGGCCAGCAGCAGATCAAGGCCGCCGCCCCACGGGTCGAGGTCCACCAACAGCGCATCGGCGGCAGCCCGCGCCACGGCGACCGCGAACAGCGAAGCGCCGGCTCCGCCGCAGCCTCCGATGACGGCGACGACCTCGCCACGCAGCCCGTCATCGCGTGAGGATTCGGCGGCTTCGGCGAGCTCGTAGACCAATTCGCGTTCTTGGGCGGGCAACTGCAGCACATGCTCGGCGCCGACCGCGACGGCTGCCGCCCACGTCGCGGTCACCGGTGCGGCTGCGGTCAGGACCATCACGTGGTCGCGGCGCGGCAGCGCCGCCCGCCCCCACCGATCGGCTGCCGCCTCATCCAGCACCACGGCCGCGGCGGCCAACCACGTTTTCCGGCTCAACGAGCCGTTGGCATGGACTACCCGGACACCGACAGCGGCGGCCACTCGGCCCAACTCGTCGCGCAAATCCGGGTCAGCCAACACCGCCAGCACGCCCGCGGAACCCGCCGCTCGGGTAGGGGTGGTGCTAGTCACGCACCCACCTTGCAGGCCCGTGATCTTGGGACACCAGTCCCAGATGCGGATTTGTGGATAGAGACGCGAGTGTGCACAAACGCATCCGGTGGGCGATCGCCCAGCGACGTATCAAACGCTGCCCCGCAAAACCGAGCCGGCAGGGCACGGGGGCTTGGGGCGAGAGGAACTGACCCTAGAAAAGGGACGACCCCCGCCAGGGGGGGAGGAGGCGAGGGTCGTCGTGTATCAGCCCCGGGGGGTCGGGCTGATACACCCTCGGCTCAGGCCGAGTACTGCTTACTATACACATGACAGTGCGCGGTAACGCAATAGATCGGCTAATGAAAAACTCGTTGAGCCGCAAAAACACCGCTACCGCCGCCGCCGGATCGCCCTGAGCGGCCATTTTCGGGCGCAAGATCGCTGCCTGGTCGGACCGCCGACCTATGCTGGTTCGGTGACCGTCTTCGACCCGGCCGGAGAACAGCGAACAGCGGCGGCCAGCGCTCCCCACGCCCGCACCGCGGCCTTCTTCGACCTGGACAAAACGATCATCGCCAAGTCCAGCACACTGGCCTTCAGCAAACCGTTTTTCAACCAGGGACTCCTCAACCGCCGCGCCGTTCTCAAATCCAGCTACGCCCAGTTCATCTATCTGCTCTCTGGTGCCGATCATGACCAGATGGATCGGATGCGCGCCCACATGACTAACATGTGCACCGGTTGGGACGTGGAACAGGTCAAGTCGATCGTCAACGAAACGCTGCACGACATCATGACCCCGCTGGTGTTCGCCGAAGCCGCGGACCTGATCGCCGCCCACAAACTGTGTGGCCGTGACGTCGTCGTGGTCTCGGCGTCCGGAGAGGAGATCGTCGCGCCGATCGCCCGAGCGCTCGGCGCCACCCATGCGATGGCGACGCGCATGGTCGTCGAAGACGGCAAGTACACCGGCGAGATCGCGTTCTACTGCTACGGCAAAGGCAAAGTCCAGGCGATCCGCGAACTGGCCGCCCGCGAGGGCTATCCGCTGGAACACTGCTACGCCTACTCCGACTCGATCACCGACCTGCCGATGCTCGAAGCGGTCGGCCACCCCAGCGTGGTCAATCCTGACCGCGGGCTGCGCAAGGAAGCCGTCGAACGCGGTTGGCCGGTGCTGTCGTTCTCTCGGCCGGTGTCCTTGCGGGACCGCATCCCGGCGCCGTCGGGCGCCGCGATCGCCACGACCGCCGCGGTGGGCATCAGCGCACTGGCCGCCGGCGCGGTCACCTACTCGCTGCTGCGCCGCTTCGCGTTCTAGGCTGCACCCCAGCGGTTCGACAGCAAACACATTGAGCGGGCCACCCGGCGCGGGTTCGCAACGTTCGCAAAATTGGGCCTTGCTGTGCTAAGGGTCTAGTAGTACAAAGGAACCACGGAAGTCCGGCGAGGCCTAGATCGATCCGGAAGAGAAGGTTCGATCTCCCGACCCGGGCACCCAGCATGGTGCTCGGCACCCACGCGGAGTCATAGCCGCGATAATGGCAGAAGTGTTGCGGGCCTGCGTAATTGCGAAAAGCGGAAGGTATCGACGGCTCTTTGGGTGGGGTTGCAACCGGAAGCGTCGCGAGATCGCCGAGGCCAACCCACGCAGCCCCGAAATGCACGCTTGGTAACCGAGTTCCGTGTTAGCGGGCGGTGGACCGAATAGCTTGGGACGCCGCCCGCTTTACATTGCGGATGGGTTGTGGCGCGGCGTTTTCCGGCGGCTCGGCTCGCGATTCAGCTATCGATCCGACAACGAGTCGGCGATCGACATAGCCTCCTGCGCACCGGCTCGCATCGCCCGGCAACACAGCACCAGCCAGGCTCTTACACCGTCTGGCGTGCCGTCGGCGAAGCCCTCGGCGGCGGCGCGATACTGCGCAGGCTGGCGCATCCAACTCACCTCGGGCACACCTAATCCGTGTGGATCCAAACCGCTGGCGATGGTCACCAACCGCGACACCGCGCGGGCCACCACACCGTCGGCGCTGCCGAACGGCTTGAGCGTCAGCAGCTCCCCGTGAGCCACGGCGGCAACCACGGGCGCCGGTGCCCGCGTCCCGGCGTTGACCAGACCCGCCAGCAACTCCAGACGCGGCCCCACGCCGGCATCACCCCGGGGGCGACCCAGCCGGTCGTCGTCGACCTGGTCAGCAGCCGCCAGCATGTGCAGCCGCGCCAGTGCCTGCAATGGTGCCCGCCGCCAGATACCGACCAGGGGTCCCTCGCCGCCCTCCAGCGCCTGGGCCACCCGCAGCGCTCCGGCGAACACCGGATCACTGACGCGGGCGGCCGCGGCGAGATCATCGAACCGGACGGGACCGCCATCCAGCACCGAGGAAGCGCGAGCCGCGCGTAACGCCGCTTCGGCCGCCGTCACCGGCCAGCCCCGCAGGTTGGCGCGGTGGCGATGGGCACGACCCAGCGCGTCGCGGGCCCGGTCGCTGGCCTCGGCGACGCCGGGCAGTTGCATCAGCGGGCTTAGCGGGTCAGCCGTCACAGGGTGTCAACCTATCCGGGCGCCGCTGGCGCGTGCGGGATGGCCTCCAGCAGCTGACGGGTGTATTCGTGCCGGGGCCGGGTGAACAGCTCCTCGGTGGGCGCCCGTTCCACCACCCGGCCGGCGCGCATCACCAGAACCTCGTCGGCGATCTGCCGGATCACTGCCAAGTCATGGCTGATGAACAAATACGTCAGTCCCAGCTCGGCCTGCAAGCCGGCCAGCAAATCCAAGATCTGGGCCTGCACCACAACGTCGAGCGCCGAGACGGCCTCGTCGCAGACCAGCATGTCGGGCCGCAGCGCCAGGGCTCGGGCGATGGCGACCCGCTGGCGTTGTCCGCCCGACAACTCGCGGGGCAGCCTCCCCAAAACTGTCGACGGCAGCGCCACCTGGTCGACGAGATCATGTACGGCAAGTTCGCGCTGCCTGCGGTCACCGATCCGGTGAATCCGCAACGGCTCCTCGATCGCGCGAAAGACGGTGTACATCGGATCGAGGCTGCTGTAGGGGTTCTGGAAAATCGGCTGCACCCGCCGCCGGAAAGCTAAGCGTTGATCCCGATTCAAGGTGTCATCGATCGGGGTACCGTCGAAAACCACTGTGCCCGAAGTGGGTTGCAGCAAGCCCAGCGCCATCCGCGCCAGGGTCGATTTGCCCGACCCCGACTCACCGGCGATCGCCAGCGTGCTCGCGCGGCCCAGCCGAAACGACACCGCATCCACGGCAGGAAATTCCGCTCGCCGCCACGGCGCCCCGCGGGACTCTCGGTAAATCTTGGTCAGCTCCGAAACGACGAGCAGATCGTCAGATGCCTCGGTCTGGCGCGCCGGCTGGGCTCGGGCGGAGGTGCGTACCCTCAGCGACGGCGCTGCGGCCACCAGCCGTCGGGTGTATTCGTGTTGCGGACTCTGCAAAATCGACTGTGCTGCACCGGATTCCACCACCAGGCCGCGATGCATCACGACCAGCGCCTCGGCCCGCTCGGCGGCCAGCGCAAGATCGTGAGTGATCAGCAAGAGCGCGGTGCCGAGTTCGGTGGTGAGCCGTTGCAGATGGTCAAGTACCTGCCGTTGCACGGTGACGTCCAGCGCGGAGGTCGGTTCGTCGGCGATCAACAGCTTGGGCCGGCCCGCCAACGCGATGGCGATCAGCGCACGTTGACACATGCCGCCGGATAGCTGATGCGGGTAGCGACCGGCTTGTTTCGCCGGGTCTGCCATACCCGCCTGGGCGAGCAGTTCGACCGCGCGTCGTCGGGCCTGACGGTTAGAGGTGTTGGCGCGCAGGGCTTCCCGGATCTGGAAGCCCACTTTCCAGACGGGATTGAGGTTGGTCATCGGATCTTGGGGTATGTAGCCGATGGCGCGGCCCCTTATCGAGCGCAGTGCTCGGCGGTCGGCCCGGCGATCCGACGACGTGATCTCGACCCCGTCGAACATGATGCGGCCGGCCGTTATTCGTCCGCCCGGGGGCAGCAGGCCAAGGATCGCGGCGGCGGTGGTGGATTTTCCCGATCCCGATTCGCCCACCACCGCGACCGTCTGCCCGGGCGAGACGTTCAAATCCACGCCGCTAACCGCCATATGATTGCCGAAGCCGACCTGCAGGCCCTCGACGCACAACAACGGTGCAGCCGTGCCGCTCATGCCCGCCACGCTCGGGACGCCGGATCCAGGGCGTCGCGTAATGCGTCGCCCATCATCATGAAGGCCAGCACCGTAACCGCCAGTGCGCCGGCTGGATAGAACAGGATCGGCGATCCCGCCCGCAGCCGCGTCTGGTCGAGGTTGATATCGCCACCCCAGGACACCACCGACGTGGGCAACCCGACGCCGAGGTAGGACAGCGTGGCCTCGGTGACGATGAAGACGCCAAGCGCGAGGGTGGCCATTGCGATGACCGGGCCCACGGCGTTGGGCACCGCATGGCGTAGGAGAATTTGAAACCGGCTCAGCCCCAATGCTTCCGCTGCGAGCATGTAATCTCTGCCACGCAGCTCGAGCACGGCGCCACGCGCAATCCTGGCCACCTGCGGCCAGCCGAACAAAGCCAGGATGGCGATCACCATCCACACCGTGCGATGGTGCATGACTTGCATGAGCACGATCGCCGCCAGCAGCAACGGCAATCCGAAGAACACATCGGTGACACGGGAGACCACCGCGTCGACCCAGCCGCCGTAGAAGCCGGCCAATGCGCCCAGCGCGCCGCCCACGACGAACACGACCAGGGCGGCCCCCACCCCCACGGTGACCGACGCCCGCGCACCATAGACGGTGCGGGAGTAGACGTCGTGACCCTGCAAGTCGGTGCCGAACCAGTGCGCCCGTGATGGCGGAAGCAGGCTCTGGCTGGGATCGGCATAGCTGGGGTCGACCCCGGTGAACAACGACGGAAACAGCGCGACGGCAAGGATAGCCACGATCAACAGGCCCGCGACGATGAACTTTGGGCGTCCGCGCAACCCGCGCCAGGTATCGCGCCAGAATCCGCTGCGGCTTCTCGACGGCTCAGCCATATCGGATCCGCGGGTCCAGCGCCGCATACAGCAGGTCCACCATGAGGTTGGTGATCAGGTAGATCAACACCACCACTGTCACGATCGACACCACCGTCGGCGCCTCTTGCCTGGTCACGGCCTGATAGAGCACACCACCCACACCGTGGATGTTGAAAATTCCTTCGGTCACAATGGCTCCGCCCATCAGCGCCCCTAGATCAGCCCCCAGGAACGTCACCACCGGGATCAGCGAGTTACGCAGAATGTGCACCGTCACCACCCGCGGCCGGGACAGTCCTTTGGCCGTGGCGGTGCGAACGTAGTCGGCCTTTGCGTTGGCGGCCACCGCCGAACGGGTCAACCGTACGACGTAGGCAAATGACACCGAGCCCAGCACGATTCCGGGTAGCAGCAGACGCGCGAAGGTCGACCGCTCGCCGACCGTGACCGGTGCGATGCCCAACCTGACGCCGAAGACGAATTGAGCCAAGAAACCCAGCACGAAGATGGGGATCGCGATGATGATGAGTCCGGTGATCAAGACGGCGGAATCGAAGACTCCACCCTGACGCAGCCCGGCGATCACCCCGAACCCGATTCCCAGTACCGCCTCAACGGCCAGGGCGATCAACGCCAGCCGCAGGGTGACCGGAAAAGCATGTGCCAGAACATCACTGACCGGAAGTCCGGAATAGGCGCGGCCCAAGTCGCCGTGCACCACCCCGCCGAGGTAATGCAGGTATTGCACGATGAACGGATCGTCGAGGTGGTAGCGCGCCCGCAGCTGTGCGGCGACGGCCGGCGTCAGCGGCCGGTCGCCGGCCATCGCCGCCACCGGGTCGCCGGGTAGCAGAAAGACCATGCCGTAGATCAGCAGTGTGGCGCCGAGAAAAACCGGCACCATGACAGCGACGCGGCGCGCAATATACCAACCCACTTGTCAGGCCTTGGCGATGTTCTCGTAGTCGGGCAAGCCGTTCCAGGTAACGGTGACGTCTTTGACGCCCGGCGACCATCCGACCGCGTTGATGTAATACCAAAGCGGAACAGCGGGCATGTCATGGAAAAGAATTCGCTGGGCATCGTTGGCCAGCACGTCGGCCTGCTGCAGGCTGGGCGCGGCTTCGGCCGCCGACAGCGCCGCGTCAAACACCGGATTGGAATAGCCCACGTCGTTGGATCCTGCCCCAGTGGCGTACAGGGGCGCGAGAAACTCGATCATCGACGGGTAGTCGCCTTCCCATCCGGCGCGAAACGCGGTCGTTATGGTGCCATTGGTGATCTGGGTGCGAAGGCCGGCGAAGGTGGGCTGCGGCGCACCGACTGCATCAATGCCCAGCACATTCTTGATGCTGTTGGCCACGGCGTCCACCCAGTCCTGGTGCCCGGCGTCGGCGTTGTAGGCGATCGCGTAGCGCCCGCTCCATGCCGAGATCGCGTTGGCTTGCGTCCAGAGTTGCCGCGCCCGGTCGGGATTGAAGTCCAGTGCGTCATTGCCCGCGATGTTCGGGTCAAACCCGGGCAGCGATCGGGCGGTGAAATCTCTAGCCGGACTGCGGGTGTCGACGAAGATCTGCCGACAAATCTGCGGACGGTTGATGGCGGCCGATAACGCAAGACGGCGCAGCCGGCCTTCTTCACCACCGAAATGCGGCAGCCGCAGCGGAGTGTCGAGGCTCTGGTTGATCGCGGCCGGACCGGTGCTGACCTTGTCGCCGAGATCTCGCTTATAGATCGGCAGGGCGCTGATCGGGATCGTATCCAGCACGTCGAGATTGCCGGACAGCAGATCGGCGTATGCGGTGTCCAGATTGGCGTAGAACTCAAACCGCAGACCCTTGTTGTGCGGCTTGCGGTTGCCATGGTAGTCGGGGTTGGGTCGCAGATCGATCCGGACGTTGTGTTCCCACGCCGGCCCGTCAGGACCGTCGGCCAGCTGATAGGGACCGTTGCCAATCGGGTGGCGGCCAAAAGCGGTCATGTCGTGAAATGCCGCGTCCGGCAGCGGATAGAACGCGACGTGGCCCAACCGCAAGACGAAGTCGATGGTCGGCGCTTTGAGCCGAACCGTGAACTCCACATCACCGACGACGTGCAGCCCGGACATGGTGGTAGCCCCGGGCCTGCCGGCGCCGGTCAAGCCGGCAACTTCATCGAACCCCTCGATCGGGCTGAAGAAGCTTTGCTCCAGTTGGGCGTTGGTGCTCAACGCGCCGTAGTTCCAGGCGTCGACGAAAGAATGGGCGGTCACGGCGGAGCCGTCGGTGAACTTCCAGCCGGGTTTGAGGACGATGCGGAAGTTGAGGTTGTCGGCGGTGTCGATCGACTGGGCGACCTCCAGCAAGGGGTTGCCCGAGGGGTCGTAGGACATTAGACCGGCGAAGAGCCTGTTGATGATCCGGCCGCCTTGACTGTCGCTGGTGCTGGTCGGGATCAGTGGATTCGGCGGCTCACCACCGTTGACCACCACCAGGTCCGGGCGCAGCGCACCGCCACCGCAGCCGGTGAGACAACCCAGGGACGCGACCACCAACAGTCCGGAGGCCAACACAGTAAGCGTCCGCATGTCAGCGACACTAGGGCCTGCGGCCGCACCGATGCCGCGGGACCGGGCGCTTTCAACCGGCGGTGAGGGGGTGCACCTGCAGCGTGCAGGCGTCGATGGTGGCGGGCACCGTGATCACATCGGCGGTGTCGGGCGGGTTGACAAGCAGCTCGGTGTAGGTGGGACAGGGCTCGCCTTTGGAATCGATGGCCGCCCCCTCCACGATGGCCTGCGCCTGGGTCGACAGCGACAGCGTGACAGTGGGCGGCATGTCGACGCCGGCCGGCAATCCGCCCATGTAGCCCCGCAGCGTGGGTTGGGCATGAATGAGCGGCCCGCCAGCGCCGGAGTCGACGCTGGGGTATCCGGTCAGCGTGCACGGCTCCGCGCCGCCGGCCAGGCTGAACACCAGGGCCACTGCGCGATGACCTACGGCGGCTTGGCTAGGGGAAGCGGTTACCGCGATCTGGTCCGACCAGCACGGGGTCGGCGCGTCGGCACTGTCAGCCGGTACCGCCCATGCAGGTGATCCCAGCATGGTGGTGGCTGCGTAACTCGTTGCGGCCGCGGCAAAGCTGAGAGTTAGTCGGCGGATGCGCCGCCCATGACCCGGCACACCGGTGATTATCCGGTATGGCGGCGTGGTTTGACCTCGGATTGGAGCACACAGCTACCGCTCCCAGCGCTAGGCTCACAGTCGGCCGACGCTCTCGGCCACCCAAATGGCGCAGCCTCGACACAGGAGAGAAGCCAGTGACCGCCACCAATACCGCAGGCCCGTCGTCGTATCCGCCGCCGGCGGCGTTTGCCGAGCAGGCCAATGCGGGTGAGGAGATCTACCGCGAGGCCGACGAGGACCCCCTGGCTTTTTGGGCCAAGCAGGCCAACCGGTTGACCTGGGCGACCCCATTCACCGAGGTGCTGGACTGGTCGCAGGCCCCATTCGCCAAGTGGTTCGCCGACGGGAAGCTCAACGTCGCCTACAACTGCGTGGACCGCCACGTCGAGGCCGGACTTGGAGACCGGGTCGCGATCCACTGGGAGGGTGAGCCGGGCGATAGCCGCAACCTGACCTATTCCGACCTACAGACCGAAGTGTGCAAAGCGGCTAACGCGCTGACCGACCTTGGCCTGATCGCCGGCGACCGGGTCGCCATCTACATGCCGTTGATCCCCGAAGCCGTGATCGCGATGCTCGCGTGCGCGCGACTGGGCGTCATGCACAGCGTCGTGTTCGCGGGTTTCACCGCGAAGGCGCTACGGGCCCGCATCGCCGATGCCCAAGCCAAATTGCTGATCACCAGCGACGGGCAGTTCCGCCGCGGCAAGCCGTGCCCGCTGAAGGATGCGGCCGACGAGGCGCTGGCATCCGGTCCCGACGGCCCCAGCCCTGTCGAGCGCGTTCTGGTGGTGCGGCGCACGGGAATTAACGTGTCCTGGAACGACGACCGCGACCTGTGGTGGCACGACGTCGTGGACGCGGCGCCGCCCGAGCACAGCCCGCAGCCGTTCGACGCCGAGCAGCCGTTGTTCCTGCTGTACACCTCCGGCACCACCGGCAAGCCGAAGGGCATCGTGCACACCAGCGGCGGCTATTTGACCCAGTGCTCCTATACGCACTACTACGTTTTCGACATCAAATCCGAGACTGATGTCTTCTGGTGCACCGCCGACATCGGCTGGGTGACCGGACACACCTACGGTGTCTACGGTCCGCTGTCCAACGGCGTCACCGAAGTTCTTTACGAGGGCACGCCCGACTCGCCGACCCAGCACCGGCATTTCGAGATCATCGAAAAATACGGTGTCACAATCTATTACACCGCGCCCACCCTGATCCGGACCTTCATGAAGTGGGGGCGAGAGATCCCCGACGCCCACGACCTGTCCAGCCTCCGACTGCTGGGTACGGTCGGCGAGCCGATCAACCCCGAAGCGTGGCGCTGGTATCGCAAGGTGATCGGCGCCGAGCGCCTGCCGATCGTGGACACCTGGTGGCAGACCGAGACCGGTTCCGCCATGATCACGCCGTTGCCCGGAGTTGCTGCGGCCAAACCAGGTTCGGCGATGACGCCGCTGCCGGGCATCTCGGCCAAGATCGTCGACGACCATGGTAAGGAACTGGCGCGGGCCGCCAAGCAAGGCGAGCACTTCACCGGCTATCTGGTCTTGGACCAGCCGTGGCCGTCCATGCTGCGCGGCATCTGGGGCGACCCGGAACGATACGTCGAGACCTATTGGTCAAGGTTCGCCGAGCAGGGTTGGTACTTCGCCGGCGACAGCGCCTATTACGACGCCGACGGCGCGATCTGGGTGGTGGGCCGCATCGACGATGTGATGAATGTGTCCGGGCATCGGCTCTCGACCGCCGAGGTGGAGTCGGCGCTGGTCGGACACGTCGCAGTGGCCGAGGCGGCCGTGGTCGGAAAGACCGATGAAACCACCGGGCAGGCCATCTGCGCATTCGTCGTGTTGTGCGCCGATGTGGAGGTGCACGACGGGATAGTCGACGAGCTGCGTGTCGAGGTGGCCCGCGAAATTTCACCGATCGCCAAGCCGCGTGAGGTGCACGTGGTGCCGGAGCTGCCCAAGACCCGCAGCGGCAAGATCATGCGCAGGCTGTTGCGTGACATGGCTGAGAATCGCGAATTGGGTGACACGTCGACGTTGCTGGACCCCACCGTGTTCGACGCGATCCAGAGCTCGAAGTAGCTCAGGCGGGTAGCGGGGCGAAGCCCGCGCCGGGCCGGTGTTTGGCGTTGACGTCGGCGAGGATCGCGTTGAACGACATCACCACGGCCGGAGTGTGCAGCGGGATGTATTTGATGATGCAGGTCGGTAGGTTGTCGCTGAACGCGCCGTGAATCATCCCGACCAGCGCACTATTGACGGTCACCGGCGCCCCGGAGTCACCCGGCTGCCCGCACACCTGCATGACGATGGTGCCCGGATCCTGCCCCATCCCCCAGGTGACCCCACACGAATTGCCGGTGGTCCGGCCTTGCTTGCAGGCGATCTGCCCGAACGCGGGATCCGGGCCGACGCCGTTGATCACAAAGCCGTTGTAGTTGGCCACCGGTGTCACCTTGGCCGGATCGAACTTGATGACCGCATAGTCGAGGTTGTCGTTGCCCGCGACCATGGTGCCCACCGTGCCCAAGTTTTCGGCACCCTCAGCAGCCACTTGGGCGCCGGGTCCCCCGCAATGCGCGGAGGTGAAGCCGATCAACTCGCCGGCGGCATCCGAGCCGATGGTCGTCAGGGTACACATGGTGTCCCCGTTGATGACGATGCCCGCCCCGCCCCCCATCGGGATCCTGACATCGGCAGCTGCGATGCGGGCGGGCAAACCCACCAGAGCCATGAGCACGGCCACCATAGCCGCGGCAACACACTGGTGCGCCGTCCGCACAGTACCACTCCCATCGTCGGGCCGGACATGTCGGCCGGCTTGGTCAGTCTAATCGGGCCATGACGTCTCGCACCCTGTGGCGAGCCCGGCCGTCTTACCGCTTCGCCTATCCCATTGCGGCGGCGCGGCATAACGGGACGAAGCAGCTCCAGGCATCTCAACATCCGCAGAAATGGGTCTGGCTGGACGCGATAACGCAGCGGCACGGTGAAGATTAGAAGCGGCCCAGATGGGCATGTGTCGAAAGTGTGTGCACCACGCATCATCCGATTCCTCGGCGCCGCGGTCGCCGCCGGCCACCTTGACAGTTCGGTGCGGTGTTCGGCTGGCCTCGTCTGGCCAGACGCCGCATGGCAACATAAACCGCGATGACAGCGAGCCGGGGCAATGACCGAGAGGACCGTCTGTGAGCAAAGCCGATGGCAAGAATGGCGTGCCCAGCACCCTGACCACGATTCCGTTGACCGATCCGCATGCCAAGCCGGCTGAGCCGTCGATCGGCGACCTGATCAAAGACGCGAGCGCGCAGGTCTCCACGCTGGTGCGCGCGGAGGTCGAGCTGGCTCGTGCGGAGATCACCCGCGACGTCAAGAAGGGCCTGACCGGGAGCGTCTACTTCATCGCCGCGCTGGTCGTGCTGTTCTATTCCACATTCTTTTTCTTCTTCTTCCTCGCCGAGCTGCTTGAGAACTGGCTGTGGCGCTGGGTGGCGTACCTGATCGTGTTCGGGATCATGGTGGTGGTCGGTGCCGTGCTGGCCCTGCTGGGCTTCCTCAAGGTGCGCCGGATCCGGGGACCGCGGCAGACAATCGAAGCGGTCAAGGAGACGCGCACCGCACTGACGCCCGGCCACGAGAAGTCGTCGAGCGCGGCCAAGCAGCTCACCGAGCACGGCAAGCACGAGAAGCCCGAAAACGATCCATCGGGTTGGTAAATGCCGCCGCCAGATCCGTCGATAACCCGCATCGATGGGCCATGGCGCCATTTGGACGTTCACGCCAACGGTATCCGGTTCCATGTCGTCGAGGCGTTGCCAACCGGCCCTCATGCGGCTGCGCCGGTCACGGCGCGACCGCTGGTCATGTTGTTGCATGGTTTCGGGTCGTTCTGGTGGTCCTGGCGTCATCAGTTGCGCGGGCTGACCGGGGCCCGCTTTGTCGCGGTGGACCTGCGCGGCTACGGCGGCAGCGACAAACCACCCCGCGGCTACGATGGCTGGACGCTGGCCGGGGACACCGCGGGGCTGATCCGTGCGCTGGGGCATTCTTCGGCGACGCTCGTCGGCCACGCCGACGGCGGGCTGGCCTGCTGGGCGACGGCGCTGCTGCATGCACGCCTGGTGTCTGCCATCGCGGTGATCAGCTCGCCGCACCCGGCGGCCCTACGCCGATCCACGCTGACGCGCCGGGACCAGGGTCGCGCACTGTTGCCGACGTTGTTGCGCTACCAACTTCCGATCTGGCCGGAACGACTGCTGACCCGCGACAACGCTGCTGAGATCGAGCGCCTGGTACGCAGCCGCAGCTGTGCGAAATGGCTTGTTTCCGAAGACTTTTCAGAAACCGTCGGTCATCTGCGCAGGGCGATTCAGATTTCGGCGGCAGCCCACTGTGCACTGGAATACCAGCGCTGGGCGGTGCGCAGCCAACTGCGCGAGGAGGGCCGGCGATTCATGCGATTGATGTCCCAGCAGCTCAGTGTGCCGCTGCTGCACCTACGCGGCGAAGCCGATCCCTACGTGCTCGCCGACCCGGTCGACCGCACGCAGCGTTACGCGCCTCAGGGACGCTATCTATCCATCACCGGCACAGGGCATTTCAGCCACGAAGAGGCGCCCGACGAAGTCAACCGCCACCTGATGAAGTTCCTCGAGCAAGTGCACGGGCCGCTCAGCTAACACAGGAGCCGGTCGCCACCTGTTGAGTGTCATCAATCTTGGAGAGCTGACTGGCCACCTCGTCGGCGGTCAACACGAAACCTGTGTCGGGGTCGTCGACGGCGGCACCGAACACCACGCCGAGCACCTGGCCGTTGGGGTCAATCAACGGTCCACCCGAATTGCCTTGCTCCACATTGGCTCTGATGGTGTAGACGTCGCGGGTTACCGGGGTCGGGTCGCGGTAGATGTCCGGGCCGCTGAGTTTGATGACCTCGCGAATCCTGGCCGGAGTCGCGGTGAAGGTACCACCGCCGGGATAACCCAAAACGAGAACGCTCGCACCGGTTTTCGCCTCGGCCTGGGCGAAGGTCAATGCGGGCGGCGGCAAGTTGGGCACCTCGAGGATAGCGATGTCGACCGACGGATCATAGGACACCACGGTGGCGTCGAGAGGGTTGCCGCTGGCGTAGATCTGGACGCTGTTGGAGCCGGCCACGACGTGCGCGTTGGTCATCACCCGGTCGCGCGCTACCACGAACCCGCTGCCCTCCAACACTTTTTGACAACTGGGCGCCAGACTGCGCACCTTGACCACGCTGGGCGCAGTGGCCAGCACCACCGGATTGTTGGCCAGGGCAGGATCGGGTGAGGCGACCGGAATCACCGGCGTGCGGCTGAACGGCTCGAGCACCGCCGGCAGGCCGGACGTGTTCAGCAGGGCTGACAGGCGCTTGGGTACCGTCTTCAGCCATGGGGGCGCGACCTCATTGACACGGGCCAGCACCAGCGAGCCCCGGACCGCGGCGGCCAGCTCCGGTTGGTCTTTGGACTGTGTCAGCGGCGTCGCCAGCAACCAGGCCGCGGTCAACACCACAACGACCTGCACCCCGACCCCGATCACCGAGTCGATGGTTCGGATGGCCCGGCTGTGGATCGCGCCGCGGACGGCCCGACCCAACACCACACCGGCGACCTCTCCGATGACGACCAGCGCGAGGATCAAGAACAACGCAGCGAACAGCTTGGCGCGGGGTGCCGCGATGTGGCTGACGAGGTGGGGCGCCAGCAGCACGCCCGCGATGGCGCCGAGTACCACACCGACAAACGAGAACAGCGAGCCGACCGCGCCCGATCGCCAGCCGGAGATGGCCGCGATGAAGGCGACCGCCAGCACGGCGATATCCAGCCACTGCGACGGGGTCATCGAATTCAGGTTCATCGGGAAGGGCCGCCCTCGTCGCCGACCAGTGCCATGGCCGTGTCCAACTCGCGCACGTCGGTGGTGTCCCAGGGCTGGGCCCAGCCGGCGACGTCGAGCACCGCAGAGATCACCTGGCCAGTGAACCCCCAGACCAGCATCTCGTTCAGCAGAAACGCCGGTCCGGCCCAGCGGCGGCCAAGGTCGCCGCGGTAGACCATGAGCCGGTTGGCCGGGTTGATGAAGGCGCGCACCGGAACTCGCGCCACGATCGCCGTCTCGGCGGGGTTGACCACCTGCACCGGCCCGGGATCCGGCGAGTACGCCAGCACCGGGACGACGTGAAAGCGTGAGGGCGCAATGAATGTCCGCTCCATCGTGGCAAGCGGATGCAACCTGGACAGCTCGATGCCGGTTTCCTCGTGCGCCTCGCGCAAGGCGGCGGCCACGGGACCGTCATCGGTGGGATCGACCGCGCCGCCGGGAAACGCCGCCTGGCCGGCATGGTGACGCAACGTCGAGGCTCGCACGGTGACCAAGAGGTCGGCCTCATCGGGCACACCGCCGTTGGCCGGCGCGGTTTCCGGACCCGAGAACAACACCAAGACAGCGGCTTCACGGCCTGCGCGATTCGGGCCGCGCAAAGCCGCCAGCGATGACACGGTCTTGGCGGTGATCATTGCCAGCACGTCGGCCGGCAACCGCCGCCGGTACGCCTCCGGGATCGCGGCGACGTCGTCGACGAGCGGACGCAGCCACGGCGGACAGGCGTCAGGCGTCAGCGGAACCGTCCCGTGCGCGTGAGTGGGGGTCCTTCCGCGGTGCGTGGGAACCTCATCCGCCGACGGGGGCGTACCCCCAGCACTCACCGGCCCTCCAGTCGGTCCAATTTTCGGCTTATCCCTTGTCATTTCCGACGGCAGCCGCGATCTCGTCGGCACTGGCGAAAGCCCGCGGCAGCATCTGGGCAACGCTACCGTTCGGCCGCAGAACCACGGTCGCGGGCATCACATTCGCCACCCGCAGCGCCGCCGCGATCCGGCGACGACCGTCCTGCAGAGTCGGCAGCCGAACGCCCAGCGCGGCCAACCGCAGTATCGCGGCGGTCTCGTTCTCGTCTTGATGCACGGTCACCACCATCACGTCGGAGCCGACTCGTCGTTGATATTCGGCCATCGCCGGCAGTTCGGCTGTGCACTCCACGCACCAATATGCCCACAAGTTGAGGACGACCCGGCGTCCGGCCAGCGCGCGGGCGACGTCAACGACCGAACCGTCAGCGGCGCACTCTGCGGTCACACCGCGGAGCGCCTCCGGCCCGGGAGCAGGGCCAGGGGCCGGGCACGGTGGCAGCCCGGCACGTTGCCGCGGACCCGCTAGTGCGGCTGGTGTGTCGCCGTCGCGGTGCTCACGGTCGGCCGTTGGCGCCGCAGTGGTGGCGGTCGACGTGGTGGCGGTGGCATCATCGCGCAGTTCGGCCACCAGCGCCGCGATCAGCGCGGCCACCACCACCAACACCGCGATGTGCCAGCGAGCCTTTCGGGTCAACGTCGGCATTGCGGTCCAGTGTTTCTCAGCCGCTGCTTACAGGCCGGCCATAGCCAGCAAATGCTCGGTCTCCGGACCGCGCACCAGGGGTGCGGCCAGCGGCGGCTCGGTGGGGCCGAGACCGAAGGAAGGGCAATCTTTGGCCAACACACACACACCACACGCCGGTTTGCGCGCGTGGCACACCCGGCGGCCGTGAAAGATCACCCGATTGCTCAACTGCGTCCACTCATTGCGTTCGATCAATTCGCCCACCGCATGCTCGATCTTGACCGCATCCGTCTCGGCGGTCCAGCGCCACCGGTGCACCAGCCGCGCGAAATGGGTGTCGACGGTGATCCCGGGGATACCGAACGCGTTGCCCAAGATGACGTTGGCCGTTTTGCGCCCCACGCCGGGCAGCGTGACCAGTTCCGCCATCGTCGACGGCACCTCGCCGTCGAACCGTTCGACCAGCGCTTGCCCGAGGCCGATCAGCGAGGTGGCCTTATTACGGAAAAAGCCAGTGGGGCGAATTAGGTTTTCCAGTTCGGCCCGATCCGCTTGCGCATAATCCAGCGCCGAAGGGTATCGCTTGAACAATGCCGGCGTCGTCAGGTTCACCCGCGTGTCGGTGCTCTGGGCGGAAAGAATGGTGGCCACCGTCAACTCCAGCGGCGTCGTGAAGTCCAGCTCGCAATGCGCGTTCGGAAATGCCTGCGCCAGCGTGCGATTCATCCGTCGCGCCCGTCGCACCAAGCCGACGCGAGTTTCAGTTGCCCAGCGCCGGGCAAGAACACCGCCGGAGGTAGCCGATGACGACTTCGAGCGCCCGGACGACTTTGCCGTTGTCACCTACGACAGAGTACTGATTTCGTGATCTCGCCGAGACCTCGTGTTGATGCAACGCCATGTTTACTCTCCTTGTGTCATGGTTGCTGGTGGCCTGTGTTCCGGGGCTGCTGATGCTGGCGGCGCTCAGTCTGGGGCGGCTGGAGAAGGAGTTCGCCCAGAAATCGGTCACCGCGAACCGCGTCGACGAGTTTCTCGAGTATGCCGGGGTGGTCGATGTGCGCCTGCTGGCCCGCGAGGGCATGCCGGAGGCGCTGGAATACTTCCATCGGCGCCAGGCCTGGCGGTTATCCGATTCCGCGCTGGGCCGCCTCGAGGCTGGGCCTCATCACGCCCTGCCGCCGTTTGCCCTTGACTTAACCGGCCGTGGCGAGATGACATTGCCGACGCGAATACATACCCATTCGCGCATCAATCCGCAGTTTAAGGCCACTCGACACGTCGATCCTGTGTAGCGTTGGCACGTTGGACAGAAATGTCCTACCGCTAGACTCATCACGCGAGCAAGCGATTAACTTGCCCGCATCACATCATTGGAAATCTGAAGAGGCAACGTGGACGAGATCCTGGCACGGGCAGGAATCTTCCAAGGGGTTGAGCCCAGCGCAGTCGCTGCGCTGACCAAGCAACTGCAACCCGTCGACTTCCCCCGTGGACACACGGTCTTCGCCGAGGGGGAACCCGGCGATCGGCTCTACATCATCGTCTCGGGCAAGGTCAAGATCGGTCGACGCTCACCGGACGGCCGGGAGAACCTGCTGACGATCATGGGGCCGTCGGACATGTTCGGCGAGTTGTCTATTTTCGACCCGGGGCCACGGACCTCCAGTGCGACCACCATCACCGAGGTGCGGGCGGTGTCGATGGACCGCGACGCGCTACGGGCGTGGATCGCCGATCGTCCCGAGATCGCCGAGCAGCTGTTGCGCGTACTGGCCCGACGGCTGCGCCGGACCAACAACAATCTGGCCGACCTGATCTTCACCGACGTGCCCGGCCGGGTGGCCAAGCAGCTGCTGCAGCTCGCCCAGCGCTTCGGCACCCAGGAGGGGGGCGCGATGCGGGTCACCCACGACCTGACCCAAGAGGAGATCGCCCAGCTGGTCGGTGCCTCGCGGGAGACCGTGAACAAGGCCCTGGCCGATTTCGCGCACCGCGGCTGGATTCGGCTGGAAGGCAAGAGCGTGCTGATATCGGACTCCGAAAGGCTCGCCCGCCGAGCGAGGTAAGCGCGCGCGCAGCGCGGGCGCAACCGAGCGAGAAATCAACCCCGAGCGAGGTAGTAAGGTAAGCGCGCGGAATTGCGTCGAGATCGACGTTATCGACATGCCCTCTCGCGCCTTTTCGCGGCCGTGTCGATTTCCGGCGTGAGGTCAGCGCTGCAAATAATCCAGCTGCGCTTGAACCGACCATTCGGCGGCGTCCCAGAGTTTCTCGTCGACATCGACATAGACGTATTCCACAACCTGGCGGGCGGTGGCGTCATCGCCGATATCGCGCAGCGCGGCGCGCACCTGCTCGAGACGTTCATGCCGGTGCAATAGGTATCCCGAGGCGACGCTTTGCAGGTCGGCCAAGTCGGGACCGTGGCCGGGCAACACCGTACGGTGGCCCAGTCCGCGTAGCCGCCGCAGTGACTCCAGGTAGTCGGCCAGGCTGCCGTCCTCCTTGTCGATGACGCTGGTGCCACGGCCCAAGACGCTGTCGGCGGTCAGCACGGCATCGGGAAGCATGAACGACAGTGAGTCGGCGGTGTGGCCAGGGGTCGCCATCACCGTGATCTTGAGGCCGGCCGCATCGATGACCTCGCCATCGGTCAGCTCACCGCCAAGGCCACGCAAAAAGCCACTCCCGGCCGAACGCACCGTCGCGCCGGTCAGCTCAACCAGCTTGTCGATGCCGTCGGTGTGATCGCCATGCCGATGACTGATCAATACCAGCGCGATGCGGCCCAGCGCGGCGATCCGCGCGAGGTGCTCGGGGACGTCGGGCCCGGGATCCACGATCACCGACTCGTCGCTGCCCGGGCCGCGCAACACCCAGGTGTTGGTGCCCTCCAGCGTCAGCAAACCGGGATTGTCGGCCAGCAGAACCGACGCGGTGTCGGTGACCGCCCGCAACTTGCCGTATGCGGGATGGCTCAATGACTCGGCAGCAGCGGTCACGGCCGTCAGCCGACCTCCACGATCAACTCCACTTCTACCGGCGCATCCAGTGGCAGCTCGGACACCCCGACCGCTGAACGCGCATGCGCGCCCTTATCACCGAACACTTCGGCGAGTAGGTCGGAGGCCCCGTTGACCACGGCTGGCTGGCCATTGAAACCGGGCGCGGAAGCGACAAAGCCGACGACCTTCACCACCCGGGTGACAGCATCGATACCCACCAGCGAGTCCACCGCCGCCAGCGCGTTGAGCGCGCAGACCCGCGCCATCGCCCTGCCCTGTTCCGGGGTGACCTCCGCGCCGACCTTCCCGCTGCCCACCAGCTTTCCGGCCTGCACCGGCAATTGGCCTGCGGTGTAGACGAGGTTGCCGGTCCGCACCGCCGGCACATACGACGCCAACGGCGCTACCACCTCCGGAAGCGCGACGCCGAGCTGTCCGAGCCGGGCCGAAGCACTCATCTACTTAGGACGCTTCAAATACGCGACATGCTGCTCGCCGGTCGGCCCGGGCAGCACGGACACCAATTCCCAGCCGTCGGCACCCCACTGGTCGAGAATCTGTTTGGTTGCGTGGGTCAGTAGCGGGACCGTGACGTACTCCCACGCGTTCGGTTGGCTCATGACGCGAGCTTATCGGTCCGGGGTGAACCGTTCTGGCCAGCCCGGGGGGCCGCTCGGCGGCCGGGCTAGCATGCGAAGGTGGCAACCACATCTACCGGCGGTAGCCCCGTCGGCTGGTCGGCGCGACTGAGCAAGGCACGGTTACATTTCGTGACCGGCAAAGGCGGCACCGGCAAGTCGACGGTCGCGGCGGCGTTGGCACTGACTCTGGCAGCCGGAGGCCGCAAGGTCCTCCTGGTGGAAGTTGAAGGGCGCCAAGGAATTGCACAACTCTTCGATGTCCCCCCGCTGCCCTATCAGGAGGTCAAGATCGCGACCGCCGAAGGCGGTGGTCAGGTCAACGCCCTGGCGATCGATATCGAGGCCGCGTTTCTGGAATACCTCGACATGTTCTACAACCTCGGCATCGCCGGCCGGGCGATGCGCCGCATCGGTGCGATCGAGTTCGCAACGACGATCGCGCCCGGTCTGCGCGACGTACTGCTGACCGGCAAGATCAAGGAGTCGGTGGTGCGCCTGAACAAGGGAACCAAGAACCCGGTTTATGACGCGGTCGTCGTCGACGCACCGCCGACCGGTCGGATCGCGCGGTTCCTGGATGTCACCAAGGCGGTGGCCGATCTGGCGAAAGGCGGGCCGGTGCACTCGCAGAGCGAAGGCGTCGTGAGGCTGCTGCACTCCGAGCAGACCGCCATCCACCTGGTCACTCTGCTGGAGGCGTTGCCGGTTCAGGAGACCATGGAAGCCATCGAGGAGCTTGCCGAGATGGACCTGCCGATCGGCAGCGTGATCGAGAACCGCAATATCGCCTGCTACCTGCAGCCCGCCGACCTGGCGAAGGCGACCGAAGGGGATGTCGACGCGGACTCGGTGCGATCCGGGTTGGCGATGGCCGGGATCACATTGAACGACACCGACTTCGCCGGCCTGCTGACCGAAACCATCGAACACGCAACGGTAATCGCCGCACGGGCCGAGATCGCGCAACAGCTTGACGCACTGAGGGTGCCGCGACTGGAACTGCCGGCGATCTCCGACGGTGTCGACCTGGGCAGCCTTTATGAGCTTTCCGAATCGCTTGCCCAACAGGGGGTTCGATGAGTACCACGCCGGCACGGCTCGATATGGCCTCCATCTTGGCCGACACCACCAACCGGGTAGTGGTGTGCTGCGGCGCCGGCGGGGTCGGCAAGACCACGACCGCGGCGGCGATAGCGTTGCGCGCGGCCGAATACGGCCGCAACGTCTGTGTCTTGACGATCGACCCCGCCAAGCGGCTGGCCCAGGCGCTGGGAGTCAACGACCTCGGCAACACCCCACAGCGGGTGCCGTTGGCGCCCGAAGTTCCCGGCGAGCTGCACGCGATGATGCTCGACATGCGGCGCACCTTCGACGAAATGGTGGTCCAATACTCCGGACCCGGCCGCGCGCAAGCCATTTTGGACAACCAGTTCTATCAGACCGTCGCCAGTTCGCTTGCCGGCACGCAGGAATACATGGCGATGGAGAAATTGGGTCAGCTGCTGAGCGAAGACCGTTGGGACCTGGTGGTGGTGGACACCCCGCCGTCGCGCAACGCACTCGACTTTCTCGATGCGCCAAAACGACTCGGCAGTTTTATGGATAGCCGGTTGTGGCGGTTACTGCTCGCCCCTGGCCGCGGCATTGGGCGATTGGTCACGGGCGCAATGGGTTTGGCGATGAAGGCGATGTCCGCCGTGCTTGGTTCGCAGATGTTGAGCGATGCAGCAGCCTTTGTGCAATCGCTGGATGCCACATTCGGCGGTTTCCGCGAGAAGGCGGATCGCACGTATGCGCTGTTGAAAAGGCGCGGGACGCAGTTTGTTGTGGTGTCAGCGGCCGAGCCGGACGCATTGCGGGAGGCTGCCTTCTTCGTCGATCGGCTGTCGCAGGAGAATATGCCGCTAGCCGGGCTGATTTTGAATCGCACTCATCCGCCGTTGTGTTCGTTGCCGGTCGAGCGGGCGATCGATGGAAGTGAAACGTTGGAGGCCGAACCGGGTGCGGAGGCCGCGTCGCTGGCCGCAGCGGTGCTCCGGATTCACGCCGAGCGCGCCCAAACCGCAAAGCGGGAAATCAGGTTGCTGTCGCGATTCACCGGAGCCAACCCAAGCGTGCCGGTCATCGGGGTTCCGTCGCTGCCGTTCGACGTGTCGGATCTCGAGGCATTGCGCGCGCTGGCCGATCAGATCACTTCGGCCGGCGATAAGGCCGGCGACTACGCGGCCCGCGTAGTGGGCCGCTAAGGTCCGGTCGCAGCGGATCGGCTCACCCGGCGGTGCGGCTTCTCCTCTTGTCAAAGAAGTCCGCCCAGGACACCACCTCGGGGTGCTGCTTGAGCAGGGCCCGGCGCTGGCGCTCGGTCATGCCGCCCCAGACCCCGAACTCGACGCGATTGTCCAGCGCGTCCGCGCCGCACTCCTGCATTACCGGGCAGTGCCGGCAGATCACCGCCGCCTTGCGCTGGGCGGCGCCTCGAACAAACAGTTCGTCTGGATCGGTGGTCCGGCAGAGTGCTTTGGAAACCCAGGCGATCCGTTCTTCAGCATCGACGCTGCGAAGTACCCCTTGTGCGGCCGCAATATTTGTTCTACGCGCCGCCGGCCGTGTTGTTGACACGAACTGTTCCCTTCCTACCGGCCGCTAGTTGCGACCGCCCTCCTCGGGTGCAGACCCAGCCGCGATCTACGCCACACTATGTACATCGGTGTTACCTGTATCTCACCGTGTGTCTAAGTTAGGTGGTCAGATGCCAATTGCGCAACAGTCCGATAACGCTTTTTCTGGGACGGGCGTGCCGCCCGTAATGATAGGCGATCAAGTGATCTTGCAGACTCGGGTCCGGTGGCCGAGCAGTGACGCAAGCACAAAATTTGTCGCTGTGCCAGCAGCAACTCCCTGGTCAATGCCCGACGCAAAATGTGGGTGAACTTGCAGCGTAGCGGTGTGACTCGGGGCCGCTACTGTAGTAGCCATGTCTGACCGCCCCCCGGCCGCGCTCACGATTCTCAAACTTGCCGGGTTTTGCTTGCTGGCCAGTGTGGTCGCCACGGCGCTGATGTTCCCGGTGGCGGGCGGACTCGGGCTGATGTCGAACCGGGCATCGGAAGTCGTCGCCAACGGCTCGGCCCAACTTCTCGAGGGTGAGGTCCCCGCGGTGTCGACGGTGGTCGACGCCAAAGGCAACACCATCGCGTGGCTGTACTCCCAGCGCCGGTTTGAGGTGCCCGGCGACAAGATCGCCAACACCATGAAGCTGGCCATTGTCTCGATCGAGGACAAGCGGTTCGCCGACCACAACGGGGTCGACTGGAAAGGCACGCTGACCGGGCTGGCCGGATACGCGCGCGGCGACGTCGACACTCGCGGTGGTTCGACCATCGAGCAGCAGTACATCAAGAACTATCAGCTGTTGGTCACCGCGAAGACCGACGCCGAGAAGCGGGCGGCCGTCGAAACCACCCCAGCACGCAAGCTGCGCGAGATCCGGATGGCCCTGACGCTGGACAAGACCTTCACCAAGCCGGAGATCCTGACCCGCTATCTGAACCTGGTGTCGTTCGGCAACGGTTCGTTCGGGGTGCAAGACGCGGCACAGACCTACTTCGGCATCAGCGCGTCGGATCTGAACTGGCAGCAGGCGGCGCTGCTGGCGGGCATGGTGCAGTCGACCAGCGCGCTCAACCCGTACACCAACCCAGAAGGCGCCTTGGCCCGACGGAACTTGGTGCTGGACACCATGATTGAGAACATCCCGCAGGAGGCCGACGCCTTGCGCGCCGCGAAGGCCACGCCGCTGGGGATACTGCCGCAGCCCAACGAACTGCCCCGGGGCTGCATCGCGGCCGGCGACCGGGCGTTCTTCTGCGACTATGTCCAGGAGTACCTGTCCCGCGCGGGCATCAGCAAGGAACAGTTGGCCCGGGGCGGCTACCTGATCCGCACCGCGTTGGACCCGGACGTACAGATCCCGGTGAAAGCGGCCATCGACAAGTTCGCCAGCCCCACCCTGCCGGGTATCTCGAGCGTGATGAGCGTGATCCAGCCGGGCAAGACCTCCCACAAGGTAATGGCCATGGCCAGCAACCGCACCTATGGGCTGGACGTCGATGCCGGTCAGACCATGCGGCCGCAGCCGTTCTCCCTGGTCGGGGACGGCGCGGGGTCCGTCTTCAAGATCTTCACCACCGCCGCGGCCCTGGACATGGGGATGGGCATCAATGCGACGCTCGAGGTGCCGGGCCGGTTCCAGGCAAAGGGCATGGGTAGCGGCGGCGCGAAGGGCTGTCCCAAGGACACCTGGTGTGTGATCAACGCCGGCAATTACCGCGGTTCGATGAATGTGACCGACGCGCTGGCCACCTCGCCCAACACCGCGTTCGCCAAGCTGATACAGCAGGTCGGGGTGACCCGCACGGTCGACATGGCGATCAAGCTGGGCTTGCGGTCCTATGCCGATCCGGGCACCGCCCGCGATTACAACCCGGACAGCAACGAGAGCCTGGCCGACTTCGTCAAACGGCAGAACATCGGCTCGTTCACGCTGGGCCCGATCGAGCTGAACGCGCTCGAGCTGTCCAATGTCGCGGCCACGCTGGCTTCGGGCGGCGTGTGGTGTCCACCGAATCCGATCGACAAGCTGATCGACCGCCACGGTAACGAGGTGGCCGTGACCACCGAAACATGCGATCAAGTGGTGCCGGAGGGGTTGGCGAACACGCTGGCCAACGCGATGAGCAAAGACGCGGTGGGCAGCGGCACTGCGGCCGGTTCGGCCGGTGCGGCGGGCTGGGACCTACCGATGTCCGGTAAGACCGGCACCACCGAAGCGCACCGCTCCTCGGGCTTCGTGGGCTTCACCAACCACTACGCGGCCGCCAACTACATCTACGACGACTCGACCAACCCCACCGACTTGTGCTCCGCGCCGCTGCGCCACTGCGGCGAGGGTGACCTGTACGGCGGAAATGAGCCCGCGCGCACGTGGTTCACCGCGATGAAACCGATCGCCACCCTCTTCGGGCCGGTGCAATTGCCGCCGACCGATCCGCGCTACGTCGACGGGTCACCCGCGGGCCGGGTCCCGAGTGTGGCCGGCTTGGAGGTGGACGCGGCGCGCCAGCGCATCAAGGAAGCGGGCTTCCAGGTCTCCGACCAGACCAACTCGGTGAACAGCAGCGCGAAGGCGGGCGAGGTGGTCGGAACGACACCCAGCGGCCAGACGATCCCCGGCTCGATCATCACCTTGCAAGTCAGCAACGGCATCCCGCCGGCTCCGCCTCCGCCGCCGGAAGGTGCACCACCACCACCACCGCCGCCGGTGGGATCACAGGTGGTGGAGATTCCGGGGCTGCCGCCCATCACCATTCCGCTACTGGCGCCGCCACCGCCGCCCGGCCAGCCGCCGCCGTAGCGGCGCAGAAGCGCGCCAGATCGCGCTGCCAAAGCGCAACCGGCAGTAGGCTGCCTTCATGGCTGATGTACTGCCCGTCTTGATCCGCAGTGGTGCTGCCGTCCTGGGTTCGACCGTCGCCGGCATTGGTTATGCCGCGATCGTCGAGCGCAATGCTTTCGTCCTGCGCGAGATCACCATGCCGGTCCTGACGCCAGGATCCACACCGCTGCGGGTACTGCATATCAGCGATCTGCACATGCTGCCCAACCAGCACCGCAAACAGGGCTGGCTGCGCGAGCTGGCCAGTTGGGAACCCGATCTGGTCGTCAACACGGGTGACAACCTGGCCCACCCCAAGGCGGTGCCCGCGGTCATTCAGGCGCTGGGCGATCTGCTGTCGCGACCCGGTGTGTTCGTGTTCGGCAGCAACGACTACTTCGGGCCGCGACTGAAGAACCCGCTGAAGTACCTGGCCGACCCGTCGCACCGGGTCCGCGGTGAACCGCTGCCCTGGCAGGATCTGCGGGCGGCGTTCACCGAGCGCGGCTGGCGGGACCTCACCCACAACCGGCGCGAATTCGAGGTGGCCGGACTGCACGTCGCCGCGGCGGGCGTCGACGACCCGCACATCGATCGGGACCGCTATGACACCATCGCGGGCCCGGCGAGTCCGGCCGCGAACTTGCGGCTCGGCCTGGTCCACTCCCCTGAGCCGAGGGTGCTGGACCGCTTCGCCGCCGACGGCTATCAGCTGGTGATGGCCGGACACACCCACGGCGGTCAGGTGTGCGTGCCGTTCTACGGCGCCGTGGTGACCAACTGCGGCCTTGACCGGTCCCGCGCCAAGGGGCCATCCCGGTGGGGCGCCAACATGCAGTTGCATGTGTCGGCCGGGATCGGCACCTCGCCGTTCGCGCCGGTGCGGTTCTGCTGCCGGCCTGAAGCAACGCTGCTGACGTTGATCGCCACCCCGATGGGCGGCCGAGAATCGGCCAGCGACCTGAGCCGTTCGCAGCCAACAGTTTCGGTGCGTTGACGCAGACGCCGGTCGCGGTCCGCAGCGGCTCGCGTTCCTGGACAGACAACGCAATCCGGCTGATCCAAGCCGACGCCCGGCGTAGCGCCGACACCCGCTTGCTCCGGTACCCGCTGCCGGCCGCCTGGGGAACGAGTGCCCAAGTCGCGCTGTACCTGAAGGACGAGTCGACTCATATCACCGGGAGCCTCAAGCACCGGTTGGCGCGCTCGCTGTTCTTGTATGTGCTCTGTAACGGGTGGATCGGCGAGGGCACCACCGTGGTCGAAGCATCGTCGGGTTCGACGGCGGTGTCGGAGGCCTACTTCGCGTCCCTGCTCGGTGTGCCGTTCATCGCGGTGATGCCGGCGTCAACCAGCGCAGCCAAGGTCGCCCTGATCGAATCACAAGGTGGCCGTTGCCATTTCGTCACCGACTCCAGTCAGGTATACACCGAGGCCGAGCGTGTCGCCCAGGAGACCGGCGGGCATTATCTTGACCAGTTCACCAACGCCGAACGCGCCACCGACTGGCGGGGCAACAACAACATCGCCGAGTCGATCTACGAGCAGATGCGTGAGGAAAGCCACCCCATCCCGGAATGGATCGTGGTCGGGGCGGGCACCGGCGGAACCGGTGCGACGATCGGCCGCTACATCCGCTACCGACGGCATGCGACCCGCTTGTGCGTTGTCGACCCGGAGAACTCCGCCTTCTTCCCGGCCTACGCGGAGGACCGCTACGACATCGTGATGCCGACGTCCTCGCGTATCGAAGGCATCGGCCGGCCGCGGGTCGAGCCGTCGTTTCTGCCCGGGGTGGTCGACCGGATGGTCGCGGTTCCCGACACGGCCTCGATTGCCGCCGCTCGCCACGTCAGTGCCGTGCTGGGACGACGGGTGGGCCCGTCGACGGGCACCAACCTGTGGGGCGCCTTTGGCCTGCTCGCCGAGATGGTCGCCGAGGGCCGCAGCGGGTCGGTGGTCACCCTGCTCGCCGACAGCGGCGACCGCTATGCCGACACCTACTTCAACGACGAGTGGGTCAGCGCACAGGGGCTCGATCCGGCCGGCCCGGCCGCGGCGCTGGCCGAATTTGAGTCCAGCTGCGCGTGGCTCTAGCCCATTGAACCTGCGGTTTAGCCACCCGGCGGGCGGGTGCGATAGGCTGTCGTGGCTTCAAGCGGGGTGTGGCGCAGCTTGGTAGCGCGCTTCGTTCGGGACGAAGAGGCCGTGGGTTCAAATCCCGCCACCCCGACTCGTATCAGAGCAGTTCACAGGGCACTTTCTACGAAAGTAGAAGGTGCCCCTTCTCTATTTCCGTCCGCAGTGCGTCCGCAGTAGCGGCGCGAGAGGCCATCGCAGCAGCATCGAGCGCAGTTGCCACTGCGTCCAGATCGTCGGGGAACAGATCCGCATAGGTGTCCAGGGTGAGCGCTGCCGACTTGTGCCCAAGCATGGTCTGAACCGCCTTGACGTTCGCGCCCGTGCTGATCGCCAATGATGCTGCGGTGTGCCGCAGGTCGTGCGGAGTTACCCGGGGGAAGTCGGGCGTGGTGGCGGCACCGGTCGCTTTCTGCTCTGCGGTTCTGATCGTGGCTGTGGCCTTCCGGCAGTCAGAGACGGCACGGTTGAAGACCCGGGGCCTATAGGTGGATACCCGGAGCACCTTACCTTCGGCGGAGGTGAAGACCAGGTCGTCGCGACCCTTCCCTTCCATCAGGCTGGCCAGTTCGGGGGCAAGGAACTTCGGGAACGGCACCGACCGTCGCTCATGGTTCTTCGCACTTGACCACACCAGTTCGCCGCGCACCTCAGCGACGGCCTGCACCACGTTGACACGACGACGGAGCATGTCGAAATCGGCGACCTTTAATGCCGCCATCTCACCCCACCGCAGGCCGGTGTAAGCAAGGAAACGCACTACTTCGGGGTTCGAGTCGATTGACCGTGCGAGCAGCTCTAACTGCGCGTGGTCGAGATACCCCCGCTGCTTGTGCACTCGCCGAGGTGCCTTCACACCGGCGCAGGGGTTGCGCGGTATCCGCCTGTCCTCCACGGCCTGATCGAGAGTCATCCGCAGTACGCCGAGCGCGTTCTCGATCGTTGCCGCACTGTTGCCGCTTTTGACCATCTGGCTCACCCACGTCCGGACCGCCGATGTCTGAATGTCGCCCACGAGTATCGATCCCCACCTCTTGCAGACGTGGACCTTCCACGTGACAGTTCGCGTGGCAGCTGTCGTGGCTTTCAGGTGGCCCTGCGAGTGAGCCCACTGCTCGTGGACGTCGGCCACAGTGATCTTCCCAGCGCTGGGCGCGACGTAAGTCCCGGTGATGACGGAGGACGTGACCTCGTCGAGCCAACGTTGAGCGTCGATCTTCCGGTCGAAGCCCTTGACGTGCTCACGGCTGCCGTCGTCGACGTAGCGGGCGCGCCAGCGTTTGCCCTTGTGCGCGTTGGCTGACGGTGTTCCGTCGGACTTCTTCCACCGGTCCTCGACACCGGCCCGCCGGTTGCGTCGCTGTCCCTCTACGGCCATCAGGCCTCCATCGATTCCGAGGTGTAATGAGCGAGACTCCGCCGCAAATCTCACCGGACCGTGCTCTGAGCCACGTCCCTCAATGGTAGTCAGCAATCCCGACATGGCCCTGACGCACGCCAGCTGCTCAGACAGGCTTCGAGTGTGGCCGAGATCACTCTTCCACCAGGCTGTGTTTCTTCGGTGCCCGTCGCATTAAAGGTGACGAGCGCTAGCCGCGTTGGTCAACGGCGACGAGAGATGGAGTTGACGATGGGTAAGACCGTTGTGGGGGACGAGTTCTTGACCACCAAGCAGGTTTCCGAGTTGTTCGGGCTGCCCGAGGGCACGCTGCGCTACTACCGATTGCGCGGCACCGGCCCGGCCAGCTTCAAACTTGGCGGTCGGCGCGTCGTGTATCGGCGCAGCGAGGTTGACCGCTGGGTCGCTGAACAGGAGATCTCTTCGACCCGAGGCGGTGTGGAGTGACCAAGTCCCAACTGGTGGACTGTGCGCCGGTTCTCAGCCCTGAACAGCTCGCAAGCATTCGCGCTGTAATCGCGGGAGGGGATCAAGGGTGAAAGAAGACGATGCCCTCGGTCTGGCAACCGAGGGCAACTCCAAGAGCAATTTTGAGGGCATCAAACTCGACTCCCAGGATACCGCGCAGGTGCATCGCAATCATGCGGATTACAACGTTTATCGCAACCCCGACGGCAGTCCGATGAACGAGTACCACGCCAAAATGCTCGCGGGTTCGGGTATCCCGCCCGAGCACGCCGTGTCCCGTGGATACGAAACCATCGTCGACTCCCGGCGTCTCGCAGCCATAGGCATCGTCAAGTCCGCCCGCAAATGTGTCCCCGGCCTGTTGATACCGCTGCTGCGGTGCGACGGGTCCACCTGGGGATACCAGTACCGCCCGGACCTTCCGCGATTGGACAGCAAAGGCAAGCCGATCAAGTACGAAACCCCTTATCAGCAGGGCAACGGCCTGGACATACCGCCCGGTATGGGAGACCTGCTCGACGACCCCTGCGTGCCGCTGTGGGTCACCGAGGGCACCAAGAAGGCCGACTGCGGCGCGCAGTACCAACTGTGCATCGTCGCGTTGTCGGGCGTATGGAACTGGCGCGGCACCAACGACATGGGGGGCAAGGCCGCCGTGGGCGGGTGGAACGACATCGCGCTCAACGGACGGCGTGTGATCATCGCATTCGACGGCGATCTGATACGCAAGCCCAGCGCCGCCAAGGCGCTGTGCGCGCTGGCCGACTTCCTCAAGTCCCGCGGGGCCAATGTCGAATACCTGCACCTGCCCGACGACGGTGAGCACAAGGTTGGCCTCGACGACCACCTAGTGGGCGGGCACACGGCCGAGGATCTGTGGCGCTTGGTCAAGCCGGATCAGCCTCCGGTGCCAGACGACCAGGAGCCACCGAGACCAACGCCAGAGCCGCCTCCGGAGTTCGGCAGCATTGACGGGGCCGCGCTGCTGGAATACCTGCGCGCCTGGTTCGGGCGGTACATCGTGGTGGTGGCTGCGACCGATCTGTGCCTGCTGGCGCTGTGGGTCGCCCACACCTTTCTCTCCCGCGAGCTGTACACCACTCCACGGCTACTGATCGACTCCATCACGCCGGGCAGCGGTAAGACCACCCTGCTTGAGCACCTGGATCGCCTTTGCCTCAATGCGATGTTGGCGGTGTCGATGTCTTCGGCCGCGCTGATCCCCAGAATCCTCGAAAAGGAGTCACGCACGGTCCTTCTGGACGAGGTTCAGCGGACACTGGTCGAGGGGAGGCCAGAAACCGATGCAGTCCTGGCGGTGGTTAACTCCGGCTACCGGGCCGGGGCCACCCGTCCGGTACTGACGCGCCAGGGGGACGACTGGGTGCCCAAGGAGCTGCCCACCTTCGCCCCGATGGCTATGGCGGGCAACTCTCCCCACCTTCCCCAGGACACGGTCGACCGGTCCATTCGCATCCTGCTGATGCCCGACCCCGACGGCAGGGCAGAGGACTCCGACTGGGAGGCCCTCGACGGGGAGGTCAAGGAGCTGCATCGGCGGGTGGCGCTGTGGGCCGACTCGGTGCGCGCACACGTCAAAGAGACTCGGGGCGACTTGCCTCCCGGGTGCGTAGGTCGGCTGAGGGAGAAGTGGCGTCCGCTCATGCGAGTCGGAGAACTGGCCGACTGGGGCACGGGACACTTCTGGAAGGACACGGTGTACGCGATGGCGAAGGACGACTTTGAAGACATGCAGGCCCAGCGTGAGGCCGGTCTGCGCCAGCAGACGCCCGGACTGGTCCTACTTCAGGACCTCGCCCAGGTGTGGCCGAAAGACACGCCGTTCATGGCGACCGAGGAACTGATCGAATTGCTGGTCGGCCATAACCCCGACTACTGGGGACCGGGCCTGAACTTCGGCGGCAGTCCCCGCAAGAAGCTCAACGCGACTCGGCTTGGGCGGATGGTCAAGCAAGCCACCAACACCACGTCGAGGCGACCGGGTGGCGGCGGCACACCACGTGGTTACGAGCGGGTGCAGTTCGAGCGGGCCTGGCAGTTCCTAAGGATCGACCCGCCGGGCAGCAGGGGCGACGCGGGCGCTCATGCGGATGCGTGACCGGGTAGACCAGCTCGACCGGGTTGACCGGGTTATATGTGGGCAGGGGCCTATATATTTACTGCTCTTCTCGTCAAAGAAGAGGCGTATACCGGCCGGGGGACACCCCTTTTACCCCTTCTTCCCGCTACCTGGCATACCCGGTCAACCCGGTTGACCCGGTCAACCCGGTCTGGCGAACAACTGGCACCCGCAACCACACCCGTGCTCCCGCAGGCAGGCGGCCGTCGTATGCGCAAGTACCGCGAAGTACCACAGAAAGCCAGATTCTTACCTGCCGCATCGGTCCTCATCCTGGGAAACTGATACCAGGCCGACCGTGGCCGACAAGGATGGAGGAGCAAGAGACATGACCCTGTCCCAGGCGGTCGCCGACCCCATCGCGGAAATCCTTGGGTCGGTGGAATTGGCCCCACGCAACGGATTTCACGTCGAACCTCGTTGCCGCGTGTGCCGCGACGACGAAATACGCACCAAGGTCAACGACATGCTGGTTACCGGAGCCAGTTACGCCTACATCGTGCGCGCCCTCGGGGAGGATAACTCCAAGTGCGACAGGCGAGATCGGGTGAC
>DATJQO010000057.1:0-14743 GCA_035505695.1 Mycobacterium sp.
TTCACCTGTCGGTCGATGGAGGCCTCCAGCTGCTTGCGGCGCATCTGGTTCCGTCGGTCCGGCTTGCAACAACGGCTCGCGTGCGGTCCCCCGGCACGGCCGTCCTTTGTGGTCGTCGTGAGGAGGCATTTTCTGATGGTGTACCCTGATGCAGGCACTTATGCCGATTGATGACAGAAGTTTTCTGCGAGTTCCACTGCGCTGCACCGGGAGACACGTCGCTGTAATCAACCTGGCTTCGCCCATGATGTGGCAGCCTCGCGGGATGCCATCGCCTCTGCGGCGGCGCGTGCGGCAAGCGCATCAAGAGCAGCGTATTCGGCTTCATAGATCGAGGCCTGCGCGAAAACGATCGCATCGAAGCCGTAGCCTTCGGCCGTCTCGGCGTAGACTTTCATCCCGCTGGTGTCGCGTTCGTCGCTCTTCAAGTTCTTGCGGATCTTGGCGATGTGCACATTCCACTTGCGGGCGAGATCCCGCCAACGCTCCGATGCTTTGTCGTGGGCGGTCCGACCGATCTTTGAGATGATCAGCGGCTTGCGATGCCCGATCTCGTGCGTAGGCGGCCTCGGATTCGACCTGCTTCCGAGCTTTTTGGCCGGCGGCGCGTATCTATTCGTTCGCATCTCGGGCGGCGGCCGGGATCTTCTTGAGTTGTTGGTTCATGTGGTTCAGGTCATTGGCCATCAGAAGCTCCCTTCCATGTCAGGCGTTCCTCTGTGCTGCCATCGTCTCGCCAGGGCGCGGGTGGGCGTAGGGTACTAAGTCCCCCAAAGTCTCCGATAAAACCCGTGCGCATAACACGCGCTTGGAAGCGCACCTAGACCATCGGAGGCCACGGACCTGGGCCAAATCACCATCAGGCGTCGGCCCCGTTTTCACGTCGTGATAGGGGTCGACGATTGTCATTCGGTGATTTTCGCGCCCCGACGTACTCTGCCAATCATGGCCGATCTGTTGAACGGCATCCCGCGGGTAGACGTGAGCAGTGGGCCGACCGGATTTCGCCGCTTGATCTCCCGTATCCCCACCACCCGGCTCGGCGCGGCCATCCACCGCCGACTTTTGGCGCCGATCGACGTGAGGCTGATGCGCATGACCGGCGGCCACGTCAGTTCCGTGTTCGGCATCGTCCCGCTGGTAGTTCTCCGGACGACGGGGGCAAGGTCGGGAACTCAGCGCGACACGCCAGTGGGCTACTTCACGGACGGTGACGATGTCATTCTGATCGCCAGCAACTACGGCCGCGCTGAGCACCCAGGCTGGTATTACAACCTACTTAAGCGCCCGGAGTGCGAGTTGCTCGCGGACGGCGTCGAGGGCCGGGGTGGTCGCTTCATCGCGCACCTAACCAAGGGAGCGGACCGCGACAGGCTGTTCGCCCTGGCCCAACGTTATAGCCCCAACTACATCGTTTATGCCGAGAGAACCATGGGCGTCCGGGAAATGCCGGTATTCCGCCTGGCGCCGAAAGCTCCTTGAGGTGTGAGAGCTGTCAGACTGACCCCAACCGTCCTTGCTTACGTCCCGCATGTCTTACTTTCAAGAATGCCGATTCGGTCGGAGTTTCCAGCCCTCAAGGTTTACCCGTTCGTCGATGAAGTCGGCGATTGACCGCATGGCTGCTTGGGCTTCCGGCATCAGTCCGGCATAGAGGTGCCAGACGTGCCAAAGCCGCGGCCACACTTGAAGAGTCACGCCGACGCCGGCGGCCTGGGCCATGGCGGCAAGCCGGGTGGAGTCGTCGAGCAGGATTTCGTCGTCGCCGACCTGAATCAGCAACGGCGGCAGACCACTCAGGTCAGCGAACAGCGGCGAGATGAACGGACTACGCAGGTCCTCGCCGTTGGCGTAACGCCGGGCGTCAATGGCCAGCCCGGCCGCGCTCATCATCCGCTCCCGCCGGGCACGGGTACGCATGCTCTCACCCGAGCAGGTGAGATCAACCCACGGGGCGATACACACCAGCGCGGCGGGCAGGGGTGCGCCGGCTTCCCGCAACCTCACCGCGGTCGCCAGCGCTAATCCTCCACCCGCGGAATCCCCTGCCAGGAAGAGGTTTTCGGCTGACTCGGCGGCTAGCAGGGACGTGCAGACGGCGATGCTGTCATCGAGGGCCGCTGGATACGGGTGCTCCGGAGCGAGGCGGTAATCAACCGCGTACACGCGGCAACCGGTAATGGCGGCTAAGTGCGACACCAGTCGGCGATACGACCGGGGCGATGCGGACACGTACGCGCCGCCGTGCAGGTAGACAATGGTGGCCATCGGGTCCGCGATAAGGGGTGAGAGGACGTCGACCCGAACCCCGCCCAGGTTGGAATGCGCAATCCCGACATCGCCAGCCGTCTGCCCGATCAGCCAGCCGAGCGCCTCGAGCACCCGCCGTGTCGACGCACCGGCGTTGCCGCGGCGAAGCAGTAGATGCAGTGACGAACTGGTCGCCATGGCCAGGATTCGACCGGGAATGCTGAGCGACCCCCCGGCCATCTGTTCGCTGGCGATCACTGTGCCGCATGAGAGTGGATGTGCGACTGGAGCGCTGCCCGCGCGGCCAGCATGCCGGAGAGCATGGCCCCGCTGAAGCCACCGAAACCGCCGAACGTCGAGGCCAGCCATAAGCCCGGAACAGGTGTCTGGATTCCCCTCGGGGTGCCCGCCGTTGGGATGCCGTGCGGGGGAACTTGGGCGAAGCCGTATACCGCCCCGTCGGGCGTGTTCAGATAGTGCGCCATGGTGGCGGCGGTGGCCATCTCCTGGTGCACGACTGCGGAAGCGAATCCGGGAAAGAACCGGTCGACCTGGCCGATGAGGGCCTGCAGCCACGCCTGCCGTTTGGCCCCGTAGGACGACTCGTCGAGTTCCTTCCAGTTGGTCAGCTGATCCATTCCGGTGATGGAGACCAGGTGAACATCCGCAGGGTTGAGGCCGCTGTCGATGGTGTCGTAGTTCACCACGATCAGCCCTGGCATTCGGGTCCCGGGCATGCCGGCGAGCAGATCAGCGAACCCCGAGTAATCGGTCAGCCGCTCAAACCAGTCGGGGAACAGCACCGTCGAATAGTGAGTTAGACCGAACTCGCGGGGCGGCCGGTCGAGACCGACTGCGACCGAGAACAGCGATGTCGACAGCTCTCGCCCGGTGAACTGGCTCGCAAACGCCGAACGGCGTTCTGGTGGAAGGGCGTCGGCGAGCACACTGGGCGCGGCGTTGCCGAACAGCACTGGTGCACGGTCCACCCGCCGGTCGGTGCCGTCGGGACCGGTGTGCGCTACACCCGCAGCCCGCCCCCGGTCATCGAGGAGAATCTCAGTAACCGTGCGCCCGGTGAGCACTTGTCCGCCCTCATCACAGACCAGGTCGGCCAGCCTGCGGGTCAGGCTGGCCGAGCCGCCTTTGATGTAGGCCCCACCACCGGAGAGGTACGCGCCCTGTCCTAGGGCGTAGTAAACCCACCACAACCGGTCAGGGTCATCGCCGTAGTAGCCGAGATTGGCGGCCAGCGCCATCTTGGGCAATTCGTCATCACCGAACAGGTCGGCGAAGACCTCCGAGAGGCTGCTGCGCATGTCGCGAAGCAGCGGCCAAAGCGTCAGCGGCAACGCCGGCGCATGCAGGAACCACCACAAGCTGTCGTGCTCCTCGCCGACAACGCCCATCGCCGACCGGACGGCCCCGAGGCGCTGAAAGAAACGCCGAAAGGCCTTGCGGTGCTGGGGAAATCGATCTGCCAGTGCCGCCTGCGCGGCATCGTCTCCCGTCGGCAGCAGAAACGGGGGATCGAAGTGCCGGCCGCGAACCTCATAGAGCGGGCCGGCGGACACGAACTGCAATTCGTCGTCGATGCCGAGCGCGTGCAGGATGCGCGCCTTGGGGTCGCCAGACGTGGACAACTGCGCGGTCTCATGCAAGGATCCTTCGATTCTCAATGAGCCGTGCTGGTATGTCGTTGCAGCACCGCCAATCTCGGAATTGCGCTCCAGGACCAGCACTCGGTGACCGGCCCGTGAGTACAAGGCGGCTGCCGTCAGCCCACCAAGTCCGGATCCGATCGTGATCGCGTCGAAGACGGCGGCCATAATTCATCCCCAATCCACTGGAGCGACCGTGTCCAGTGATCTACTTGCGCTCGACGCTCGAAGCCCGTGGGGCCGCCGATGCCCTGCGAAAGGTTGCGAGGTCGGCACGAAATGCCGCCATCGCGGCATGATCAGGCGACGTCCGCCGAATAGCTTCACGAACTTCGGGCCCGTACTCGTTGGCGGTCCGGACTAGAGCACCAATTCCTGCGATGACCGCTCCTAGCTGCCCAACTCGGCCCGCCGCTGGCATTCAACACCCCTCTCGTCGTGTGAAGGCTGATGTCTCCCAATCTCACACGAGGAGATAACGTCTGAATAGGGACTGAAGTCCCGCGGGCATATAGCCAGTTCGCCGAGCGCCAGCTGGACAGCGAGAGGGTTATCTGGTCAGCTCCGCACAAAAGCGAGGCGGCTTCGCCGCTCGCCTAAGCAGTCTTTCTTCGAGGAAATCTGCCTGACAGTGTTTCCGGCTAATGCTTGAAAGTTACTTCGCGCTGATCGTTGACAGTCGCGGACTGGGGGAGTTGAGCTCGGCTGAGCAGAGGCATCAGCCCGCGACGGCCGTTACACCGGCGGATTGGTCGGGTTTCTTATCCCGCTATCGCTACACATGGACGGACGGCGCTCGCGTTCGAGACGATGTTTTGGATAAGACAGCGCGACGGGCCCTCGTCGCTTCGTAGAGTCAGCAGTATGTGCGCGCGCTCGCGTGGAATGAGGTCGCGCGCGGCGGCTCCTTCGGAGCCTGTCAGGAGGAGCGCCCGTGACGACCGACGCGGTCCACCAGCTTAAAGCAGACCTCGCCCGCTTCAGCTACCTCGCCGACGAGGGTGTGGCCACCGCCATTCATCTCGCCGTGCGGCTACGGCGCCCGCTGCTGCTTGAGGGTGAGGCCGGGGCGGGCAAAACCGAGGTTGCCAAAACCTTGGCGCGTTTGTCCGGCGCCAAGCTGCGCCTGCAGTGCTACGAAGGCATCGACGTGTCGCAGGCGGTCTATGAATGGGATTACGCCCGCCAGTTGCTGCACCTGAAGGCCGCGGAAACCGGTGGTGCAGAGGCTGTGGCGGCTGCTGAAGATAAGCTCTTCTCGGAGCGATTCCTCGTTCGGCGACCACTCCTAAAAGCCCTCGACAACCGCGATGGCCCAAGCCGGTGCTACTCATCGACGAAATCGACCGTGCCGATGACGAGTTTGAGGCGTTCCTTCTAGAGATCTTGTCTGATTTCGCAGTGACGGTACCGGAGCTTGGAACGTTCGTGGCCGAGGTGCCGCCGCTAGTGGTCTTGACCTCCAATCGCACCCGCGGCCTGCACGACGCCCTCAAACGGCGCTGCCTCTATAACTGGGTCGACCATCCCAGCATCGACAGAGAAGTGGCCATCGTGCGGCTGCGCGTGCCCGAGGCAAGCGAACGGCTGGCACGGCGGGTCGCGGCCGCCGTCGAGGCGTTGCGAGGACTCGACCTCTACAAGCCTCCAGGAGTGGCCGAAACGATCGATTGGGCCCGAGCGCTGGCTGAACTGGGCGAGCCGGAATTGGCCGACATCGATATCGAGCACACCCTCGGCTGGGTGCTGAAGTATCGCGAAGACATCGAAAAGGCAACGGCGGCGGGGCTCGAGACCTTGGTGCGGGTGGCCGACGACGATGTCTGACAGCGCGGACCGGCTTGCGGTGATCTTCGCACGCCGCCTACGCGCCGCGGAAATGGCCGTTCCCACCGGCTCGGTCGCGCTCTTCGTGTTGGCGCTGAGCGAGCTTGACCCCGCCGACCGTGACAGCCTGTACTGGGCGGGGCGTGCTGTTCTGGTCAAGCGGCCGGAGGACATCGACACCTTCGATCGCGTATTCCGGGAGGTCTGGCTCCACCAACCGCCGGATGCCCGCCTCGCCACGACAGCCGAAGAGGAGAGGGTCGGCGTCGACGACAACCGAGAGCCGGAGTCCGAAGACGACGCTGAGCACCCGAGCCAAGTACCCACCACGGTCGCTCGCTATAGCCCGCTAGAGGTGCTGCGCAGCAAGGACTTTGGCGAATACACCGCAGCAGACATTGCCGATGCACAGCGGTTGATGGCCAATCTTCGTGCGACAGCGGCGATGCGACGCAGCAGGCGGCGGCGGCGCGCCAAGCGGCCGCGGCACCCGCAGCCCGACATCCGCGGCACTGTGCGCCGTGCGTTGTGCACCGGTGGAGAGCCCATCCGCCGAGCCTGGTACGCGCCGACCCTGCAACCCCGCAGGCTTGTTTTGTTATGTGATGTCAGCGGTTCGATGGACCTCTACTCCCGGGCGCTACTGCGGTTCATGCACGCGGCGGTGGCTGGCCGCCGCCGCGTGGAGGCCTTCGCCATGGGAACACGCCTGACACGGCTGACGCGGGAGCTGTTGTCCCGCAACCCCGATCAAGCGCTGGGTCGCGCGGGCGCGGCGGTGCCCGACTGGTCTGGGGGCACTCGACTCGGGGACACTTTGCGCGACTACAACGATGAGTGGGGGATGCACGGCATGTCTCGTGGCGCCGTGGTAGTCATCCTCTCCGATGGCTGGGAGCGGGGCGACCCGACCTTGATTGCCGAGCAAATGGCGCGGCTATCCCGCGTGGCGTACAAGGTGGTGTGGGTCAACCCACTCAAGGCGTCGCCTGGTTACGCCCCCCTGGCCGGCGGTATGGCCGCAGCACTGCCGTACATCGACGATTTCATCGACGGTCACAACCTGAACGCATTGGACGATCTGATTGAGGTCATCTCGCGATGACCTCGCCGTCTATCGGTCGGTGCGTTCGGGGATGACGCCTGCGAGCTCGAGTATCCTGGTCGGCGGGAGATGCTGTTCGGTGATCCGGACACCGAGGTCGGCGAGGGCATCCTCCACCGCATTCGTGATCGCCGCCGGTGCGCCGATCATGCCCCCTTCGCCGACGCCTCGAAAGTTGAAGGCGATGTCCGTCGGCGTCTCGATGTGGTGAATCTCGATCTCGGGTATCTCCATCGTGGTCGGGATCAGGTAGTCCATGAACGTCCCCGACCGGGGCTGCCCGTCCTCCCCGTAGGTGCACTTCTCGTAGAGCACGGCGCCCACGCCCTGCGCGACGCCACCGCGGATCTGGCCTTCGACGATGGCCGGGTTGATCATCTCGCCGCAGTCCTCCACGACCGCGTAGCGAGGAATCCTCACCTGGCCGGTTTCGAGATCGACCTCGACCCAGCACACGTGCGTGGACTGCGCCCATCCCCCTTCGCCGCCGTTCCAGTCCCGGTGAACCCGGATGGCCTCGCCACGGCCCAGCCGGTCGGTGTTGCCAACCCCGCCGCGCCGCATCGCCTCCTCAGCGACCTCGCGGAAGGTCCGCGACATCGTGGGGACGCCCGCGACGTGAATGTCACCGTCTTCGATGACGATGTCTGCTGGCGACGCCTCCAACAGGTCCGCGGCGATGTCGACCATGTGCTCGCGCAGCGAGTGCGCAGCCAGCGCGACCGCACCGCCCGCCATCGCCGCCGACAGGCTGCCGCCGGTGCCGGTGATGCCGAACGGTGCGAAGTTCGTGTCGCCGTATCTGACTCGGACGGCCTCAACGGGAACGCCGAGCTCGTCCGCGGCCACCTGCGCGAGCGTCGTCTCGTGGCCCTGGCCATGGGGCACCTGCCGGGTGTGCACCGTGACGCTGCCATCGCCTTCGAGGACTGCATGGATCGGCTCGGTGCCTGCGAACGCGGAGAAGCCGGGCAGGATCGCGTCGACGAACCCGGGCGGCCCCGGAGCCGCTTCGATGTAGGTCGCGATCCCGAGGCCAAGGCGGCGACCCTGCTCGCGGGCCGCTGCCTGGTGCTCTGCCCAATGTTTGAAGTCGGCGACGTCGAGAGCCCTCTCGAGGGTGGTCTTGGCCGACATGCGCACATCGAGGGTCGGACCGGTGAGCATCGTCCTCGGGAGCATGTCGGGACCGACGATGTTGCGCACCCGGATCTCGGCGCGGCTGATCCCCAGCTCGCGGGCTATGACATCGAATAGCCGCTCGCGGACCCAGGTCTCGACCGCCCACGGGCCCCGGTAGGCGACGTACGTCGGTTTGTTGGACGCGACGACCTCGGTGTCGAACTGCATGGCGTCGAACCGGTACGGGCCGGGGAACATCGTCTGGATGAAACGGCAGTACAGCGGTGCTGCGTACGGGAATCCCGGATAGGCCCCAGCGTCCATCGTGAGCTTGGCGCGCAGGCCCCGTACCGTCCCGTCGTTCATCACCGCAGCCTCGACGGCGACCTGTTCGTCACGGGCCTGGCCGCCGAGCACGAGGTGCTCGTTGCGGTCCTCGATCCACTTGATCGATCGACCGAGGCGCAGCGCGGCAGCGCACAGGGCGATGTCCTCACGCAGCACCGTGTTCTTCGATCCGAACGCACCGCCGATGTCGCCCGTCACGACGCGGGGGAGGCGGTCCTTGGGCGTTGCCATCAATCCGAGCAGTGCCCGGTTGAGGTGGACCAACCGCACCGGATCCCTGGCGATCTGACGCAGCATGATCGACATCATCGGCTGTGTGTCCTTCATCATCGTCGGGTGGTCGCGAACGAACTCGCGGACCCCGGCGAAGATGGCCTTCATCTGTTCGCGTTGGCTGAACATGTCGCGCACCGACATCCACACCGGCTGGCGTGCCAGGCACAGTGCCATGCACCACTTGAGTACGTGCGCAGCCTGATGGGCCGCGTGCAAGGTGAGGTTGCCGTCCGCATCGATCTCGGCCACCGTGCCTCTGGTCTCCATCGGTTGGTTGGCGTGCCGGTGTTGGCGGAATGTCTCGCTGATCACTCGATCCGCCCCGGCGAACGCCGCATCGACGTCGCCGAACGATTCCGACGCCGTGTAGACGATGTTGCCCTTGGCTCTTGGCCAGATCGCCGGCCGGCTGGGATCGTGGGCGTGCGCCAACGTCGCGACCGGTTCCAGCTCGTCGTACTCGACCTCGACCATCTCTGCCGCATCCTCGGCCACCGCACGTGACGTCGCTATCACGATGGCAACCGGATCCCCGACCAGACGAACGCGGTCGACGGCCAGGGCCCAGTGCCACGGGTCGTATAGGCCCGGAAAGGGAAGCATCCCCATCAGCGGGTTGGTGATCGCGGCGATGTCAGGACCGGTAAAGATCGCGTCGACCCCGGGAATGGCGGCGGCGCGGGTGGTGTCGATACCGCGGATCAGGGCGTGGGCCCATGGGCTCCGGACGAACGCCGCGTGCGCCATGTTCGGGACGACGACATCGTCGACGTACCGACCGCGCCCGCTCAGCAGGCGGCGGTCCTCAACCCTGCGGACGCGGGCGCCGACGAATCGGCCCATGATCTGTTCACGCATCGTTCGCACCTCTCGCGGTGGAGGCCAACTTGGCCACGGCTTCGGCGACACCCTCGAGGATCGATGCGTAGCCCGTGCAACGGCACAGGTTGCCGGAGAGCTCCTCTTTGATCTGCGCCGTCGTCGGCGTCGGGTTGTCCGCCAGCAGGCATCGCACCGTCATGAGGAATCCCGGTGCGCAGAACGCGCATTGGAATGCGTGGCGCTCCCACATCGCCTGCTGGATGAGCCCCAGGCCATCTCCGTCGCCCAGCGACTCGACGGTCTCGACGATTGTTCCCTCCGCCTGCATCGCCAGCATCAGGCAGGAACGGACGGGCTGACCGTCGACCACCACCGTGCACGCACCACACACACCGTGCTCGCAACCGAGATGCGTGCCGGTGAGCCCGAGGTGGTCGCGGAGCAATTCGGCCAGGGTCGTGCGACCCTCGACCACCGCGCGCTCGTCCCGACCGTTGACCCGGAGGGTGATCTCCCGCATCAGACGCCCGCCCGTTCCGTGGCCCGTGCCGCGGCCTCGGCGAGCCCGCGGCGGGTGAGCACCCCCGCAACATGCGCCCTGTACTCAGCCGATGCGTGGTCGTCAGCGGGCGGGTCCAATGCAACCGACACGACCTTCGCTGCCTCCGCAAAGAGCGCGGGGTCGGGAGCGTTGCCGTCGAGCAACTGCTCGGCCTCGGCGACGCGTACCGGCGTGCTGGCTACACCGAAGAACGACAACGCCGGTCGCCGCAGCAACCCGGCCTCGTCGATCTCGAGTGTCGTCACCAGGCCCACCAACGCGAAGTCCCCGTGTCGCCTGCTCACCTCCAGCACCGACCATCCCGCGCGTGGGTCCCATGCGGGGAAGCGCGCTCCGACGAGCAACTCGTCCTCTCCCAGCGCGGATGACAGATATCCCTCGAAGAAGTCACCCGCAGCCATCGTCCGCTGTCCCGCCGGGCCCCGCACGATCATCTCCGCGCCGACCGCCAGGGCAACTGCCGGCAGTTCCGCCGCCGGATCGGCATGGGCCAAGCTCCCGCACACCGTCCCCCGACTCCGGATCGCCCGATGACCGACGTGCGGCATGGCGCCGGCTACTGCGGGCGCGGCGGAGGCCATGACATCGGACCTCTCGACCCGTGCGTGTGTCACTGTCGCTCCGACCGAGACGGTGCCTTCGTCATCCACCTCGATCGACTGCAAGCCTTGCACCCGACCGATGTCGATGAGATGCCCGAGATGGGTCAGCCGGAGGGCGAGGATCGGAAGAAGGCTTTGCCCACCGGCAAGCACCTTGCCGTCCCCGCCGTACGTTTCGAGCAGTGCGACCGCCTCGCCGACCGTGTCCGGTCGGTGGTAGTCGAACGGCGACATCTTCACCTGCGGGTCTCCCTCGGACCGACCTGGACTCTAGTAGTTGTACTACGGCAGGCCCTTCGTGTCACAGAAAGCGCGACGCCACCTCGAAGAAGTCCAGGGCTCTCGTCGCCCTCGAACTCGCGCACGGCGGCCAGTCCGGTGGAAACCCGCTCGACGAAGCCACCTCTAAGCGAGCGCATTGCAATGTCAGTCGTGGGACTGGGTGGGCACACTTTGGGCACACTCAGGGTCCACAGAGGTCAATTCTGGTGAATCATGTGCGATGTCATTTCGCAGCTCAGTACCGGTTCGGCTCAGAGACCAGCACCCCGAAACGGGTTCGATGCCCGGCAGCTCCACCAGAAGGACTGCAGCTGAGCGGCCCATTTCGCTTGAAGTTTCGGGTTCACATCAACACGCCCGTCGACATCCGGATTACGACCACCGCCGTGGCATCGCTGTTGCGCATGCACCCGGAAAGGACGGCACGGCTTACGTCCGGGTGCTAGGTCGGCTTGACGGCGCTCAGACTCGGCTGCGCGCCGGCGAAAACCGTTCAAGCTGTACGGTCGGCCCGTCCGCAGACGGCCGTGGCACCAGCCCAGTGACACCATCGATCACGCTTACGACTGCCCCGTTCCCACGATCAAAATTGAGAGTCCCGTGTTGAAAATTCTGGACGACCCATTGGGGCTCTTGGATTTCGGCGCTCGTCGGCAGTCCCAGCGCACTGTGTTCGTAGCCTAGGGCGCCCCACGCGGCGTAGATGGCGCCGATGACGGGTTGGGCCCCGCTGGCGGGTGACCAGTACATCGCCCCCCTCTCGAAGATGACGTAGCGCGTGGCCCCATCCCCTTGCGATTCCGGCGACGTCGGTGCGCCCAGCGCGCTGTTCATGCCGCCCATCGCCTGCCACCGGTCATAGATGGCACTACCCTGTAGCGACTGCGCCAGATCCTCCGCGCTGGGGCGACTTTTGGACCGCGCGGCAATGTCGCGAATCTGGTTCATCAAGGCATATCCGAGGTGGCCGGGGCAGTCAGTGTCGCTGACGTCGCGGTGGGCAAAAACGCAGGGCAGGCTCACGGCGGCCCCCTGCGGGAAACGGGTGTAGGGCCCCCCGTCCGATGTCAACGCGACACTGGCCTGCGGGTCGATGCCATCCATGGCCAGCCGCCACCCGAGCAAGCGCCCGACGGTGCGCACCTGAACCGGCGTAGGGCCCACCGCGTCGAACTCGCCAATCATGCACACCGCCCACGTGTTGCGGTTGAACCCGCCAGTGTGGGTGCCCTGAACCGCTCTCGTCATCCCGCCGAAGCGGCCCTCGAATACCTGGCCGTACTTGTCTACCAGCGCGTTGTAGGCGATGTCCGACCAGCCCAGAGTGCGGGTGTGGTAGGCGTAGATCGCCCGCACAATTGCAGCGGAATCCTGCTGGGCGTAGTCATTTACGCCCGCGGTATGGTGCACGACGCCTGCCTTGATTCCGTTGTCGTACATGGGTGCTCGGCTGCGAATCGACTCGTCGGCGCCCCACTGGGCGCGACTGATGACATTGGGCGCCTGACCGGGCGCTTCGACCGCCGCAACCAGAACGGGATCCGCCTTCGCGCTTGGGGGTCGGACCAGCCCTGAGGCGGTGGCGCCCAAACCCAACATAATGGGCGCGGCCGCAACGTATTTGAAGACATCACGGCGCGAAACAGGTGATGACGCTGAGCATCCGCACCAATCAGGCACGGCACCACGGTAACGCGCGGTAACGACATTCATAACGCAACCCGCCGCAGCCGGATACGGTTGAAAGTGAGGGATTCACAGTGCTGCCGAGAGCGCTTTAGCACAGCAGACGCTGCGAGCGTATACGGTATCGATTCCCGGCGGCTCCACTAGAAAGGCCGCACAGGAGGGGACCAAGTCGCCGTAGGTAGCTCACGCGTTGGCTGCAGAGCAGACCAATGGTCTGGCTGGGCGAGGTCTCCCACGAGATTTTCTTATTGCACGTGCTCGTGATGGCGTCGGTGCTGCGGGGGAGTCAAGACTCGAAAACAAACCGCAGGTAACGAGCGGGACTGAATGGGAACGGGATGTTACAAAATCGCAGTTGAAGTGGCATTTTGGCCTGGCAGACCGGAACTCCGAATCTGACCGCCCCAGTTTGAAGAGCCGCCCCTAGCGCGGCGTTCTTATGCGCATGTCACATCCCCACTAGGTAGTTCTTGCAAACTGGCTACGCGACTCCGCGGGGCGGACAATAAGCTCTGGAGATTCGGCGATCGTATTGGGAGCGGCGCGGTGTCGTATGTTCTTGCGTTGCCAGAGATGATGTCCGCGGCGGCCACGAACGTGGCTTCAATTGGTTCGGTGGTCGCGACGGCAAACCAGGGCGTGGCGGGTGCCACCACTGCGGTGTTTGCCGCGGCCGAGGACGAGGTGTCCGTTGCAATCGCTACGTTGTTCTCCGCCTACGGCCGGGGTTATCAAGTTCTTTGCTCACAGGCGGCGGCTTTTCATGAGTCGTTTGTGCAGGCATTGACCGGCGCGGCCGGTGCATATGCCGCCGCTGAGGTGGCCAACGCATCGCCTTTGGCGGCCTTTGAGCAGGCGTTGCTCGGTATTCAGCGAGAAATTCAGCAGATCCCAACGACACTGGTCACCGGATTCAATAACGAACTCAATTTTCTATTTTCGGATCCAGGTTCTCCACTCTTAGCGCTGTTTGCCAGCAACATCCCGGTGCTATCGGGGCTCGCCGGCAATTCCCCGCCGCGGTTCTTGCCGATGCTGCTCGGAGAGACGGTCCAACACAACACGTATGACGGGATGAGCGTCGTGCAGATTACGCCGGCTCATCCAACCGGCGACTATGTGGTTGCCATTCACGGTGGCGCGTTTATCACCCCGCCCTCGATCTTCCACTGGCTGGATTACACGGTGACGGCCTACCAGACCGGCGCAACCATTGAAGTACCTATCTACCCGTTGCTGCAGCAGGGAGGCACCGCCGGCACGGTTGTACCGAGCATCGCTGGCTTGATCTCCTGGGAAATCGCAGAACAGGGGGCCTCTCACGTTAGCGTGATCGGCGATTCCGCGGGCGGCAATCTCGCACTGGCGGCCGCCGAATACATGGTGGCCCACGGTGACCCGGTACCGGCGTCGATGGTATTGCTCTCCCCCTGGCTAGACGTAGGGCAGGCCGGGGGGCAGATCGGCAAAGTGTGGGCGGGCAATCTTTCCGTGACCAACCCTGAGGTGAGCCCGCTGTATGGGTCACTGAGCGGACTTCCGCCGACGTATGTCTACACGGGCTCGCTGGATCAACTCGCACCAGAGGCGTTTGCCCTCCAACAAGCAGCCCTAGCGCAAGGGGCCCCGATGAGCTTCGTACTCGGCAAAGGCCAAATTCACGACTGGATTCTGCTCACCCCGGGCGGCCCCCAACACTGGCCGCAGATCGACCAGGAACTCGGAATCGCGCACTGACTGCGAGTCACGCAAGGCCGACCACGCACACGACATCCAACCCGTTGGGTCCAACGGTGTATGCACCGACTACCGCGGTCCGAGGACGCTCCTGACGGCGAGAAATAGCTGATGCCAAACTCTTGACGCCGTTAACACCCGAGAACGAAACCGCAGGTAACGAGCGGGGCTGAACTGGAACGAGGCGTAACGAAACCGCCACTCACACGCGAAAAGCCCAGGTAGAGCATCGGTTTCGATTTCCGGCAGCTGAACTGAGTATCCGCTGGTCAGGAACAGTAGTTTGGCCAGTTTTCTGGCCAAAGTGGTTCCATTTGTCAGCGAAGGGCAGAACTGGCGGTGGCCTTAAGCGGGGCTGCGTTTCAGGTCGGCGTGTGGGATGTGGGTGGAGCGGACCTGGTTACCGCCAGCGTGTTTGGCGGCGTACATGGCTGTGTCGGCGAGGTTGACCAAATCGTCG
>DATJQO010000058.1:0-3799 GCA_035505695.1 Mycobacterium sp.
GACCTGTCCCCGCCATGACGTGCGTGACCGCCGCTGCCAGCGGCGTTTGGGTGCGAAGCTCATGGAAAAGCCCAAGAGAGCCCGCTCCGTCCGGGGTCCACAGGCCAGGGGAAGGCTGGGCATGGGGTGAATGCCAGTGAACCCTCGCTGATGCCTCGTTAGCCATGCATCCCGGGACGGGTTGAGCGCCGGGATGATAGGGGCCGGGCCGTTGGAAGGCGGCAGATGGCGGCCAAGGATCGAGCGCGGCCGTGTGGACACCATCGTCCCCGGGGTAAAGAGGGCACCCAACCCCAGTCGTGTCTCATGCGTGTGGAACATGGAAACCCCGTCGGGGTCCGCCACGCCGGTTGGGGTGGCGGTAAGCCGGAGGTAACGAAGGCCCAAGTCCCCGGCGGGAACAGGATGCCCAAGAAGCCAATGCCGGTGGCCGAAAGGCGACAGCAACGCGAACGAGGTCGATCAGCCCTTCGCTGGTCGGTTCGTATAACTGGCCGGATACCGGGCCGTGTGCCCGGGCGCGAAAGCGCGCCCACGTGGGCAGGTGAGCCTTTGACGAATGGTTTGCCAAAGCAGCTGGAACCGAAGGACAAGTTAGGCGCCGATATGGTGAACGGACCGGAGGGTCTTGCGCCGGAGACCGGCCTAGACACGGTCGATTGGGACTGGGTCGACTGGTCGGACTGCGAGCGGGAGGTACGGCTACTGCGGCAGCGAATCTTCAAGGCGACGCGGGAAGGCGACCCGCCTGGTGCCTGCTTCCTGCCGACGCGGGCTTCGCGCCCGACCCGGCCGGAAACCAGCGTAGGCCAACCCGCATGCCCTCGTGGCTTGCTTGAGCCGTATGCCGCGACGAGTGGCACGTACGGTTGTATGTCCCACGCACGATTATGTCGAAGACCAGCTGCTGGGTACCGGTTTTCCCTTGCTGCGTTGCGGTTTGACGGATCGGGCGTTCCACATAATTACAGCGCTTCGAGGAACGCGAGGAGTTGGTCGGGTGGCCGGTATCTACTGGGCGTGGCTCCTAGCGGTGCGGTTCGAGCGATTGCTCGTTCCTTGAGGGCGGGGTCGGCGTAAATGCGTGTGGTTTGGGTCGTTTCGTGACCGAGCCAGAGTGCGATCGTCGCGATATCGACGCCTGTGGCCCGTAGGAGCATGGCGTTGGTGTGGCGCAGGGTGTGCGGCGTGGTGCGTTTCGCCGTCAGCGTCGGGCATTCGACGGCTGCCGTGCTGGCATGGCGGGTGATGATCGCGCCGACGGTGTAGCGGCTGAGCGGCCCACCCTGTCGGGTGGGGAACAGCGGCTGGTCGGGTTGGCCGTGGCGTTCCGTGAGCCAGGCGCGTACGACCGCGACGGTTTCCCGGGTGAGCGTGGGTGAGCGCATCTTTCGTCCCTTGCCGGTGACGCGGATGTGGGCGCCGACGCCGAGGTGGACATCGCCGATGCGTAGGCCGGTGAGTTCGGAGACGCGGATCCCGGTTTGGATCATCAGCACCAGCAGCGCGTGGTCGCGGCGGCCGAGCCAGGTGCGGCGATCGGGCGCGGCGAGCAGCGCCTTGGTTTCGCCCAGGTCGAGGTAGCTGACGGTGTTGCGCTGGTGGCGTTTGGTCGGGATCGCCATGATCCGCGCGATGGTGTGCGCGTGTTCGGGGTGTTCTAGGGCCGCGTACCGGTAGAACGAGTGGATCGCCCCGAGCCTGGCGTTGCGGGTGCGGGGGCTGTTGCCGCGGCCCTGTTCCAGGTGGGTGAGGAACGCGCCGATCAGCGGCGCGTCCAGATCCTCGATGTCCAACTGGAACGGCTGTTTGCCGGTCCGCTTTTGGGTGAAGCGCAGCAGCAGCCGGAACGTGTCGCGATAGGCGGCGATGGTTTGCGGGCTCGCGTCACGCTGGGTGATCAGACGCTCGGTGAAGAACGCCTGCAACACCGGCGCGCGCGCTCACGAGGGCACCCCGGGCAACCGTTCCAGCCGGCTGCTCACCACCGCGAGTAGCTCGGGGACCGCCTGCAGATACCAGTACGTGCTCGCCGGGTCCGTGTGCCCGAGAAAGGTGGACAGCAGCGGCAAGCCGAACCTAAAGGCGCACAGCGAAAGTCGCCTTCTTCCCCTCACGGTTGGAGGTGAGTAGCGTTGAGTGATGCAGGACATCGATCGGCGCACGCTGTTGTATGGCATCGCGGTCGCCGCGCTGGCGGCGGCAAGCTGCTCCCCGCTCGCCCGGAGCCAGAAGCCAGCGGCCCCAGTGGGTGTGCTCACCCGCCTGCCTGGAAACGGTAATCAGTTGGCGTTGACCATCGATGACGGCACCAGCGTGGCGGTGGTGGGAGCGTTCGCCCAGTTTTGCCAGGATAGCGGCACCCGGCTGACGTTTTTCGTCAATGGTGTCAACAGTTCATGGTCGGTCAACGCCCCAGCGCTGCGGCCCATGGTCGATGCGGGGCAGATCCAGATGGGCAACCACACCTGGTCACACCCCTACCTGAACCGCATTGGGCTTAGCGCGGTGGCAGATCAGCTTAGCCGCAACGCCGATTTCCTGAAAAACACCTACGGGACGGACGGCACCCCGTATTGGCGTCCCCCTTACGGGATGCACAACGCCGCCATCGACCGGGTGGCCGCCGACCTCGGATACACCACCATCACCCTGTGGAGCGGTGACATCGGCAATTCGGTGCCCGAGAACGAAACCAGCCTCATCGCTGCGGCGAGTAAATCGTTTCAGCCCCAGCAGATCGTGCTCGGCCACGCCAACCTGCCCACCGTCACACACTGCTTCCCCCAGCTGTTCGACCTCATCCACAGCCGCAACCTACAAACCGTCACCCTCAACGACGTCTTCGCCTAACGGCTTCGCATCCCACGAGTTAGGGAGAGCACCAGTGAAGATCACCACGATAACCATGACGGCACTCGCAACCGTGGTGATGGCAACGATCGGTATCACCAGCGCACCGATTGCGTCGGCTTATCCCGCCGTCGGCAAATTTGGTAGCGAGCTAACGATGGTCGACACCGTCGGCCAAGTGGTGCTCTCCTGGACGGTCAGCGACCTCAAACCCAGCACCGACACGATCCCGGGCTACGTGCTAGCCGGCAAACTCTGGGAAGTCACCGCCACCGTCAAAGCCACCCAAGGCAGCATCACCCCCACCATCCCGCAGTTGAACGCCTTCGCCGACGACGGCACCAACTACCAGGTCCTGTGGCAAGCCAACACCCCGAACGGCATTAGCGGAGCCACTATCGCCCAAGGCCAAGAATCGACCGGCAAAATCTACTTCGACGTCACGGGTTCACCGCCGACCGCCGTCGCATTAAACAATGGAATGGAGGACCTCCTCATTTGGGGGCCAATTGAGGAATGATGACGGTGCCTGCACCACCGCATACGGCACCTACCAGAACCCGCGACGCTGCCACCTGTACCACGATGAACGACTCTCACAACCTATGGACCAGATCTCGGGGTCAGCTCAAGACCATGAAGTTGACGGCTCCGATACACCGTTGCCCGGCTCACTCCAAGATATTTGGCGATGTCCTTAGCGGTGTGGTCGACTACCAGCACTTCGAGCGGCCCTGATCGCTCACAAACAACTCAACCATGCCGCATCCGTGACTGTGACAGTTATGCGGTGGCTGAAGGGGGAACGGCTGGCGAATCCGGAACGACTGGCGCAGTATCGCGCTATGAGACGAGAAGTGGGCGCCGAGATCGAAGTCGAAATCACCGCGGCCACGACGCTGGAGTTTCAGATTGCTGTTGCACCGCATCCGCGCGCTGAGGTCTT
>DATJQO010000059.1:0-41696 GCA_035505695.1 Mycobacterium sp.
TCGCCCGGGTGATCTCCGACGTCTGGTTGTCCAACCTGCTCGCATGGCTGACCAGGCGAGCCTCGGCGACGGACGTCAGCAAGCGGTTGGACCTGGCCGTGCGCTTGTTGATCGGCGACCAGGACTCCGGCGACAGCTAGGCGGGCGGGCCGGCGGTGCGGCCCCGGATCAACTCGGTGTCCAACAGCTCCACCACCGGCAGGCCTGAGCGGGGTGGCTTCAGCAACAGTTCACCCGCGCGGCGCCCTTTCTGCAAGCTCGGCTGTGACACCGTCGTCAACCCACGACTGATTGCCTCCGGCACGCCGTCGAAACCGGTGACGGTCATCTGGCCCGGCACATAAATGCCATGTGCGCGAAGGTAATCCATGGCGGACAGGGCCAGTATGTCCGCAGTGCACATCAGCGCGGTGATCCGCGGATTGGCCTCCAGCGCCACCTTGGCGGCGCTGCCGCCCGATTCCGGCAGGTGCTCGCAGCTTTCCACCACGGTCAGCGAATCGGGGTCAACCCCAGCGGCTTTCATCGCCTCCCAGACGCCGACGATGCGTTCGCGCTGCACGTCGAAGGCGGGAGAGCGCAGCCGCTCGGCGTCCACCAGGCCTTGCCGGCGGTCGCGGCCCAGCCGCATGGTCAACAACCCGATCTCGCGATGCCCCAAACCGAGCACATAGTCGGCGAGCAAGCGCATCGCTGCCCGGTCGTCGATGCCCACCCGGGACACGCCGCAGAGGCCCTTAGGCTGGTCAACCACCACAATCCGTAAGCGTCGCTGCAGCACGACCTGCAGGTAGGGGTCGTCGTCGCAGACCGAATACACGACGAACCCGTCCACCCCGGCGCCGAGCACAGCAGCGGTGCCGTCCGCCAAGCTCCGGCTGGCCCCGACGGCCACCAGGAGCAGGCCCTGCCCGAGCTCCTCGCACGACTGCGCCACTCCAGCCACGAAGTCGCGCGCCGCCGGGTCGGAAAAGAAATACGTCAGCGGTTCGGCCATCACCAAACCGACCGCGCCCGCTTTGCGGGTCCGCAATGATCGCGCCACCGGGTCAGGTCCGGCGTAACCGAGCCGCTTCGCCGTCGCGAACACTCGTTCCCGCAGGTCGGCGGAGAGCTGATCGGGCCGGTTGAAGGCATTCGAAATCGTGGTGCGCGAAACCTTCAGTTCGGCCGCCAACGACGCCAGAGTCGCACGGTGGCGCTGAGCGGGACTCACGTTCGGTGACGCTACAGCGCATCCGGATGCCTGCATACGCGGAGCCGGGGGTCGTCACTATCTAATGGAAACGGTTTTCATTAGTATTAGGGTCGACTGACGGGGTCGGTGGGAGGACAATGCGCGTGGCGCTCATTCGGAGACGAACGGCGGTAGTCAAGGTGATGACTTGGCTTTCGGCCGGTGTCGTCGTGTTGGCGCTTACCGCCTGCGGCGGTGCGCATCCGCGCGCGGCCACGGTGCTGGCGTCCACGGACGTGTGGGGCAGCGTGGCGCGCGCCGTCATCGGCCGCCATGTCGCTGTCAGCGCCATCCTCAGTGGGGCCGACGTCGACCCGCACTCATACCAAGCCAGCCCATCGGACGCCGCCGCCATCACCGATGCCGCCCTGGTCGTCTACAACGGCGGCGGTTACGACCCCTGGGTCGAGCAGGTCCTGGCGGCGCATCCGGCCGTCCACGCGGTGGATGCTTACACGTTTCTCACCAGCGCCGGCGCGGGAAAGCAACCGTCCAACGAGCACGTGTTCTACAACCTCGGCGTCGTCAAGGCGGTCGCATTGGCCATCGCCCACCGGATGGCAGCCATCGACCCGGGCAATGCTGCCGACTACCGAGCCAACGCCGCCCAGTTCTGCCGGGGCGCCGATGAAATCACCGGCATGGAAAACGCCATTGCTGGCGCATACCCGGACACCGGCGTGATCGCGACCGAACCCGTCGGGCAGTACATGCTGGCGGCGGCGGGACTGGTCAATCGCACGCCGGCGGCCTTCAGCGCCGCCAACGAGAACGAAACCGATCCGGCACCGGCCGACATGGCGTTTGTCCTCGACCTGATCAACCGCCATCAAGTCTCGGCAGTGGTGGTCAACCCACAGACATCCACGTCGGCGACCAATGGCGTGGAAAGCGCTGCGCGGCGCGCGGGTGTACCGGTGACCGAGGTGACCGAGACTTTGCCGGACGGCGAGGACTACCTGACCTGGCAGCGCAACACCGTCAATCAGCTGCTGACCGCGCTGCAGTCGAGCCGGTCGGTACAACCGTGATCGTCGAACCGGCCCGGGCCGTCGACCGCCACGCAGATACCGTTTCACTGCGCGGCGCCCGGCTTGCCTTCGGTGACCGCGTGCTCTGGGACGACCTCAACCTGTCGGCGTCGCGCGGCGAGTTCATCGCGGTGCTCGGCCCCAACGGCAGCGGCAAGACGTCGTTGCTCAAGGTGCTGCTCGGGCAGCTGGCATTGAGCGCCGGTGTCGCATTGGTCGACGGAAAGCCGATCACCTCCTGCAGTGGACGCATTGGCTATGTGCCGCAACATCATCCGATGGACGCCGATGTGATGCTGCGGGGACGCGACATGGTCCGGCTGGGTATCGACGGGCAGCGCTGGGGCGCCATCCCGCTCCGGTCGGCCGAACGGGCCCGCCGGCGCGCGGCCGTGCGGCACGCGCTGCGGCAGGTCAACGGCGAACACTTGGCGGATGTCCGGGTCGGCAAGATGTCGGGCGGCGAGCTGCAACGGATCCGCATCGCTGCAGCGCTCGTCAGTGATCCGATGCTGCTGCTCTGCGACGAGCCGCTGCTGACCCTGGACCCGGCCAACGTCAAGCTGGTATCGGCGTTGATCGACAGCCGTCGCCGGGATGCCGGCACCATGGTCATCTTCGTCACCCACGAGATCAACGCGATTCTGCCGTACGTGGATCGGGTGCTGTATCTGGTCGATGGTCGATTCCGGGTCGGCACGGTCGATCAAGTCATGACCAGCGAGACGCTCTCGGAGCTGTATCGCGCGGATATCCAGGTGGTCAAGGTCAAAGGCAGCTATGTCGTGGTGGGCGCGCCGGACGGCGGGTGCGACGGATGAACCACCGGCTCGCCGACATGCTGCAACACCTGTTCTCCTTCGGCATCACCGCCCACCTACTCGGCCACGACTTCGTCCAGCAAGCGCTGCTCGCGGCGGCCCTGCTGGGGCTGGTAGCCGGGCTGATCGGGCCCTTCATCGTGATGCGCCAGATGTCGTTCGCCGTGCACGGATCGAGCGAATTGTCGCTGACCGGGGCCGCGTTCGCGCTGCTGGTCGGCTTACAAGTGGGGGTGGGCGCGCTGATCGGCAGCGCCCTGGCCGCCGCGCTGTTCGGCGTTCTGGGTCGGCGGGTCCGGGAACGCGATTCGGTCATCGGCGTTGTGCTGGCCTTCGGATTGGGCCTGGCGGTACTGTTCATCCACCTCTACCCGGGACGGACCGCAACCAGTTTCGCGTTGCTGACCGGCCAGATCGTCGGCGTCGGCTACACCGGGCTGACCGTGCTGGCGCTGGTTTGCCTGCTCGTCCTCGCCGTGCTGGCAACGTGTTACCGCCCACTGTTGTTCGCCACCGTAGATCCCGACGTCGCCGCGGCCCGAGGGGTGCCGGTTCGCGGGCTGGGCGTGGTGTTCGCCGCCCTGGTCGGTGTGGTGGCCGCCCAGGCGGTGCAGGTGGTGGGGGCGCTGCTGGTGATGTCGCTGTTGATCACGCCGGCGGCCGCGGCCGCCCGGGTGGTGGCCTCGCCGGCCGCGGCGATAGTGGCCTCGGTAGTGTTCGCCGAGGTCTCCGCCGTCGGCGGGATCGTGCTGTCGCTGGCGCCCGGTGTCCCGGTATCGGTCTTCGTCGCGAGCATTTCGTTTCTGATCTATCTGTTTTGCTGGCTGCTCGGGCATCGGCGGGACGTCTCCGCCTGAGCTTCGCGCGGCCCATAAGCTGGGCGGGTGGCCGGTATCGACCTCAACGCCGACTTGGGCGAGGGCTTTGGCGTTTGGCGCCTCGGTAACGACGACGCCATGCTCGGGATAGTCACCAGCGCCAACGTCGCCTGCGGTTTCCACGCGGGGGATCCCGCCGGGCTGTTGCAGGTGTGCCGATCAGCCGCCGAGCGCGGGGTACGCATCGGAGCACAGGTCAGCTACCGCGACCTGGCCGGGTTCGGCAGGCGCTTCATCGACGTCGCCGCCGAGGATCTGATTGCCGATGTGGTGTATCAGATCGGCGCCCTGCAAGCGATCGCGCACGCGGCCGGGTCGACGGTGTCCTACGTCAAACCCCATGGGGCCCTGTATAACACGATCGTGACCAACCGCGAGCAGGCAGCCGCGGTGGCGGCGGCGGTACGCATGGTTGATGTCACGCTGCCGGTGTTGGGCATGGCCGGCTCGGCGTTTTTCGACGAGGCCTACCGCATTGGTCTGCGCACGGTGGCGGAAGCATTCGCCGACCGCGCTTACCAGCCGGACGGGCGGCTGGTTTCCCGTCGCGAACCGGGTGCGCTGCTGCACGATCCGGCCTCGATCGCCGACCGCGTGCTGACCATGGTCAACTCGCGCCAGCTCACCGCGATCGACGGCACCGGGATCTCGGTCAGCGTGGAATCGGTTTGCGTGCATAGTGATTCGCCGGGAGCGGTGCAGATCGCGGCCGCGATCCGCGACCGCCTCAACGCGGCCGGCGCCCATGTCAAGGCATTCTGCTGATGCGCCCCAAGCTCGGTCGCCCCGACATTGCGCGGTATGCGGATCAGTTCGACACGCCGGCCGCCGAGCCCGGTGCCCTTTCGGTGACGTGGATGGGCGTGGCGACGCTGCTGGTGGACGACGGCTCCGGCGCGCTGATGACCGACGGCTACTTCTCCCGGCCCGGCCTGCTGCGGGTCGCGGCCGGAAAGGTGGCGCCGTCACCGGCGCGTGTCGACGGCTGCCTCGCCCGGGCGAAAGTGTCTCGGCTGGTGGCCGTCATCCCGGTACACACCCACATCGACCACGCGCTGGACAGCGCACTGGTCGCCGACCGCACCGGCGCGCAGCTGGTCGGCGGCCAGTCGGCGGCCAATGTCGGGCGGGGCTACGGACTGCCGGAAACCCGGCTGGTGGTCGCGGTCAGTGGCGAACCGATCCGCTTGGGTTCCTACGACGTCACCCTGGTGGAGTCCCATCACTGCCCACCCGATCGGTTTCCCGGGGTGATCAGCGCGCCGCTGACCCCGCCGGTGAAGGCATCGGCGTACCGCTGCGGGGAGGCGTGGTCGACGCTGGTGCATCACCGGCCGACCGGCCGCCGGCTGCTCATCCAGGGCAGCGCCGGCTTTGTCAAAGGTGTGCTGGCCGGCCAGCGCGCCGAAGCGGTCTACCTGTCCGTCGGTCAGCTGGGCCTGCGGCCGCGATCATATGTGACCGAGTACTGGGCCGAGACCGTGCGCACCGTGGGGGCCCGACGGGTGATCCTGATCCACTGGGACGACTTCTTTCGCCCGCTGTCAAAACCGCTGCGGGCCTTGCCCTACGCGGGCGACGACTTAGACGAGTCCATCCGGATCCTCGACGAGCTCGCCGCGCGCGACGGCGTCGCGCTGCACATGCCGACAGTGTGGCGGCGCGAAAACCCTTGGATGTGAAGCGGTTTAGACGTTGGGGCTGACCGCTGCGCTGTTGTTGCTTGCTGTTGTGCTGGTGTTTGCGGTGGTGCGCCCTCGAGGCTTGCCGGAGGCGGTGGCCGCGGTCCCGGCCGCGCTCATCCTGGTGGCGGTCGGCGCGATATCGGTGCATCAGGCCGCGCAGGAGGTGGCCGGGCTTTCCGGAGTGGTCGCTTTCTTGGGCGCGGTGCTGGTGCTGGCCAAGCTGTGCGACGACGAGGGCCTGTTCGAGGCGGCGGGCGCGGCGATAGCGCAGGGGCGCGTCGGGTCCGGTGGGCTGCTGCGGCGGGTGTTCGTCATCGCCTCTGTGATCACCGCCGTGCTGAGTCTGGACGCGGCGGTGGTGTTGCTGACCCCGGTGGTGCTCTCCGCCGTGCGCCGGCTCCGCACGCCGGTGCGGCCCTACGCGTATGCCACCGCCCATCTGGCCAACGGCGCCTCACTGCTGCTGCCGGTGTCGAATTTGACCAACCTGCTGGCATTTCACACCGCCGGCATCTCGTTCACCAAGTTCACCGTGCTGATGGCGGTGCCATGGCTGGGTGCGGTGGCCACGCTGTACCTGATCTTCCGGTGGTTTTTCGCCCGCGATTTACGCGTGCAGCCCGACCCGGAGCAAGTGGGGCCGGCGCCGCGGCCGCCGGTGTTCGTGTTGGTGGTGGTCGGGCTGACACTGGTGGGGTTCGCCTTCGGCCAGTCGGTCGGGGTCGCCCCGGCCTGGGTGGCGCTCGTCGGCGCTTCGGTGCTGGCGGTGCGCAGCCTGAGCCGCCGGCGCACCTCGGTGGCCGACATCGCGCGTTCGGTGCACGTGTCGTTTCTGGTGTTCGTGCTGGCGTTGGGCGTCGTGGTGCGGGCGGTCATGCTGGGCGGAATGGACCGCGCGATGTCCGCCGTGCTGCCGTCCGGCTCTGGGCTTCCGGCATTGCTCGCGATCGCCGTCATCGCCGCCCTGTTGGCCAACGTCGTCAACAATCTGCCCGCCACCCTGGTGCTGCTGCCGCTGGTTGCGCCGGGGGGTCCGGTGGCCATCCTCGCGGTGCTGATCGGGGTCAACATCGGCCCCAATCTGACCTACGTCGGCTCATTGTCCAATCTGTTGTGGCGTCGTGTGCTCCGCCAGCATGACGTCGAGGCCGGCGTCGGCGAATACACCCGACTCGGGCTGTGCACCGTGCCCGTCTCACTCGTTGTCGCAGTGCTGTCGCTGCGGGCGTCGGTGCGACTGTTCGGCTCCTAGCCGCGCGGTGGCCCCCGGTGCTACACGACCGCTTCCCTGAACTCGACGCCCCGCTGCAGCGCCCGCGCGGCTTCGGCGATGTCGAGGACGGGAAAGATCTGGTAATCCAGGATGGTGGCGAATTGGCTTGTGGTCTCGACCAAATCGGCCGGATTGTCGGTTTCCACCACCGCGAAGCCGCCGCCGCCGTCGACGCGGCCGACGAACTGGTGGTATGTGGTGCTCTGCGGCGGCGACCACTTCGAGTAAGCGGCCAAGCCCCGTCGAAGGGTCTCGTCGTTTTCGGCCGCGGTGCCGTTCAACCGATAGGTCCATGCCACTACCTACTTCATTGTTCTGTTTTTTTCTCGTTCAAACGCCGAGGCGTGGGTTGGCTGCTGCAGGCACGTTAAGGCCCGCTCATGCCGGTGGACATGAGTAATCGCCTACTCGAATTTGACCGAAGCGGACGTCAGGGGGACTCGCCGCCGGGCCATCCGCGCGCAGGTTGCGTACTTCACTACGCTGTCGACGCCCCACGGTCCGCGGTGAGCATGGCTTTTGTCAGCTAGCGAACTATCGAAAGGTGGTGTGGGGATGGCCAGGATCGGAAATCACGCGGTGGTGTTGGGGGCGAGCATGGCCGGTCTGTTGGCCGCGCGGTCGCTTGCCGACTTCTTCGACACCGTCACCGTCGTGGAGCGCGACCCGCTGCCCGACACCGCCGCCGCCCGCCGGGGCGTGCCGCAAGGGCGGCACCTGCATGCCCTGCTCGCCCGGGGCGCCCAGGTGATCGAGGAGATGTTCCCCGGTGTGTTGGACGAGTTGGTCGACGACGGCGCACAGCACTTCGACGGGCAAGATCTGTCGCAGCTGTACTACGACGTGGGCGGGCACCTGTTGACCCGCACCGGCAGCGCCCCCTCCGTCACCGCCTACAGCGCGACGCGTCCGTTCCTGGAGGATCACGTGCGCACGCGTCTGCGCGACCTTCCCAACGTCAAGCTCCTCGACGAGCACTACATCGTCGGGTTGACGTCGACGCCCGACCACCGCCGCGTCACCGGGGCGCGCGTGGTCAGCAGCCGCACCGGCGAGCCTGCCATGCTGGACGCCGACCTGGTCATCGATGCCACCGGCCGCGGGGCTCGCACACCGACGTGGCTGGACAGCCTCGGTTACGAGCGCCCCCGCGAGGATCGGGTAGTGGTGCAGCTGGCCTACGCGAGCCAGCTGCTGCACATCACCAGCGATGCGCCACACGAGTTCGGGTTCTTGGTCGGGATCGTGCCGGGCAGGCCGCGAGGGGTCGGCCTTCTCCACTGCGAGAACGACACCTGGCTGTTCACGGTGATGGGCATGGCCGGGCACGAGGCGCCGCCCGCGCTGGCGGCGATGTGCGAGTTCGTGGAGGACTGCGCCCCGGCTCATCTGCTCGCCGCCGTGCGGGACGCCGAGCCCGTCGGCGACCCGGTGCGGCACCGGACGCCGTTCAGTCGCTGGCGGCGCTACGACAAGATGCGGCAGTTCCCCGACGGTCTGCTGGTCGTCGGCGACGCGATCTGCAGCTTCAACCCGATCTACGGCCAAGGCATGACGGTGGCCGCGGTCGAGGCGCTGGCGCTGCGCGACTGCCTGTCCCGCGGCACCGAGGCATTGGCTCGGCGCTTCTTCCGCGCCGCCGCCGCACCGATTCGCCAGGCCTGGCAGCTATCGACCACGCCTGACCTCCTCCTGCCCGAAATCCAAGGCACCCCAACGCTACTCGCGCGGCTGTTCAACGGGTATGTGGATCGCGTGCTCACAGCGGCCGAGACGGATACGGACGTAATGAGTCAATTCATGCGGGTGACCGCACTCGTCGACCCCGTAACGCGGCTGCTGCATCCCGGCATCGTGTCGCGGGCCGCGCGGGCGAACTTCCGCAGACGCCCCGACCGATCGACCAGCGTGACCGAACAGCCGGCGTTCGGGCCGGCGGCGCGCTCATTTGAACCGGCGGATGCGGCCGATAGCGTCATTTTGAGCTGGTGAGCGCCCTATTGTGGGGCGCATGACGGCCGCATTGGCCTGCCCCAGGTGCTCTGCCGAACTGCGGCCGAGCGCGAAGTTCTGTGACGAATGCGGCACTTCGGTGTCTGGCGCGCCGGCCGAGTACAAACAGGCGACGGTGTTGTTCGCCGACGTCGTTCACTCGATGGACCTCGCGGCCGCGCTGGGTGCGGAACGGTTGCGCGAGATTATGGCCGAACTCGTCACGCGCGCGGCGGCCGTCGTGCAACGGTACGGCGGCACGGTGGACAAGTTCACCGGCGACGGCATCATGGCGGTGTTCGGCGCGCCCGCGGCGTTGGAGGACCATGCGCTGCGCGCGTGCCTGGCGGCGCTCGACATCCAAGAGGAGGTCACTCGCCTGTCGGGGGACGTCGCCGCTCGCGACGGTCTCGACCTAGGTCTGCGTGTGGGTTTGAACTCCGGTCAGGTGATCGCCGGCGAGATCGGTTCCGCTGCCTTGGGTTACACCGCCATCGGTGAGCAGGTGGGGATGGCTCAGCGGATGGAGTCGGTGGCGGCACCCGGGGCGGTGATGCTCAGTGACTCCACCGCGCGGCTGGTCGAAGGCATAGCCGCGCTCGGAGAGCCGCAGCTAATGCGCATCAAGGGCGCGGACGACCCCGTGCCGGCGCGGCGGCTGCTCAGCGTCGCGGCCCAACGGACAGGTGTTTCAGAATCGACGTTGGTGGGCCGTGACTGGGAGTTGGCCACGCTGACCGCGATGCTAGAGCGCGCCATGGCCAGTCGCGGCACCGTGGTTACCGTGGTCGGCCCACCGGGGATCGGCAAGACGCGGTTGACCGCTGAAGCCGCTAGTTTTGCGAAAATCCTTGGGGTTGAAGTCTTTTCCACCTTCTGCGAGTCGCATGCCGCTGACGTCCCATTTCATGCGGTGGCGCGTCTGCTGCGCGCGACCGGCCAGCTCAGCGGCCCGGACGATGCGACGGCGCGCGCACAGGTCCGGGAGCAGTTTCCCGACGCTGATCCAGAGGACCTGTTGCTGCTCGATGACCTGGTAGGCATCGCGGATCCCGAGCTGCAGTTGCCCAAGATCGACCCCGATGCTCGGCGACGGCGGTTGACCGCGTTGATCAACTCGGCTCAGCTGGCCCGCGCCGACCCGGCGGTGTTCGTCGTGGAAGACTCACACTGGATCGACGAGGTCAGCGAATCCATGATCGCCGACTTCCTCGCGGTGATCCCGCACACCCGCTCCTTGGTAGTGATCACCTATCGCCCCGAATATCGCGGGACCCTGGCCCATGTCGCCGGTGCGCAGACTATCGCCCTGGCACCGCTGAGCGATTCGGAAACCTCCGCGCTAGTCACCGAGCTTTTGGGGGACGACCCGTCCGTTGTCCGGATCGGCAACATCATCGCCGAGCGCGCCGCCGGCAACCCGTTCTTCGCCGAGGAAATCACCCGTGATCTCGCCGAGCGCGGCGTGCTGGTCGGTCAGCGCGGCGGCTATGCGTGCCGCGCCAATGCGGCAGACGTCAAGGTGCCGGCCACGTTGCAGGCGACCATCGCCGCGCGCGTCGACAGGCTTACCGCGGCGGCCAAACGCACGCTCGCCGCCGCGGCAGTCGTCGGACATCGCTTCAGCCCCGAGCTGCTGGCCAGCCTGGAGGTCGATCCGGTCCGCGATGAGCTGATCGCCGCGGAGCTCGTCGACCAGGTGCGGTTCAGCCCGCGCGCGGAGTATGCGTTCCGCCATCCGCTGATCCGCACGGTGGCCTACGAATCGCAACTGAGATCGGACCGTGCGCGCCTGCACCGTCGGCTGGCGGCTGGGATAGAAGCCGGGGAGCCGGAATCGGCCGACCAGAATGCCGCACTGATCGCCGAACATTTGGAAGCCGCGGGTGATCTGCACGCGGCCTACGGCTGGCACATGCGGGCGGCGACGTGGGCGACCAACCGCGACATCGCAGCCGCGCGACTCAGCTGGGAACGTGCCACGAACATCGCCGATGCACTACCCGGCGGCGACCCAAACTGGACGGGCATGCAGATTGCTCCGCGAACCATGTTGTGTGGTACCGCCTTTCGCGTTAGCGCAAATGTGGGTGCCGCCCGGTTCGAGGAATTGCGCGAGCTGTGCACTGCCGTTGGCGACAAGGCGTCATTGGCCATCGCGATGGTGGGGCGGTTGGCTGACCATGCCTACCAAGGCCGGGTGCGCGACGCCTCCCAGCTGGCAGCCGAAGCCTGGAAGCTCATCGAGTCGGTCGACGATCCGGCCCTGACTGTGGGCCTGTCCGCCGGGCCGATCTACGCGAAGATGGAGGCCGCCGAGTATGGTGACGTGCTGCTCTGGTCGCAAAGAGTGGTTGAGCTGGCCGACGGTGACTCGTCGAAAGGCAGCTTCATCCACGGCTCTCCTTTAGCCCTCGCCCTCACGAGCCGTGCCCTCGGCCGGTATACCCTCGGTCGCCCCGGATGGCGCGGCGACCTGCGGGACGGCGTAGCCATGGCCCGCGACGCCGACCCCTTGACCTACGCCGCATCCGTCACCTACGCCTACGGCACCACCATTCCTACGGGAGTGCTGAGAACCAACGACTTCGTTATGCACCAGATCGAGGAGGCCCTGCAAGCCGCAGAACGATCCGGCGACGATTTCGCGTTGGCCCACGCGCAGGTGACCCTGGGCATTGCGCTGGTGCACCGCCCAACACTTGCCGAACGCGGCCGCGGAGAGCAGGTCTTGACCAACGTCCGCGACGTGTTCCTGCGCGATCGACACCACCTGGGCGATTTGCCGGTTGTCGAGGTCTATTTGGCACGTGAAATGGCTCGACGCGGCGACCACGACCGCGCGATACCGCGCATGCGCGACGTTGCTGAAAATGTGGTCCGTCAGGGGCAGCTGCTGGGCTGGGGCATCGTAACGACGGGTGTCCTGGTGGAGACTCTGCTCGACCGCGGGGCCGACGGTGACTTAGCGGAAGCCGAGGCCGCAACCGAGCGATTAGCGGCGACGCGGACCGATGAAGACTTTGCTTTGCGCGACATCATCTTGCTGCGGCTCCGCGCTCTGCTGACCGGGGCTCGCGGAGATGCCGCGGCGTATGCGGACTTCCGCGATCGCTACCGCGACCTGGCGAAATCGCTGGACTTCGAGGGGCATATCGACTTCGCGGATGCGATGCCCTGACGGGCGCTAACCCCGGTGATACGCCGGCGGCAGCGGCAAGCCGAGTCCGGCCAGCACGCCGCGCAACAGCGTCGGGAAGTCGGTGATGATGCCGTCGACGCCGTTGGCAATCTGATCTCGCATGGCGTCGGCGTCGTTAACGGTCCACGGAATCACCTTAAGTCCCAACGAATGTGCATGATCGACATAAGGGCTACCGGTGACCAACTGATACCGGGGCGAGACGATGTTGGCGCCCACTATCAGCGCACCGATCATCGGGTCGCCGACCACGGTGGCGTCGATCCCATTCAGCCAGGGCGAACCCGGCGCCCAGGTCTCCTCGTTGTATAAGGCCACCAATGGGATTGCGGGCTCCACCCGGTGCACCATGGGCAGGGTTCGCCAGTCGAAGCTCTGAATCTCGACCCGGTCGGCCTTACCGGCTGCCCTGACCGCGTCGAGTATCACGTCGACGAACTGTTGCGGCTCCGCCGACGCGCCTGGGTGATTAGCTTCCACCTTGGTTTCGACGTTGTAACGCACGTCGGCGTGATAGGAGTCGGCGAGCGCGAAGACCTGCGGCAAGGTCGCAATCTTGTTGCCGCGCACCACTTCGGCGTCTGGGAACTCGGCGAGCCGCTTGCCGCAATCGAGCGTGCGGATCTGCACCAGCGTGAGCTCGTACACCAGCTTGCCGACATAGGGATACGCCGGGTCGCCGGCGAACGCCGGCGCGGTGTCGGCGCACTTGTCGGCCTGGATCGTCGGGTCGTGCCATACCAGCGGCTGGCCGTCCTTGGTGATCCCAATATCGAGTTCCAAAGTGCTGATGCCCAACTCGAGTGACTTGGCGAAGGCCCGCAGCGACTCTTCGATTGTCTCGCCGCGCCCGCCGCGGTGCGCCTGCAAATCAAAGCCCGATGCCTGCGCATCGGCTGGCGATGCCAGAAGCAGGGTCAGCGCCAGCAGCGCGACGAATATTCGCGAGCAGTCGCAAAAGCCCCCAAACCGTCGGCGTGTCGGGGGCTTTTGCGTCTGCTCGGCCAAAGGGGTTAACCCCTTCGCTGGCGGACGATTTCGGCAAGTACTACCCCGGCGGCCACCGAGGCATTCAGCGATTCGGTCTCTCCGGCCATCGGGATGGACACCACCTCGTCGCAGGTCTGCCGCACCAACCGCGACAGCCCTTTGCCTTCCGAGCCGACGACGACCACCAGAGGGTCGGTGCCGTCCAGATCGTCAATCACCGTGTCACCCCCGGAGTCGAGTCCGATCACCCGTAGTCCACGGTCGGCCCAATCCTTAAGTGTTCTGGTGAGATTGGTGGCACGCGCTACCGGGATGCGGGCTGCGGCCCCGGCGCTGGTGCGCCAGGCCACCGCCGTCACCGAAGCTGAACGTCGCTGCGGGATCAGCACGCCATGGCCGCCGAATGCCGCCACCGAGCGGACGATGGCGCCGAGGTTGCGTGGGTCGGAGATGTTGTCCAAGGCAACCAGCAACGCGGGCGGTGTGTCCAGAGCGGCTGCCAGCAGGTCGTCGGGATGGGCGTAGTTGTACGGTGGCACCTGCAACGCGATGCCCTGATGCAGGTGGTTGCTGGTCATGCGATCCAGGTCGGCGCGCGGCACCTCCAGGATCGATATGCCCAAATCTGCTGCGCGGGAGACGGATTCGGTGAGCCGCTCGTCAGCTTCGGTGCCCAGCGCCACGTACAGCGCGATCGCTGGGACACCGGCACGCAGGCACTCCAGCACCGGGTTGCGGCCGAGCACCGTTTCGGTCTCATCGGTGGTCCGCTTGGCGGGTCGCCGCGACTGAGCCTGGGCGCGCTTGGCGGCGGGATGGTTGGGACGTAGGTGCGCCGGAGGGGTGGGCCCGCGCCCCTCGAGGGCGCGGCGACGCTGGCCGCCCGAACCTACGACTGCGCCTTTCTTGGTGCCTGATTTGCGGACCGCCCCCCGGCGCGGCGAGTTCCCGGGCATCTACTTACTGTCTCCGGCCTGCAGTGACCACTGCGGACCGTCGGCGGTATCGGTCACCTCAATGCCGGCGAGTTTCAGCCGATCCCGTATCTCGTCGGCGTGTGCCCAATTGCGTTGCTCCCGCGCTTTCTCCCGGTTCTCCAGCTCCGCACGCACCAGCACTTCGACGGCGGCCAGTGCAGCCGACGTCTCGTCGCGGGTTTCCCACCGTTCGTCGAGCGGGTCACAGCCCAGGATCCCCATCATCGAGCGGATCGCCCGAGCATGCTGCAGCGCGCCTCCGTGATCGCCGCTGTCGAGGGCTCGGTTGCCTTCGGTGCGGGAGTGGTGCACTTCGGCCAATGCGATCGGGACCGCCAGGTCGTCGTCGAGCGCTTCGGCGAACCGCGGTGTCCATTCCCCTGGCTCGACGGCACCGACCCGAATCCGGACCCGATGCAGGAATTCCTCAACGCCCACATAAGCTTTCACCGCGTCTTCCAGCGCGGTCTCGGAGAATTCCAGCATCGAGCGATAATGAGCGCTGCCCAGGTAATAGCGCAGTTCGGCCGCGCGCACCCGCTGCAACATCGCCGGGATGGACAACACGTTGCCCAGCGATTTGCTCATCTTCTCCCCGCCCATCGTCACCCAGCCGTTGTGCAGCCAATAGCGGGCGAATCCGTCCCCGGCGGCCCGGCTCTGCGCAATCTCGTTCTCATGGTGCGGGAAGACTAAATCCATTCCGCCGCAATGGATGTCAAACTCCGGACCCAGGTACGTGCGGGCCATCGCCGAGCATTCCAGATGCCAGCCCGGTCGGCCGCGGCCCCACGGCGTGGGCCACGACGGCTCCCCCGGCTTGGCGGCCTTCCACAGCGTGAAGTCACGCTGGTCGCGCTTGCAGGTGGCCGCGCCCTCGCCCTGATGGACGTCGTCTATCTTGTGGCCGGAGAGCTGCCCGTACTCCGGGTAGCTGAGCACGTCGAAGTAGACATCGCCGCCGGCGGCATAGGCATGGCCGGTTTGGATCAGGCGTTCCATTAACTCGACCATCTGGGTGATGTGCCCGGTAGCGCGAGGCTCGGCCGACGGCGGCAATACGTCCAGCGCGTCGTAGGCGGCGCTGAACGCGCGCTCGTAGGTGGCGGCCCATTCCCACCACGGCCGCCCGGCCGCGGCGGCCTTATTGAGGATCTTGTCGTCGATGTCGGTGACGTTGCGGATGAAGGCGACGTCGCAGCCGCGTGCAATCAACCAGCGGCGCAGGATGTCGAAGGCCACACCGCTGCGGACGTGGCCGATATGCGGGAGCCCCTGGACGGTGGCGCCGCACAGGTAGATGGAGACGTGTCCGTCGCGCATCGGGACGAAATCACGCACGGCACCGGCTGCCGTGTCGTGTAGCCGCAAGCGGGCGCGATCGGTCACGACGTGCCAGCTTACCTGGTAGTTCCGAGGTCTCCGGGTTACCCGACGGGGACTAGCAACGCGGTGGCGATGGCGGCGAGGCCCTCGCCGCGACCGGTGAGGCCCAGCCCGTCGGTCGTGGTCGCCGACACCGCTACCGGCGCCCCCAGCAGTCCCGACAGGACCTGTTGCGCCTCGGCTCTGCGCGGACCGATCTTCGGCTGATTGCCGATCACCTGCACGGCGGCGTTTCCGGCGCGATAGCCGTGTCGCGAGATCAACTCGGCGACATGGCGCAACATGTCGGCGCCACTGACGCCTTTCCAGCGCGGGTCGTCGACCCCGAACACCGCGCCGATATCGCCGAGCCCGGCGGCCGCCAGGATCGCATCGCACAGCGCATGCATCCCCACATCGCCGTCGGAGTGGCCGGCGCAGCCGTCGGCACCGGGAAACAGCAGACCGACCAGCCAGCAGGGCCGCCCCGGTTCGATCGGGTGTACGTCGACGCCCAGGCCGACGCGTGGCAGCTCGGTCATCCGCGCACGACCGCTTCGGCAAGCAACAGATCGAGCTGGGTGGTGATCTTGAATGCCAGCGGGTCGCCGTCAACCACCTGCACCTGGCCGCCGATGTGCTCGACGAGCGAGGCGTCGTCGGTGAAGCCGGCCGCCGTACCGGCCCGCTGGTAGGCCCGCAGCAGCACCTCGGTGGAAAAGCCTTGCGGAGTCTGCACCGCCCGCAGGCCGGCGCGCTCGGGCGTCCCCAGGACCACCCCGTTGGCGTCCACGGCCTTGATGGTGTCATGCAGTGGCAGCGCAGGCACCACGGCGCTATGGCCGGCGCGCAACGCGTCCACCACCCGCACGATCAACTGCGGCGGCGTCAACGCGCGGGCGGCGTCGTGCACCAGCACAAAATCCGGGTCGCCGGCGACGGCGGCCAGCGCGAGGCGCACCGACTCAGGTCGCTCGACTCCACCGGCGACGACGGTTGCCCGATCGGCGAGCAGTTGCTTGGCCTGGTCAACGCGGTCGGCAGGAACCGCCACCACGACGTGGTCGACGGCCCTGGACTGCAGCAAACCGTCGACGGAACGCTCCAGCAGGGTGCATCCGCCGATCTCGCAGAATGCCTTTGGGATTCCGGCGGCCAGTCGCTGCCCCGACCCGGCGGCCGGGACCACGGCAACTACCGTCCTCGCTTCCCCGACCACCGAAGTGTCAGGGCTTTCAAGAAGCGGCGGCCAGAACCTCGTCGAGGATGGTCTCCGCCTTGGCGTCGTCGGTGCTCTCGGCCAGCGCCAATTCACCGACCAGAATCTGACGGGCCTTGGCCAGCATGCGCTTCTCGCCGGCGGACAGGCCACGCTCCTGATCGCGGCGCCACAGGTCGCGGACTACCTCGGCCACCTTGTTGACATCGCCGGAAGCGAGCTTTTCCAGATTTGCCTTGTAGCGGCGCGACCAGTTCGTGGGCTCCTCGGTGTGCGGAGCGCGCAACACCTGGAAAACCTTGTCCAAGCCTTCCTGTCCGACGACGTCGCGGACGCCGACGTACTCAGCATTCTCGGCGGGTACTCGAACGGTCAGGTCTCCCTGCGCCACTTTCAAGACGAGATACTCTTTTTGTTCCCCTTTGATGGTCCGGGTTTCGATCGCCTCGACTAACGCAGCACCGTGATGTGGGTAAACAACGGTGTCGCCGACCTTGAAGATCATCTGATTCGAGCCCCTTTCGTTACTTCATTCTAACACGGCCGCCCAACGGCGCGCGAAGCAACGGTGCAGGTCAGGGGCACAACACGCGCAGATTAGGGGTTGACATGAGGAGCAAGACGTGCAATGCAGCACAATACCAATGCCCTGCCGCGGCTTTCCGAGCGACCCCGGCGTACCGCACCGGAGTGCTCCGCCGCTGGTCTTGCGCCCCGCGCTACCGCCTGCGAGGCGTTCCTACTACTGTGCATAGTTGCACTAGTCGAACCCGGCCCACCAGGAGGCACTGAGTGAACCGCTTCAAAATCAGCCTCCCCGCGCCGACCGCCCGGGCCGCCTTCATCGGCTTGGTCGCGGTGCTCGCCGCGCTGCTCGGTGGTTGTGGAGCCGGGCAGGTCTCGCAGATGGCCACCCAGGAACCGGCCATCAACGGCAACCGGGTCACGATCAACAACGTGGCGCTGCGCGACATCCGCATGCAGGTCGTACAGACCAGTGACTTCATTGAGCCGGGGCGAACGGTTGAGTTGGTGGCGGTGGCCGTCAACGACTCACCGGACGCCACAGACAGGTTGGTGGGCATCACCAGTGACATCGGCACGGTGACGGTGAGCGGCGACGGTCGGCTGGCCCCCCGCGGCATGCTGTTCATCGGCACGCCGGAAGGCCAGAAGGTGGCGCCCGGCCCGATGGGCTCCAACAATGCGGTCAAGGCGACCGTCAACTTGGCCAAGCCCATCAGCAACGGCCTGCTGTACAACTTCACCTTCAATTTCGAGAAGGCCGGCCAGGCGAGCGTGCAGGTGCCGGTTTCGGCCGGATTGTCGCAGCCGCAGCAAATTTAGCCAGGCATAACGGGGCCTGTCACAGCGGGGACTTGTCGTACCTGCTCGATAGCGTCATGGCGTGGCAAATGCACGTTCCCAATACCGGTGCTCGGAATGCCGGCATGTCACCGCCAAGTGGGTGGGCCGCTGCCTGGAGTGCGGCACCTGGGGCACCGTCGATGAGGTGCCGGTGCTCAGCGCGGTCGGCGGCATGCGTCCGAGTCGTCGTAGTCCAGCTGCGTCGCTACCGGTACCGATCACGTCGATCGAGCCCAATCTCAGCCAGCACCGCTCGACGGGCATCAGTGAGCTCGACCGGGTGCTCGGAGGCGGTGTGGTGCCCGGATCGGTCACCTTGCTGGCCGGCGATCCCGGCGTGGGAAAGTCGACCCTGCTGCTCAAGGTCGCCCATCGCTGGGCTCAGCCCGGTCGGCCTGCGCTCTACATCTCCGGTGAAGAGTCCGCCGGCCAGATCCGGCTGCGTGCCGACCGGATCGGCTGCGGCGCCAAGGAGGTTTACCTAGCCGCCGAATCCGACGTGCACACGGTGCTGGGCCACATTGCGACTCTGCGGCCGGCGCTGGTGATCGTGGACTCGGTGCAAACCATGTCCACGACCGAGGCCGACGGTGTGGCCGGCGGGGTCACCCAGGTGCGCGCGGTAACCGCCGCGTTGACAGCGGCCGCCAAGGCCAACAACGTCGCGCTGATCCTGGTCGGCCACGTCACCAAGGACGGAGCCATCGCCGGGCCCCGCTCGCTGGAACATCTCGTCGACGTGGTGCTGCATTTCGAAGGTGACCGCAACGGCACCCTACGGATGGTCCGCGGGATCAAGAACCGATTCGGCGCAGCCGACGAGGTCGGATGCTTCATGCTGCACGACAACGGAATTGACGACGTGGCTGATCCGTCGAACCTGTTCTTGGATCAGCGGCCGGCGCCGGTCGCCGGGACCGCGATCAGCGTGACGCTGGATGGCAAGCGACCGCTCATCGGAGAAGTCCAGGCGCTGCTCGCGACCCCGTCGGGCGGCTCACCGCGGCGCGCGGTCAGCGGTATCGACCATGCCCGGGCCGCGATGATCACTGCGGTTCTGGAGAAGCACGGCCGACTGACCCTCGCCGTCAACGACATTTACCTTTCCACCGTCGGCGGCATGCGGTTGACCGATCCCTCTTCGGATCTCGCCGTCGCCATGGCGCTGGCTTCGGCATACACTAACCTGCCGTTGCCGACCACGGCGGTGATGATCGGTGAAGTGGGGCTGGCCGGCGACCTGCGGCGGGTCAGCGGCATGGACCGCCGGCTCGCTGAAGCGGTGCGCCAGGGATTCAGCGTCGCGCTCATCCCGGACGGGGACGACCCTCGACGCGAGATCGTTCCGAGCGGCATGCGTGCGCTCCGAGCACCCACCATCGTGGCTGCCCTGCAGCACATGGTCGACATCGCCGACCACGGCGCCGGCCCGCCTCCGGGACCGCGACGGCTAGACGGGTAACGCTGTGTGGCCGCAGAATGCACGCTGTGACTCGTCCGACCCTGCGTGAGACCGTCGCGCGCCTGGCCCCCGGTACCGGGCTGCGCGACGGCCTGGAACGCATCCTGCGCGGCCGTACCGGTGCGCTGATCGTGCTGGGCAACGACGAAAACGTCGAGGCCATCTGTGACGGTGGCTTCGCCCTGGACGTCCGGTACGCGCCGACACGGCTGCGGGAGCTGGCGAAAATGGACGGCGCCGTCATCCTGTCCACCGACGGCAGCCGCATCGTGCGGGCCAATGTGCAGTTGGTTCCCGATCCGACGATACCTACCGACGAATCGGGAACCCGCCACCGCTCCGCGGAGCGGGCCGCCATCCAGACCGGTTACCCGGTGATCTCGGTAAGCCACTCGATGAACATCGTGACCGTTTACGTCGGCGGCGAGCGCCACGTTGTGGCCGACTCCGCGACCATCCTGTCCCGGGCCAACCAGGCCATCGCGACCCTGGAACGGTACAAGGCCAGGCTCGATGAGGTCAGCAGGCAATTGTCACGGGCCGAGATTGAGGACTTCGTCACGTTGCGCGACGTCATGACGGTGGTGCAGCGGCTCGAGTTGGTCCGCCGCATCGGGCTGGTGATCGACTACGATTGCGTCGAACTCGGCACCGACGGGCGCCAGTTACGGCTGCAACTCGAGGAGTTGCTGGGCGGCAACGACCTGGCCCGGGAACTGATCGTGCGTGACTACCACGCCAGCCCCGAGCCGTTATCCGAGGCGCAAATGACCGCGACCCTCGACGAGCTGGACGCTCTGTCGGATACTGAACTGCTCGACTTCACGGTGCTGGCAAAGGTTTTCGGCTACCCGACCACCACTGAGGCGCAGGATTCCGCGGTGAGCCCACGAGGCTATCGGGCGCTGGCCGGCATCAACCGGCTGCAGTTCGCCCATGCCGATCTGCTGGTCCGGGCGTTCGGGACACTGCAGGGTTTGCTGGCCGCCAGTGCCGGTGACCTGCAATCGGTTGACGGCATCGGCGCCATGTGGGCGCGCCACGTGCGCGAGGGGTTGTCGCAGCTGGCGGAGTCGACAATCGCCGACCCGCTGACCTAACCGTGGCGATCGCAAGCGCGGCGTAGCCGGGCGAAGCGGGTCGCCACCATCGGAACCGTGGCGATCGCAAGCGCGGCGTAGCCGGGCGAAGCGGGTCGCCACCATCGGAACCGTGGCGATCGCAAGCGCGGCGTAGCCGGGCGAAGCGGGTCGCCACCATCGGACTAACCCGCCGGAACGGGAGCCCCGGGCGCCTCCGGTGGCGGCGCGACCGCCGGCTGGCCGGGCGCTGGCACCGGGCCCGGCGGCGGTGGCGGCTGGTTCATGATGAACGGCACCGGCAGCGAGCGGAGGTTGCCCAGCTGTACGACGAGGTTGTAGGTGCCCGGCCCGATCGCCGGACGCGGCAACGGGCAGTGCGGCGCCGATCCCATCCCCGTCCAGGTGACCGCGGTCGTGACCTGCTCGCCCGGCGTGAACGTTTTGATCAGCGTCTCGTTGGACGGCGCGCAGTCCAGGTTCGACCACAGCCTCTTGTTGTCCAGCGAGTAGACATAGGCCGCGAGGACCGCGGCGCCCACGTCGCGCTTGCACGACACCAACCCGATGTTCGTGACGACCATGGTGAACTTCGGCTGGTCACCGATGAAGTATTGGGGCGCGTTGGTCAGGCCCTTAACGGCCAGCGTCGAATCGGGACAGTCGTCGCCCTCTTTCAGCACCGGCGGCGGCTGCACGGCGGCGGTCGGTGTCGGCGTCTCCGGGTTCTGGCCCTGTTGCGGCGGCATGGCCGGAGTGGCACCGCCCGGAGCTGCGGGGGGAGGCGCCTGCGGCGCCGCTGACCCCGGCTTTCCTTGAGCGGAATTGGGTTTGTCGACATTGGCGGGCTTGGCGCCCGCCCTGTTACCTATGAAGGCAACGACGATGGCGGCCACGATCCCGACCACGACGACCGCGATACCCAGGGCCAGGCCCCTGCGCCGCCAATAGATCTCGTTAGGTAGCGGGCCCCGAGGTTCCAGATCCAGCACGTTCGCAGCGTAGGCCCAGGTCACACCGATTTGGTTTACCGGCCTCGGCGTGTCGCGGGGTTTGCTGGCGAACCGCCGTGTAAGGAGCGACGGGAAACCGGAGTCCCGCGCTCCTCATTCGGCTCGTTATTCGCCGATGTCTCCAACGTGGTCGCACAACTCCGCCCGGCCGTCGGCCAGGTGGTAGGTGATGCCCGCCACTGCCAGGCTGCCGGCGGCCACCCGCTCGGCGATTGCCGTCGAACGCGACATCAGCTGTGCCACCGTTTCGCGTACGTGGCGTTCCTCGAACTCGTCGATGCGGCTCAGGCCGTCGCTGCGGCCCTTCAGGATCGACGGGGCTACCCGCTCCACCACATCGCGGATGAAACCGCCTGGGATGGCGCCGTCGTCGACCGCGCCGACAGCGGCCTTGACCGCACCGCAGCTGTCATGGCCGAGGATGACGACCAGCGGCACGCCCAGTACCGCCACCGCGTACTCCAGAGAGCCCAATACCGCGGAGTCGATGGCCTGCCCGGCGGTGCGGACCACGAAAATGTCGCCGAGCCCTTGGTCGAAGAGCAGCTCGGCGGCCACCCGGCTGTCCGAACAGCCTAATATCGCGGCGATCGGCTGTTGGCCGGCGGCCAGGCTGGCTCGATGGTCGACGCCCTGGTTGGGATGCTGGGGCTTTCCGGCGACGAATCGGTCGTTACCCTCTTTGAGTGCTTTCCACGCGGTTACCGGACTGGTGTTAGGCATGGCTGACATCATGCCGCACCCGCCGGTAAACGGACGGCCAAATTTTCCGGTCGGCGAATTACTCGAGTGGTACGACCGATCGCGTCGCGACCTACCCTGGCGAGAACCCGGGGTGAGTGCCTGGCAGATCCTGGTCAGCGAGTTCATGCTGCAACAGACGCCGGTGTCGCGGGTGCTTCCGATCTGGCCGGATTGGGTGCGACGCTGGCCCACCCCGTCGGCCACGGCCGCGGCCAGCGCCGCTGATGTGCTGCGCGCCTGGGGCAAGCTGGGCTATCCCAGACGCGCCAAGCGGTTGCACGAGTGCGCCACCGTCATCGCGCGTGAGCACGACGACTTGGTTCCCGACGACGTCGACACCTTGCTGACACTGCCCGGTATCGGCGGCTACACCGCGCGCGCCGTGGCGTGTTTCGCCTACCGCAAACCGGTACCGGTGGTGGACATCAACGTGCGCCGGGTGGTGGCCCGTGCCGTGTACGGCAAGGCCGATGGCGGGACGACGTCTGCGGCGCGCGACCATGCCGACGTCTCGGTGCTGGTTCCGGCCGACGACACAGCCCCACGGTTTTCTGTTGCCCTGATGGAACTGGGCGCGACGGTCTGCACCGCGCGAACGCCGCGATGCGGGCTGTGTCCGCTCACCAACTGCGCGTGGCGGCAAGCCGGCTATCCGCCCGCACAGGGGCCAGCGCGGCGCATCCAAACCTACGCCGGAACCGACCGGCAGGTCCGCGGGCGGTTACTGGATGTGCTGCGTCGCAACGACTCTCCCGTCACCCGGGCCGCTCTCGACATGGCGTGGCTGACCGATTGCGGCCAGCGCGACCGCGCGCTGGAATCGCTACTGGCCGACGGCCTGGTGACGCGGACGGCCGACGGCCGGTTCGCCTTAGCCGGCGAGGAATGATTCGACGGCTTGACGGTACACCTGCGGTGCTTCGTCGTGAATCAGATGACCGGCCTGCCCGACATGCAAATATGTTGTCGGAGAACTCGTTTGGGTCATCGACTGCATTTGTCCCGGCGGCGTGACGGAGTCGCCCGCTTCGATGAGCAGTGCCGGTGCCCGCACCGCCAGCCACTGCGCCCAGTAGTCTCGGGTACCCCATTCGGCGGCGATCTCGATCCAGCGCGAGGTGTGACCGTGCAGCCGCCACCCGGTGGCGGTGCGGTCGAAGGCCTCCAGGAAATACTGCCCGGCGATCGGCCCGAATTCATCGAATACTTGCTCAGCGGAGCCGAATTCGACCGGCAGGGCATGCAGCCACGGCTCCCAGGGACCGGTGGTGCGGCCCCGGAAATCCGGCGCCATATCCTCGATGACCAACGCCGACACCAGTTCGGGACGCTCGGCGGCCAGGCACCATGCATGCAAGGCACCCATCGAATGCCCGACCAGCGTCGCCGGGGTGTCTAATGAGCTCACCGCGTCGGCCAGGTCAGCCACAAACCGTTCGGTGCTGATCGGGTGCGGATCGTCGACGTCGCGGCCCCGGTGCCACAACGCGTCGTAGGTGTAGACGGTGCCCAGCCGGGTCAGCCACGGCAGCTGACGCGACCACGTGCTGCCCCGCCCCATCAGGCCGTGCACCAATACCAATGGCTCGCCGTGTCCGCCGTGGCAAGTCAGCAGATTGCTCGGCATGTCTCCATCTTGCGTGCCCGCCCTGTAGACGAACAGGTGAGGCGGCGCGGTAGCCTAGCCGCATGTCGCCAGTGGTGAAGATCAACGCAATCGAAGTACCGGCCGACGCCGGCCCTGAGCTGGAAAAGCGGTTCGCGCACCGCGCCCACGCGGTCGACAACCAGCCTGGCTTCCTCGGCTTTGAGCTGCTGCGTCCGGTCAAGGGGGAAGACCGCTATTTCGTGGTGACCCGCTGGGAGTCTGAAGAAGCATTCCAGGCATGGGCGAAGGGCCCCGCCATCGAGGCCCATGCCGGCGAGCGGGCCAACCCCGTGGCGACCGGTGCGACGCTGCTGGAATTCGAGGTTGTGATGGACGTTGCCGGGAACGCCAAGACTGGTTAGCAATTGCTCGGCCCGGCGGCGCGCCGCAGCGCTGGGCGCCGCCACGGCACTGGTCGTGACGTTGGCGCCGGGTTGCGCGCCGTCGCATTCACCGCAGGCGAACGCGGCCAACCCGGCCCGGCAGATCGACATCCGCACGCCTCCCGGTATTCGAGCCCAGCAGACCCTGGACATGCTCAACTCGGACTGGCCCATCGGTCCGGTAGGAGTTCGCACCCTCGCCGCGGCCGACAAGGTCGATTCGGTGGAAGCCACCATGCAGGAACTGTGGTGGGACCGTCCGTTCACCCTCGACAGCGTCGATATCAGCGCGAGCGTGGCGACGCTGCATCTCACCTCCTCTTACGGTGCGCGCCAAGACATCCGGATACACACCGATGACGGCGGCTGGGTCGACCGATTCGACCTGGATACGCAGCCACCGAAGATCAGCTCGTGGCATGACGTCGATGCGGTGTTGAGCAAGACCGGCGCGCGCTATTCCTACCAGGTCGCCAAGGTCGACGACGGTCGCTGCGACCCGGTGGCGGGCACCAACACCCGCGAATCGCTACCCCTGGCATCGATTTTCAAGTTGTACGTGTTGCATGCTGTTGCCGGCGCGGTCGCAAACGGGACGCTGTCCTGGGATGATCAGTTGACCGTCACCGACAAGAGCCGGGCGGTCGGCTCTTCGGGTCTGGAATTGCCTGCCGATAGCCATGTTTCGGTTAGTACGGCCGCCGAGAAGATGATCGCCACCAGTGACAACATGGCCACCGATTTGCTCATCGGGAAGCTGGGCACGCACGCCATCGAGGAGGCGCTGGCTACGGCTGGGCACCACGACCCGGCCAGCATGACGCCTTTCCCCACGATGTACGAGCTGTTCTCCGTCGGCTGGGGTCAACCGGATCTGCGCAGCCGATGGCAGCACGGGTCACCGCAGGTGCGTGCCCAGCTGCTGGCGCAGGCCAATTCCACTCCCTACCAACCTGATCCGACTCGCGCCCACTCTCCGGCCTCCACCTACGGCGCGGAGTGGTACGGCAACGCCGAGGACGTCTGCCGAGTCCATGTCGCCCTGCAGGCCGACGCGGTCGGCAATGCCGCACCCGTGCGGCAGATCCTGTCCGCGGTGTCGGGGATCGCGCTGAACCGGAAGGTCTGGCCGTATATCGCCGCGAAAGCCGGTGGCCTGCCCGGTGATCTGACCTTCAGTTGGTACGCCGTCGACAGCACGCAGCAGCCCTGGGTGGTCAGCTTCCAGCTGAACTGGCCACGCGATCACGGGCCGATCGTGACCGGGTGGATGCTGCAAGTGGCCAGACAGGCCTTCGCGCTGATCGCTCCCCGCTGAGGATCACCAGCGCAGCGTCCAGCTGCCGCGCCGGAAGTGCATGGTGGTTCGGCTGGCCGGCGAAATATCGAGGCGCCAAAACGATTTCGCGGGGGCGCCGAGGGCCGAAACGATGGCCGCCCGGATCACCGCTGGATGTGTCACCGCCACGGTCGCCAAGGTGTGCTCGGCCAGTGAGGCCAGCCATCCCTGCACTCGTCCGATCAGGGCGCTGATCGACTCTCCACCGTGTGGCACCTGCGCCGGGTCGGTCAGCCACACCCGTAGGTCTTCGGGGCGCACGTCCTCGAGCGTCTTGCCTTGCAACTGCCCGCAATCGAGGTCGGCCAACCGCGGCTCCGTGATGACCCGCAGTCCACGCAACTGCGCGGTTTGCCCGACGCGCCGCTCGGGTGCAGCCAGCCGGCGGGCCATGCTCGGAACATCAAGTTTCGCAATCTCATTGACCTGCCGGCGGCCCACGTCGTTGAGGGATTCGTCACCGGAAAACACCCGGCCATCATGGCATCGGTCATCGCACGCGATATCAGGGTCAGCCGCGAAACCTCGCTCATGCCGCGATGCTGGGGGTTCGGTCCTCCAGCAGTCGCCCGGCAAGCGTTGCAAAGACCACGCCAATGCTCACCCACAGCACCAGCTGCGTGGCCAGCGATAGCAACCTGAATTCGTTGACAACGTCGGCGGGAAAGCCGGGATAGAAGATCGCGCCCGATGCGTCACGCATCGGTTCGGGCGTCTCGTCTCGTCCACGTCCGGTAACAGCACCATCACCGCGGCGATAGCAGCAACGTAAGCCCCCGTCGCAAGCAACCTTGCGTTCCACGCGCCCGAACCCGGCATCCAGCCGCCGCGCCAGCCACACCGCGGCGAACGCCGGCGCCACCGACGCGAGCACCATCACCAGATACCAGCCGGTGCGCGCCCGGATCGTGTCGGCCTGGCCCACCGCCGGCGGGTTGGGCGGGTATTTGACGAACGGCACCAGGTACACCGCGCCGAACGCGCCCGGCTCCAAGAGCAGCGAAAGCTGGCGCACCGCAAGGACTCTGGTGCGCGACGCGACGACGCAGAACCGCAAACAGGGCGCCCATATCGCCAGCCCGAAAATCAGCACCCTGAAACCCAACCCGGCGTTGGCCTGCACCCCGCGGGTGAACAGCTCGGCGCCGTGCTCATGCACACCGTGCGCGTTCTCGGCGTCGGCGCGGCCGTCCTCGAAGGCGATCGCGCGCCCGATCACCGGCTCGGCGCAGATGCGGGCGAAACGCCGGCACCGCGCCGGTTGCGCGGCCAGCAGACCGCGCCCGACCAGACGCTTTTCCACGCGATCAGTGGCAGAGGAAGCCGAGCAGGTGGCGCGCGTCGTGGACGAATTCGTGGACGTGGGAGTCGATGCCGAACAGCGACACCGCGCCCTGGTCGATGCCGACGAAGTACAGCGCCGGCAGCGCAGGAAGGCGGCGGTTAATCGCGTCGGAGATTAGTCCGATGGTGGCGACCTGCTTCGCCCGGCTCCGCCGCGCTCGCGATCGCCATGCCGCCCGTTTGCTGCAATCGCTACTGCGTTTCGGGTGCGGCGTGCGCGCCGGCTTTCGCCAGGTCCGGCTCGGCCGGCGGCTTGCGAGTTCCGGTGAAGGTGAACACCGCGTCCTCGCCGGAGCCTTCGCCGTCCCAGTTGTCCACGTCGACCGTGACGACCTGTCCCGGTCTGACCTCCTCGAAGAGGATCTTCTCCGACAGTTGGTCTTCGATCTCGCGCTGGATGGTGCGCCGCAGCGGGCGAGCACCCAGCACCGGGTCGAAGCCCCGCTTGGCCAGCAACGCCTTGGCCTGGTCGGTCAGCTCCAGCGCCATGTCCTTGCTCTTGAGCTGGCCCGCCACCCGGCTGATCATGAGGTCGACCATCCGGATGATCTCGTCGCGAGTCAGCTGGTGGAAGACGATGACCTCGTCGATGCGGTTGAGGAACTCCGGGCGGAAGTGCTTCTTCAGCTCGTCGTTGACCTTCTGCTTCATCCGCTCGTAGTTGTTCTCACCGCCACCCTGGGTGAAGCCCAGGCCGACCGGCTTGGAGATATCCGACGTGCCGAGGTTCGAGGTGAAGATCAGCACGGTGTTCTTGAAGTCGACAGTGCGGCCCTGGCCGTCGGTGAGCCGGCCGTCCTCGAGGACCTGCAACAGGCTGTTGTAGATCTCCTGGTGTGCCTTCTCGATCTCGTCGAACAGCACCACCGAGAACGGCTTGCGCCGCACCTTCTCGGTGAGCTGGCCGCCCTCCTCGTAGCCGACGTATCCGGGCGGGGCGCCGAACAACCGCGACGCGGTGAACCGGTCGTGGAACTCGCCCATGTCGATCTGGATGAGTGCATCGTCGTCGCCGAACAAGAAGTTGGCCAGCGCCTTGGACAGCTCGGTCTTACCGACGCCGGACGGGCCGGCGAAGATGAACGAACCCGACGGGCGCTTGGGGTCTTTCAGCCCGGCGCGGGTGCGGCGGATCGCCTTGGAGACGGCCTTGACGGCGTCCTCCTGGCCGATGATCCGCTTGTGCAGCTCGTCCTCCATGCGCAGCAGCCGAGTCGTCTCGGCCTCAGTGAGCTTGAACACCGGAATACCGGTCCAGTTGCCCAGCACCTCGGCGATCTGCTCGTCGTCCACTTCGGCGACCACGTCGAGGTCACCGGAACGCCACTGCTTTTCGCGCTCGGCCCGCTGCGCGACCAGTTGCTTCTCCCGGTCGCGGAGGCTGGCCGCCTTCTCGAAGTCCTGGGCGTCGATCGCCGATTCCTTCTCGCGGCGCGCCTCGGCGATCTTCTCGTCGAACTCGCGCAGGTCTGGCGGCGCGGTCATCCGGCGGATCCGCATCCGAGCGCCCGCCTCGTCGATCAGGTCGATCGCCTTGTCGGGCAGGAACCGGTCATTGATGTAGCGGTCGGCCAGGGTGGCCGCGGCCACCATCGCCGAGTCGGTGATCGACACCCGGTGGTGCGCCTCGTAGCGGTCGCGCAGGCCCTTGAGGATCTCGATGGTGTGCTCCACCGTCGGCTCACCCACCTGCACCGGCTGGAAGCGGCGCTCCAGGGCGGCGTCCTTCTCGATGTACTTGCGGTACTCGTCGAGCGTGGTGGCGCCGATCGTCTGCAACTCACCGCGGGCCAGCTTGGGCTTGAGGATCGACGCGGCGTCGATCGCGCCCTCGGCGGCACCGGCACCCACCAGGGTGTGCAGCTCGTCGATGAACAGGATGATGTCGCCGCGGGTGTTGATCTCCTTGAGGACCTTCTTCAGGCGTTCCTCGAAGTCACCGCGGTAGCGCGAGCCGGCGACCAGCGAGCCCAGGTCCAGCGTGTAGAGCTGCTTGTCCTTCAGCGTCTCCGGGACTTGGCCGTGCACGATCGCTTGGGCCAGGCCCTCGACGACCGCGGTCTTGCCGACACCGGGCTCGCCGATCAGCACCGGGTTGTTCTTGGTGCGCCGGGAGAGCACCTGCATCACCCGCTCGATTTCCTTCTCGCGACCGATGACCGGGTCCAGCTTGCCTTCCATCGCCGCGGCCGTCAGATTGCGCCCGAACTGGTCGAGCACCAGCGAGGTGGACGGGCTGCCGGACTCGCCGCCACGGCCACCGGTGCCGGCCTCCGCGGCCTCCTTGCCCTGGTAGCCACTCAGCAGCTGGATCACCTGCTGGCGCACCCGGGTCAGCTCGGCGCCCAACTTGACCAGGACCTGCGCGGCCACGCCCTCACCCTCGCGGATCAGGCCCAGCAAAATGTGCTCGGTGCCGATGTAGTTGTGGCCCAGCTGCAGCGCCTCGCGCAGGCTCAGCTCGAGGACCTTCTTGGCACGCGGCGTGAAGGGGATGTGTCCGGACGGCGCCTGCTGGCCCTGGCCGATGATCTCCTCGACCTGGCTGCGAACGCCCTCGAGCGAGATCCCCAGCGACTCCAGCGACTTCGCTGCGACGCCTTCACCCTCGTGGATCAAACCCAGCAGAATGTGCTCGGTGCCGATGTAGTTGTGGTTGAGCATCCGGGCCTCTTCTTGCGCCAGGACGACGACCCTGCGGGCACGGTCGGTAAATCTTTCAAACATCGGTGGTTACCTGCTCTCCCTCACCATCGGTACAACTCAACTACCGGTCCAGTGGCGCCGGAACCGCGTACCTGCCATCCACTGTAATGGTCGGCCTGCCAGGGGGCCTAACCTTGCGGTTCCTTGCCGTTCAAGACTCGCCAGGACGTTTTGGGCAATCTCCCGGTGACTCCCTGTCACCTTCAGCGCCGTAACTGAAGAAACGTGGTGAAGCGCCAATTCGTTTCCCCGGTCGCCGACGATCATTTCGCCCCGAGCGAAATGACAAACCGGCGCTCAGGCCCGGTGAAGACCTGAGCGCCGGTAAGAGGATTTTTAGGTCGCCGCGTGGAATGCGTCGATGACGTCGGCCGGGATGCGGCCCCGGGTCGAGACGTTGTGCCCGTTGCGCCGAGCCCATTCGCGGATCGCCGCGCTCTGCTCACGGTCGATCGCGCCGCGGCCGCGTCCGGAGCCGGACCGGCCACGACGCCGGCCGCCGACGCGACGCCCAGCTTCCACCCATTGCTTCAGGTCTCCGCGAAGTTTCGCAGCATTCTTGGACGAAAGGTCAATCTCATAGGTCACCCCGTCAAGCCCGAATTCGACCGTTTCGTCGGCTGCGCCCGCACCGTCGAAATCATCGACCAAGGTGACGGTCACTTTCTTCGCCATTGGCTTACCCTCGCATTTCGTCCCGAGCTGTTGCTGAGCAGTTTGGATCGGCCTCCCCGGTCACCAATCTGCCATAACAATGAAGCATACTCAATCCGGACACAAGACGCACAGTTCAACTTTCAACTAGGAGTGCGGCCGAACAATCGGGAACAAAACTGTCTCTCGAATTGACAGTCCGGTCAAAGACATCAACAACCGATCGATACCCATTCCCGTTCCGGTGCACGGAGGCATCCCATACTCCAGGGCAGCAAGAAAGTCTTCGTCGAGCACCATAGCCTCGCCGTCACCGGCCGCCGCAGCGCGGGCTTGGGCGGCGAATCTCTCTCGCTGCACTACGGGGTCGTTCAATTCGGAGTACCCGGTGGCCAGTTCCACTCCGCGTATGTAAAGGTCCCACTTCTCGGTCACGCCGGGGATACTTCGGTGGTGACGGGCCAAAGGTGTTGTCTCCACTGGGAAATCACGGACGAACGTGGGTGCGCTCAGCGTGTTGCCGACGGTATGTTCCCAGAGTTCCTCGACGAGCTTTCCGGGCCCGTAGCCACGGTCGTCGGGAATTTCGAGCCGGAGCCCATCCGCGATGACGCGCAGCCGATCGACCGACGTGTCGGGTGTGATCTCTTCACCGAGTGCCGCCGACAGCGATGGGTACATTTGAATCGACGCCCATTCTCCGTCTATGTCGTAGACGCTGCCGTCGGGCAGCGGCAGTTGTCTGGTTCCGATCGCCTCGTCGGCTACCTCTTGAATAAGCTCGCGGGTGACGACTGCCGAATCGTCATACGTTCCGTAGGCCTGGTAGGTCTCCAGCATGGAAAATTCCGGAGAATGAGTCGAATCGGCACCTTCGTTTCGGAACACTCGATTTAGCTCGAAGACCTTGTCGAAACCACCCACCACGCAGCGCTTGAGGAACAGTTCCGGCGCGATCCGCAGGTACAGATCCATGTCGAGCGCATTGGAATGTGTGACGAACGGCCGGGCTGCCGCGCCACCGGCCAGCGTCTGCAACATCGGCGTTTCGACTTCGAGAAACCCGCGCCGCTGTAGCGCGTTGCGTATCGTGCGGACCACGGCGATTCGCTGCCGGGCCACCGTGCGGGCCTGGGGACGGACAATCAGGTCGACGTAGCGCTGCCGCACCCGCGCCTCTTCGCTCATCTCTTTGTGCGCCACCGGCAGCGGCCGCAACGATTTGGCCGCCATCTGCCAGCAGTCGGCGAGCACGGATAATTCGCCGCGTCGTGAGCTGATCACGTTGCCGTGCACATAAACGATGTCGCCGAGGTCGACGTCGGCTTTCCAGGCCTCGAGCGATTCCGGGCCGACCTTGTCGAGGCTGATCATCACTTGCAGGGTGGTCCCGTCGCCCTCCTGGAGCGTCGCGAAGCACAGTTTTCCGGAGTTGCGCGCAAAGATCACCCGCCCCGCGACACCGACGACGTCGTCGGTCGCAGTGTCGATCGGCAGGCCGGCGTGAGCGGCGCGCACCTGCGCCAGGGTGTGGGTGCGTTCGACGGCAACGGGGTAGGGTTCGATACCCTCCGCCAACAACCGAGCACGCTTGTCCCGACGGATCCGGAACTGCTCTGGAAGGGCAGCGTCGGTCTCCGGCCGGTCAGCGTTCACGACGTGCCAGCTTAAATGACCACGCATCGGGCCCTCGCCGACGGCGCGTCAGCGCGCGGTCTTCAGCCGGCCGCGTTGGGCATCGCGGTTGCGTTCGAAAACCAACCGCAGGCCATGCAGGGTCAGGTGCTGGTCGTAGTGGCTGGCAGTGTGCAGTTCTGGTAACAGCAGCGCTGCCGTATGTCCGGTCGCCACGATCGCGACGTCGTCACCGGCAAATCCCGCGACATCCTCGCGAATGCGTCCGACCAGGCCGTCGACCAGCCCGGCGAAGCCGAATACGGCTCCGGCTTGCATGCATTCGACGGTGTTCTTGCCGACCACCGAACGGGGACGGGCGAGTTCGACGCGGCGCAGCGCGGCGGAGCGGGCCGCTGCGGCATCCGAGGACACCTGCACACCGGGTGCGATTGCCCCGCCGAGAAATTCCCCTTTGGCCGATACCACGTCCACGCAGATCGAAGACCCGAAGTCGATCACGATGGCGGCGCTTTGGAAGCGGTGAAATGCGGCCAGGCAGTTGACGATTCGGTCGGCGCCGACTTCTTTCGGATTGTCGACAAGTAGCGGGATGCCGGTCCGCACCCCGGGTTCGATCAGCACGTGCGGCACTGAAGGCCAGTACTGGTCGAGCATGACCCGCACCTCGTGCAGCACCGAGGGGACAGTGGACAGCGCGGCGGCGCCGGTAAGCCGCTCGGAATCGTCGCCGATCAGCCCGTCAATGGTCAGCGCGAGCTCGTCCGCGGTGACCTCTGATTCGGTGCGAATCCGCCACTGCTGCACGACTTTTGCATGTTCTTTGGACCCGGAAATCAACCCGACGACGGTGTGGGTGTTACGGACGTCGATGGCCAGTAGCACGGCTACCGCGCGACGATTCGGGGGTCTAGTAGCTCGGCGGCGTCTGCGGGCACGAAGGCGGGATCGTGCCCGAGGTCGATCGGCTTGTTGTCGGCGTCGACGAACACGATCCGCGGCTGGTAGGACCGCGCCTCGGCCTCTTCCATGGTCCCGTACGCGATGAGGATCACCAGATCGCCGGGGTGCACGAGATGGGCCGCGGCACCGTTGATTCCGATCACCCCGCTGCCGCGCTCGCCGGTGATCGCGTAGGTGACCAGGCGGGCACCGTTGTCGATGTCGACGATGGTCACCTGCTCGCCGTCCAGCAGGTCCGCAGCGTCCATCAGGTCGGCGTCGATGGTCACCGAGCCCACGTAGTGCAGGTCAGCCTGCGTGACGGTGGCGCGGTGAACCTTCGACTTGAGCATCGTCCGTAACATCAATTCCTCCAAGATGATTCACGGGTGTCCCGATATCCGTCCGGCCCCACGGGTGCCGGCGAAGTTCCGATCTCGATCGCGATGTTGTCCAATAGCCTGGTGGCGCCCAGCCGGACGGCAACCAGCAGCCGGCCTGGTCTGCCAGCCTGCAGCGGCCCCAACTCGGCATCGCGGAGCTCGAGGTAGTCGACCGTAAGCCCGGGCACCGCGTCGAGCACCGCCCGCCCGGCATCCAGGGCGGCCTGCGCTCCGGCATCCGCAGCGTGTGCCGCCGCTGTCAGCGCCGCCGAAACGGCCGTCGCCGCCTCACGCTGCACGGGGTCGAGATAGCGATTACGCGATGACATCGCCAGCCCGTCCACTTCCCGGGCGGTGGGCACCCCAACCACCGCAACGTCGAGGTTCAAATCGGCGACCATTTGTCGTATCAGCACTAGCTGCTGGTAATCCTTCTCGCCGAAGAACACCCGGTCCGGACGCACGATCTGCAGCAGCTTGCACACCACGGTCAGCACGCCGGCGAAATGGGTGGGCCGGGGACCGCCCTCCAGGTCGGCGGCCAGCGGACCGGGCTGCACGGTGGTGCGCAGACCATTGGGATACATGGCCGCCGCCGTTGGCGCAAACACGATCTCAACGTCTTCCCCGCGCAGCAGCGCCACGTCGTCGTCCAGGGTCCGCGGATAGGCGTCGAGGTCTTCCCCGGCACCGAATTGCAGCGGGTTGACAAAAATCGACACCACAACCACCGAGCCGGGCACCCGCTTGGCGGCGCGCACCAGGGCAAGGTGGCCGTCGTGCAACGCGCCCATGGTGGGCACCAACATGACCCGGCGCCCGGTGTGGCGCAACGCGCGGGTGACGTCGGTGACATCGCGCGGCTGCGAGTACACATTGAGCTCGCCGGCGGTGAACGCGGGTGGCTTGCCCGGCATCGGGTTCATCGCGCCAATACCTCGACGACGTCGGCGGGGGCATGTGCGCGCTGGGCGGTCCGCAGCGCGTTCACGCGGTATGCCTGAGCCAGTTGCGGGTCGACCTCGGCCAGCGCGGCCAGGTGCCCGGCGACCGCGTCCGCGTCACCGCGCGCGACCGGGCCGGTCAGCGCGGCTTGCCCGCGCTGCAGGGTGTTCTCCAGCGCTGCCCGGGCCAGTGGCCCGACGATGCGTTCGGCGATGCCGCCCGGTTGGTCCTCGACGGACTGCTGGCCGAGCAGTTCGCTGCCGCGCAGCGCCGCCCGCAACGCCTCGAGCGCGTCGGCAACCACCGTCACGATGTGGTTGCCCGCATGGGCCAACGCGGCGTGGTAGAGGACACGGGCGTCCTCGGGCACGCAGAACGGTTCACCGCCCATCTCCAGGACAAGTGACTGCCCGATCGCGTAACCGACATCGTCGGCCGCCGTGATGCCGAAGCAAGTGTCGGGCAGCCTGCTGATGTCCTCGTCGGAACCGGTGAACGTCATCGCCGGGTGGATGGCCAGCGGTATACAGACGGGCGCCAGCGGGGCAAGGATTCCGACCCCGTTCGCGCCGGACGTGTGGGCCACGATCGTGCCGGGCCGCACCGCCGAGGTCGCCGCCAACCCGGACACCAGGCCGGCGAGTTCGCTGTCGGGGACCGCCAGCAGCAGCAGCTCGGCGCTGGCGGCCACGTCCGGCGGCGATGCCACCGGGGTATCGGGCAGCCAGCGCTGGGCCCGCTGCCGCGACGCGTGGGAGATGGCGCTGCACGCCACGACGACGTGGTCGGCGCGCTCCAGCGCGACACCGAGCGCGGTGCCAACCCGGCCGGCCGAAATGATGCCCACCTTGAGTCTGGCCGGGCGCAAACCGTCGAACTGCACCATCGCAGACGACCTCACAGATATCTTCGTTCGTTCCGGTCCCATGGACGTGGGTACCGTTCGGTCACTAAAACTGTAGTCGATGGGCGGCCCGCACCCAATGTGAGGAAGCTCCCAGCTCAGCCGTCGCGGCGTCGACGCCGCCCGCCTTGGGACGGCTGGACCTGCAGCCGCGCCAACAGGTCGGCGACCGACTGGCCACCGCTTGGCGGGCCATCGCCGGACGGATCTTCATCGGACGGCGAGTCGGCCCCCCGGTGCCGTGGAGCGGGTTCCGGAGGTGGTGGTGGCGGAGCCATCTGTGGTGGCGGCGCCGCAGCAGGTGGTGCTGCCGGCGGGGGTGGGGGCGGCGGCGTTGCCGCGGCCGGTGCGGGTGACGGCGGTGCCGCCGGGGACTCATTCGGGGCCGCAAAACTGCGCACGCCGTAGTCGCCGTACTCCGCCGAGTGACGCGACCGTGCCCGGCGACCAGATTCGCCGTATGGCTGTGCCAGCGCCGGCTCGACGGGCGAGCCGTCCCAGCCCTCGTCAGGGCCCGAATGCCGGGCACGCCGCCGGCGACCCGACGTTTCGTTGGCCGGTTTAGTGGACGGCTCGACACCGGACCAGTTACTGCCCGGCGCACCGGGCGGCAACCACAGCCCCGCTGCGCCCACCGGGTGCCACTCCTGCGGCGGCGGTTCCGGATGCGGTTGTGCTGCCGCCGGGGGCGAAGGCTCAAAAGTCGGCTCGAACCGCAGCTCCGGCTGCCGCGCTTCGTATTGGTAACGGACCCGTTCGCGCCGGGGCGGCTGTTGGCGGAGCGGCAACAACGGTTCTTCGGGCACGTCGATGATGGCGGTTTCGTCGGCCCGGCCGGGCGGGTTGTTGTCCTGGGAGACCGAAGTGACCCGGTCGCTGGACACCCAATCAAAGGGGGCGTCACGGGGATTCTCGCCGTTGCGTTCCCACTCGCTGTACGCGCGCTCCAGTGGCGCCTCGGTCTCGGGGGTTTCCAGGGCCGGACGGTGCGCGAGATCGGTGTCGAACAAGACCTGCAGGCTGGTCCGTAACGCACTGAGTTCCTCGCGCAGCGCGGCCACATCGTCGGCGGCCTGAGCACGCAGCTCGGATGCCAGCTCGCGACGAAGCTGGGATTCCACGGTCAGCTCGTACTCGCGCCGGGCCGAGATCTCCCGATCCAGCTGTAGGTCGTAAACGAGCTTCAGGTCACGGACGCGGGATTGATCCGCGTCGCTTTGGCGGCGGTAAAGGACCGAAACGAAAGCGCCGGCGACTGCGGCCCACAGCGCCAGGATTACAGCGAGCTTGAGGAGTTCCACCCGATTGGTGAAAACCAGTGCGGAACTGGCCCCCATCGCGAGGACCAGCAACGCGGTCAAGAGCACCCAACCCGGCCTGCGGCCGCCGCGCCGAACCCGGGCGCCGCGGGACAGAACGGTCATGGCCTGACTGTACCTGTGCGAGGTCACTCCGCGTGTCGCGCGAGTCCGGCGATTCTCAGGTCGGTTGATCGCAGAGTCGCCGCGCGCTAGTTCTCCGCCCCGTTACCGTGCTCCGTCGAGTCTGGTGGTGATTTGCAGCAATGCTGCAGCCACAACGCGGCAACCAGTAGCGCCAGCGCACTGACGGCAGCCACCACGGCCCCGGTGGTGTCCTCCGCGGCGGCGCGCAGCCACGATCGCCGCGGCAGGAAATACACCAGGACACCGGCCCAAAAGCCCAGCATCAGCGCACCGACCCAGGCAGACGCCTTGGCGACCATCAGGCTGCGTGCCACCGCAAGCGGATGCAACCAACCGGGCGCGTTGCCGATTTCGCCTTCGCTGATTTTGGCCCGCACGTATCGCGCCCACAGCGCCTCGGCGATGGCGACCGCCAGCAGCGACAGACCGGTCCACACCGTGATCGGCGGAAACCACCGATACAGGCCGGTCACCAGCAGATAACCCACTAGCGCAGCGCCGACCACCGCGGCCGTCAGGTCACGTTTTCGGGTCGGTCCCATCAGGCTTCCGACTCGCGTTCGACCGGGGGCTTTCCTTTCGGCTTTAGTGTCAGCTGAGTCAATCGGACACTGTCCCGGTCGGCGGCTTCCAGCTCGGCAAGCAGGCCGGCGACGGCCCGCGGCCCCCCGGCAACCGTCAACCGGGCGTCCGGCTCGATTGCCAGCCACGGAATCATCACGAAGGCCCGCAGGTGGGCCAGCGGGTGCGGCAGTGTCAGGTTGTCTTCCCGACAGATCTCCTCTGTGTCGCCATAACAGGCGATCAGGTCGATGTCGAGGGTGCGCGGTCCCCAGCGCTCGCCGCGAACTCGCCCGGCTGCCCGTTCGAACTCCTGCGCCCGGCGCAGCCAGCCCTGCCCGTCGCACGCGGGGTCGTCGGCGATCACCACCGCGTTGAGGAAGGGTCCCTGATCCATCCGGCCCCACGGGTCGGTCTCGTAAACCGGGGACACCGCGAGCACCGCCTCGCCGAGCCCGTCGACGACCGACTGCAACCGCGCCAGGCGGTCGCCCAGGTTGGAGCCGATCGAGAGCACCACGCGGGTCATAACAACCTGCCCGCCGGAATCACCGAACCGCGGCCGCCGCGTCGCGACCGCCGAACCACCACCGCGACGTCAGCGAACTGGTGCGGAATGGGGGCCTGCGGCTTGTGCACCACCACCTCCACGGCGTGCACGCGCTGGTCGCCCATCACCTGGTCGGCAATCTCGCCGCCGACCGCTTCGATGAGGTTGCGGGGCGGCCCGGCCACGACGTCGGCCACCAGCTGGGCCAGTGCCGCATAGTTGTAGGTGTCCGCCAGGTCGTCACTGGCGGCGGCGTCGGCCAGGTCGATCCACACGGTGACATCGACGACGAAATCCTGGCCGTTGGCGCGTTCGTGGTCGAACACTCCGTGTCGGCCCCGAACGGTCAACCCGCGCAACTCGATTCGATCAGCCATCGGCTCTCGCCTCAGTCCAGGCGCCGACGACTTTGAGGGCATCGACGGTGGCCCGCGCGTCGTGCACGCGCACCCCCCAGGCGCCGTACAGCGCCGCCAGTGCGGAGATCACCGCGGTCGCCGTCTCGCGCCCGTCGGGCGGACGCGGGACGCCATCGTTTTCGGCTAACAACGTACCGAGGAACCGTTTACGCGATGCGCCGAGAAGCACCGGAATTCCGGTCGCGACGAATTGCGGCAAGGCATGCAACAGCGCCCAATTGTGTTGTCCCGTCTTGGCGAACCCCAGCCCCGGATCTATCACCAACTTGGCCGGATCGACGCCCGCGGCCACCGCCGCGTCAACTCCGGCAAGCAATTCGGCAAGCACTTCGGCGACCACGTCACGGTAGGGCGGTGCCTGGTGCGGCTGCTCGGACCCAACCGAACGCCAATGCATCAACACCCACCGGACACCTGCGTCAGCCAGCAGCGGCGCCATCGCCGGGTCGGCTCGCCCGCCGGACACGTCGTTGACTATCCGGGCGCCGCTCTGCAGCGCCGCCCGCGCGACATCGGCGTGCATGGTGTCGATGCTCACCGTAACACCTTCCGCGGCAAGGCCTTTGACGACAGGCACCACGCGAGATGTCTCGACTCGAGGGTCGATGCGAGCGGCGCCCGGGCGGGTCGACTCTCCGCCGACGTCGATGATGTCCGCGCCTTCAGCGACCAATGCGAGGCCATGCGCCACGGCGTTGTCGGCATCGAGATAGCGCCCGCCGTCGGAGAACGAATCGTCAGTGACGTTCAGAACTCCCATAACCTGCACAGACGCCGGACTCACTTACGCAAGATGAGGTCGAGCGCTTCGGCTCGAGAAGCGGCATTGGTTTTGAACTGACCGCGCACCGCCGAGGTAGTGGTGACCGCTCCGGGCTTGCGGACGCCGCGCATCGCCATGCACAGGTGCTCGGCCTCGATCACCACGATCACCCCGCGCGGGTTGAGCTTGTTCATCAGGGCGTCGGCGATCTGGCTGGTGAGCCGCTCCTGCACCTGTGGCCGCTTGGCATACAGGTCGACCAGGCGCGCGATCTTTGACAGCCCGGTCACCCGACCGTCCCGGCCCGGGATGTAACCGACATGGGCCAGACCGTGAAACGACACCAAATGGTGCTCGCACGTGGAGTACATCGGGATGTCCTTGACCAGCACCAGCTCGTCGTGCTCCTCGTCGAACATGGTGTTGAGCACGCTGTCGGGGTCGGTGTAGAGCCCGGCGAACATTTCGCGATAGGCGCGGGCGACGCGAGCCGGTGTGTCCTGGAGGCCGTGCCGGTCCGGGTCCTCGCCGATTGCGTACAGCAACTCCCGCACGGCGGCCTCGGCACGCGCCTGGTCGAACAGCCTGATCGATGGAGTCGCGGTGTCCTGCCCCAAACTCGGTAAGGCCATCGGATCCTCCGTTCGTCAGCCGTGCGCCGGCGGGTTGGACCGGGTCACGTCGTCACCCCGCTGGTCAGCAGCATTATCGCCGTCCGGATTGGATTGACCCGGCGTCGGGTAGGGCGGATAGGGCGGGTTCGTAGGCTGCGGGCCCTGCGGAGCAGGCTGCCCCGGATAACCCGGCTGGCCCGGATAACCCTGCTGCCCGGGATAACCCGGGTAGCTTTGCGCCGGCTGCTGCCAGTAGGGCTGCTGCGGGGCCTGCGGCGGCGGATACCAATAATTCGGCTGTTGGTCTTGCGGCGGCCATCCGGGCGCATGCCAGCCGGCCGGTGCGCCGTAGTCCGGCTGCGTGGGGCCGTGCGGCACGCCCGGACCATGACCGGCTCCTTGACTAGTGTGAGAACCGTTGCCGCCGTTGGAGCTTCTATCGCCTTCGGCTCGCGCGGCCTCAGCAGCTTCGCTGGCCCGGGCGATGGCCGCCTTGAAAGCCGGCTCGGGGACCGCCGGCGGCCATGGCTCGCCGCGCTCCATGGCCAACTCACCGGGCGTCTTGATCGGCGGTTTGTCCGAAGGGATACGGCCACCGAAATCGTCGAACATGGTAAGGCGGGGCCGCTTTTCGACGCCGGCGAAGACGCCCTCGAGCTCGGCCCGATGCAGGGTTTCTTTTTCCAGCAGCTGGCCGGCCAAGGTATCGAGCACGTCGCGGTACTCGGTGAGGATCTCCCAGGCCTCGGTGTGCGCAGCCTCGATCAGTTTGCGGACCTCATCGTCGATATCGCGGGCAACCTCGTGGGAGTAGTCGGCCTGCGTGCCCATCGTGCGGCCCAGGAAGGGGTCGCCGTGTTCGGTGCCGTATTTGACCGCACCGAGCTTGGAGCTCATGCCGAATTCGGTGACCATTGCGCGGGCGACCTTGGTGGCCTGCTCGATGTCGGACACCGCGCCCGTCGTCGGCTCGCGGAACACCAATTCCTCGGCCGCGCGACCACCCATCGCGAACACCAACTGAGCGATCATCTCCGAGCGGGTGCGTAATCCCTTGTCTTCCTCGGGCACCGCGACCGCATGCCCACCGGTGCGTCCCCGCGCCAAGATTGTCACCTTGTAGATCGGCTCGATATCGGGCATCGCCCAAGCCGCCAGGGTGTGGCCGCCCTCGTGGTAGGCGGTGATCTTCTTTTCCTGCTCACTGATGATGCGGCCCTTGCGGCGCGGTCCGCCGATCACCCGGTCCACCGCCTCCTCCAGCGCGGCGCTGGTGATAACGGTGCCGTTTTCCCGGGCGGTCAGCAGCGCCGCCTCGTTGATGACGTTGGCCAGGTCGGCGCCGGTCATGCCGACGGTGCGCTTGGCCAGCCCGTCGAGGTCGGCGTCGGGGGCGATGGGCTTACCTTTGGCGTGCACTTGCAGCACCGCGCGTCGACCGGCCAGGTCGGGGTTGGAAACGGGGATCTGGCGGTCGAAGCGCCCGGGCCGCAAGAGCGCCGGGTCCAAAATGTCCGGACGGTTGGTGGCCGCGATGAGGATGACGCCGGCACGCGGGTCGAATCCGTCCATTTCCACCAGCAACTGGTTCAGGGTCTGCTCGCGCTCGTCATGACCGCCGCCGAGGCCCGCGCCGCGCTGGCGGCCCACCGCGTCGATCTCGTCGACGAAGATAATGCACGGGCTGTTCTGCTTGGCCTGCTCGAAGAGGTCGCGCACCCGCGAGGCGCCGACGCCGACGAACATCTCGACGAAGTCGGAGCCCGACATCGAGAAGAACGGCCGGCCGGCCTCGCCCGCCACCGCCTTCGCGAGCAGCGTCTTGCCGGTGCCCGGCGGCCCGATCAGCAGCGCGCCCTTGGGCAGCCGCCCGCCGAGGCGCGTGAACTTCTGCGGGTCCTTCAGGAACTCGATGATCTCCTGCAGCTCCACCTTCGCCTCGTCGGCGCCGGCCACGTCGGCGAACGTGAGCTTGGGCGTGTCACCCGTCAGCAGCTTGGCCTTCGACTTGCCGAACGCGAAGGCGCGCGAGCCGCCGCTCTGCATCTGCCGGAAGATGAAGATCCAGAAGCCGATCAGCACCAGCCACGGCAGCACGCCGACGAACAGCCCGAGGAAGCCCTGC
>DATJQO010000060.1:0-3332 GCA_035505695.1 Mycobacterium sp.
GAGCAATGATCAGAACTTAATAGCTTGGTAGGGCACTGGAAGATTCCTGATCAGAACTCGGGCTGAACCCCTGTCCACAGGCTGGAACGCCAGCTGCTCTGCAACCTTCCGAGTGAGCGGTCCGGTTGGCGCGTGTCGGCGAAACGCCTGACTGATACCGCGGTCAGCGAGACCTGCCGGGAGAACGGCGGGGTGTCGGCGTGTCGTGGCCGACTGCTCCTCGGAAGGGGCTGAGGTGGGAGTCGTGGTTCGAGCCCGCCCGCACGAGCGACACCTCATCGACAGGGAGCCGCTGAGCTCTGACCATGAAGACCGGGGTCGTGCGGGTTGCTGGGATCGCGAACGGCTCAATCGGAGGTCAGGCCATCAGAGCCTTGCTATTAGGGCGCCGCGCGTTCTCTCAAAGGGTCACGCACCCAACATATTTCGACAACCTAGGAGGAAAATTGCCCAAAGTCACGTGTGGGATCGACTGGGCCCAGGATCACCACGACATCGCGCTGGTGGATGCCGACGGGCGGCTGCTCGCCAAACGGCGCATACTCGAGTCGGTCGCCGGATTCAGCGAACTGACCGCAATGCTGGCCGATGCGGGCGATGACCCCGAGGATCAGATTCCGGTCGCGATCGAGACCCCGCGCGGGTTGCTGGTGGCCGTGTTGCGGGCCAGCGGTCGACCGATCTACCCGATCAACCCGATGTCGGTGGCCCGCTATCGGGAGCGGACGTCGATGTCAGGCAAGAAGTCTGACCACGGCGATGCCGTCACGCTGGCCAACATCCTGCGTACCGACATCGACCAGCATCGTCGGTTGCCCGCCGACACCGAACTGGCGCAATCGATCACCGTGCTCGCCCGTGCCCACCAGGACGCCACCTGGCGGCGCGGCCGGGCCGGCAACGAACTGCGGTCGCTGCTGCGGGAATACTTCCCCGGTTTCCTGCACGCTTTCGCCGACCGCCCCGGCGGAATCACCGGACCCGAAGCCCGAGCGGTGCTCGCCATCGCCCCCACACCGGCCAAGGCGGCGCGGTTGTCTAAGCCGCAGATTGCCGCCGCCCTGCACCGCGCCGGACGCCGACGCGGCCTGACCACGCTCGCGGCCACGATCCACGAACAACTGCGGCTGCCGCAGCTGAGACACCCCACCGTGGTCGAAGACGCCTTCGGCATCCAATCAGTCGCATTGCTGGCCACCCTCGACGCTGAGTGCGCCAGCGTCGACCGGCTGGGCGAGGCCACTGCCGCGGCCTTCACCCAGCACCCCGACCACGCGATCATCACCTCGTTCGTGGGTGTCGCCGACCTTACCGGTGCCCGATTACTGGCCGAAATCGGCGACGACCGCGCACGATTCGCCGACGCCCGAGCATTGAAGGCCTTCGCCGGATCAGCGCCAGTCACCAAAGCCTCTGGGCGCAGCGTCCGCATCACCCACCGGCACGTGAAGAACAACCGGCTCGCCGCCGTCGGATTCGTCTGGGCGTTCATCGCGGCCGGCTGCCAAGGACCCACCCGCGCTCACTACCTGGCACGCCGCGACCACGGCGATCGCCACGCCGCAGCCCTGCGCCACCTGTACAACCGGATGCTCGGCCAGCTCTACCACTGCCTGCAGACCGGCCAAACCTACGACCCGATCAAGGCATACGGATCACCCCCGACGAACCCCATACGAGCCGCCGCTTGACTGTTAACAAGATCGGAGGTCTGTGGATGGGCCCCGGCGAGGCGGCATAAGTGGGCGCACCTTCCCGTGGATGATCTCAAAGTCCTGTTGTTCTGATCAAGACCGGCGTTGGCGCGCTGGTTGGGAAGGTACGCCCTTGCTCACGGTAGCTGAGCAGGGGCGCTTCGCTCCTCCGTGGGGTTGGAAAATTCCGGGTTGTCGCGTCGGTCGCTGCGGTGTCTTGGTTCGGTGAGCGGTGGCGCGGTGGGTGTGGCGAGCGGATGCTGGCTCAGTGTGTTTCGGTCGATCCCGGTTGAACTGTGGTGCCTGTAAGCCCGCCCGGTAGCTTGGCGAGGGAGGGCACATCTCGTCCACGGGAACCGTGGAATGTTGCTTCGAGCACGAATGTCAGTTTTCTGTTTTCATCCGCCCTCCCTGGCCGTGACAGGGCTTGAACTGGCCCCACCTCACCGTCATCAGCGTCCGGATGTTCCGGATCGTTGGTTAGGAAGGTGAGGCTGGAGGGTGAGGTCAAGGGTGGAACAGTTCGCGGATATTCGCCGCGATCACCGGGTGGATGTGTTGTCGATTCGGGCGCTGGCGGATAAGCATCATGTGCACCGTCGCACGGTGCGTCAGGCGCCGGAGTCATCGATTCCGCCGGCACGCAAGACGCCGTGGCGGATCGCGCCGCGGTTGGAGCCGTTCAAGGCGGCAATCGACACCATGCTGCGCAGTGACCTGGATGCGCCCAAGAAGCAACGCCACACGGCGCGAAGGGTTTTGGCGCGGCTGGTGGACGAGCACGCCGCGGTGGGTTTGTCGTATTCCGCGGTGCGCGATTATGTCCGCAAGCGTCGCCCGCAGATTCTTGCCGAGGCGGGTAGGCCGCTGGAGTTGGGGTTTGTGCCGCAGACCCATGAGCCGGCGGCCGAGGCGGAGGTGGACTTTCACGACCTGTGGGTGGTGCTGCGCGGGGTGAAGGCCAAGACCGCGTTGTTCACCATGCGGTTGTCCTACTCGGCACGGGCGGCGCATCGGGCGTTTTTGACCCAGGGCCAGGAGGCGTTCCTGGAGGGCCACGTGTACGGGTTTGAGCGGCTGGGTGGGGTGCCGTGCGGCAAGGTGCGCTATGACAACCTCAACAGCGCGGTCAAGCAGGTGTTGTTCGGGCGTTCCCGGCAGGAGAACGAGCGTTGGATTGCGTTCAAGTCGCACTTCGGTTTTGAGGCTTGGTATTGCCAGCCCGGTCATGAGGGCAGCCATGAGAAAGGTGGCGTGGAGGGCGAGGGTGGGCGGTTTCGGCGTAACCACTGCGTGCCCATGCCGGTCGTGGACTCGATCGAGGAACTCAACGCGCTGCTGGAGGCCGCTGACGACGCCGATGATGCTCGACGTGTCGGCAACCGGGCCACCAGTGTTGGCCAGGACTGGGCGTTCGAAAAGACGCTGCTGGCACCGTTGCCCGCCGAGCCGTTCGACACTGCCCTGACGCTTACGCCGCGGGTGGACCGCTACGCCCACCTATTGACTGAACTAACTCCAGTGTTCCGGCATGTCAGCGCGGTGGTCGGCGAATGGCGGTCCTACCGTCGGTGTCGTGTTGGACGACCTGGAGGACGTGCGGGATCTGTCGGTGTTGGCGGTTCCGGCGGTGGGGTC
>DATJQO010000061.1:0-4729 GCA_035505695.1 Mycobacterium sp.
ATTGACGCCCACCTGCGTGGCGAGGCACACATCGGCCTGTATCCGCTCAGCGATGACGACACTTGCTGGTGGATAGCGGCCGATTTCGACAAAGAAGCCGCGATGCTCGATGCACTCGCGTACATGAAAGCGGCTCGCTCCTATGGAATTCCGGCTGCGCTAGAGGTGTCACAATCCGGACGAGGAGCTCACGTCTGGATCTTCTTCGCTCATGCGATCTCGGCAGCGGTCGCCCGCAGCATCGCTACAAGTCTGCTGGGTGAGGCATTTCGGCTTCGTGGCAGCATGCATCTGAGTAGCTATGACCGCTTGTTCCCGTCTCAGGATGTGCACACCGGGCGTGGGGTGGGCAATCTCATCGCGGCGCCGATGAACGGCAAGCGTCGTCAACACGGCACCACCGTCTTCCTCGATCCCGCTACCCTTGAGCCATGGTCGCGCAGGCCCGGTCCGCGGCCTGCGGCAATCATCCGCGCAGAGTTCACATCCCGGCTCACCCTGACGATTCACGCCTACGCCTGGGAACGCCTCGAGCTTGTGCGGATCCCCGACGCGTCGGACGCCCGGCGAAGCCAGCCCCGCACCGTCGCCGCACCGGCAAGACGATGATCGGTCGCGCCATTGGTTCTCGAGGCCGGCCTGGTGGAACAGGACAGGTCACGGAGTTGGCTCAGCGGTCTCCTTCAAGCGCTGCAACGTTTCTTTGATGCCTCGATTCACTTGGCGGCCACGAGGAACAAACGCCTCCACTAGTCGGTCCAAGGCAGGGCACCATAAGAACTGGAAGGACTCCGTCACGCGCGTCCCAGACGACAGTGGCTCAAGCACGTAGTGCCATTCCGTCTGTTCGCGTCCGTTACGGTCATCAAGCGTGGTGAAGGAAAACTTGCGGCCACGATCGGCGGCGGTGATTACTGCCGTTCGCTCCCATCGGTAGGGTCCAAGGCGGTTGTGCCCGCGAAAACGCGCGCCCACCTCAGCGGCAGTAACACCGTCCAGCCAAACGCACCGATAGCATTCAGGACTCCACTCACCCATGCGGGTGATGTCGGCGATCAAGTCGTACACAACTTCTGGCGGTGCTGTTATTTCGATGCTCTCGCGTCCCCGCTGAGGCGTCGGCATGAACTAATCCTCCATCAGTTTCGCTCGCCCTCCTGGGGACCCGCTACAGCTACTCCGGTGTGGCAATCGATTCAGCACCCGCAGTCCTCACCGCGCCATGACCGAACGCCTTCCTGCGCGGCAATGGCGCCGATACATAAACCGACGACAGGGTCTAACCACCACCCTCCGGGCCAGACCGCCACAACCGCCAACGTGATGAGCACCGCGGCCGCCTGTGCGCCGCAGAGGTAGTTTTGCGTGCCCTCTCCGACCGTCGCCTTGGAGTCCAATCGGGCACCCAACTTGTGCTTCGCATAGCCGAGCAGGGGCATCGCCAACAGCGCCACAGCGGTTAAGGCGATGCCGATTAGGCTCGCTTCTGGTCGATGTCCAACCACGATGTTGTGGACCGATGCAGCGGCGATATACGGGGCGATCAACCAAAAGGAGATAGCAACCCCACGCTGCGCCCGGCGCTCGGCGGTCTCCGAAAGGGTGCGGGAGCCGGTGAACCGCCACACGACAATCAGGCTGGCAAGGCCCTCCACCGCGCTACCGAGTGCCCACCCGATCAAGGAGATGGAACCGGAAACGAATCCTTGCCAGAGGCCGATCACGCCTTCTGTGCACATCCACAGCAAGCTTGCCCATGCGAGCCAATGCGTCCAGCGCGCTGCACGAAGCCTGTCGCGATCCCATACGACCGGCGTCAACTGTGAGGACGCACAGCTACGTGTCTTGTCGACCAAGGCAGCGTGCTTGCCGGTGCCCTTAGCAGTCATCGGTCATCTTCGTGGCGAACTGGTCCATGCCGTAGTTGGGGCACAATGCGACCGCTTGTCCGGTGGCCTCCAATACCGTCTCCGCGGAGGCAAGAACATCGATCAACGCGGGCTGCGTTAGCCGAAACAGCGACGCTCGGCCTAGCGGCTCAGACATCACCAGGCCGCACTCCCGCAGGCAGGCAAGGTGTTTGGAGACCGTCGACTGCGCCAGTCCCGATGCCTCGACCAAGTCGATTACCCGCGCCGGCCCTACCGCCAACCGTCGCACGATTGCCAGGCGGGTGGGATCACCGAGCGAGCGAAACAGTGCTGCTGCCGGGGCCAGTTCGATGCGCTCGACTTGCGGTGATATTCCCATGCAGCGATGCTATAGCCACACAGCGAAAAGAGGACCATCGACCCTAGAAGCTCCCGAGCGGCGAGCGCATCGTTTATTTCAAAGATCAAGCCGATGGAAGGAGCGCCGACGATGTGCGGCTGGGGCGGTAACGGCTCGATGTGGAACGGCGGCAGTTGGGGGTGGGGCGGCACGGTGATGTACATCGTGTTGGCGCTGCTTCTGGTGGCCGTGGTCGTCGTGGTGGCCTTTGCGATCCGCGCGCTGGTTCTGGGCGGCAGCCAACACAAGGGGGCCAGTTCCCTGGCGACCGGGCCGGAAGATACGTTGGCGCACCGCTTCGCTCGCGGCGAGATAGACGAAGACGAATATCGAAGGCGCGTCACGCTATTGCGTGAACACCGTGAACATGTCTGACCGCAATGGCTAGGTTGACGCGACGGGCGGCGATCGCTGCGCTCGGTGCCGTGGGAGCGAGCAGTGTCGTAGGTCTGGGATATGTCCTTCGCAGCATCTTTGAATCCCCGACGACAGGGCCAGGTATCCGCCTGACCCAGGGGGACGGCTGCATGGGCGGCGTCGGCATGGCGGACATGAGGCTCTACATGGATATGTTTATGCGGCATCACGAGATCAGCCGCACTCTTGAGGAAATCCCCGGCGGCGTGCGTACCACCACTCAATCAAATTCCCCGGACCTTACCGCCCAACTCCATACGCATGTATCGAGCATGTACTCCCATCTCGACCAAGGCGTCGAGGTGACCTGTATGAGCGCGACTCTGCCCACCCTCTTCCGAAACGCCAACGGCTACCGCCGCCAGCTCACCATCACACCCACGGGCGTGATCGCCGAGGAAACCGCCGACGATCCCGCCCTCACGGAAACCATCCGCGCACACGCCCGAGAGGTCAGTGGGTTCGTGAACGAGGGAATGCCGGCGATGATGCGGGGGATGATGGGCTGCGGAATGATGGGGCCGGGCATGATGGGACCTGGGATGATGGGTCCCCACCAAGGTCGTTGATTGGGCAGCCTCCTCGTTGACGGCCGCGCACAGCTCGCAGCGGGCACAGCGGGGTGGCACGTCGGCTTCACTCACGGTTCTTCTCCTTTTCAGACCGGCGCGACGTCGTCCGCTTGATGGCGATGCGCCCGTTGCGGACCGCGTCGGCGTAATTCTCGGCGGGAGTGCCCCACGCCACGTTTTCGGCCGTGCAGTGCTCCGGTACGTCATCGAGATGGCGCGCGAGCTGACCTTCCGGCCGGGGACCGTGCCAGACTTCTGCGACCAGCTGGTGGACATAGCGTTTCTCTTCGCCGATGGAGACCCGCGGGTAGCGGTGGGCGGTGTCGATCTTGAGCAGCTTCGCCACCCGGCCCCGCTCGCTGACGATCACGTCGTCGAGGCCCACCGCCGGCGCCCACCGTTCATGGATCGGCACGCGCAGCGTACTGCGGGCCGGTCGCCGACGGTACTATTTCTTGGCAAGACCCCACCGGCACTTCAATTTGAGCTTTTTTGGCCTCCAGGTTGGCGACAAGGTGCCCGTGGGGTCTTCTCATTGGCATGATGACGCCTGCATCATGACCTCTGTTGGACTTGCTGGACAGCCGTTGCGCTACCCGTTGCGCTACATACGCGGTAGGGGTAGTCGTTTTGCTTTGACTCCGGTCCGCCAAAACCACTGCTGACCTGCGTAAACCTGTGTCGGGCTGACAGGATTTGAACCTGCGACCACTTGACCCCCAGTCAACCCGACTGTGTGAACTACTGTTCCACTGCGTCCAATACGTCCAGGTCAGACCGATGTGATGGTCGGGTCTGTGCCGTCTTCTCCACCATGTTCGCGCCTGTCTTGGGACACTCTTGGGCCACTGGCCGAACGGGTGCGTGCCTTATCCGGTCAGCATCGTCAACGCCACCACCGCGCTCTGCGGCCGGGCGACACTGGACCCCGGTGGCGTCGATCGCGCCGCGCTCGATAGCGGCCAGCACCGCCCTGATCCGGTCGGCCATAACTCGGCCCGCTTCCAGCCGTTGCGACGGCGACAGACCGGAGCAGGGCAGGGTGCGTGATCGGGGATCAACCTTGCCAGCTGCCTCCGCAGCCGCCCGGCGGGGGGACAGCTGGAAACAGGGTGGAGTTCAATGTCACGCACCACAATTTCCAGCCTTAGCGGCCGATGTCGTAGTGCCATCTGGTGCCGTCTTCGTAGGCAGGTGGTGGCCGCTGCGAGGGCGCGCCCAATCTGCGCGATGAGGCCGTCGGCAGGCGTCCACTGTTCAATGCCCGCTACGCCACTATCGTGGCACGATGACTAGGAGGGCGCTGAATAACGGGCAGTTTTATGGCACAACGTAAAATCGGTCAAAACCGTCACCGCTAGAACGCACGCTGAGCGATTTTCAGCGACCCGCCGACCAAATCACTCTCCCGGAAATCGCCATGTTTGTTGGCAGAAAATCCTTCGCCATGTTAATCAGCGCCCTCCTAG